>JBAVGB010000058.1:0-59400 GCA_049684555.1 Gallionella sp. | reverse complement strand
TAAGGAAACGCCGAACAAGCCCCCGCGTAGTGCAGGTGTAGTGTTGACGAATCCGAATTGTTGAACAAAAAGTCGTTTTTCATCTGTAATGGCTCAGCATGTCGTCTCATTCAGGGGATATCCCCCTGATTTTTGCTACGCTGGACACACCTATCCTGTCAGCAGCGGCATTCCCCATTTGTCCAGATTGATCAGTGCCAGCAATGCAAAGGCTCGGTTGGCATTCTTCATCAAGCCACGGTAACGCACCTTGGCAAATCCATAGATGTTCTTGAGTGGCCGGAACGGATGCTCGACCTTGGCACGCACCTGCGATTTCCTGCGGTTGGTTTCCTTGTCGGCATCAGTCAATGGGGTGCTGCGGCTGGCGCGTTTGTTGGTGAAGTCTTTTGCTTTTGGCGCAACCTGATTGAGTACTTGTTTCTGGCCAATGTAGGCGCTGTCACCATACAGCCGAGTCTCGTTGCCATGCAGCAGGTTCGGCAGTTCCTGACTGTCGTGGACATTGGCGGGTGTGACCGTGGCGCTGTGAGCGAGGCCGGTTTTGCTATCCACGCCAATGTGTACCTTCATGCCGAAGTGCCACTGGTTGCCCTTCCTGGTCTGGTGCATCTCGGGATCGCGGGCGTTGTCGGCGTTCTTGGTCGAGCTTGGCGCGGCAATGATGGTGGCATCCACAATGGTACCGCCTGAGAGTTTCATCCCATTGGCGAGAAGCAACTCGCCCACCTTTCCAAACATTGCGGCACCCAGATTGTACTGCTCTAGTAAGTGGCGGAAGTTCATCAGGGTCGTGGCGTCAGGGATGCGCTCACACCCCAGGTCAAATTCACAAAAATCACGAAATGCCGGGATGTCATACAAGGCATCTTCGCAGGCGATATCGGACAGGTTGAACCAGTTGGCGATGAAGTACATCCGCAGCATGCGTTCCAGACCAACCGGCGGACGCCCATTTCCAGCCTTCGGATAGAAAGGATCAATCACTGCGCAAAATTCTGACCAAGGAACGAGCTTATCCATGCGCACAAGAAACTCCGCCTTGCGCGTTGTCTTCCCAAATGCCTCGAATCCATTCACTGCCAACGTCTGTTGTTTCATTTCATTCGCCTCGTGGAGTTACCTCGGGCATTAACGCACTACACATTCATCGCGTGGACTTATTCGGCGTTTCCATAGATATAAATTTCAATTATTGTGATATATTAAAACACTAGCACGTTACGTAGTATCAGACGTGCTTAGCGTGTCTCCAGACGTGCTTAGCATTCGGGGTAATTAAATTCTTTAATTACCCTGTTTTTTTGATTCGGATTTATAAATGGAGGAATGTAGCGTGAAAAAATCATTTAAGCTTTTAGTGGCTGCCGCTGGATTGATGGCTGTATCTGCAACGGCGAGCGCCTTCTCAACCGGACCATGCAAGGCTTGCCATGCGGTTGATAAAGACGTTGTAGGTCCCGCCTGGAAAAGAGTTGCGGAGAAATATGGCAGTGAGGCAGCTCTGGCAAAGGTTTTCAAGTCCGGCTTTAAGGTGGAAGATCGCAAAATAGCAAACTCTGAGCCTAAGTTTAAGGGCCAGGCGGCCGTTATGACAAGCCAGTATAACGCCTTGATTAAGGGCCATGAAGATGATGCGGCAAAAGCACTTTTTGCAGCTGTTAAGGCCGGCAAAATCTAAGTACTTCTAGTACTGGGAGTTGTTGAAGGCGGCCCGAGCGGCCGCCTTTTTAATTTATCGTAGTAGCCGCCATGAGGGTGCAAGAATTTTTTCAGCCGTTGGACTTGTTCCAAAGTGGCGGCCGTTTCCTCCCAAATGACCATTTACAAAAAATTTCTATACCCTCCCAAAACTCACTGCCGCAAAGCCGCTACTTGCAAACGGCAGCAACTGGCCGATACAGAAAATCTACCCCCTGAAATTGAACGATACAAGCGGTCATTCGCGACTGCCTTTTGGCAGACTATAAGAATGCAAGAATCGGGCACTGTCTGCTGGTTCAAGTCGCTATCACTGCCCCAAAAATTCTTCGAAAAATTTCCGAAATTGACCCGACCGTTAAATCTGCATGAATGTCCAATGATGACTGGTTTATTGCATCGCGAAATCAGGTTGCTGCACGTTCCGCCAACATTCTTTTTGTCGCAGCCAATGCGTTTTCTATGGCGCTGCGCTTGTAATCCCAAAGCTCTCCGGGGCTGGGCGGATTGATCACCATCGTTGGATTGGCTTCGTACAACAGGATGTCCCCGTTGCTGCCGATGCCGAAATCGATCCCGTAATAATCCAGGCCGACGGCTTGATTGATCTGTTCCAGTGCGGAAATCGCGGCTGGCCCAAGGTGTGCAGCAAAGTTTTCCAGGAACGATTGCTCTTCGTTGCGATATGCCGGGTTCACGGCCATGTCGGAACTGAAATAATGGACCTTCCATTGTTTTGATATGGCCAGATGCATTGGATAGAGCGAGCCATTGATCACCATGACCCGGTATTTTCGGTACAGGGAGTCCGCAGAACGAGAATCGAGAAACTCGATCGCCAGCAGGTTTTCGCTAGGCAAATCTTCAATGGTCTGCTTTAACCCGTCAGGACCGTCTACCCAAACGAAATAATTTCCGCCATGAAAACCCGGCGGACGCAGCAACATCGGAAAGGTGATTCCAGTTTGCGTCAGCATTTCGAGCGCGTCACCGGAGCGTAAATCTTTTTTCGCGATCAGGGTCATGCGCGGCGACATCACGCCGGGAAGGTTCGCCAGCCGTTCGGCATTTGTCAGCCGACCGGTTCGCGATACCGCTTCCGGGCGATTGATCACGGCTGTCGTTGTCCTGTCTATGAGCCGATTCGCAATCTCCAGGCCGTTGCGGCACAAATCGGCATCGCCGATCGCATTGAAGATCAGATGATGCGCGGGCAGACGGGATTGGCTGTCGAAGTATTCGACCGCAACGGTTGTCGTCTGGAACACTGTGCGGTCGATCAGGAAGCGCCAGGGTATGTTTCCTTCCAGGGCTGACCGCAAGATCAGTAATTGCTTGGGCTGGCTACGTCCGCGATAGTCCAGGACGGCAATCGGTTGCATGCCGAATCCTAGGTTCTGGTGGTGGCGTGCCTTGTCTTCATTCCCTTGACGCTGGTGGATGGAAGCCATGCCCTGATGGGCGATGGGCAGTCCAGGGTCGATGTTCAGCGCGATTGCAAAATGTTTTTCTGCGGCTGGCAGGTCATCCATGTGCAGCAGAACATTGGCCAGATTGACATGCGCGGTCGTTTCACGGGGATGGTAGGTGATTGCAGCGGAGTATGCAGTATGCGCGGCGGAAGCATATCCGGTTGCAAAAAGCAGGTTACCCAAATCGTTCCATGCCCTGACATCGGTCGGTGCGTTCCTGAGCACGTCGAGAAAGATCGTCTTGGCCTCTTCCAGATCCCCGTCCCGTTCGGATACGGCGAGAAAATGGGCCAGATTGAAACGAAATTCGATCGATCCGGCATCCAGCGCAACGGCCTTGCGATGGCACAGTTCCGCTTCATCCAGACACCTCCTTCTTTCCAGGATGAGCGCAAGGCTGGAATAGGCAGAAGGATCCGATGGCGCCGCAACGATCGCCCTTCGGAAAAATTGTTCTGCCTTTGCGTTCTTCCCGAGCCTGGATGCGCACAGGCCGGCAAGCATCAACAACGCCGGGTTATCGCCATCGCTTGCCAGTGCGGCACCAGCCGCGTCCAGGGCCTGCTGTGTCTTTCCCTGTGTAACAAGGCTGGATAGATGCAGGTACACTCAGCACCTCAATTTTGAGGCGATTGCACCCGGCGCGGTGAAGCTCCATTCGGTGATCGCGATAAATCCGTTCGCGGCCGCGACGACCATTGCCAGTTCGCTGGAATGCACCAGCGTGCCCGGCCTTGCCAAGTGCGGTTCGGTCCAGCCATTCGCGCGATGGATGAAGATGGATACGCCGTTGATCGTTGCCATGCATTCCAGGTCGCCGAACGCGCGGACCTGCCGCATGATGTTCCAGACCGGCTGAGTGAAATCGATCTTGCGTTCCGCATCGGACCAGCGCGGCCAGTAGCTTCCCGGCCCCTGCGGCCGGGCCACAGTCCAGAGGGAATCGAAGCCGGTGGCGACCCTTTCCGCAAGCCGGGTGGCTGCCATCAGTACTTTCAATTGCAGTGTTTCATGGCATTCGTCCGGATCGATCTGAAAATTTTCAGCATCGAGTATGTCGCCCTGGTCGAATTCTTCATTGATCTGGTGGCAGGTGACCGCCCAGCTCGTGCGGTTTTCGAGTATCGCCCTGACTTGCGGGTAGGGCCCGCGTCCTTCTGGAAGCGGTGACGGATGGAAATTCACCGCATGCTCGAGATATGGACGCCAGTCCGGGATTTTCCATTTGTAACTCGCCACGACGAGGGTCGTGCAGCCAATCTGGCCGAGTTCGGCCAGGTCGCGAAGGGTTATCGCTGAACTTTTAACGGTTGCACCCAGTTCCAAGGCGCGTGCAGTCACCATTCTGTTGCTGTGCATCCAGTTATCGGGCGAGACGAACAGCGTCTCCAGTTGCCATCCTGCTTTCAGGAAGGCTTCAAGGACGCACTGGTATGAGTCGTTGGTGGCGATTGCGAATTTGATTTTCATGCTGCCCATCCCGAACAATTCCCTGTAACTAATCGCATATCGGTCACCGTTTCATGAATCGATCCGTATCATGCCGAACGGGCTGATTATCAGCCGGAATTGCATTATCCGCTTCACTGATGCGTTGCTATCAGTAGTCGCTGAAACGCAAAAAACCCGCAAAAATGGTACTTCATGCGGGTTTAAGCAAGTTCTTTGGGCTGTTTGAGTGGCGGAAGCGGTGAGATTCGAACTCACGGAGGACTCTCATCCTCGCTAGTTTTCAAGACTAGTGCCTTCAACCACTCGGCCACGCTTCCCTGTTGTTTGCCCGGCAGATATGTGCGCCTGTGATGGCGGTGCCGGGGCTCCTTCAAGGCCGCGCATTTTGAACCAAGCCGCCGCTCATGTCCAGAAAAACGCCGGATTGCCCTGCCAATACAAGTCAACCTCTTACACAGTCCGCCCAGTTGTTGGGTGTTTCATAGATGCGCACTTGTTCGAGACGCAGGTGGTTGCCGAAGTTGTCCCGGTAAGCCGCGCTAAGGATATCAAAGGCAGCCTGTGCGAGATTTTCAGCGGTCGGCACGACATCGAGGATCACCGTCTTGTGATCCGGCAGGCTGGCCAGGAAGTCGCACACCGGCTTGTCGCCGCGGTAGACGAGAAAGGCGTGATCCCATGCATCGACCAGCTTTGCCTTGGCGATGTTTTTGACATCGGAGAAGTCCATCACCATGCCCTGCTCGGACAGGCCTTCAGCGGTGATGATGTCCCCGGACAGGGTGATCTCGATCACGTAACGATGCCCGTGCAGGTGTTTGCACTGGCTGTTGTGGTTGGGGATGCGATGTCCGGCATCGAATTCAAGGCGGCGCGTGATCAACATGAGGGTCAGGTTTTATTGGTTGCGCGGATTATACCCTGTCAGACTTTGAAGGCCGCGGCGCGCTGCAGAAAATCACGCTTGGCGCCGTCTTCATCCGGCGCGCCGTAGCGCAGCGCGCTGTAGCGTGCTGCGAGGTCGAGGACAGCGCCGGCAAGTTCGGGACGGGCAGCGGCAATCCGTTCTGCATAATCCCGGGCGCCTTCATGCGCGGCGCGCGGCAGCCCGGCGCGGGCCAGTTTGCGGCACAATCCCAGCCATGCAGCCTGGACCTTGTCGGGCCGCCGGGTGTACAGATGGCGCAGCATGTACAGTGCGAACAGCGCGACCACCAGGCCGATGCCGGCCGACATGTTGAGTGCCATTTTCTGCCAGGTGATGGATTCCATGCCGAGACGTGTCAGGAGAGCGAACTGGCGCTCGGCGTCGTAGCCCAGCACCCACTGGTTCCACTGGTTGGCAAGCGCGTCCAGGTTGAAGCGCAGGTCGCGCAGCCATTGCGGCGGGTTGCGCTCCATGAACGGCAGTATGGCGCTGTCGGACACGGCCGCAGACAGGCCGCGCTCCACCCGGTCGGGGGCGATGGCGCCGGTCGGGTCGATGCGCACCCACCCTTGTCCGGCCAGCCACACTTCCGCCCAGGCGTGCGCATCGGACTGGCGCACGATGTAGTAGTTGCCGACATCGTTTAATTCGCCGCCCAGATAGCCGGTCACCACGCGCGCCGGGATGTTCGCGGCGCGCATCAGGAACACGAAGGCCGAGGCATAGTGCTCGCAGAATCCCTGTTTGGTGGTGAACAGGAAATCATCGATGCTGTTGATGCTGAGCGGCGGCGCCTCGAGCGTATAGACGAACCCGTTCTTGCTGAAATAGGCAAGGGCGGCGCGCACGATGCCGGCATCGTCTTTGTTCCGGGCACGCCATTCCGCGGCAAGCTGGCGCGCGCGCGGATCGAGCTGGCCGGGGGGCAACTGCAGCGCGCGCTGGAGCTGACGGGGGGATTCCTGCAGGTTGGCGCGATAGGCGAGATACGAACGCGCCGCATAGCGCAGCCGGGCATTGACTGCGTCTTTCCTCAACAGCTGAAAATCATCGGTCAGGGTGGCGGGAATCGACAGTTTGTCCGGCACATCCAGCGCAAACAGCCAGTGCTTGTTGTGCGGCTCCAGCGTGACCACGTAGTCGACCGGCTGGCCGAGCTCGGTGAATTTCGGCGCGACCGGATACGGCGATCTGCCCGGCGACCAGGCGCGCCCGTCGAACTGCCACAGCACCGGACCGCGCCAGTACATCTGGTCGCGGCGCGGCGGCTGGCCGTTGAAGGAAACGCGAAACGCGACCGCTTCGGACAGGCTCAACCGGCTCAGGCTGCCGGGCGACATATGGTCGTCCAGCCCGGTGCTGGCATAGGCATCCTGGGGCAGGCCCCACAGCGGTCCCTGCACGCGCGGGAACAGGATGAACAGGATCAGCGTCAGCGGCAGTGCCTGGAGCAACAATACTGCCGCGATGCGCAGCCGCGGTTTCAGCGCGATGCCCTGCGCCTGCAGGTGCACCCAGGTGGTCACGATCACCATCATGGTGGCGAGCAGGTAAAGTGCGGTGGGGATGGTCTGCGAGTAGAAAAAATTGGTGATGATGATGAAACAGGCGAGATAGACCAGCACCATCGCATCGCGCGCGTCGCGCAACTCCATCAGTTTGAGCGCGGCCAGCATCATCAGCAAGTTGACGCCCGCTTCGCGCCCGAACAGGGTGTGGAAGGTGAACACGATCCCGGCCGTCCCGGCAACAGTGATCAGCATCAGCAGCGAGCGCTTCGGCAGCGGCTTGCCGCTGTATGCGAGATATGCCCGCCACAGCAGCAGGCCGGCGCACAGGCCGCTGACCCATGGCGGGAGATGATCGGCGTGCGGCGCGATCACCATCAGGATGCTGAGCAGCAGGCCATAGATGAGAGGCTTGCTCATTGCAAAAACCTTAACTGCAATATTTTCAGGTTCATGGTTGCCCCTGCTGTGGCAAGTTGAATATTGCGATCCTGCGCAGGCATTCGTCGCGATGCGCGATGCCGTTGCTTGCCGGCACGTCACCGTTCGGCAGGCGCAGCCCGTAGCGCAGGCCCTGTGCCTCTGCATCCAGCACCCAGCGGGTCATGCGCGCCAGCTTTTCTTCCAGGTTGCGGTCAGGTGCGTCGGCAAGATTCAGCCACAATTCTTCTCCCAGCGGCGTGGAAAACTGCTTGACCTGCAGGCCACGCTCGCGCGCATAGGCCTTCCAGTCTATGCGCGGCAGCGCATCGCCCGCGGTATATTTGCGCAGCCCGGAAAAATCCTCATCGCCGGTCGTGTAGCGCTTGCCGGTGCCGTCCGGCGAACTGCCAGCGGGCAGCGCCGCGTCGCTCATCGGCTTCGGATAGACCAGGCAGCGCGTGTCGAAATGCAGGTAAGACCAGCAGTAAAACAGGCCGAGCGGGAATTCGGTATAGAGTCTCAGCCGGCCCGGCTGCAGCCAGCCGCGCCGGGTGGCGCGTACCGGAAAGGCGACTTCGGTATCCTGTCCGGCCGGTGCATCGAAGTGCAGCGGCGTGTTGGTGTTTTTCCAGAATGAATCGCCGCTCAGTACCAGACCGAGCTGGTAGCGCGGCAGCCTGCTGCGATTGTTGAAGTGCAGCAAGAACTGCGCGGTTTCCCCGCAGTACACCGGTTCGGCGCGGCCCGCGCGTATTTCCAGGTGGGCCAGATTGCGGAATGCGTGCAGCATGGACATCACCGCCATCATCGTCAGCAGAAAAGTCAGCACATAACCGAGACTCAGGTTGTAGTTGATGTCCCCGAGCAGCATCAGCACCAGCACGAACACCAGCGTGAATCCCTGCCGGGTCGGGATGATGAAGATGCGGCGCTGGGTGAGCGTGATCGCGCCGTGTTCGACTCTGGGGCGGAACAGCCAGGTGCGGAATTTTTGCGGGAGCGCGGCGAACACGATGTTACGGGATCGCGACCGCCTCGATCAATTCGCGCACCAGCGTCGCGCTGTTCACCCGGGCCTGTTCACCGGTGGCCTGCAGGCGGTGGCTGGCCACGCCCGGCAACACCGCCTGCACATCCTCGGGGATCACCGCATCGCGATCGTCGAGCAATGCCCAGGCGCGTGCAGCGGACAACAGCGCCAGCCCGGCGCGCGGCGACAGGCCGTGCGTGTAGCGCGACGCCTCGCGCGTATGGCGCAGGATGGCCTGCACGTAATCGAGCAGCGCGGGCGAAACGAACACTTCGCGCGCGCGTTTCTGCAACGAGAGCAGTTCGCGGCTTTCCAGCTGCGGGCTGAGCTGCGCGACGATCTCGCGCCGGTCGACGCCGGACAGCAATCCGCGCTCCGCCTGCGCGTCCGGATAACCCATCTGGATGCGCATCAGGAAACGGTCGAGCTGCGATTCCGGCAGCGGGTAGGTGCCGACCTGGTATGCCGGGTTCTGTGTGGCAATCACGAAGAACGGCACGGGCAATGAGCGCGTCGTTCCCTCTATGGTCACCTGCTGTTCCTCCATTGCTTCCAGCAGCGCGCTCTGGGCCTTGGGCGTGGCGCGGTTGATCTCGTCTGCGAGGACCATTTGCGAGAAGATCGGGCCGGGATGGAACTTGAATTCGCCACTGTCGCGCTGGTACACCGACACCCCGAGAATATCGGCCGGCAGCAGGTCGCTGGTGAACTGGATGCGCTGGAACTGCAGGCCCAGCGTGCGCGCCAGGCCATGCGCCAGCGTAGTCTTGCCGACCCCGGGCAGGTCCTCGATCAGTAGATGGCCGCGCGCCAGCAGGCAGGCCAGCGCCAGCCGGATTTGCTGCGGCTTGCCGAGGATGATCTGTTCGGCTTGCCGGATGACATTTTTCAGTGATTGGCTCATTGGGTTTTCCGAAGATTTGACGTGGGACGGATGGGTACGTCGTTAAAACAGGATCGCCGCGACCACCCTGCGGTTCTCCGCCACCAGTATATTGTAGGTGCGGCAGGCAGCGGGCGTATCCATGCATTCCACCCCGATACCGGCATTGGTCAGTGCAGCATACAGGCGCGGGTGCGGGAAACGTTGCCGTAAGCCGGTGCCCAGCAGCAGCACGTCCGGTTTCAGCGCGAGGAAATAGTCGAAATGCGTGGCGGCCAGCTCGTCGAAATTGCCGACAGACCAGTCATTGCGCACTTCCTCCGCGAGCACCACGATGCTGCGATCATAACGCTCGCCGTTGACCATCACGTGATCCGGGCCGTGCGCGGTGAACACTCTGGTCTCGCCGGGCTTGTCCAAGTGCAATTTCAAAATGACCTCGTGGTTCTACAGTATGATTGCCGTGAGTTTAGGGGCAGGGCACAGTGAGCGTCAAATCAGGCCCGGATTGGGTACACTGTGCCCTGAAAAAATATTGGTTACAAAATCTTCGGTTACAAAATCATGAATGTTACCCAACAGGCCAAATGGCTGATCCTGGCCACGTTGATGGTCAATGCGGCGGCGATGCTGTCCCCGGTGATCAACGGGGGAGACTCCGTGACCTATGCCGCGCTTGCCCGGCACATTGCGCTGAACAATGACTGGATGAATCTGGTCCTCGATGGCAAAGATTGGCTGGACAAGCCGCACCTGCCGTTCTGGATCACCGCGCTGTTTTTCAAAGTGGGCGGGGTAAGCACGTTTACCTACATACTGCCGGGCTTCCTGTTTCATCTGATCGGCGGTTATTTCACCTACCGTATCGCGCGCCTGTTTTACGGCCGTGACACCGCATGGCTGGCGGTGCTGGTATACGTGTCGGCCTTCGAGCTGATGGATTCGAGCATCGAGGTCAAGGCGGAAACCTATTTGACCGGGTTCATCATGGCGGCGTGTTATTACTGGCTGCGCTACGACGGCGTGAACAGGCTGAAATATCTGCTGCTCGGTGCGCTGTTCAGCGCGATGGCGGTGATGACCAAGGGCGTGTTCACGCTGATCGCGATCGTCGGCGGGTTGGGGTGCATGTGGCTGTACCGGGGGCAGTGGCGCAAGCTGTGGAGCGGAAAATGGCTGCTCGCATTGGCGCTGACGCTGCTGTTCACCGCGCCCGAACTGGCCGCGCTGTACCGGCAATTCGATGCGCATCCGGAAAAAGTGGTGTTCGGGCACACACAGGTATCCGGCATCCGCTTCTTTCTGTGGGACAGCCAGTTCGGGCGTTTCTTCAATACCGGGCCGATCCAGAATCACAACGGCAATCCGCTGTATTTCGTGGATGCGTTCCTGTGGACATTCCTGCCCTGGGTCGCGGCGTTCGTCGCGGCGCTGTATACCGGCATCCGGCATTTTGCCGCGCACAGCGCGGCCGGGCGGGCGAGCTTCGTCTATCTGTGCGGCTCGTTCTTCATCCCGTTCCTGATCTTCAGCGCCACAGCATTTCAGTTCGAGTATTACACGGTCATCATCTTCCCGTTTGCGGCCATCCTGTGCGCGCATTACCTGGCGGATTACTTGTCGGATAAGTCGCCGCGTCCGGCCGGACGCAGCATGCTGCCCGTCGCGCAATGGGGCATCACGCTGTTGCTGATCGCGCTGGCTGCCGGTTTGAGCGTGTATGTAGGCAAAGCCGTTTTGATGGTTCCGGTGCTCGCGGTATCGGCAGGCATGCTGGCTTATGCCGCAGTAAAGAGAAAACAACCGCGCGTGTTTCCGGTACTGGTCTACCCGGTGATCGGCATCAATTTGCTGTACGGCTTTCTGGTGGCGATGACCGCGTTGACCTTCACTTCCTATGGCGTGGCGCACAATGTGAATGTGCTGCTGAAGAACAAACCGGGGGTACCGATCTATGTCTATCGCATGCCCATGGTGGCAAGGGAGTTGTCACTATACAGCCGCGCCGAGACTTATGCGGCGGATGTCCCCGAACAGTTGCCCGCGCCGGGGAGCCGGTATTTCCTGGTGGCCAGAACCGAACAACTGGAGCGGTTGAAGACGCAATTGGGGCGGGTCGACGAGTTAAGCGAAGGGCACTGGGCAGTGCACAAGACCGGCACCTTCCCCAGGTTGCTGCGGCTGGCAAAAGGCCTGGAACCGCTCGAATCCATCGAAATTGCGCAGGTGGGCGGAACGCAATGATGGCGCCAGCAACACCCCGGGATCGATACGGGAAGCCGAAATGGCTGGCCGGTGCGCGCAATCCGGCAAGATCCGATTTGCTGTCGGGGTGTGGGACGGGTAAAATCGCGCGCTTTCGCACCGTGGTTTCAACGTTGTATCAGATCGGGCGCGGATAATGGATATGTGTGCATGCCGGAACCGGGAAAACAAAAAGTGAAATCAATTTTAAAATCGACGAAGCTCTCCAACGTGTGCTACGACATTCGCGGTCCGGTGATGGAACGCGCCAAGCAGATGGAGGAAGAGGGTCAGCGCATCATCAAGCTGAATATCGGCAACCTCGCGCCGTTCGGCTTCGAGGCTCCCGAGGAGATCCTGCAGGACGTGATCCTGAACCTGCCGAATTCCTCCGGCTATTCCGATTCCAAGGGCATGTTCGCGGCGCGCAAGGCGATCATGCATTACTGCCAGGCGAAGAAGATCATGGGCGTCGGACTGGACGATATCTACATCGGCAACGGCGCGTCCGAACTGATCGTGATGGCGATGCAGGGCCTGCTCAACACCGGCGACGAGGTATTGATCCCGACACCGGACTATCCGCTGTGGACTGCAGCGGTCACGCTGGCGGGCGGCACCCCGCGCCACTACATCTGCGACGAGCAGAACGAGTGGATGCCCGACCTTGCCGACATGCGCAGCAAGATCACGCCGAAGACGCGCGCAATCGTGATCATCAACCCGAACAATCCGACCGGCGCGATCTATTCGGACGACATCCTGCGCGAGATCATCCAGATCGCGCGCGAGCATGACCTCATCATCTATGCCGACGAGATT
This sequence comes from Gallionella sp., assembly GCA_049684555.1. Lineage (GTDB taxonomy): Bacteria > Pseudomonadota > Gammaproteobacteria > Burkholderiales > Gallionellaceae > Gallionella. The sequence goes on along the minus strand of JBAVGB010000058.1, from coordinate 46,937 downwards.
TACGACAAGATGCTGTATGACGGCGCGACGCATACCGCAATCGCGTCGCTGGCCGACGACGTGCTGTTCGTGACGCTGAACGGGCTGTCGAAAAACTATCGCGCCTGCGGTTACCGTGCCGGCTGGATGGTGGTGTCCGGCGAGAAGAAGCATGCGCAGGATTACATCAACGGCCTGACGATACTGGCCTCGATGCGGCTATGCTCCAACGTGCCGGGGCAATTCGCGATCCAGACCGCGCTGGGCGGCTACCAGAGCATAGCCGATCTGGTCGCGCCGGGCGGGCGCCTGTGCAAACAGCGCGATCTCGCCTACAAGCTGCTCACCGAGATTCCCGGCGTGACCTGCGTCAAGCCCAAGGCGGCGCTATATCTGTTTCCGCGTTTTGACCCGAAGATCTACCCGATCAAGGATGACCAGAAATTCATCCTGGAACTGCTGGAAACCGAGAAGGTGCTGGTGGTGCAGGGCACCGGCTTCAACTGGATACACCCGGATCATATCCGTATCGTGTTCCTGCCGAATGCCGACGACCTGACCGAAGCGATGACGCGTATTGCAAGGTTCCTGGAGAACTACCGCAAACATCACGGCACCAACTGACCAGGGCTTCATTGCCGGGTTTCGCACGATGCGCAAACCCGGCCTACGATCAACAGACAGGACTGAACATGAAACCAATCAACGTAGGACTGCTGGGTATAGGCACGGTCGGCGGCGGCACCTTCACCGTGCTGAAACGCAATGAGGAAGAAATCACGCGCCGCGCCGGCCGCCCGATCCGCATCACCGTGGTGGCGGACAAGAATCTGGAACTGGCCAGGAAAGTCACCAATGGAAAATGCAGAGTCACCGATGACGCCTTCTCGGTGGTCAGCGATCCCGAAGTGGATATCGTGATCGAATTGATCGGTGGTTGCGGCGTGGCGAAGGAACTGGTGATGACGGCGATAGCCAACGGCAAGCATGTGGTCACCGCGAACAAGGCGCTGCTCGCGACGCATGGCAACGAGATCTTCAAGGCCGCGCAGGACAAGGGTGTGATGGTTGCCTTCGAGGCGGCGGTGGCGGGCGGTATCCCGATCATCAAGGCGGTACGCGAAGGGCTGACCGCGAACCGCATCGAGTGGATTGCCGGCATCATCAACGGCACCACCAACTTTATTCTTAGCGAGATGCGCGACAAGGGGCTGGATTTCGGCACCGTGCTGAAGGAAGCGCAGCGCCTGGGTTATGCCGAGGCCGACCCGACCTTCGACATCGAAGGTGTCGATGCGGCGCACAAGATCACGATCCTGTCCGCGCTGGCATTCGGTATCCCGATGCAGTTCGACAAGGCATACATAGAAGGCATCTCCAAACTGGATGCGATAGACATCAAGTACGCCGAACAGCTTGGCTACCGCATCAAGCTGCTGGGCATCACCAAGCGGACGCCGGAGGGTGTGGAACTGCGCGTGCATCCGACCTTGATCCCGGCCAAGCGGCTGATCGCCAATGTCGAAGGCGCGATGAACGCGGTGCTGGTGCAGGGCGATGCGGTCGGCGCGACACTGTATTACGGCAAGGGTGCAGGCGCTGAGCCCACTGCCAGCGCGGTGATCGCCGATCTGGTGGACGTGACGCGCATGCATACCGCCGACCCGGAGCACCGCGTGCCGCATCTGGCGTTCCAGCCGAACGCGATGGCCGACCTGAAGATATTGCCGATGGACGAGGTGCAGACCAGCTACTACCTGCGCCTGCGCGTCGCCGATAAACCCGGCGTTCTGGCCGACATCACGCGCATCCTGGCCGACGAACAGATCTCGATCGACGCGGTGATCCAGAAGGAACCCGGCGAAGGCGAAACCCAGGCTGACCTGATCATGCTCACCCACCTGACACGCGAGAAGCGCATCAACGCGGCGATCGCGAAGATCGAGGCGTTGGGCGTAGTGGCAGGGAAGGTGACCAGGCTGCGGATGGAAGAGCTGGGTAAATAACAAAAGCGTGTTTTGCCGAAAGCCGTCAATACTACGTCGAACCGAGGATGCCTCTAGGAATTCACTTGTGTGGGATGGCAGGCCGGACACGGCGGTGCGAAGCATTTGGGGCGGGCAGGCCTGCTGCTTCGCGCTCCCGCACTAGGAGGGCTAAGCCCCACCGTGTCGCGCGAGCAGCGCATGGAGCCGCGCATAACCAGCGACTTGCTCCCTTGCGGGCGTAGTCGAATGGCTAGTAGTTTTATCAGCGAACGACGAGGCATATCGGATTGATAGACGAGGAGTGAGCGAGCACGCGACACCGCGATTCGCCCACACAAGTGAATTAAAGAGGCATTCATGAAATATATCTCCACCCGCGGCAATGCTCCCGCGAAAACGTTCACCGAAATCCTGCTGGGCGGCCTGGCGCCGGATGGCGGGCTGTATCTGCCGGAGCAATATCCGCAGGTGACGCGCGCCGAACTGGATGCGTGGCGCAAGTTGTCGTATGCCGACCTCGCGTACGCGGTGCTGTCGAAATTCATTACCGACATTCCGGCGGCAGACCTCAAGGCCATCATCACCAAAACCTACACCACCGCTGTTTACAGCAACGGCCGCGCCGATTCCGATTTTACGCAGATCACTCCGTTGCGCACGCTGGAACCGGGTGTGCACATCCTCGAGCTGTCCAATGGGCCGACGCTGGCATTCAAGGATATGGCGATGCAGTTGCTCGGCAATCTGTTTGAGTATGTGCTGGACAAGCAGCACGCCGAACTGAACATCCTCGGCGCGACATCCGGAGACACCGGCTCCGCGGCCGAATATGCTATGCGCGGCAAGCGCGGCATCCGCGTGTTCATGCTGTCGCCGCACGGCAAGATGTCGGCTTTCCAGCGCGCGCAGATGTACTCGCTGCAGGACACTAACATCTTCAACATCGCGATCAACGGCATGTTCGACGACGCGCAGGACATGGTGAAGGCAATATCCAACGACCACGCCTTCAAGGCCAGGTACAGGATAGGCACGGTCAATTCGATCAACTGGGCGCGCGTGTTGGCTCAGATCGTGTACTACTTCAAGGGCTATTTCGCCGCTACGCAATCCAGCGACGAGCAGCTCGCGTTCTCGGTCCCGTCCGGCAACTTCGGCAACATCTGCGCCGGCCACATCGCGCGCATGATGGGGCTGCCGATCGGCCAGCTGATCCTCGCGACCAACGAGAACGACGTGCTGGATGAGTTCTTCCGCACCGGCGTGTACCGCCCGCGTGATACCAAACACACTTACGAGACCAGCAGCCCGTCGATGGACATTTCCAAGGCCAGCAATTTCGAGCGCTTCGTGTTCGATCTGGTCGGGCGCGATGGTGCCAAAGTGCGCGAATTTTGGAGCAGGGTGGACAAGGGCAGTGCGTTCGATATCAGGGACACGGATTATTGGGACGCGCTGCCGAAATTCGAAATCGCTTCCGGCAAGAGCACCCATCAGGACCGGCTCAAGACCATCCGCAAGCTGTGGGAGGACTATGGCACGATAATCGATCCGCACACCGCCGACGGCATCAAGGTCGGGCTGGAACAGCGCCGCCCCAACCTGCCGCTGATCTGCCTGGAAACAGCCCTGCCAGCCAAGTTTGCCGAGACCATAAAGGAATCGTTAGGACGCGAACCGGAGCGCCCCACAGCGCTGGAAGGCATCGAGAAACTGCCGCAACGCTGCGAGTTGATGGATGCGGATGTCGCGAAATTGAAAGCCTTTATTTCAGCAAACACGCCGCTGTAGTGCTTACTGTGCAGGGCTCTCGGCATGCATTATTCAGTTGATTGGCGGGATAAATAGTTGTACCTTTGCCCGCGCATGCAGTTGACCATTAGTCGCTCCGTCGATGATGAACATAACCGGGCACGATGAATGGTGATTGCATCCCATTGGGTGTCGAGACAATTGGCGGGGGGAAACGATGAAATTCTCAAAGTGGCCACGTTGGTTCCTGTCCGGATTGGTGTTGGTGGCGGGTCTGGCGCACGCCCAGGATGCAATCGTTCAAAACGATGTGGGCATTCAAAACGGGCCTGGCACTTCAGGAACGACAACCGCAGCCGGCGCACGACAAAAACTGCTGCAGGATGCCGAAAAACTGATTGATTCCGGCAAGGCGGCGGATGCCTACGCATTGCTGGCACCGCAACAGGCCGACCTTGCCGGCAGCCCCGATTACGACTATCTGTTGGGCATCGCCGCGCTGGACACCGGCAAGCCGAACGAGGCGATCTTTGCGCTGGAGCGGGTGCTGGCGGTCAATCCCGACAACTTGCAGGCGCGCGCCGAGATCGCCCGCGCCTATTTCGCCACTGGTGAAAAGGCGCTTTCGCGCCAGGAATTCGAAGCAGTACAGAGCCAGCATCCGCCCGAGCAAGTGAATGCCACCATCCAGAAATTCCTCGATGCGATCAATCAGGGACAGGTGAGCGCGGGTACCCTGTTCAGCGGATATCTCCAAGCCGCAGCCGGCAGCGACAGCAATGTCAACAGCGCAACCGGCAGCAGCCAGGTCGCGATTCCGGCTTTCGGCGGCGCGATCGCGACATTGAATGCGACCGGCGTCGAGACGAGGGATACCTTTTCGGATGTCAGCGGGGGCGCCAACGTGCGCCATGCCCTTTCTGCAGATTGGTCGGTGTTCGGCGGGGCCAGCTTCGACCAGCGGCTGAATTCGACGCAGCATCTGTTCAATACCGGAGAGATGGATGGCAATGCCGGCGTCAGCCTGACCCGGGCGGATGACAGCTATTCCGCCGCGCTGCAGCTGCAAAGCTTCGATGTTGACAACCAGCGTTATCGCGATGGCGCGGGGATGACCATGCAGTGGCAGCATAACCTGAAAAGCAGCAGCCAGTTCAGCAGCTATTTTCAATACACCGATTTGACCTATCCCGATCAATCCGTGCGCGATGCCAACCGCTACGTGCTGGGCGCGGCATTCGCGACGGTGCTGGGCGGCAACTTTTCACCCGCTGTTTACGCCGGCCTGTATGCAGGCGAAGAACAGGTGCAGCAATCCGATGTGCCCTATCTGGGGCAGAAGCTCTACGGTTTGAGGACGGGCGGCGAGTTGAATTTCTCGGCACAGACCAGGATGTTCGGTTCGTTGAGCGTCGAGTGGCGCCATTACGGCGGCGACGATCCCTTCTTTCTGGTTACGCGCAAGGATACCCAGGCCGACCTGAATGTCGGCGTCAAATATGTCATGGACAAGCTTTGGACGCTAACCCCCCAGCTTGCCTACACCAAAAACCAGTCCAATATCATCATCGACGAATACAAGCGCACCGTGCTCAGCGTCAGTCTGCGCCGGGATTTCAACTAAATCGTGTTATATCTTGCACAGAGGGGAGAACATCATGATTCCTCAAGAACGCTTCAAATTGTCCCGCCAGGCGATTTTGCTGGCCACGATCTCGGCCGCGTTCCCGGTAACGGGATATTGCATCGCTGCGGGCCGCGTCGAATTCGCAATCGGCAATGTGGAGTCGGTAACGGCGGATGGCATTCGACATGTGCTTGGCAAAGGGGCGGAAATCAATGCCGGCGAGTCCATCAGTACCGCTGATGGTGCCCGTGCCCAGATCCGGTTTACCGATGGTGGGTTCGTTTCGCTCCAGCCCAGCACGCTGTTCCGGGTGGATGAATACAACTACCAGAACAAGACCGATGGAAATGAAAAGGGATTCTTCAGCCTGTTCAAAGGCGGCTTCAGGGCAGTCACCGGATTTATCGGGCATCTCCACAAGAGTGCCTACCGGGTCAGGACCCCCGAGGCGACCCTCGGCATACGCGGCACCGGATATAACATGGCGCTGCGCGATGACGGCTTGTTCGTGAATGTAGGGGAGGGCGCGATCTCGCTGGACAACAACGCCGGCTATCTGGTGGTCACCGCCGGCGGCGCGGCATTTGTCGCAAACTTCAATACGGCACCCCAGCTTACGACGCAGCTCCCGCTCGTGCCACCGAATGGTCTGCCGGCTCCCGTTTTCATTGCTGCGGATCAACGCAATAGTGTAAACACCCCAGTCATATTGCCTGGCTTGGCATCTGGACCGGGTTACGCAATCGCGTATGCATCCACAGGTACCATTACAGGGAGCACTCCAAACGCGGTATTGACAGGCATAACTGCCACTTTTTCCGGGACCAGCCAACTGGCCCAATACAGCGGATTGGATGTTCAGGGGGCGCCGGTATCTGGATCACCGGGCACAGCCACAAGTTCGTCCACGACTGACGGAACCATCGGCTGGGGACGATGGGTAGGTACCACTGCAGGAACCGGCTCCGGCCCGAACCCTTTAACCGGGGTTTTCGATTACGTGGTCGGCATCCCGACTGCAGCCATGCCGACTTCAGGCACGGCAACCTACAGCCTGCTGGGCTATACCAGCCCAACGGCGACGGATGGAACGACCGGATATACTGTCAATGGAACCCTGACCGCCAGTTTTGTAATTGCGAATCCCCAAGTCGTTGTGAACATGAATATTGCGAATAGTGCGAGCTCTTATGCGATTAATAACGCTACGCTACCGATATCCGGAGCGACTTTCGGTGGGATCGCTAACTACACGTCCAATTTGACAAATTGCTCTTCAGGTTGCGCCACGACAATCAATGGTTTCTTTGCCGGAACCAACGCATCGCGAGCAGGACTGTCCTATTCGATTACAGCTCCAACAACTGGTATTCAAGGAGTCGCGGCATTCGCGAAGAATTAGTCACTGTTCAGCCCCGCAGTTTTGCCTGAATGCTGAACCTTGCCCCGCAATTACTGGAACAAGGCAAGGTTCAGCAGGCCCTGCCCCTGCTCGCCGAGCAGTGCGAAAATGCCCCCGCGATGCACAGGCCTGGTTTCTGCTGGGTGCATGCAATCACCAACTCAATAAACTGGAAGATGCGCTAATAGCGCTGGATCGTTCCCTAGCGATAGAACCGCGCCATCTCCAGGCCTGATGCGCCAAGGGCGCCGTGCTGTGCGACCTGGGCCGGCTGCAGGAGGCGTTACAGGTCTACCGCAAGGCGCTGCATCTGCTACCGACCGATGCGCAATTGCTGCTGAACATGGGCATCGTGCTGGAGCAGACCGGCGACCTGCGCGCGGCCCTCGAACGCTATGATCTGGCGCTCACACATCATCCCGGATTTGCGTCTGCACTGCTGAACCGCGGCGCGTTGTTGATCAGGCTGGGCCGTCTGGAAGAGGCACTCGACAATAACCGCCGTCTAGTCGAACTGCATCCGGAATCGGAGCACGCGCAATTCAATCTCGGAGAAGTGCTGCTGGCGCTGGGTCGCTGGCCAGAGGCGCTTGCTGCCTATGAACTTGCGGTTGCGATCGACCCCCGTTTCGTGAACGCGCATTTTGCCGCCGGTCTTGCGCTTTCCATGCTGAAGCGATTCGATCAGGCACGGCAGGCATTTTTGGCAGCCAGGGAAATCGATCCCACCGTATTTGACCAGTGCATCAAAAATGCGGCCGCATTGACCGAGGGCGAGCTGCGCGATTTCTCGCCCGAGGTGATCTACCTGCTCAAGGAAGCCACGCGGCTGGATGCATGCGACTGGCAGAATTGGGACAGCTACGTGCAGGATTTCGAATCTCTGATCGTCAGCAAGACCGGTCAACAAGAAGCAATCGCCGAACCGGCATTGGTATTCCGCGCCTGTGCCTTGCCCGTTTCCAATGCGACCAGTCTGGCACTCGCGCGCAGCGTTGCGGCGCGGATTGCAGCAAGTGCTGCGCCATTGCCGCCGTTTATCCATGGCATCAAGAAAACCGGCAAACTGAGGATAGGTTATGTGTCACCCGACTTCAGGGTGCACCCGGTCGCCACGGTGACGCGTCGTCTGTATGCGCTGCACGACCGCGACCGATTCGAAGTCTTTGGCTACTCGTTGCACCCCGGTGACGGCAGCAGCATCCGGCGCGATATCGAGAACGGCTGCGATGTCTTCAGGGAACTGAGCGGACTGGATGACCGCGCCGCTGCCGGGATCATCCATCGCGATGGCATCGACATCCTGGTCGACCTGGCCGGTTACACAAGGTATTCCCGCGCTGGAATTTTCGCGATGCGGCCGGCGCCGCTCCAGGCCGGCTACCTGGGTTTCCTGCATACGACGGGCGCTAAGTTCATCGACTACGTCATCGCCGATCCGGTTGTTTTACCTGAAACCACAGCCGGATGCTTCACCGAAAAGCTCGCATACCTGCCGAACAGCTATTTCATGTTCGATAACCGGCAGGAGATTTCACTTCAGCAATTTTCGCGCGAGGAACTGGGTTTGCCCGCGCGGGGTTTCGTCTTTTGCTGCCACAACAGCAATTACAAGATCACGCCGCGTGATTTCGACATCTGGATGCGTTTGCTGCTTCGTGTACCCGGCAGCGTGTTGTGGCTTTATAAAAGCAGCGAAGCGGTTGCAGACAATCTGCACAGGGAGGCCGAAGTGCGAGGTGTAGACCCGGATCGCCTGGTGTTCGCAACCCTGGCACCCCATGACCTTTATCTTGCGCGCTATCGCATGGCAGACCTGTTTCTGGACACGGCTTTTTACAATGCCCAGACCACGGCAGCGGAAGCAATGTGGGCGGGTTTGCCGTTATTGACCTGCACAGGCGGTATCATGGCCTCGCGTGTTGCCACCGGTTTGTTGACTGCCGCGGGCCTGGAGGAATTGATCACCGATAGCCCGCAGCAATATGAAGAGCGCGCTTACCATCTCGCCAGTCATCCGGACGAACTGGCCCTGATCAGGGCCAAGCTGGCAAATAATCGGCTTACCTCAACGTTGTTTGGCAGCGAGCGACAGGTGCGCAATCTGGAGGCTGCCTACCGGACGATGTTTGGGAAATACCAAGCAGGCCTGGCACCTGAACCGTTTCAAGCCGTTAACGATGTGACTTCCTGACTTTGGCAGTTGAACGGGGCGAAACAAGCATGCTGGGCGCAAAGGCAAAGGTTGTGTCATGCTGCACTTGTCTTGATAATGCCGGCCTTTGGATCAATAACAAGCCATGAACAACCTGCTCCTGCTCATCATCTGCTTCGTGATCGGCATGCTGCTGCACCGCTTCAAGCGCATGCCGGTCAATACGCCTGCGGTGCTCAACACGTTCATCATCCATGTTTCCTTCCCCGCGCTGATCCTGTTGTCGGTGCACGGCATGAAGATCAGCGGCCACATCGGGCTGATGGCGGCGATGGCATGGATATGTTTTGCGCTGTCCGCGGGTTTTTTTCGGTTCGTCGGGCGCAGGCTGGACCTGCCGCGGCCGACCGAGGGGGCGCTGATACTGACCGGCGGACTGTGCAACACGTCCTACGTCGGCCTGCCGATGATCGAGGCATATTACGGACACCAAGGGCTCGCCACCGGCATCATCGTCGACCAGCTCGGTTCCTTCCTGGTGCTCTCCACGCTGGGCATCACGTTTGCCGGCCTCTATTCCACCGGCCGTCCCGGCATCGCCGAGATGGCCAGGCGCATTTTCCTGTTTCCCCCGTTCATCGCGCTGGTGATCTCGCTGCTGCTGATACCGGCAGTGTATCCGGAGTGGTTCAGCGTCGTGCTCAAGCGTCTGGGCGACACTCTGGCCCCGCTGGCCCTGGTTTCAGTCGGCTTCCAATTGCGCCTCGGGCATCTCGCGGGCAATGTCAGGAACCTGTCCATAGGACTGGCATTCAAGCTGCTGCTGGTGCCGCTGGTAATGTATTTGTTGTACGTGCCGCTGCTCGGCGCGCATGGCCAGGCGATACAGATCACGCTGTTCGAATCGGCGATGCCGCCGATGATCACCGCGGCGATCATCGCGACCGAGCATGACCTCGATCCGCCGCTGGCGACATTGATGGTTGCGGTGGGACTGGTGATCTCATTCGCCACGCTGACCGGCTGGTGGTGGCTGATGCGGGGTGTCTGAATCGAATATCGAAGACAAAACGGCGGCTATATCTGCCGCCACAGTTCGTTGCTCTCGTTCTTGAGCGTATTCATTTTCTCCTCGGCTTCTTCCAAAACCTCGTCAAAACTCTTCTCCAGGCCGATCACCGTTACACGGGCAATGAACAAGGCGACCGGCCAGTCTTCCGACGTGAACATCTTCTGCGCGGCGGTGTTGATTCTCAATGCCAGGACGCCGCAGATATATTCATCGGTTTCGGGGAACAATATCGCGAATTCATCCTTGCTGATGCGCGCAACCGTATCAACGCTCCTGGAATTTCTGCTGAAAATACCGGACAAGGATTTAAGGGCCGTATCGCCGACACCGGGACCAAAGTTGTCGATCAGCGCCTTGAACTGGTCGATCTGGATGAACAGGATGGAGTAGGGCTTGCTGGATCGTTCACTGCGGAATTGTTCGGCGGAAAATCTTTCGGAAAATTCCAGGCGATTCGCCAGTCCGGTCAATGCATCCTTGTGGGAGTAGGCCCTGGACTTCCAGAGCTTGGTCATTACCCTGCCGAGAACGGTGAAAGTGATGCTGCGGGTAATGATGTTCACCGTCAGCGCGCCCAGCGGATAAGCCGGCCAGACAACCGCCGCCTCGGCTATGCTCCAGGCAACCGCGGTGATGACGCCTGCCAGCGCGGCTACCTGAGTGTCGGAATGGCGCAGGTTGCGGATCGCGCCGATATGCGAGGCCTGGATGATCGGCAGGCAGTAGAGTACGTCCAGGGAATAGTATGTCCCGGACATCTTGTAATCCCATATGGTTATAAACAGGACTTCTGTCAGAACCAGCAAAACTCTCCAGACCATACTTCTTTCACTTTCCAGGGAAGCGAGCCGAACTCCCATACAGGCAATACAGGCGCGGCGGGCGGATGGGCCTGCAATTTATCAGCAAAAACCATATTCTGCCAGCGGAGAAAAAACGGGTTAAATTCCGGTCTGGCGAGCAGGCACAATGATTTCCGTGTAAGTCCGGACGATCTCCAGCTGGGGAACAGCCGTATGGTGCCAGAAGGGGACAGGCTACAGGAATACCGGCTGACAGTTCATAATATGGCCCCCGGCCGTCCTGCATCGCGAATTTGAAGAGACGAAAGTTCCCGGATGCCCTGTCGGCAGATTGAACATCCGGTGGCGGGACAGTTTTGAATAAAGCCGGCACTAAACGAAAGGATATATTTTGGACGACGATTCGGAAAACAAGCTGTTTGAGATGCAGAAAAAACGGACTTTACGGACGATGAAAATCATGATTACATTGTTGGCGGCAGTATTTCTGTTCGTGTTCTATTACCTTGTACTAAACGGTTGAGGCTGCCGCATTAACCGGGTTCCGATGGTGAGACAGGACATCCGCCTTCGGACAACGATACGCCTGGAGCGATTGCACAACCGTGCGTGAAATCCATTTTGGAAAACGTATCAAACATCAGGTATGATTCAGCACAAGATGCGTTGTGCCTGATCCTCGGGCCCGTACGCGGCCACAACGCCGTGTGACGCCGCATTCGGGAATGACGCAGGACAGTATTTGCAGTTTTGACAACAACGGAAGGGATGACAAATGATATATATCGCATTGTATTATCTGGTCGCTATCACAATACTGGTCCTGCATTTCACGGGTTGGCTGGCAAGACGCAATCTGGAATGGCTGGTATTGGTGCTGGCGGTCTCGGTTTTCCCGGCAGTGATATATCTCTAGTCCTCGTTATCCCCGGCTTGCATTCCCGGGGCCGATATAAAAAAACCCGCCCATCAGGGACGGGTTTTTGTTTGCCTGTGATTTAATCGATCTGGCGGCAAGCTGTTTGTTCGCCGCATCCGCCGCAACACCGCGCGTGGAACGCTCTTGTTGCGGTGCGGCTTCCCTTCTTGGTTTAGTTGAATCCCTCAGTTTGATGGCGCAACATCCCCGTCCAGCAATTCGATCCAGTGCCTGACCGGCACGGCGCTTGCGCCCGCCAGGTGCATCTGGCAGCCGACATTCGCGGTGACGATCACTTCGGGATGGCCTTGTTGCAGTGAATCCAGCTTGTTGTCCAGCAATTGCCGGGACAATGCCGGTTGCGTGAGCGTGTAGGCGCCCGCCGCGCCGCAGCACAGATGGCTGTCGGCGACCGGTGTGAGTTCGTAGCCGCAGCGCCGCAGGATCGTTTCCACCGATCCACCGAGCTTCTGGCCGTGCTGCAACGTGCAGGAAGAATGGTAGGCCACGCGCGTGCCACGGCCGATCCGCGCATGGATTTCCATGGTTTTGCGGCCCGTCCCGGCCGACATGAGTTCCCCGGCTATGACCTCGCTGAGGTCGCGCGTCAGTGCGCTGATGCGCGCGGCTTTTTCCGCATATGCTGTATCGTCCTTCAGCGCATGGCCGTAGTCTTTCACCATCAGCCCGCAGCCGCTCGCGGTCATCACGATCGTCTCCGCGCCGTTTTCGACATGCGGCCACCACGCATCGATGTTGCGGCGCATCATCGCGCGCGCGCCAGCGCTGTCGGACAGATGCTGGTTCAGCGCGCCGCAGCAACCGGCGCCGGATGCGCTGACTAGCGTGATGCCGAGACGGTCGAGCACGCGTGCTGCAGCGGCATTGGTGTTCGGCGTGCCCAGCGGCTGCACGCAGCCTTGCAGCACCAGCATGCGGCGCGCATGGGATGTCGCCGGTGCCGCAGAGGCGGCGCGGCTTGTCGGCATTTGCCTGGCCGGGATCTTGTTCCTGAGCTGCGCCGGCAGCAGCGGGCTGAACAGGCGCGCCAGCGATAAGGCGATCGACATGCGTGCCGTGTACGGGATGACCGCGAGCATGGCCTTGCGCATCAGTTTTTGGGTGAACGGCCGCGGCGCCAGCTCATCTGCCATCTCGCGGCCGATGTCGATCAGGCGGCCGTAGCGCACGCCGGACGGGCAGGTGGTTTCGCAGGAGCGGCAAGTCAAACAGCGGTCCAGATGCAAGCGGGTCCTGGCGCCTGCCTGCTCGGTCTCCAGCATCTCCTTGATCAGGTAGATGCGCCCGCGCGGGCTGTCCAGTTCCGATCCCAGCAACTGGTAGGTCGGGCAGGTCGCGGTGCAGAAACCGCAATGCACGCAGGCGCGCAGGATAGCCTCGGCCTCGGCGATATCGGGATTCTTCAACAGTTCGGCGGAGATGGCAGTTTGCATGCTAAAGATTTTCGTAAAACCGGCCGCGGTTGAACAGGGTCTTCGGGTCGAAACCGGCCTTGAGCCGCTGGTGTATGGCCAGCAGCGGACCGGAAAGTGGTTGAAAAATCTGCGGCTGGGATGTTTCCTCTGTCTGTGCGCCGCGCCGGAACACCGTGACATGCCCGCCAATGCCGGCAACGCGATGGCGTATTGCTTCAGCATCTTCTTCGCTGTACAGCCAGCGCTGTGCGCCGCCCCAGTCCAGCAGCCATGAACCTGCGATCTCCAATGGCGGTGTGGCGGGCTTGACCACGATGCGATACAGCGTGCTGCTTCGTTCGAAAAATGGCAGTTGATGCTCGCGCAGCGCATGCCAGAATGTATCCGCATCTGCCAGCGCGTCGCCGGGTATTTTCATGCGCGCCTCTTTGACGCCCTGTTCGCTGCCGGAGATGCGCACATGGCAGCTGCCGCCGTGATAGCACGCAGCATCCACCGGGTAGGGCTTGCCGAGCAGCGCGCTCATGCTGCTTATGGCCTCGGCCGCGCTGCATTCGTGCGTCACGGTGATGCTGGCCGGCGGTCGCGGCAGCACTTTCAGGCTGAGTTCGAGCATGACACCCAGCGTGCCGTAGGCGCCGGCCATCAGCCGCGAGACATCGTAACCGGCGACATTCTTCATTACCTGTCCGCCGAAGCGCAGTATCTCGCCGCGGCCGTTCAGCATCCGGCAGCCCAGCACGAAATCGCGCGCAGAACCGCTGTACGGGCGGCGCGGGCCGGACAAGCCGCAGGCGATGGTGCCGCCCAATGTCGCGTCCAGTGTTCCAATTGGGCCGAAATGCGGCGGCTCGAATGCGAGCATCTGCCCGGCCTGATTCAGCGCGGCTTCGATCTCGGACAATGGCGTGCCGCTGCGCGCGGTCAGCACCAGTTCGCGCGGGTCGTATTCGACGATGCCGCGATGTTTGCCGGTCTCGACAGGCTGGGCGCGCCCGGTAGTGCGCCCGAGAAATGATTTGCTGCCGCCGCCGACGATGGTCAGCGGCGTTAAATAGCGTAACGCTTCCAGTACTTGTTGCTGCAGCTCGTTGCTGGTGTCTGAATCGGTCATGGGCGTGTGCGTGGGCGTCACTAGAAGCGCTCCAGTTCTGGATGCGGCAGTTGCCCGTGATGGACATGCATCGCGCCGAATTCGGCGCAGCGGTGCAGCGTCGGCACCGCCTTGCCGGGATTGAGCAGGGCGGATGGGTCGAAAGCCGCCTTGATCGCGTGGAACTGCGTCAATTCGGCACGGTTGAACTGGACGCACATCTGGTCGATCTTCTCGATGCCGACACCGTGCTCGCCGGTGATGGTGCCACCGACTTCAACGCACAGTTGCAGGATGTTGCGGCCGAATTCCTCGGTGCGCTCCAGCTCGCCCGGCTTGTTGCCGTCGAACAGGATCAGCGGGTGCAGGTTGCCGTCGCCGGCATGGAACACATTGGCGACCGCCAAACCGTATTCCGCCGACATCTCGCTGATGCGGCGCAGCACATGCGGCAATTGGCGGCGCGGTATCGTGCCGTCCATGCAGTAATAATCCGGGCAGATGCGGCCCACCGCGGGGAACGCGGATTTGCGGCCCTTCCAGAACAGCTGACGTTCGGCCTCATCGGTCGCGGTTCGCACCTCGGTTGCGCCGCTGTCCGTCAATATCCTGCGCACCGTCGCGATGTATTCCGATACTTCGGCGTGGGTGCCGTCCAGTTCGCACAGCAAGATCGCCTCGGCATCGCGCGGATAACCGGCATGCACGAAATCTTCCGCCGCCTGGATCGCGAGCCTGTCCATCATCTCCAGTCCGGCGGGGATGATGCCGGCGGCGATGATCGCGCCGACCGCTTCGCCCGCCTTGACCACATCGTCAAAGGCCGCGAGCACCACCTGCGCGCGTTCCGGCTTGGCCAGCAGCTTGACCGTGACCTCTACGATGACGCCGAGCATTCCTTCGGAGCCGGTCATCAGCGCCAGCAGGTCGTAGCCGGGCGAGTCCAGCGTCTCCGCGCCAATAGTGATCAGCTCGCCTTCCGCGGTGACCACCTTCAGCATCAGGATGTTGTGCACCGTCAGTCCGTATTTCAGGCAATGCACGCCGCCGGAATTTTCCGCGACATTGCCGCCTATCGAGCAGGCGATCTGCGACGAGGGATCGGGCGCGTAATACATGCCGTGGGCAGCCGCGGCTTCGGATATCGCCAGGTTGCGCACGCCAGGCTGCACGGTTGCCATCGCGTTGTCCGGATCGATGTTCAGGATATTCCTGAACTTTGCCAGGCTCAGCAGCACCCCATTCGACAGCGGCAATGCGCCGCCGGACAGCCCGGTGCCGGCGCCGCGCGCCACCACCGGAACCTGCTGCTGATGGCACAGCCGCATGATTTCCTGCACCTGCGCTATGGTTTCCGGCAGCGCTACCGCGAGCGGCAGTTGCCGGTATACCGCCAGCCCGTCGCATTCGAACGGGCGCAGGTCTTCCTCGTCGACAAGCAGTGATTCCGGCGGCAATATTTTGCTCAGTGCCCTGACCAGTTCACGGTTAGGGGCGACATTGTTTTTATCTAGCTGTGGCAAGGGGACTCCGGGGACTCGCGTTATGACTGCTCATTGATGGAAGTATAGTAAGTGAGTCGGGTACAAAATTCCAGCAGCATGAGCGGGAAACAGGAACGGGACGAGGTTTTGCCGGCATGCGCCTGTTTCCGGCATGGTCTTGCATGATCCGGAAATCATTCGCTGGCCCGATCATTCGCTGGCTCGGTGCGCCGAGCGCGCCAGCGTCCAGGAGAGCCCGACAACCGCACCCCAACCTGCCCGGCGCCGGACCAGCGGGCTGTCGAGGTTGGCTGCCCCGGCCAGCGACTCGATCCGCAAGCTGTAAAACACGCTCACATCCGGCGTGAGCGGATGCGCCGCGAACAGGTTTGCGCGCAGCGCAATCAAACCGCCGCTGGCCGTATAGCTGCTCCGGATCGGAGTGGCCTCCCCCGGTGCCACGCCATAGAAGGTGTCGCCGAGTCTGCGGTCGCCGAACATCGCACCAAGACTGGTGGAGACCAGCCAGCGTCCGGGCAGGCGCGTGTCGGTCACCCATTGCGGTTCGAACGCGATACCGCGCGAAACAAATCCGTGGCTGACATCGATCACTTCACGCAGCGGGAATTGCAAACGGGAATCGCGGCGGCTGCTTGAAACATCGCCCAGGTTGACCTTCAGCCGCGGGCCGAACTCGATCAGCGTGCCCAGATCCGCCATGCCGCGCCTGGCCGCGATGTCGGATGATTGCGAACCCGGTGTGGCGGCAAAACCGACATCCAGTTCGGTGCGCGGCGTCTTCAGCGCGCGCAATCCGACCGTGCCGCGCTCGGCGCGCAAATAGCTGCCGCGGTAGACCAGAAACGGCAATGCCAGTGCGCGGCTGACGCGCTCATCCGAACCGGGGTAGGCGGCTTGCGTGATGCCAAAGCCGAACAGCCCGGCTTCCCAAAGCGGCGGCCCGCTCCCGGCGCCGGGCGTCGCGGTTTGCGTGCCGGAATTCGTGGTGGATGCATCATGGGGGCGGGTATCTGCCGCCGTATCACCCTGGGCGCGCGCGGTCGTGGCCGCGAAACAGATTGCGGCGATCGCACCTGCGAAGTTCGATTTTCCTGGTTGCCAGTTCATCCGGGTTGAAGCTGCATGATCTCGATCATCGGCTGGATATGTCCCCGGCCGCTTTCTTGTCGGCACTGAGATTTCGCAATTCATCGATGTAATAAGACAGCTCCTTGTTCAGGTGGGCCTTTTGCCGCGTGGTCAACATCCCCTGGATGTTCGCGATCATTTCGTCGGAGGCGGAATTAAAAGACTCGATGTCTTGCTGTTGCTGGATGGTCCGGGTCTGTTCCGGTGCCAGTATCCACGAAGACAGGAATGCTGCGATCCTGTCCGGTCCGGCATTTTCGTTCAGCATCGTTATCAGCCTGCGCCGGTTTGCTTCGCGCTGGTCTATGTAAATGTCCTTGACCAGCGGCAGGCGCCTGCTCATATCCCTGACTTTTTGCCGTTGTTCACGGCTAAGCTTGCCGGTCAATCCTTCCAGAAAATCGAGGGTTTTGTCGGCGCGCTTGTCCAGGTATGCATCGCGACCAAAATCCCGTTCTTCCCGCCTTTGCTTGTTGTTTTCCTCGGCAAGATTACGGTCCAGTTCACGTATTTGACGGCTGTCCAGGCTGCTCAGTATTTCTGCGGCAGACCTGATCGCAGGCTGCATGGATTTTCGGTACAAATCCAGCAGTTGCAATCTCAGCAGCGTGATTCGTTCGGGCTTGGGCTGACCGTCATACTGGCAGCCCCGTTGAGGTTCTGCAAAAATGTGACGTATTCGGGCAGCGTATATTTTCGGTGCCAGTCAAGATATCTTGAAATTTCGCGGTGTATCGCTTGTTCCTGGCCGTCATTGAACGAGGCGTAGCTGTCGATCTTGTACTGCAGATAAAGATCGGCATTGCGATAGAACAGGCCTACCGTGCTGCAGCCCCAGCCGAACAGCGCAAAAGCGAGAACAATGAACAAGGATTTTTTCATGGCCGCCGTTTGAGCTATTAATTGATTGCACAAAAAGGGTAACATGAAACCTTGGGATGTATGGCCGGACCGAAGGACCTAAATGGCAGCGGGATGTGATAGCGGCGCTGCTGCCGGTGTCACTGGAGCATTGCGCAAACGGGGAAGATTATGCCCGCCGATGACCGGCTTCAAGAGTGCACGGACTAATGTCGACGAGGGAAAGTGCAGGAGGATTGAATATGGCAAATATTTGGGACGAGCGCTATGCCAGCGATGATTATCTGTTCGGCACCGAGCCGAACGCGTTCCTGGTGTCGCAGCGCGGTTTGCTGAGAACCGGCATGAGTTGCCTGGCGGTGGCGGACGGCGAGGGACGCAATGGCGTGTGGCTGGCGCAGCAGGGCTTGCGGGTGTTGTCGGTCGAGGCGTCGGCGGTGGCGCTGGACAAGGCGAGAAAGCTGGCGCGGGAGCGCGGCGTGGCAATCGATTTCGAGCAGGCCGACCTCGCGCACTGGCAATGGGGCGAGAACCGGTTCGACGTGGTGGCCGCGATCTTCATCCAGTTTGCGCCCCCGGCTCTGCGCGAGCAGATGTTCGCCGGAATCAAGCGCTGCCTGAAACCGGGCGGGCTGTTGCTATTGCAGGGCTACACGCCGCGCCAGCTCGAATTCAAAACCGGCGGCCCGCCGGCAGCCGAGAACATGTACACTCTCGAACTGTTGCGCACCGCCTTCGGCGACATGGAGATCATGCATCTGCGCGAGCATGACGAGCATATCGGCGAGGGCACCGGACACAGCGGCATGTCTGCGTTGATCGATCTGGTTGCGCGCAAACAAAATCAGGGCCGTTAATCTCAATCGAATCGGGGGAGTCATGTCGTTAAAGCATTCAGCAAGGTCGTTCGTCATTTTCAGTCTTTTGCTCGTGGCGGGTTGTTCTAACACGGGCAGCTGGTTTCCACCTGCCGGAAATAAGCCATTCAAGGTGGAATCCGACCCCAGCGGCGCGACGGTCTATGTGATGGGAGAAAACATCGGCGTGACCCCCGTGGAGATCAGCCAGAAGGACGTCTTCCCGACCGTCTATCCCGGCGACAAGGTATCCCTGTACGGCAAGGTGACACTCCGGAAAGCCGGATGTGCGGATCTGACTAAGACGATCAACGGGAATATCATCGCCAACGGACTGCGCGCCAAACTCGACTGCGCCAATCCTGCAGCTGTTGCCCCGGCACCTGCTCTGCCGGCATCTGCCGCGCCAGCACCGTCAGTGGTGCCGCCGCCCGCAAAAGAAACGGTCGAGCAGCGGCTGGACAAGATCAAGGAGCTGCTGGACAAGGGATTGATCAGCGATGATGAAGCGAAAAAGGCGAGAGCGCGCATCCTCAACGAGCTTTGACCGGGGTTGATACGGTTGCCTGATGGGACTGCGGTCCCCGCTCCCAAGGATGATGCTCCGTTCCGCCCGACCTGACAGCTTCGATTTGCAGATATGTCATGAACATGAAGCAGATAGTTTACGTGCCCGGAAAGAACCCCAAACCCGAGCCGGCACAACATCGTGATTTGCTCTGGCGTACGCTGGTAGAGGGAGTTCGCCGCGCCGATAGCGCGACGGCGGATCAGCTTCAAACATGTTACCCGCAGTTCCATCTGGTTGGCTGGAACTACCTTTATTACCGCGCGTACAAGGACATCACCCGGGATATTCCGTGGATCGATGCGCTGATCAACACGCACGGGCCGACCGAGCAAGACATGCGCGAGGCCCGTTCATGGAACATATGGCTGAGCCGCGTCCTGCTGGGACTGGCTGACCGTGTGCCGTTGCTGATCAGGATGCTGCCCGAACAGGTGCGCGGCACCGCCCGCGAGATCGGGCGCTATTTCGACAATACCGATGATGTCGCGCGCCGGATTCGCGATCTGCTGAAGCTGGAACTGCGACCCATGCTCGAGCGACAGGACGAGGTGCTGCTGGTCAGCCACAGTCTCGGTACAGTGATCGCCTACGATACCCTGTGGGAGTTGTCGCACCAGGACAGAGTAACGGGCAAGGTGGACTTTCTGACGCTCGGCAGCCCGATGGGCCTGCATTACATACAGCGTCGCCTGCAGGGTACGAATCACCGCGGCATAAAGAGCTATCCGGGGCTGATCCGCCGCTGGATGAACTTCTCGGCCGAGGGCGATGTGGCCGCGCTCAACCAGAATCTGAAGGAGAGTTTTTACCCCATGCTGGAACAGGGGTTGCTGGAGTCGATTGAAGACCATTGCCACGGCATCTACAACTTCTTTCGTAGCGATGCCGGCCTGAATTGCCACCGTTCATACGGTTACCTGGTGAATCCCGCCGTGGGCAGCAGCATCGCTGAATGGTGGAAGCATTGATGCTGCGCGGACTGCCAGAAAAAACAGACGGAAAGCCGAGAGAAAGCCGGGAGCGCGCAGGGCTATTCACGATCGGCCCGACGGCAATCCCCGATATATGCCCGATCTAACGGGGCGGAAAGAGTGCCACCTGTTCCGGCAAAGAATATTGATTTGAGGTAGCATGATTCCCAGCCGCCACGACCGGGGATACGCCATGGGCAAAGGCAAGCCAGACATTATCGGCATCGATCATCGGGCGATCTTCGATGCAAACCCTGACATGTCCTATATCGTGGATGCGGATGGCCGCATACTCGATGCGAACCGGACTGCGGTCGAACGTTATGGCTACAGTCTGGATGAATTGAAACAAATGACCGTGTCGGATCTGGTCCCCGCGGATCTGAAGCCCAGTTTGGCTGCCAGGCTCAAACAACCGCTCGACGCCGGCAAGACATTCGAATGGCGGCACCGTCGCAAGGATGGCACCGAACTGCCGGTCGAGATCTACCTACAGACGATCGTTCTTCACGGCGAACCGGTGATTCTTTGCAGGGCGCACGATATCGGCCGGCGCAGGAAGATGGAGACAGAGCTGCAAAACCAGCAGCGTTTGCTCGAGCGCATCGTCGAATCCGAACCGGGCACGGTCTACATCAACGATCTGGTCAACAAGCAGGTCGTCTATATCAACCGGGAATGGTCTTCTGCCTATGGCTATACGCCCGAAGAGACACAGGCGATGGTCGCCGGGCTGCTTGATCTCATTCATCCGGACGACCTGCCCGCAATCGCCGCAAGTAACAAGGCATGGAAAACCGCCGCTGATGGCGAGATGCGCACCATCGAATACCGTGTCCGCGACAAGCAGGGCAACTGGCACTGGCTGATCAGCCGTGAAACGCCGTTCTCCCGGGACAACAGCGGTTCGGTCAGCCAGATTCTCGGTATCGCGCGCGACATCACCGAACGCAAACATTCGGAACAACTGATCGGCGGACAGAACCGGGTGCTGGGGATGATCGCCGCGGGAATCGCCCTGCCGGAAACATTGGACGCGCTGGTCAGGATGATCGAGGATCTGTCGCCGGGGATGCTGGGATCCATCCTGCTGCTCGACAAGGACGGCGTGCACGTCCGCCACGGAGCGGCGCCCAGCTTGCCGGCCGAATTCGTCGCTGCAGTGGATGGCCAGCCGATCGGCCCGGTCGCAGGATCGTGCGGCACCGCGGCCTACCGCAGGGAGGCGGTATACGTGGAGGACATCGCCACCGACCCGCTTTGGGAAAATTACAAGGAAGCCGCGTTGCCGCACGGACTGCGCGCCTGCTGGTCCACGCCGATACTTGACACTCAGGGGCAGGTGCTGGGCACTTTCGCGATGTATTTCCGCCAGCCGGGGTTGCCGAATGCCGAACACCGGCGGCTGGTCGACGCCGCAACGCAAATTGCTGCAATCGCGATCAGCCGCCAGCGTGAGGAACAGGCGCTGCGCGAAAGCGAACACAAGTTCGAAATCCTGTTCGGCCAAGCGTCGCTACCCGCCGCGCTGACCCTTTTCCCGGGACAGGTCTATGTCGACGTCAATGACGCGTGGCTGGAACTGTTCGGCTACACCAGGGACGAGGTGCTGGGCAGGAATCCGGCGGAGCTTGGCGTGAGCCGGGCCGACGGACCGCGGGACAGCGCGGCCGGGGCACTGGCACACGGCTTTCCGCTGCGGAATTTCGAGCAGACGCTGTATGACAGGTCCGGGAACCCGATCACCGTGCTGACCAACATCAATCTGGTGAAAATCGGCGGACAGGATTATGCCATCACGTCCTTGCAGGACATCACCGAGCGCAAGCGGGCCGAGACAGCGCTGCTGGAAAAAGAACGGGATCTGGAACAGGCGCAGACGATCGGCCGTTTCGGCAGTTGGACCCATGACCTGGCGGGCCATCTTACCTGGTCCGCCGAGGTGTATCGCATCTTCGGCGTTTCGCCCGCCTATCCAACCGATGCCGAATCCTTTTCCAGGTTGATCCATCCCGACGATCTTGCCGCGGTGCAGGCGTGGAACGATGCCTGTGTGTCGGGGCTCAAGCCCGGGCCGATCGAATGGCGCTGCATCCGGCCGGATGGCGATGTTCGTTACATTTTAGGTCGGGGTGCGTTGATCACGGATGCCGGGGGCATGAATATCCATATGGCGGGGACCGTACAGGACATCACCGAGCGCAAGCTGGCGGAGATGGGACTGAAAAAGAGCGAGGAGAGGCTACTGCAAGCCCAGGAAGTCGCAAACATGGGCTTCCTGGAATGGAATTTGAAAACCAACCAGATCAAGTGTTCCGATCAAGTCTGCCGGATGTACGGGCTCGACCCCGCCGTGTCCTACCGGACGCCGGACTTCATCGGCCAACTGGTCCATCCGGATGACCTGGATTATATGCGGGAGAATCTCGACCTCGCGGTGCGGCGCGTCAAGGATTACGACATCGACCAACGCATCATACGTCCGGACGGCAGCATCCTCTGGGTGCACGCCCAGGCAGAATTGATCCGCGACGCCGACGGCAACGGGGAAGTTTTGCTGGGCACGGTTGTCGACATCACCGCGCACAAGCGGGCGGAAGCGGCGCTGCTCGAGAGCGAGGAAAAGCTGCGTTTGTTTATCCGCTACACACCCTCGGCGGTTGCGATGTTCGACCGCGACATGCGCTACATCGCCTACAGCCGCCGCTGGCTGACCGACTACAACCTGGGCGAACAGGAACTTGCCGGCCGCAGCTACTACGACGTCTTCCCCGAACTTCCCGAGCACTGGAGAAGGATACACCAGCGCTGCATGGAGGGATTGATCGCCAAGAATGACGGGGAAAAGCTGTTGCGCAGCGACGGATCCGAGGATTGGGTGCGCTGGGAATCGCATCCCTGGCGCACCGGCGAGGGGAATATCGGCGGGATCATCATATTCTCCGAGGTGATCACCGAGCGCAAGCTTGCCGAGGCCAAGATCCATCGTGTATCCCAGTTATACGCGGCTCTCAGCCAATGCAACCAGGCGATCGTGCGCTGCAGCAGCGAAGCGGAATTGCTTGCGCAGATCTGCCGCGACGTGGTCGATTACGGCGGCATGAAGATGGCATGGATCGGCATGGTGGACAAGGACATCAACATGGTCAGCCCGGTGGCTTCGTTCGGCACCGGGACCGAGTATCTGGAGGGTATCGAAATCTCGCTCGATCCCGATTCCCCTACCGCTGGCGGACCGACTTTCATGGCTATCAGCGAAAACCGTCCGTACTGGATCCAGGATTTTCAGCATGACCCGGCGACGAGCCATTGGCACGAACGTGCCGCAAGATTCGACTGGGGGGCTTCGGCCTCGCTGCCGCTGCATCGCAAGGGTGTCGCGATCGGCGTATTCGGCGTGTACAGCGGGGAAGTCAACGCGTTTGACGAACAGATAAAGGACCTGCTGGTCGAAATGGCAATCGACATCAGTTTCGCGCTGGACAATTTGGACACCCGGATTGCGCACGATCAGGCGCTGGAGAAAATCAGTTTGCAGAACATGATCCTGCAGACCCAGCAGGAAACTTCGCTTGATGCCATTCTGGTGGTCGATGAAAATGGAATAATCACTTCCTGCAACCAGAAATTCATTGATCTGTGGCAGCTTCAGCCGCACCTCGTGAGCATGTGCGATGATGCACCCGTGATCAGGGCAAATGCCGCTCAGACTGAGGATCCCGAGGCTTATATCGCCCGCACGGAATACTTGTACGAGCACCGCGAAGAAAAGAGCCGCGAGGAAATCCTGCTGAAAGACGGCAGGGTCATCGATCGCTATTCCGCCCCGGTAATCGGAGCACATGGCGAGTACTACGGGCGTGTCTGGTACTTCCGTGATATCACCGAACGCAAGCATGCCGAGGAACGAATCAGTTACCTGGCGAATTACGATGCACTGACCGGCTTGCCCAACCGCGCCCAGCTGGACAGGCAATTCAGCTATGCGCTCGGCCTGGCGAAGCGAAACAATGAGCACCTGGCGGTGATGTTCGTCGATATCGACCGGTTCAAGGATATCAACGACACGCTCGGCCACAGCATAGGCGATGCGC
Organism: Gallionella sp.; assembly: GCA_049684555.1. Taxonomy (GTDB): domain Bacteria; phylum Pseudomonadota; class Gammaproteobacteria; order Burkholderiales; family Gallionellaceae; genus Gallionella. The sequence goes on along the minus strand of JBAVGB010000058.1, from coordinate 22,724 downwards.
TGCTGGTCAAGATCGCGCGGCGCATCCAGGACGCATTGCGCGAGAGCGATACCGCATCGCGTTTGGGCGGCGACGAATTCATCCTGATGTTGTCGGGCGGTGAGGTGGGCGGCTTTGCCCAGGTCGCGCAGAAGTTGCTGCAAGCTATCGCCGAACCCTACCGGATAGAGCAATACGATCTGGTCGTGACCGCATCGATTGGCATTACTCTGTACCCTGACGACGGCGCGGATCTGGAATCGCTGTCGAGGAATGCCGATACCGCGATGTACCGGGCAAAGAAGGAAGGCCGTAACCGGTACCGGTTCTTCACCGCAGAAATGCAGGCGAGCGCGACGCGCAACATGCAATTGCTCAATGCGCTGCGCACCGCGCTGGAACGTGGCCAGTTCCGGGTGCATTATCAGCCCCAGGTATCGATACCGGACGGCCGCATCATCGGGATGGAAGCCCTGCTGCGCTGGCGGCATCCGGAACTGGGCAACATATCACCGGCGGAATTCATCCCGGTCGCGGAAGACTCCGGCCTGATTCTGCCGATCGGGGAGTGGGTGATGCGCACCGCGGTCAGGCAATTGAAGCGCTGGATGGACAGCGGCCATCCGCCGATGGTCATTGCGGTCAACCTGTCGGCGGTGCAGTTCCGCCACACCAGTTTGCCAGACATGGTCACGGGTATTCTCAATGAATCGCAGCTGGCCCCGGGGTACCTTGAACTTGAGTTGACCGAGGGTGTGGCGATGTACGACCCTCTCGGGGCGATCGCCACGATGAACCACTTGCACGAGCTCGGCATCCGCATGTCGATTGATGATTTCGGCACCGGCTATTCATCGCTGAATTACCTGAAACGGTTCAAGGTGTACAAGCTCAAGATAGACCAGTCCTTCGTGCGCGACATCAGCACCGACCAGGAAGACAAGGCCATCGTGGCGGCGATCATCAGCATGTCCAGGGATCTCGGCCTGCAAACGATCGCTGAAGGCGTGGAGAGCGCCGAGCAGCTTGGCTACCTGCGCGATCAGGGTTGCGACGAGGCGCAGGGCTATTACTTCAGCAAACCGCTGGATACAGACCAGATGGAGCAGATCCTGAAGCGCGGCAAGGGGTTGCCGGTCAATCCATGAATCCTTGCACAGTGAATGGAAGCATCGCGGCTGAGCGAATCAAATCAGGAAGTTCGCGCATAAGAATCAGCGTTTGCTGTAGGTGCCGCCCCAGACAAATTCCTTCAGTATCGCCATCTCTGAAGTTGAGTCTTTCGCATTCCTTTGCAGGCTGGTGTTCTCGGACTTAAGGAAGTCGAGTAGGAACTTTATCTTGATATGGGTCCTGACACGGGCGGCCACGATGGGTGCGCTGATGGGCTTGTGGATGAAATCCGAAGCTCCGACCGCAAAGCCGCGCTCTTCATCCTCGACATCGGTTTTTGATGTAATGAAAATCACCGGGACATCCGCAAGCCGGGCGTTGGCCTTTAACTGGCGGCAAAACTCGAAACCGTCGATTTCAGGCATCATGACATCGAGCAGGATCAGGTCGGGGGGATTGGCGAAAGCGTATTCGAGCGCGCGGGCGGAATCGTTGAACATCTTCAGGGAATAATCTTTCGATAGAACCGATTCGATGATCATCAGATTTTCGGGGGCATCATCAACAACCAGAATTTTGGGATGATTTTTCGGCTGTTCCATTGCATTCTCCTGAAGAACGATCTCACGGGCCTGGCTTTTCCTGCCGGGTCGGGCTGAATATGCGGAATCAAACAGCAAGCCGCGGCGCAGGTATTCGAGGATATAACACCATTCCGGTTAACGCAATCCGCTTGTCATATCCTGCTTGAGCTCACTCGATTTTAAACGATTTCAATTTTGCGATGCGGTTCGTTATGATGTTGGTGCAGCCCTAATACATTAGAATGTCAGCACCGCATCGTCAAACTGTAAACTGTCAGGATTGCCGGGCTGTGCAAATTCGATTTTTCAGCAGGGGGTGCATCATGGCCACAAGAAATTATTTCATCGCGGTACTTGGCATCTTTGCCTGCGTTGCCAATGCCGGGGCAGCCGATACCGAGCAACCCCAGGTCACCTTTGGCGGGTTCGGTTCGCTGGGCGTCAGCCATTCCACCATGAGTTCAGGCGACTATGTCGTAGACGGCGGTATCCCGAAAGGATCCGGCCTGAGCGATTTTCTGTCGACCACAAACGACACCCGCATTGCGGGACATATGGCGGCACAGATGTCGCCGAACGTCTCGGTGGTGATGCAGGTCGATTCGGAATATCACACCGGCAACAGTTATGCGCCGGAAGTCGAGTTCGTCAATGTCAAATATCTGCTCACACCCGATGCCTACGTCCGGGTCGGGCGCATCGCATTGCCGACCTTCCTGGAATCCGAGAACCGGGACGTCGGTTATACCTATGCCTGGATCCATCCGCCGGTCGAGATTTACCGCCAGGAGCCGGTCACGCACGGCGACGGTGTCGATTTCAATTACAGCCTGCGTGCCGGAGAGGCAACGCATTCGATCAAGACCCTGTTCGGCAGGACCACGTTTGAAACGAACGATTCCCCGTTGAGCAATGCGATGTCGTCAAAGAACATGTGGGGGATCTTCGACACGACCGAGTATGGTTCTGCGACTTTCCATGCCGGCTACCTGCAGCGCGATACCGATTCCGGGTATTTCCTGACCGGCCAAAGCGGAGCCTGGGTGAAGGACAGCGACCTGTCGGCAGGGGTGCAATACGACCCGGGCGACTGGTTCGCGTTGACCGAGTGGATACGGCGCAGATCAACCTACGAGACCAACGCGAGGTATGTCAGCGCCGGCTATCGCGTGAAGCAATTCACCCCCTATCTGACTTACGCGCAGAGCAGCCAGGGCTCGTTCCTTCCCGGCTTTCCGCCGCCGTCGCCTGCAGCGGTTGTGCTGGCAATGAGGGCGCAAAGCACGACCAGTCTCGGCGTGCGCTGGGATTTCAGGCGGGATACCGATTTCAAGTTTCAGCTCGACCGGATACAGCTTAGCGACGACTCGAACGGCTTTCTGGCCAATGTGCCGGCCAATGTCACCCTGTACGGATCGAGGTTCTATGTGATTTCTGCAGTGGTCGATTTCATATTCTAGACATGATGGGTTGCCTGAAACCAAACATACGAAAACGCCTGGGCCTTACGCTGCTTCTGGCCATGCTTGCCGCGGGTGCGCGTGCAGAGGTGGTGGTGATTGTTTCCGCCGAAAGTCCCGTCACCAGTCTGACTGCCGAGCAGACCGCAAGAATCTTCCTCGGCAAAACCACCACCTTTCCTAATGACGGGCCGGCCTTTCCTGTCGATCAGGCTGAAGGCAGCGCAATCAGGAACGAGTTCTATGACAAAGTGGTGCACAAGAATCCCACTCAACTCGCTGCATACTGGGCCCGGGTGATCTTCACCGGCAATGGCCAGCCACCAGCCGTGCTGGCCGGCAACGTGACCGTGAGAAAGGTCGTCGCAAAAAACCGGAATGCGATCGGCTATATCGACAAACGCTATGTGAACAAGAGTGTCAGGGTCGTTTTCAGCCTTGAGAAAAATGACCGAAATGACTGAGCTGATCAAAAAACTGACCGGCTATTCGCTCACCTGGAAACTGCTGCTGGTGCCGGTGATCGCGACGCTGAGCTTTGCCGCCTATCTGGCCTATTCATCCCAGGTGATGTCGGAAGGGGATGATGTCCTCAAGGAGCTTCGCGATATCGATTATCCGATACTCGATGAGGCCGAGAAGAATCTCAACGCCTACATGAGCGTCGTGGATGCGCTCAATACCGCAGCCGCGACCGGCGAGGCCGATTTCCTGGACATTGCCAATGCCAAGGCGGCCGAAATACTGGGCCGTTTCCGGACATTGAAAAAACTGGATTCCGAACACCAGGAACAGCTTGCAAAACTGGAAACCGACTTCAATACCTACTTTGGCCAGGCGATGGATGTGGCCACCCAAATGACGGCAAGAAAGGAAATGCCCAGCGAGCGTCAACTCATGAAGATGCGGGCTTTGCGCGATAACTATTTGTACGAGGCCAGGGCCTACAAGACCAATACCGAACAGGACTACCACGCGGATGTGGCACGCGCGATACAAAGAGCAGAACACGCGCAGAACTGGGGCCTGGGGATCGGTTCGCTGATGCTGCTGGTGATTGCCGCGCTTACCCTGATGGTTACGCGCGGTATCCTGGTGCTGGAAAAACATGTGGCAGAGCGGAACCGGTTGCTGGTGTCGGTCAACCAGGAACTCGAGCATGAAATATATAAGTTGAAAGCTGCCGAGGAAGCCAAGCACCAGGCAGAGGCGGCTAAGAGCGAGGCTGAAACAGCCAACCAGATCAAGGATGAATTTCTGGCGAACATGAGTCATGAAATCCGCACACCGATGAACGCGATCATCGGCTTGAGCCATCTTTGCCTGCAGACCGCGATGACGCCAAAACAGCAGGATTACCTGAAGAAGATCAATGTATCGGCAAAATCGCTGCTGAGGATACTGAATGACATTCTCGATATCTCGAAGATCGGGGCGGGAAAAATGGAGATCGAACACGTCACCTTCGAGCTGGAGGAGGTGATGGGCAATGTAGCCACCATCGTCGGCAACCGGGCCCACGAGAAAAAGCTCGAATTCCTGATGCAAACCGCTCCGGACGTGCCGCCTTTGCTGGTCGGGGATCCGCTGCGGCTGAGCCAGGTGCTGATCAACCTGGCCGGCAATGCGGTCAAGTTCACCCAGCACGGCGAAGTGATCGTGCGTGTCGTGCGCGCCAGGGAGACCAGCGACGAGATCGTTCTGCGCTTCAGTGTGATCGACACCGGGATCGGGATGACCCAGCAGGAAATCGACAAGCTGTTCCAGCCGTTCACCCAGGCGGATTCCAGCACCACCCGGAAATTCGGCGGAACAGGACTGGGGCTGACGATCAGCAAACGCCTGGTCGAAATGATGGGCGGACGGATCTGGGTCGAAAGCAACCCGGGCTATGGTTCAAGATTCATTTTCGTCGCGCGCTTCCAGAAGCCGGCAAAGCAGTTGAACGTCAACCCGGCGGCGATCAACGACCTGCGCGGGCTGCGTGTGCTGGCCGTCGATCATAGCCAGAACAGCCTGCAGATCCTCAAGGGCTACCTGGAATCATTCGCGCTGGATGTCACCATTGCCGACGACAGCCAGGAAGCGCTGAACCTGGTCAGCAAGGCGAACCAGGACAAGAATCCGTTCGGACTGGTCGTCATAAACTGCAAGCTCCCCGAGATGGACGGCATCGATCTGGCACACAAGCTGCGCGATATGACCTTCCTGAGCTTCCGGCCCAAAGTGCTGATGATCACCTCCAGCGACCAGGATGAGTTGATGAAGAAATTGGACAGCAATGCGGTGGATGGCTTGCTGGCAAAGCCGTTCCAGCAAAGCAAGTTGCTCGATGCGGTCAGCAAGGTTTCCGGCCGGAGTGTGTTGTCGTCGGGCAGGTTCAAGATCATCCACGAGCAGTTGAGCCCCGAACTCATTTCCCGCCTCCGCGGGGCACGGCTGCTGCTGGCCGAGGACAACGAGATCAACCGGCAGGTTGCACAGGAGATCCTGGAGGGATTCGGTATCGAAGTGACGACTGCTGAGAACGGCGAGGAAGCGATCGCACTGCTGGCAGCCGACGAGTTCGACGGCGTGCTGATGGATATGCAGATGCCGGTTATGGACGGCGTCACCGCCACCCGGTTGATACGCAAGAACCCGCGATTTGCCGAATTGCCGATTATCGCGCTGACTGCCAATGTGATGGTCAGCGAACAAAACGAATTCCTGGAAGCCGGGATCACCGATTACATCGGCAAGCCGATCGATCCGTACCGCATGGTCACGACGCTCGCGAAATGGGTGCGCCCGAAGCGGGCTGAAGCGGACAAGCCGGTACAACCAGCGCAGCCGAAACCTGAACCTGAACCCGGCCCTGAATCGAATCCAGAATCCCTGCCGGACTTGCCCGGCATCAGCGTAAAGGAAAGCGTGCGCAGGATAGGCGGGAACATCGCCCTGTATCGCGTGCTGCTCGACAAGTTCCGGACCAAGGAGCGCAATGCCGTTGCTGCCATACGCGAAGCGCTGGCCTCGGGCGACCATGCCACATCGGAAAGGCTGGCACACACCCTGAGGGGTGCTGCCGGCACGCTCGGCGCGAAAAGCCTGCAGGAACTTTGCGCAACGCTGGAAAGCAGCATACACAAATCGGAATTCGGCGAGGTCGATTCCCTGCTCGCACGGATCGAGCAGGAGCTTGCGAAATTTATCGCCGCAATCGATGATGCGCTTGGGAACGGCCAACCCTGACCGGCCCAGGCTGCCGTTCGGTGCTTGGGCAGTTTAAAATACGCCGGACGGTCCCGGGTCATCCCCGTTTGGCAGTCGATTTGATCAGCGCCCGGAATTAAGGAGAAAAAAATGGAAGAATCTGCTGTGCGCCCCACGGTCCTCGTGGTGGATGATGCTCCTGAAATCCTGATGATCATGGAGTCGGTATTGGGGAAGCATTATTCGGTGAAATCGTTCAGCGGATCGAAAGAGGCTATCGATTACGCATTCGCCAATCCTCCCGACCTGATCCTGCTCGATATCATGATGCCGAATATCGACGGCCTGGAGGCCTGCCGGAGGCTGAAAGCCAATCCGAAGCTGGCGGATGTTCCGGTCATCTTCATCACTTCAAAAAACGAGGACGAATACGAGGAGTACGGGTTTTCGGTCGGCGCATCGGATTTCATCCACAAACCCATCAATGCGCCGATATTGCTTGCACGCGTCAATACCCATCTCAAGATCAAGCTGGTCATGGATTATCTGAGGAATGAAAACGCCCGTTTGCAGGACAGCAAAAAACCGTCACCTTCAGAGATGATGAAAGTGATCAAGATGCTTTGGGATAATCCGTTCATCAAGTTCTGAGCGCTGCATCATTCCGTAACGCGCCGGAATGCCGAAGTGCCGATTGGGCACCTGTTTCGTGCCTGTGGCGGCTTGCCGGTTCAGAACCAGATTTCCGGATAGCGTCTCGATGCGGGAATGTTGTTGACCAGCAACGCCACCACCAGCAGGATCAGCGGCCCCACGGTGGCGGGCATCAGCACATACCAGAATCCCAGCTTGTGTATGCCGGGTGAACCGATCACCGCGATCAGCGCGGTGGCGCCGCCGGGCGGGTGCAGTGTCCGGGTGGCATGCATCAGCGCGATGGAGGTGGCGACCGCCGCTGCCTGCGCGAGCCAGGGAAAAGGGTGCAGCAGCTTCCAGCACGCGACGCCGACGATGGCCGAGAGTATGTGCCCGCCCATCAGATTGCGCGGCTGGGCCAGCGGACTGCGCACCGCGCCATAGAGCAGCACGGCGGTGGCGCCGAACGAACCGATCATCAGCGACAGATCGGTGCCCGAGAAAAAGAAGTGATTCATCCAGGCCACCGCCGCAATGCCCAGAAATGCGCCTATCCACGACCAGGCGATCTCGGCGCCGCTAACCCGTGGCGGACTGCCGCGGGTGGAGCCCTGCATCTTGCGCAGATATCCGGGAATTTTCATCGCGGGTTTTCCATATGCCGGTTTTGCAAATGACAGGCGTTCAGAAAATCCTTGCGCAACAGCAGGCCGAGCAGCCTGCCGTCACCGTCCACCACGGGCATGCTGCGGCCTTCATGCCGGTTGAATGCAGCGATGGTTTCCGAGAATCCGGCATCCTTGCCCACCGTGATCGCGGGGGATGACATCGCCTTGCTGACCGGCGTTTCATGGCAGCGGTGCTTGAATTCGAATTGCTCGTCCAGCAAGTTGAGCAGCAATTGCAGGAAGGTGTCGAAATTGAGCCGCCGCAGGAAATCGTTTTCAGTGAGCATCCCGGCCACGCGGCCGTTTGCATCGACCACGGGCAGCGCCTTGTAGCCCGATTTGACCAGCGCTCTGGCCGCTTCGTCGAGCGGCATGTCGGGTAGCAGCGGTGTTATCCCGGTCCGCATCAGGTCTCCTGCCCTGAAATTGCCGAACAGGCGGTCGAGCGCATGGCGATGGGCGAGGTGGTAGATGGTCCTGAAATCGTCGGTGGTAATGTCGAGGTAGCCGGGAATGTGCTGCATCGCATCCAGGATATCGCTGTCGGTAAGTTCCAACTCCGGTACTTCTTCGTCGCCAGTGTCGGCGCCGGTATTTCTGTTCGGGTTGTCTTGCATGGCGAGAAGCTGGGCCTAAAAATGTATGATCGATACATATATTAACGGATTTGGGTGTTGCAGCACAATTCGGCGCACTGCTGCGCAACCCCGGCAAGCAGTTGGCGTTATCCCGTTTGCAGGTGCACGGACAGTGCTGGAACCCGGCGCATCGCTTACCTGGCGATAAGCTGCCTTGTTTAACAAAACTGCCTTGTTTAACAAAACTGACTTGGCCAGCTGTCATAATGGCGGCCGGCAGCAAGGGTCATCAAATTTCAACTGGATCAACCAAGGGAGGCCGGCATGGCAAGCAGTTCATCATCCGCAATGAAGATTATCGGCATCGTTCTGGTGCTTGCCGGCCTCGGCCTGGCATACTGGGGTCATCGATTGTCCGGATCCATTGCTGCCCAGATAACCCACGCGTTTACCGGCTCCGAGCCAGATCAGGTGATGCGTTATTATGTTGGCGCTGCTGCCAGTTTTGTTGTCGGCATCTTCCTGTTCCTAAAAAAATAGAAGCGCGGAAAAAATAAAACCTGAAAAAAAGAACCGGGGCGCCGGGAATACCGCTGCCTATCCCGTTTCATTTCGTCTGCGCTAGCGATTGCCTGCAATCAGGTGCGTCACCTTGGGCGGTTCGCTGCCGATATGGAAGGCCCGCATCTGTTCGATGACATTGCGGTCCGCAACCGTCACGCGCTGATGCTGGCGCAAATGCTCCAGCCAGGATTCGACCATGAAACATTCCACCATGCGGTCAGGGTGGTCGGCATCGCTGAACAGCTCCCACATGAATGCGCCATCGCGGCGCCGGATCCGGCGCATCTTCTGGTGCATGAGTTTCGCGAATTCAACGGCACTGGCCGGATTGATGCGGTATTCCACCGTCACCATCACCGGCCCGGGATCGGCTTCCGGGTCGGCGGCCAGCATCGGCGCCGGCCAGTTCAACGACGGCGTAAGGTCGGTCTCGTCATGCCGTCCGATGCGGTATTTCCAGGTTGCGGCGATACCGAGCAACGCCGCCAAGGCTGCGGCGGTCAGCGCGTAGGGGATGCCGATCCACGAGGCGATCTGTCCCCACAGCGCGCTGCCCGCGGCCATGCCGCCCATGAACACCACCCAGAACAGCGCCAGGCCGCGTGCGCGCACCCAGGCCGGCAGCGCGGTCTGTGCGGCAGTCATCAATGACGATACCACGCTGATCCAGGCCACGCCGGTCAGCAGCATCGCGACCCCGGCCTCGTATACACTGATGCTATGGGCAAGCGCCAGCATTGCAAACGCGTAAAGCAACGTCGCGCCGGCCACGATGCCATCCCGCGACATCCGGGTGCGAACACGGGGCAGCAGCAAAGCGCCAACAATCGCGCCCACACCCAGGCAAGCCAGGAACAAACCGTATGTGCCCGGGCCGCGCTGCAATTCCTGCCGGACCACCAGCGGCAGCAGCGCCCATGTGGCGCTCGCGAACACAAAGAATCCGGCGCCGCGGGTCAGCACCGCGCGCAACTCCGGAGAATGCCGCGCATAGCGCAGCCCGGCACGCATTGCGCCGAACACGCGTTCGGCGGGCAATTCGTTGTCCCTGGGCGTGCTTTGCCAGTTTTTCAGCGCAAAGATCACGGCGAGGAACGAAACGGCATTCAGGATGAACACCACGCCCGGACCGGCGACGGCCACGATGAATCCGGCGATCGCCGGCCCGACCGACCGCGACACGTTCATCCCGATCGAGTTCAGCCCGATCGCGGCATGCAGTTCGGCGCGCTGCACCAGTTCCGGCGTGATCGCGCCCCACGCCGGCATCATCATGGCGGTGCCGATGCCGAGCGCGAAGGTAAACACCAGCAGGGTCATCGCGGTCGTCGCGCCGGCAAGCGTCAACACGCCCAGCAATGCGGCCGCCGCCATCATCCATATCTGCGAGGCGATCAGGTAGCGCCGCCGGTCGACGATATCGGCCAGCGCCCCGGCGGGCAGCGCCAGCAGAAATACCGGGGCAGAGGTGGCGGCCTGCACCAGCGCCACCATCAGCGGGCTGGGTGCCAGCGTGGTCATCAGCCAGCCCGCGCCGACCTCGTGCATCCATGAACCGATATTCGACACGACCGAGGCGATCCACAGCATGCGGAACACCCGGTGGCGCAGAGGCGCCCATGGTGACAGTGAAATATCTTTGGCGGAACTCGCGCTCATGGTGTCTGGTTTTCGGTGGAAGCAAGCGGATCAGTATAGCCCGGTCATTTCTTTCTGCTGCCGCGCTTGCCGTCCCGGTGCTCAAGCCCGAGCGTGGCGAGCGTCCTTTCGCGCACCGCATGCAGCAGCGGCACGTCCTCGTCCAGCGATGCGCCGTAGGAAGGCACCATCTCCCTGAGCTTGCGCTGCCACTCGCGACTTTTTACCCGCGACGCGAAGCAGCGCTCGAGCACTTCGATCATCGCCTGCACCGAGGTCGAGGCGCCCGGGGATGCGCCCAGCAGAGAGGCGAGCGTGCCGTCCTGCGCAGTGACGATCTCGGTGCCGAATTCCAGCCTGCCGCCGTTGATGTCGCAATCCTTGATGATCTGCACGCGCAGTCCGGCCGAGGCCAGTTCCCAGTCCTTCGTCTTTGCATCTGAATAAAATTCCTGCAGGCTGGCGACACGGTCCTTGTGCGAGCGGAACGCCTCGGCGACCAGATAGCGGGTCAGGTCCATGTTGTCGCGCGCCACCGCGAGCATCGGCTTGAGGTTGTTCGACTTGATCGAGGAAAACATGTCCAGCACCGAACCGCCCTTCAGGAACTTCGTGGTGATGCTGGCGAACGGCCCGAACAGCAGACCCGGCTGCCCGTCGATGATGCGCGCGTCAAGATGCGGCACCGACATCGGCGGCGCGCCGACCGGCGCCTTGCCGTAGACCTTGCTGGTATGGCGCTTCACCACGTCCGGGTTCCTGCAGATCAGCCATTGGCCGCTGACCGGGAATCCCGCATAGCCCCTGCCTTCGGGTATTCCCGATTTCTGCAGCAGCGGCAGCGCCCCGCCACCCGCGCCGAGAAACACGAAGCCAGCATCGATGGTCTTGCTGTGGCCGAGATGATTGTCCGTGACCTGCACATGCCAGCGGCCGTCCGGATATTGTTTCAGGCCGGTGATGGTGTGGCCCAGCCTGAGCTCGAAGGTCGGATGCTTTGCCATTGCCTGGACCAGCTTGCGCGTCAGCACCCCGAAATCGACATCCGTGCCGTGCTTGACCTGGGTGCCCGCGACCGCCTGTTTGGGGTCGCGATGCTCCATCACCAGCGGCATCCACTGGCGCAGCACCGCGTGGTCCTCGCTGTATTCCATTTCCTCGAACAGATGATGGCCGCGCAATGCCTCATAGCGCCTGCGCAGGAAATCCACGTTCTGTTCGCCCCAGACGAAGCTCTGGTGGCAGATCGGATTGATGAATTTTTCCGGGGCGGGCAACACGCCGTGCTCGACCAGATAGGACCAGAATTGCAGCGACACCTCGTACGCCGCGTTGATCGCCAGCGCGCGGCTGATATCCACGCTGCCGTCCGGTCGTTGCGGGGTGTAGTTCAGTTCGCAATAGCCGGCATGGCCGGTGCCGGCGTTGTTCAGTCCGTGCGAGCTTTCGTGGGCGACCCGGCTCAGCCGCTCGACCATCATGATCTTCAGCGACGGATCCAGCAGCGACAACAGCTTGCCCAGCGTGGCACTCATCACACCCGCACCCACCAGCAATACATCCACCTTCTTAAGCGACATGGTCGACCATTCCTTGATCAAATCAGTAAATGTTAGCGTTGGCTTATATATACCAGAAAGCAGCCGCAGAGCGGGAAGTTTTGGCGTAAATGCGTCGCTGCTTTCCGGCAAACCGGAACAGCTGCAGGCCTGGCCAGGCCAGATTGCTTCACCGGGAGCAATCTTGGCGTCCGGCATTGTGACGGCCCCACGGCGAAGCCATGGAAAGGATATGTTCACGCCGGACACCAACAGCGATCAAACCTGTTTCAGCAATGCCTCGAATTGTTCTATCGGTACCGGTTTTCCAAACAGGTAACCCTGGAAGTGGATGCAGTCGTTGTATATCAGGAATTGCCGCTGCTCTTCCGTTTCCACTCCTTCGGCGATGACTTCCAGGCCGAGGCTGTGTGCGATCGCTATGATGGTGACCACGATCGCCTTGTCGCTGGCATCGCTGGCGATATCCCGGACGAACGACTGGTCGATCTTGATCTGGTCGAGGGGCAGCCGTTTCAGGTATTGCAGCGATGAATATCCGGTGCCGAAGTCGTCCAGTGAGAACAGGATACCGATTTCGCTCAATGTATTCATGATTGCGATGGTGTCTTCGATATCGTCCAGCAGCATGCCTTCGGTCAGTTCCAGCTTGAGCCGGGTCGGGTCGATGGCATGCTGTTGCACCGCGGATTGAACACGTGCGACAAACCCGGCCTGGCGGAATTGCTGTGCGCTTACATTGACTGCCAGCACCAGATCCTGCGTCAATGGATTGTTCTGCCATGCACTAATCTGGGCGCAGGCGGTCTCGATCACCCACTGCCCGATCGGCACGATCAATCCGGTTTCTTCCGCCAGCGGTATGAACAGGGCAGGCGATATCATGCCCTGTTCCGGGTGCATCCAGCGGATCAGCGCCTCCGCGCCGATCGGATGGTGCGAACTGTCCACCTGGATCTGGTAATGCAACTCGAACTGCCGGTTCTCAAGCGCCCTGCGCAATTCGTTCACCAGCGAAACACGGCTGGAGATCGCTTCCTGCATTTCCGGGTAGAAGAAACGCAGCGCGTTGCGGCCGGCCTTCTTGGCTTGGTACATCGCGATGTCGGCTTGTTTCATCAGCTCGTCGATCGACTGTTGCTTGCTGCCGCCAAACAGGGTGATCCCGATGCTGGCAGTGCAATGATAAACATGCGTGGAAAGGTGGTAGGGCTGGTCCAGCGCTGCCAGCATCTTGTTGCCGATGATCTCGGTGCGTGCAGCTGCCTTGACGTCCTGTTCATCCAGGTCCTCGAGCATCACCACGAATTCATCGCCGCCCAGGCGTGCCACCGTGTCGGTTTTGCGCACACAGGCAACCAGCCGTTGTGCGGCCTGTTGCAGCAGCAGGTCGCCGAAATGATGGCCGAGGGTGTCGTTGAGCGATTTGAAATTGTCCAGGTCGATGAACAACAATGCGCCATGCCGGCCATTGCGGGCACTGGAAATCCATGCCTGCTTGAGCCGGTCCAGCAGCAGCCGCCGGTTTGGCAGTTGCGTGAGGGGATCGTAGAAGGCCAGATTCCTGATTTCCTCCTCGGCTTCCCTGTTCTTGATATTACTGATTCTGAGCGCAACTTCCACCCTGCGCTGCAGCATGACAAAACCGATTACCAGCAAGCTGAACAGCAGCGCTGTAAGACCATATTGCCAGATGTGCCAGCGCCATTCGGACAGATAATCATCAGCGGCGATACCGGCAAATACAATAAAGGGAAGATTGCCCAGCTTGCGAAAGGCGAACTCACGCTCGATGCCATCCAATGCGGATTTGGCGTTGTAGGTACCGTGTGTCAAACCCTTATCCAGATACGCTTTGACACTCAGGTTGGCGATCTTGCCCATGTCCTTTTCGCTCGTCGGATAGCGGGCGGCCAAGCGCAGATCGTTGTCAAACAGTGCCACCAGGCCATGGTCGCCGAGGTCTAGGGTATGGTAGAACTGCTGGAAGTATTCCAGGTCCAGGATCACCAGCACGATGCCGGCGAAGCGGCCATCCGCAAAAGTCAGCCGGCGGCTGAGGATCAGTGTCCACTTTCCGGTGGTGCGCGAGATCAGCGGGGGGGAGATCACCGGCTCCGTTGTGGCAGCCGTTGCGGCCATCTGGCGCTTGAAGTAATCGCGGTCGGCGATATTGATATCCGGGATCGGGTCGAGCGAACTGTAGATGTAATTGCCGCGGGCATTGGCCACATGGATGACTGCAACTTCCGGCACGCTATCGGCCTGGGATTTCAGCAGTGCATTTAGGAACTTGCTGTGCGGGCCGGTTGCGCCGTGGGCAAGCTTCATATCCTCCGCGTGCACGTCCCTCTGCACCTCGCGCGCGAGCAGGTCGGTCAGGTTGAAAACCGATACGGCGTGTTCTTCCAGCAACAGGGTGATATTCCGCGCATCAAGCCGGGCTTGCTCGATATCGCCTCGATATTCGCTGGCCAGACTGAATACCAGCATCGCAATGATGCCCGCCATGCCGGCGATGCCCGATAGCATCGCCCAACTGGGGAAATGGCTGTGATCGCTGAGGGTTAAGGGTTTCTTCATTGGAGGTTGGGGGTGTCGGTGTGCGATTATCTCATCACCGGATAGCGATTTACACAGGCGGCGCCCGTTGCAGGAAAAACAACCGTGCCTCCCGCCCTATCGAGCGGGTGCACGGTGTCACGACAACGGGATTGGGCTCTTCAACCGAACGATCCCATCGCGCCCGGATAGCTGACTTCCTCCAGCTTGCCGGTGTCAACGTCGTAGATGAACCCGCGCACGGTGACTGCATCCGGGCCGCTGCTCGGGATCCACGGATGGTTCAGGATGGCGGACATACCGCGCCGCACGTCCCACTCGAGGCGTTCCGTTTGCTGATCGTTGCGCGGTCCGTCGAGCGGTTCCAGCTTGCCGCGGAACGCGTGAAACGCCGATGGCGTGGACGCGGACTTCTTGCAACTGGTGAACTTGCGCCCCGTGGCCTGGCCCAGCAATTTCTCGGCTGTAGGGTCGCCTTCCAGGCCGGCCTTGAGCAGGTCGTCCGTGAACGCGAGCATGCCGCAGCGGGTATGGTGGATCAGGATGATCTCGTTGGTGTTGAGCAGATGATGCGAGATGACGAGGCAGCGTATCGTCTCCTCATTGACCACGCCACCCGCGTTGCGGATGATGTGCGCATCCCCGGTCTGCAGGCCGAGCAGGTCCTCCACGTCGAGGCGCGCATCCATGCAGGCCACGACCGCAACGTGCTTGGCCGGGTTGATCGGTTGCTTTCCGGGATAGGCAGCCTTGTGTAACGACTTCCCGCCTGCGTACTGCTTGTTGTTTTCCAGGTACTGGTCAGTGTTGTTGTTTGCCATGATTCCTCCTGTGGTTTGAATTGCGGAGTACTGGATATTGCAACGGCAATGGGGTGCATTGCCGCGTTCTTGCCGCCCGACCCAATCTGTTCAATCCATTCTGCCGGGGCGACAAGCGGAAAATGCTACGCTTCAATCGCGAAGGCGGCAAAACTTTTTCTTCAGCACCGGAAAATTCAGGCGCCGCCTCTTTGCCGGATATCCGGGTGCAACGGGCGGGATGCGGCGCACATCCTGAACCGGATAGCCGTGCCGGCCAAGCCGGATTGTTGGTTTCGGTGTTCCCAACTATCCAGACTGGCCGCAACTTAACGTACAATCTTCAATTCGAGTTGGGGAGGTCTGCCAACTGGAATATTTTAAAGAGTCTTGCGATAAGAAAATCAGGTCAAAGGCAGGGGCATGAAAAAATCCGGAAACAAATCCGATTCATCGGGCGTCACGCCCCAACTCCGAGTCTGACCGGGACCGATATGCGCCATTCCGTTCCATGCTATCCGATCGCGGTTATCCTGGTGTCGCTGCTGGGTTCCTGCGCAGTAATATCGCCATCTGCTCCTGCCGAACATTCCGTCCGCATCCCGCAAAAAAGCGTAAATTTCGCACCTGCAAGCGGCAATTCCGGCAAAAAGCTGACCACAGCACAGGTATTCGACGACTCGTTCGAAATCAAGCCGATCGAGGGCATCGAAAAGCAAGGTTTGCTGATCCGGTACGGCTTGCTGGTCGTTCCCGACAAGCAGGGCTTCCTGTTGAGGCTATCACTGGTTTTCAGGAACCTTCAAAACCGGACCATGATCATCAGACCGAAAGTGTTGCTGCAGGATGCGTCGAAAAAGAAGTTTAGTGCGTACAGCAGCGATGCATTTATCAGGATTTCATCGCCCGTGGCAGGAAAGACACCGGATATCGTCAGCAAGACGATACTTGGAAGAGCCGGCAACGAATATGTTTCCGAGAAATCGCGCATCGAATGGGGCGATGCATTCTGGCTGAAGGACCGCTACCGTATACCTTCGCATGGCATTGCAATCGGTGTGCTGGTTTTTCACGGCACCAACCTGGAGCTGCCGGTGAAACTGACGGTGCATACCTACAAACGGAAGTTCATGTTCACCACCAAAGCGCCGCTTCCCGTGGTCGGAAAATAATGAAAAGTAACGCAACACTGTCATGATTATTCGACCATCTGCTTTGGCTGTTGGCCCGACCGAGATTGCAGCGATTTCAGCGGCACATATCCAAACTTTCAATGAGCTGAGTGCTGATCATGGAGCCGGTAATGGCTTGCACCACCGCGGTCTTGCCGCATGATCTGCCGTGGAAGCAAGAGAAAAAGACGACTCTCGAATGGCAAATTCCACAAGCTCGTGGCTTGACCGGGAAGACGGTATCTACACAAACAAACTCATTTCAGCAAATCGATTCTCATGGTGCAGGCGCTGTTTTACAATGGCCTGTTCCTTGCAGAATCGCTTCCTTATACTACCGCCATGAACAAAGAAGAAACCAAGCCCAAGTCCGCCGTCGAGCATCCGCCCAAGCTAACATGGCGGCAGTTGTTCAAGACGATCGAAGGGCGCATCTTGTTGCTCGGCATTGCCGGCGCACTCGCCGGCCTCATTGTCATGGGGCTGGTCGCCGTTTGGTCGCCGCAAACCTCGCGCATGATCGGTGCCATGATATTCACCGA
Source organism: Gallionella sp. (assembly GCA_049684555.1). Taxonomy (GTDB): domain Bacteria; phylum Pseudomonadota; class Gammaproteobacteria; order Burkholderiales; family Gallionellaceae; genus Gallionella. The sequence goes on along the minus strand of JBAVGB010000058.1, from coordinate 5,674 downwards.
CATAATCTTTGGCATGATCGTGTCCATGTCCATAGGCTATGCCAACGGATTCGGCCACGCCCTCGTGATCCCGGTGGTCATGTGGGTGGAGACGGTGCTGGTGCTGCTGTTTTATCCCGTGTTTGTTCTCAGCCTGCTCAAGCTAGTAGAGTTTCCAAGGCTCAAGCGCTTTCTTGATCGGACACATGCAACTGCCGAACGCAACCATGACAGGGTGCGCCGCTACGGCGTCCCCGGCCTCTTTGTCTTTGTCTGGTTTCCATTCTGGATGACGGGACCGGTGTTGGGCAGCGCTGTCGGTTACCTGCTTGGTTTCCCCGCATGGCTGACGCTGTCGGTCGTGCTTTCCGGTGCCTACGTGACCATCGTGGGTTGGGCCTATCTGCTGTTTGATTTTTATATCCGCGCCTCTGTCTTTGGCACTTGGGCGCCCTTGCTTATTATTGGTCTTGTCATCCTTGTTATTCTCGCCATCTACTGGTTTAATTTGCGCAGGAAAAACCACAGACCAAAAGAGTCGAAGTGAAATGACCGTAACCGGTAACTTCTTGGATGCCGGGAGCGTTTTTCATGTTGACCGCGCGGCGGGGAAGGCGCATTCTGCGACATGTAATTTGCGGTTTCGTTTGTAAATTGTGGCGGTTTGTAAATTGTGGCGGTTCTTTTAGAATCACTTTCAGGCAGCAATCATTATCCAAAGGGGGACATCATGGCAGTACTTGAAAAAGTCGAGACAGGCGCAAAAAATGCCGGACGTAAAATAGGTAAAGCCGCCAAAAGCGTGGTTGCGGCCGAGAAAAATGCAACAAAGTCGGCCAAAAAATTGGCCACGACTGCGAAGAAGAAAGTTGGGGCGACTGCAAAAAATATGGCCTCGGCCGGGAAGACTATAGAAAAAAGCGCCAAAAAAACGGTTGCAACTGCGAAGAAAAAAATAGGCGCGGCGGCGAAAAAAGTGGCCGCGACTACCAGCAATGTGGAAAAGACCGCCAAAAAAGCGGTTGCGACTGCGAAGAAAAAAGCAGTGAAAGCCGCTAAAGGTTTGGCTTCGACTGAAAAAAAGGTAGCAAAGTCTGCCCAAAAGGCAGCCGTTACTGCCAGGAAAAAAGTGGCGGCAGCTGCAAACAATGTGGCATCGACTTCGAAGAGTGCAGGCAAGACCGCCAAAAAAGCAGCTGCAACGGCGAAGAAAGCGATAGCGTCGAAGTTGTAGACAGCCTGGGTAGGTGTCGACCACCGTTGTGGGGTCGACAGTGTTCGGGTATTGAGGTTCGTTGAACGCGGTACCCGGTGCTGCAACAAGCACTGACCCCGTGCGCGTTTTGCGATACAGTGGCTGCCCGGCATTCAAACAGGTATATATCCATGAGCACGGAAGAGTTAAGCACAGAAAAGTTAAGCAAGGAACAGCGCATCCTGCGCCTGATGCGCAAGACCTTGGGCAACGTTGTCAAGGACGTGACGCCGATTGGGGGACGCACCAACCCGCTGTCGGAAAGCACCATCCAGGACATCAAGGATTGTTTCAGCCTGATCTCGTTGCGCGAAAAAGAGCTGGCCGAAGCCCTGAACTTCGACCAGTCCAAACCTTATTACGCGGACGGCGAAGTGCCGAATGCGAAAGTCATCAGCTTCATCAAACCACACAAAGAGTAGTTTCCGCAGCGCATCTGGATATCGTCTGGCCTGCTCCCCCTTTGAAATGATCCTGGACATGACCCGGGACATGACCCGGCATGCCGGGCCGCCGCAACGCATGCCGCGTGCGTGTTGCCGTCAAGCAAGCCGGAATTTCAGTTCGCCAAGCTTTTCGATCGAACTGACGATCTCGTCGCCGGCCTTGAGCCAGACCTGCTTGTCCTTCGGATAGCCCAGGATCACGCCGGGCGGCGTACCGGTAAAGATGATGTCGCCCGGCTCCAGGGTCCAGTGCCTGGACACATAGGCAATCAACTGCTGGGTGTTGAAGATGAAATCGCGGGTACTCGCGGACTGGCGCACCTCGCCGTTGACGCGAGTTTCAATCTTCAGATCGTTTGGGTCGCCCACCAGGTCGGCCGACACGAAATACGGCCCGATCGGGGCGAACTTGTCGAGCGTCTTGCCGATCATCCATTGCACGCTGGGCGTCTCCAGCTGCAGGTCGCGCGCGGAAAAATCGTTCGATGTGCAATACCCGGCCACATAATTCAGCGCATCGGCTTCCGGGACATTGCGCGCCGCCTTGCCGATCACGACCAGCAGCTCGGTTTCGTAATCGAACTTGTAGGCGATATCCCGGGGCGGCAGGTCGATCGTGCAGGTATGGGCTGCCAGTGCATTGTTGTATTTGTTGAACAGGATCGGCACGCGGGGCAAGTTCATCCCGGTTTCGGCGACGTGTTTTCTGTAATTCAGGCCGATGCAAACGATCTTCCCCGGGTTGGTGAATAGTCGGCCGTATTTGATATTTGCCTCGTCGAGCAGGGCGGGGCGGGCCTTTGCGCTGCCGCTGGCTGCGGCGATTTTGGCCAGGTCGGATGCATTCCCGTCGCGCAGCAATTCCTCCATCGTCAGCGGCGCCGGGATGCCGAGCAGATGCGATGCCTTGCGCACGTCGACGATGCCGTGAGTGGTTTTGATGCCGAGGGTTTCGGTACCGTCCGCATTGGCGATAGCCAACAGGGTGAGGTCTTTGGGCATCTCGTGCGGCCCGCTATATTTTCCGTGGTGCGATTCCTGCATTGCGCCGGCTTGCTCGGGTATGCCCATGGCAACAGCGGCGGTGACTGCCGTAGATGCTGCCAGAAAAGTGCGGCGTGTGATCATCATTCCTCCTCTTTTGTATGGTTGTATGGTTTTTTAGAGCGGCGCTGCGGCGTGTAACGGGTCTGATCCTCTGTGCATCCTGATCTCGGCATGTGCATGTTGCGCCCCCTCCGTTGGCCGCAGATGCTGAGGGGCAAATCCATCGGGAAGATCGTACAGCCTGGCGGTTATTTTGTCAGTGTGTTGACCAGGAATATTTCCGGGCAAATTTACGGTAAAACCTGCCCGGCAGTCCGGGCGCAGGACGATTGCAGCGCCGGCTGCATCATGGCCGTTTAGCCTGCATGGGTATTTGCACCGGAAAGGAATTTTCACATGCATAATGCGCGCCGCATCAATGGTCAATATCGCGTCACCCAACCCAACTGAGGAGTACGATCATGTCATCGAAATCGGTCAGGTTCATTGCCATACTGTCCACCGCATTGCTCGCTGCAGGGACGAGCCGCGCCGAGGATGCGGCCAAACCCAACCCGCTCGACAAAGTGCCGGACAAAATGCCGTTCGATATTCCCTACGGTGCGCCGATATCGCTCGAACGCGCCCAGAGTGTCATCGCGGCGGCGGCGGCTGAAGCCAGGAGGCATGACTGGAAAATGAATATTTCCGTCGTCGATTCGGGCGGCAACCTGGTCGCATTCCAGCGCATGGATGGGGCCCAGCTTGCTTCGATCCGGATTTCCCAGCACAAGGCCCGCGCCGCGGCGCTTTACCGGCGCGAAACCAAGGTCTTCGAGAATGCGATCCAGCTCAACAACATGAACTATGTCGCCACCCTGGACGGCGTCATTGCTTCGCGCGGCGGCATTCCGCTGGTCGAGGGCGGCAAGCTGGTCGGCGCCATCGGTTGCTCCGGCGGCACCGGCTCGCAGGGCGAAGCATCCTGCAAGGCGGGTGCCGCAGCCCTGAAGTAGCGAAAAACGGGGCGGACGCGCGTGCCCGATCAAGCATGCAGCGGACGCCATGCTCCCCGCTAGCATTGATGGGTGATGGTTTGCTTATAACGACAAATTCAGCAGCACCGATAATTCACGAATGACAGGCCGACCATGCTGCATCTGACGATATTGTGTTCATTTGCATATTGCGCCGGCATGATCGATGCGGTGGTCGGCGGCGGCGGGCTGATCCAGATCCCGGCGATCATCAACGTGCTGCCCGGCACGCAGAATGCAAGCGTGTTCGGCACCAACAAATTCGCTGCAGTATGGGGCACATCCATCGCGGCCCGTTCCTATGTCGGCAGGGTGATCATTCCCTGGAATCTGGTGCTGCCTGCCGCGATCAGCGCCTTCTCGATGTCCTTCCTCGGGGCCGCGGCCGTGTCGTCCATCCCGCCCGGATTGCTGCGGCCACTGGTGCTGTTCCTGATCGTGGTGATGGCCGTCTACATCTTCCGGAAAAAGGATTTCGGTGCGATACAGCGCCCCATCGCGATCGGCAAACGCGAGCGCGTCTTGTCGGTGCTGATCGGGGGCGGGATCGGATTTTACGACGGGCTGTTCGGGCCGGGCACCGGCAGCTTCCTGATCTTTCTTTTCATCCGCTACTTTGCGTTCGACTTCCTGCAGGCATCGGCATCGGCAAAATTCGTGAACATCGCGACCAATATCGCGGCGCTGATGTTCTTTGTGCCGACCGGCAAGGTGCTTTACGGAATTGCGATACCGATGGCGATCTTCAACATGCTGGGCGCCTATACCGGCACCTGGGTTGCGATGAAGCGCGGCACGCCGTTCATCCGCATGCTGTTCCTGTTCCTGCTGGTCGTCCTGAGCTTGAAGCTCGCCTACGACATGGTGAAACCTTCCTGAACAAGCCGCCTGGCCGGTATGGCAGGCAGCGGGGTATGGCGGCTGGTCCGGCTTCTTGCTTATTGCTGCGCGCCGGATGCGGCGATTTCGTCCTGCCGCAAATGACCCACCTTCACGAAGATCGTGCAGCCTTCGATGCTGAACGGGCAGTGTGCGCTGAGGTGCGGACTGCGCACCCAGGTACCGGCGGGATAGCGGCCGTATTCGTCCTCGAACACCCCGTCCAGCACATAGATTTCTTCCCCGCCGTAGTGGCGATGCGGGTTGAAGCGGGTGCCCGCGGCCCAGCGCACCAAGGCGGTGTGCCGGGTGCCGACTTCCGCCAGCGGCATCACCGTCAGGCCGTCCACCAGGCCCTGGTACCAGGGCATCGTCGCGGTATCCACCACGATGCGCTGATCGTCATCGGGCTCGAGATGATGCCGCTTGACGAACAGCAGGCAGCCCGATGCGGACGCGCAGGCATGCGCGGAAGCGGGCGGGTGCTTGATGTAAGTGCCCTTGCCGTAGTTGCCGTATGCGTCAGTCAGCACCCCGTCGAGGACCATGATCTCGTCGCCCAGCTCGCGGGCGCAGTTCTCCATCGTCGATCCGGGCGCGCATTGGACGATCGCCGTTGCGCGTGCCGCTTCATCAATGCCGGCCTCCAGCCAGCGATGCTGGATCCCCGCAATCGCTGAATCGGTCCACGGCAACCCGGCTTGCTGTATTGCGACGCGACTTGAAATATCCGAATTGATCTGCATATGACCGCCCGTCGGTTGCAATTGCCATGGCAGCAGGCGTTTGATTCCTGCTGTATCGCCCGATATCCTACCACCAAGCCGTCCCGGCGGAGAGCGGGATCTTGGATATAGCGCGCTGAAGCTGAACCTTTGCATCCTCCTGCTGTCCGACTGCACCATGATCGGACATGACGATTGCCGGCCCAGACTAATGGAATGGACGCCCACTTCCTAATACGGCATCTAAGTGCCAAAGTAGTGGTGGTTTTACTACCACTAAACATAGAAAGGGGCATCCGAAATGAAGATTACTACGATAGGCATTGA
>JBAVGB010000057.1:0-2643 GCA_049684555.1 Gallionella sp. | reverse complement strand
CCCTTGGATTGCGCAGTTACCATACGGGGATTGCAGCACCTGCTTCAGAAAAAAGGAAGAAACCCGGTAATGTTGAGCACATCCTGACTTACGGGGTCTCGTGATGTCCTGCCTGCTCTCCTTCTTGCCGCATGCCGAGGCTCTTCAGTACAGCAAAATATTTCTTGATGTAGTCATCGGTTCGCTCTGGTATCGGGTAAAGTTGGCATTCTCCGATGATTAATCAGCCGAAGGAATACCATGAAAGCTCGAGTCAAATGGGTGGAACAGGTCGCATTTTTGGGTGAAACCGAAAGCAATCACGCGGTGTTGATGGACGGATCACCGGCGGCAGGCGGGCGCAACCTCGGCCCGCGTCCGATGGAAATGCTGCTGCTTGGCGCCGGCGGTTGCACCAGCTTCGATGTGATCACCATCCTGAAGAAAAGCCGCCAGGCGGTGTCCGACTGCTATGTCGAACTGGAAGCGGAACGCGCCGAAACCGACCCCAAAGTGTTCACACAGATACATATGCACTTCGTCGTGACCGGCCGGGACATCAAGCCCGAAGTCGTCGAAAAAGCCATCAAGCTGTCGGCCGAGAAATACTGCTCGGCATCGATCATGCTCGGCCAGACAGCGGTTATCACGCATGATTTCGAGGTAAAACAGGAATAGACAAAATTTGAAAGACAGCTTTCGGGTAAGCCGTATTTCCGCCAGCGACAGCGCTCCCAGTTTGTGGAGTTGATTTGAGGATCAGCGCAATGAGCAAGTCCATCCCGCAGAAAACCTATGCCGACATCCGCGCTGCCCTGCTCGCCCGGCATGAGGTCGCCCTGCTCGATGTGCGCGAGGAACACCCGCATGCGCAAGCTCATCCGCTGTTCGCGGCCAACCTGCCGCTTTCCCTCATCGAACTTGACGCATACACCAAGCTGCCGCGCCGCAGCGTTTCGATCGTCACCCTCGACGATGGCGAGGGCTATGCCGAAATTGCCGCACGGCGCCTGCGCGCACTTGGCTACACGGACGTGGCTGTGTTGGCCGGCGGGGTGAGCGGCTGGCAGGCAGCCGGGGGCGAATTGTTCCGGGACGTGAACGTGCCTAGCAAGGCATTCGGGGAACTGGTCGAGGCCGAGCGTCATACGCCTTCGCTTTCCGCCGAGGAGGTTCAGGCACTGATCGACGCGAAAGCCGATATCGTGATCGTGGACGCGCGCCGCTTCGACGAATACCAGACCATGAGCATTCCCACTGCGACCAGCGTGCCCGGGGCCGAGCTGGTATTGAGAGTTCGGGAACTCGCCCCGAGGGCCGAAACCCGGGTCATCGTCAATTGTGCCGGACGCACCCGCAGCATCATCGGCACGCAGTCGCTGGTCAATGCCGGCATACCGAACCCGGTCGCCGCGCTGCGCAACGGCACCATCGGCTGGAAACTCGCAGGCCAGAACCTTGATCGCGGCCAGAACCGCAAATTCGGGCAGACTGCCGAATTCAATCGATCAGAAGCCGCTGACGCCGCGCGAAAAGTGGCGGACAGGGCAGGTGTAAAGCGGGTTCTGCTCGATGGGATACAGGACTGGAAAGCCCAGAATTTGCGCACGACCTATTTCTTCGACGTGCGTACCCCGGAAGAATACATTGCCGGACATTTGCCCGGATTCAATTCCGCGCCCGGCGGGCAGCTGGTACAGGAAACGGAAATGATGGCCCCGGTGCGCGGCGCACGTCTGGTGCTGGCTGACAGCGACGGCGTTCGCGCCAATATGACCGCGTCGTGGCTGGCGCAGATGGGTTGGGACGTTTTTGTGGTGGACGGCGCAGTATCTGCCGATTTCAGTGAAGCAGGACCCTGGAAGCAACCCCTGCCGCGCCTGCCGGTGGTGCGCAAAATCAGTCCCGCCACCTTGAACCAATGGCTCCAAGCACCCGAGAAAACTGTTGTTCTGGATGTTGCAACGAGTGCGTGCTACCGTCAGGCCCACATTCCAGGCGCCTGGTTTATTCTGCGTTCCAGTCTGGCCAAAAACAGGGAACGTGTACCCGGCGCCAAACGCTATGTGCTCACTTGTCAAACCGGGTTACTTTCGTTGTTTGCGGCTGCGGAACTGGACGCTATCGTGTCAGCGAACGGACAGGAGGTGGTGGTACTTGACGGTGGCACACAAGCCTGGTGTGCAGCCGGATTCCCCAGCGAAGGGGGACTTTCACGACTTGCCTCCGAACCCATCGACCGCTATAGACGACCTTATGAAGGTACGGACAACCCCCGCGAGGCCATGCAAGGCTACCTTGACTGGGAATTCGGATTGGTCGAACAGTTGGCAAGAGACGGCACCCATCACTTTAGGGTTCTCTGAGCGACCTCATTGGCGCCACTAAACATGGTTGCTGAATTTATCCGGGACTTCTTGGGTTTCCAACAAGCTGCAGCGCAACAAGGCCGGGCTTTGATTGATGAATGAAGAAATCAAAAATGAATAGCTTAAGCCGGGTCAGAAGCAGACGCTGGTATTCATGCATGCTAACAGGCAGAATGCGGCCCAGACCGTGTAAAAACGCAGCAATTGTACCGAGTCTGCAATTTTTCATTTCTACCAGCTTCTGGTCGATGTCAGGAGCGGATAGCAGAGCCTACAATTTCCATGCATCGGTTCT
>JBAVGB010000056.1:0-31215 GCA_049684555.1 Gallionella sp. | reverse complement strand
ATTCAACAGTGTTGCTTCAGTTCGGCAGCATTTCAATCCATGTCTTCGCGTGCAGCCCACTCCTGTACAAGGTTCAAGCCAACCGCAAGCATCGTCGGGCCGATGAAGACACCGACGAAACCGAACGCAAGCACACCGCCCATCACACCGATCAATATCAGTATGAATGGCAAATTGCTTCGGCGGCTGATTGGGAATGGCTTCACAAAATTGTCCACGCTACTAACCAGAAGAAATCCCCATAGCAGCATGAAAATTCCCCATCCTGCGGTGCTATGGTAAAAAAGCCATATTGCTGCGCCGGCCCATATGATGGGCGGTCCTGTCGGTACAGGCGAAAGCAGGGCAGTGGCTACACCGAGCAGGAATGCTGCGGGCACGCCTGCGATGGCGAAGCCGATTGCAGCCAGCAATCCCTGGGCCAATGCAGTACCCACTAGCCCATACATGACTCCCTGCACGGTGTTGTTTACGATGGCCAGTACATTTGGGGCACTGTTTCCAACCACCCGATTCATCACCCTATTTAGAAAACTTACCAACCACTCGCCATCGCGATAAAAGAAAAAACTGACGAATGATGCAAGACTCATTTCCATGACGCCACGGCCCAGCTGTATTCCACCGGCAAGCAGAAAATTCCTGGCTGGCTCGAGCAAATCATTCACCAGGGCGTATATATCCCCGCTATCGCTGGTGATCTGGGACCAGTAGTTATAGAGTGCATTACCAACTACCGGCGCCCCCTTAAGCCAGGTTGGTGGCACTGGCAATCCTGTCACGGCTGACTGTTTGAGTAAATCGTAGTAGGCGGTAACATTGTCGGCCAAGGTGTATGCCACCAGAATCAATGGCAGGATAATCAGAATTGACATCGATATCGTCATGATCAGCGCGGCAATGTTTTTTCTGTCTTTCATCCACCGCAACAAACGAAGATAAAGAGGCCAGGTGGAAATGCACAACACCGAGGCTAGCAGCATTGCAGCCATGAACGGCCGGAGCACAAGATAGCAACCGGCCGCCAAAATCAATATCAGGGCAAGTTGAACGAAATATTCGATGCGATTTAACATGGAGATATGTCTATTTGGATAGCGAAATCATATTTCTCATCAGCTTATCTATTAGTTCAAATTTTTAAAGCCGTACATAAAGAGATCAGCCCGCACGATAGATCCATCCCTGCCGCACCAGCCACTTCTCGATTTCTACCGCCAACAGCACAACGCCGGATGTAACCAGGCATACCGCCAGTTCGCCGGGATCGAGCGCTTCCGTCTTGAATACCGGGTGCAGCGCGGGTACATATACGGTCGCCATTTGCAGCAGAAAGGTGACAACGATCGCCAATACCATGGGCCGGTTGGAAAGCATCCCGACGGAAAACAACGATTCTTTCTCAGAACGTATCGCCATCACATGGACGAGCTGGGTCAAGGTCAACACCGTGAACACCATGGTCTGCCAATGCGCATGGCCGGTATGAAATGCCCATGCCTGGGTGCACAGCGTTAGTGCCGCCATCAGCAGGCCGACCCACAGCATGTGCTGCCACATACCGTGCGCAAAGATGCTTTCCTGCAACGGGCGCGGCGGTCGGCGCATGATCCCGGGTTCGGCGGGTTCTGCTGTCAGGGCAAGCGCGGGCAAACCATCGGTGACCAGGTTTATCCACAGGATGTGGATCGGCAACAGCGGGATTGGCAGGCCGAGGAATGGGGCGAGAAATATGGTCCAGATCTCGGCGGAGTTGGCGGTCACCGCATAGCGGATGAATTTGCGGATGTTGTCGTAAAGTCGGCGTCCCTGTCGTACTGCATGCACGATGGTGGCAAAATTATCGTCGAGCAACACCATGTGCGCCGCCTCGCGCGCCACGTCGGTGCCACCCTTGCCCATCGCAACGCCGATGTTGGCTGTTTTCAGTGCGGGTGCATCGTTGACGCCGTCGCCGGTCATCGCCACCACCGCGCCCTTGTCCTGCAACGCCTTGACGATCCTGATCTTCTGGGCCGGATCGACGCGTGCATACACCCGAATTTGTTCCACTTTCGATTCGAACGCATTCTGATCGAGCTGCGCCAGCTCGGTTCCGGTCATCACTCTGTCATTGTCGTCTGGCCCATTTGTATCAGAAAGGATGCCCAGCTCGCGCGCGATTGCCCGCGCTGTTGCGGGGTGGTCGCCGGTGATCATCACCGGGATGATGCCTGCTGATCGGCATTGCGCCACCGCTTCTTTCACTTCACTGCGCGGTGGATCGATCAGCCCGGCGAAACCGAGGAACATCAACTCCGCTTCGACCGCAACGTGAGGTATACCGTCGGGTAGCGCTGGCCAGCGGCGGCAGGCAAAGGCAAGCACGCGAAGTCCGTCTGCGGCCATAGCCTCTGCCTGCCGCAGCAAGCGCGCGTGATCGATATCGAGTACACCTTTGCTGCCAAGCTTGCTCACACACAGCGGCAGGATCGCCTCCGGAGATCCCTTGGTATAGGCAATAAATTCATCACCGGCCCGATGCAACGTCGTCATGCGTTTGCGCTCGGCATCGAACGGGATTTCCAGCAAGCGTTGCGCTTGGTGTTCCAGAGAAGCTTTGTCGTAACCCGCTACCTGCGCCGCGTGCAGCAGCGCGGCCTCGGTTGGTTCTCCGCGTGCCTTGCCATGGCGGTCAGTATGCGCGTCGTTGTTCAGCGCCAGTGCCTGCAACAATGTGGACCACGGCTCGCCGCTGACCGGCCAGGTTTCGTACAGAACATCGTCGGCGAAGAGTTTGGTGACATGCATCCTGTTCTGGGTGAGCGTGCCGGTCTTGTCCGAACAGATGTAATTCACTGAACCCAGTGTTTCCACGGCAGGCAAGCGGCGGATGAGGGCATGCTGCCTGATCATTTTGCGCGCACCCAGTGCCAGTGAGATCGTCACCACGGCAGGCAGCGCTTCAGGAATGGCAGCCACCGCGAGACTGACTGCGGTCATGAACATCAACAGCAGCGGCTCGCCGCGCAATATGCCAATGACGAAAACCATCACACAGATCGCCAATGCTGCCAGGGCCAGCCGTTTGCCGAAGCGCGCCAACCGCTGCTGCATTGGCGTTTTTGCTTCGCCATCTTCATCGAGTAGTGTGGCGATCTTGCCCAGCTCGCTGTTCATGCCGGTGGCAACCACCAGTGCGCGGGCGCGGCCATAGGTGACGATAGTGCCCTTGAAGGCCAGGCATTTCTTGTCGCCCAGCGGGGCATCTGCGATAGTCAACGGCTGAATTTGCTTATCCACAGCCGGCGATTCGCCGGTAAGCGCAGACTCATCGATCTTTAGCCGCACCGCTTCGATGATGCGCAGATCGGCGGGCACCACATTTCCCGCCTCCAATAGCACCACATCGCCGGGAACCAGTTGGGATGCATTGATGGTCTCTGCATGTCCGTCACGCACCACCTGCGCGCTGGCCTCGGCCATTTTTTTGAGCGCGGCCATCGCACGCTCTGCGCGAAATTCCTGCACGAATCCGATCACCGCATTGAGGCTCACGATGACGATGATGGCAAAGGTGTCTTCGACATGACCCACAAAACCCGAAACGGCCGCCGCGCCGATCAGCACAATGATCATGAAATCGCTGAACTGATCGAGCAGCATGCGCCATGGAGAACGCGCTGGCTTTTTCCTTAATTCATTTGCGCCGAATTGCGCCAGCCGTTTGGTTGCATGCTCCAGGCTCAAGCCATTCTGAGTCGTTTCCAGTCGTTGCGCGACTTCTTCGACAGTCAGCGTGTGCCAGTTGATGTTGTCAATGCGCATGTTCGAAAAGTAACCATGAGTTGAGTACATACAGCATGAACAATCCCAGACTCACCCAGGTCAGTCCCAGCACCGCGCGCCCTTGCGGACGGAAAGTCAAACCAACGGCCACCAGCGAACTCATCATCACTGCGGTAAAAGCCGTTAAAGCATGGCTGGTATCTACGTTTGCAAGCAACGACCCTTTTGTATAGAAAAGATCATCCACTGCCAGAATGATGATGTCGAACAGGTTGCTGCCCAGCAGGTTGGCGATGGCCATGTCCAGCGCCCCGATACGAAGCGCCGAAATCGTGACCGCCACTTCGGGTGCGGAGGTCACACCTGCCACCAGCAGTGTCCCGACAAAACTTCTCCCCCAGCCCATCAGCTCGGCAAGGTTCTCGGCGACAAACGGGAACCATGTTCCGGCTATCACCACCGCGCCTGCGGCCAGCGCGTAACCTTTGACAGCACTGCGCAACGTCACATCCGGATAACGCTCGGCAGACTCTTCAGTATATTCGGCCAATGTGCGGTATTCATAGCTGTAGACGGCACGCATCGCAACCAGATATACCAGGATGATGAACGGTCAGTAAAACCCCACATGCCACAATACCGGGCTCATTCCGGCATGATCCAGCAGCAGGCTGAAACCGGCAAAGGCGATCAATATCGTGCCCAATGAAGCCGACAAAATATGACCTTGGGCGGCATGGCTATACAGAGTCTCGCGCCGGTACAACTTGTCCAGCATTACCAGGATAGCGAGGTTGAACACCGTGCTGCCCAGCACATCGCCCACCGCGATGTTGGGCGCATCGGCAAAACTGACAGATGATATCCCGGTTGCCAGTTCCGGCAGCGAAGTGGCGGTAGACAACAGGATGAGTCCGACCCAGGAAGCGGACATGCCGGTCTTTTCGGCGATGATGTCGCCGTAGCGGGACAGGAAATAGCCCGCGTAACCGATGGCCGCGAGACAAATCAGAAGCTCTGTCCAGATCAGCATAACAGGCGACTCCCTGCCGTATGGGGATAGCTTAATAGTACAGCAAAGCGACGAGCTGTTTATCCGCCGCATTGCATGATCAGGCGTGGGAGGAAGTTTCGACAGGACTGGGCAAAGTTCACCATCCCCTCGTCCGTCATCCACCGTTGGTGTTATTCCTTTTGCAGTACGATCCCGCGAAACCACCCGCCGGCAAGCAACGGAATATCGCTGATTTTTTTCAGTCGCGGCACTTGGCTCAACACATCTTCAAATACCACATCCATACGTGTGGCAATGCGGCGCGACAAGGGATTGAGCGCGCGTCGCAACAATGCAGATTGTTGCGGGCGCAGGAATTTGTCGAGAAGGATGATGGTGCCGCCAGGCTTGAGTATACGCGCGGCCTCGCTCAGGCACTGTGCCGGTTGCGGCACAACGGCGAGGATCAGGTGCAGCACGACATGGTCGAAACACGCATCTGAAAACGGCAATGCCATACTGTCGCCTAGCACCCATTCCACTTGCAAACCCGCACCGCGCGGTTTTGATCGCTCCAGCATTGCGGCATTGAAGTCAAGCGCGGTATAACGATGCAGTGCCGGCAGCAAGGGCAGATCAAGTCCGGTACCGATGCCGCTTAACAATACACTCCCTGCATTTTTCGCTGGCAATGCGCTCAGCGACCGGATGCGCGCTTGCTTTAGCGGACCCGTTATGATCGCGTCATAAAGCGGCGCGATGAAACTGTAACTCCATCTCAGCATGGGATTTTTGCGGTAGGGCATATCAGGCTTCGGCATATCGTGAACCTAGCGCAACAGTTTGATGCCGGATATTTTTGCGTGCGCTATGGCTTGTGCAAGCGCCTCGACAGCCTGCACGCGGGCAAAGCTCTTGCGCCAGGCAAGTGCGATACGCCGGGACGGAACCGGTTTGGCGAACGGAATCACCTGCAACAAGCGGTTGCGATATCGCGGGCTGTTCGCAGAGGCGGGCAACACGGTAATGCCCAAGCCCGAAGCCACCATGTTGCGGATGGTTTCAAACGACGTTCCCTGCTGGATATTCGCCCCTTTGCGTTCGAGTTCCGGGCAGGCTTCTTCAACCTGGTTGCTGAAACAGTGACCGGAATCGAGCAGCAGAACTTTTTCTGTAGAAAGTTCCTGCGCCTTGACGCTGCGCCGCTTGGCCCAATGATGATCGTTGCCGACGACCACCTCGAACGGCTCGTCGTATACCGGCCTGGTAAAAATGCCTGAATCTCCATAAGGCAACGCAATGATGATGACATCCAGCTTTCCGTTGCGCAGCAGCGCATCGAGATTGGCAGTGATGTTTTCCTCGATTTCCAGCGGCATCGCCGGCGCGATTTTTTTCAGTTCTGGTACCAGATCTGGAAGCAGGTAGGGGCCAACACTGTAGATGATGCCGACACGCAGGGTGCCGGCCAACTGATTCTTGCCCTGTCTGGCAATTTCGCGGATGTGCTCGACTTCCTCCAATGTGCGTTGCGCCTGTCCCACGATCTCGTTACCGACCGGTGTGACCGTGATATTATTTTTGCCGCGTTCGAATATCTTCAGCCCCAGTTCCTCATCGAGCTTTTGTATCGCAAGCGACAGCGCGGGCTGGCTGATATAGGATTTTTCTGCGGCGCGCCGGAAATTTCGTTCCTGGGCGACCGCAACGATATAACGCAATTCATTCAGCGTCATGGATATTCCAATCGATATTTACAAGGTTGATGTGATTTGTATATTAAATCATCTTGTTTGAATATTTCAATTGGGTTTATTGAATAAAAAGGACTATATTATCGTTGTGGATCAAACACCACCTTTTTGACTTCGCCCATTTTCATTTTTAAGGAGAAATACCATGCAACTCAAAGGATCAAAAACCGAGAAGCACCTGAAGGACGCATTTTCCGGCGAGTCCCAGGCCAACCGGCGTTACCTGTATTTCGCAAACAAGGCCGACGTCGAAGGCTATGCCGATGTCGCCGCATTGTTCCGTTCCACCGCAGAAGGCGAGACCGGCCATGCCCACGGCCACCTGGAATATCTGGAGAAGTGTGGTGACCCGGCCACCGGCCTGCCTTTCGGCAGTACGCAGGACAACCTGAAGAGCGCAGTCGCAGGCGAGACCCATGAGTACACCGATATGTACCCAGGCATGGCCAAGGACGCCCGTTCCGAAGGCTTCGCCGAGATTGCCGACTGGTTCGAGACACTGGCCAAGGCTGAGCGTTCTCACGCCAACCGCTACCAGAGAGCCCTGACCGAACTGGGCTGATGGCTTCAAACATCCGGCACGGATTGCATGCTGCAATCCGCGCCGTTTTTTTTAGAATGCTGTTTTTTCAGAATCCGAACATGAGGAGCGAAACATGGCCGAACCCGCACGCGAAGGCAACCTGAAAGCCCCTATCCGCCATCCGCTGGACTGGCAGAACCCCGATTTCTACAATGAGGAGTCGCTGTTCAAGGAGATGGAACGGGTATTTGACATCTGCCATGGCTGCCGCCGCTGCGTTAGCCTGTGCCAGTCATTTCCTTCGTTGTTCGACCTGATCGACGAATCCGAAACCATGGAGGTGGACGGCGTCAAGAAGGAGGATTACTGGAAAGTGGTCGAGCACTGCTACCTGTGCGATCTCTGCTACATGACCAAGTGCCCCTACGTTCCACCGCATGAGTGGAACCTTGATTTCCCGCACCTGATGCTGCGCGCCAAGTCATTCCATTACAAGAACCGCAACACCAAGTTGCGCGACCGGATACTGACCAGCACCGACATGGTTGGCAGTCTGGCCGGCATTCCGGTTGTGGCGCAGACGGTCAATGCGGTGAACAAGTTCAAGCCGGCGCGCAAGATACTCGAGGCGGTAGCCGAAGTGCACAGCGAAGCATGGCTCCCGGAATTTTCCAGCAGGCCGTTGCGCGGCCGCCTGGAGAAATTGCCGCTTGATACAGCCGGTGTACCCGCCGGAAAAACGAAGGGCAAAGTCGCGCTTTTCGCAACCTGCTACATGAACCGCAACGAACCGGGGCCCGGCGAGGACATGCTCGCGGTGTTCGAACACAACGGGATCCCCGTGACCATAGCAGAGAAGGAGCGCTGCTGCGGCATGCCCAAGCTGGAACTGGGCAACCTTGACGCGGTGCGCGAAGCGAAGGAAAACAACATCCCGGTGCTCGCCAAACTGGTCGATGCAGGCTGGGACTTGACCGCATTGGTTCCATCCTGCGTGCTGATGTTCAAGCAGGAGCTGCCGCTGATGTTCCCGGACGATCCTGATGTCATCAAGGTCAAGAACGCCTTCTACGACCCGTTCGAATATCTGATGCTGCGCCACCGTGAAGGCAAGCTGAAGACCGATTTTAGCGCCCCGTTGGGCAAGGTGTCCTACCACGCGGCCTGCCACCAGCGTGTGCAGAACATCGGACCCAAAACCAAGGAAATGCTTGCGCTTATACCCGGCACTGACGTGGACATCATTGAGCGCTGCTCCGGCCACGACGGCACTTACGCGGTAAAGAAGGAATATCACCAATTCGCGATCAAGATCGTCAAGCCGGTGGTGGACCGGGTCAACCAGGCCCATCCTGCCCACTACGGCAGCGATTGCGCGATGGCCGGCCACCACATTGCCCACGCCCGCGCGGATGGTACGTCGCCGGAGCATCCGATCACGCTGGTGCGCGTGGCCTACGGAATTTAAGGTAAATGAAATGAAACAGGAAAAATTGACGCACGAAAAGCTCTACAGCCTTGAGCAGTATGCACGGGAACGCCCGGCGTTCCGTGCAAAAGTGATTGCGCACAAAAAAAACCGCTTGGTGCATCTGGGCGATCACGTCACCCTGTCATTCGAGGATATGCTGACGATGCAATACCAGGTGCAGGAAATGCTGCGCCTGGAGCGCATGTTCGAAGCCGAACTGATCCAGGATGAGCTTGATGTCTACAACCCGCTGATCCCGGATGGCAGCAACTGGAAAGCGACAATGATGATCGAATATCCTGATATCGCGGAACGCCAGCGCAAGCTGGCCGTGTTGACCGGCATCGAAGACCGCGTTTGGGTCCAGGCCGCCGGGCATGAACGCGTGTATGCGATCTCCGACGAAGACTTGGATCGCACGACCGAAGAGAAGACCTCGGCAGTGCATTTCATGCGCTTCGAACTGACGCCGCAGATGGTTGCCGCGTTGAAGCAGGGCGCCGCGCTGGCCATGGGCGTCGATCACCCCGGTTATCAGGCCACCCTGTCTCCGGTTCCGGCAGAGATACGCGTCTCCCTGCTGAACGATCTGGCCTAGCAGGTTTTCCGCGCGCCGGGTTATCCGGCTTGTTCGCAGCAATCCACCTGCATTATCGATCAATTGACTCGGGAATAGCCGCGAAAATGCTCCATGGCTGTTTATATTTCTTTCACGTTTGTTCCGCTTTGCAAGCCTCGAATTGCATCCGCGGGAGCAAACCACTCGATCGATCACTCAAGCAAAGCGGCAGCGCGTGATGCCACCATATTTGGCGCCATGCCGGCGAAAGTATCCGCTTAACCAAGGAGAACGAAATGAAAGTTTGGCAATGCGTGGTTTGCGGATTTGTTTACGATGAAGCGGCCGGACTGCCGGAAGAAGGGATCAAGGCCGGCACGGCCTGGGTGGATATCCCCGAAAACTGGGTGTGTCCGGATTGCGGCGTCGCCAAGTCCGACTTTGAAATGGTGGAATTGTAACGTGCCGACTTTGATGATTCTCCACTCAGCGATTCCATATGCGTGCCGCTGTGCGTCTTGCTGGTAGCTTGAGGCAATCCATAAAATCACTCGTCGTGCTGGAAAGCGGTCTGGCCAGCTATACGTTGCTACGCGAATTGCGCATGCTTGATCGGCGGAGCGCTGATTGGCTGCGACTTCGCCAACGATCTGGCAAATGGCGCGGCAGATAAGCAGGGAATCAAGCTCGGTTTCTTCGATGCGTAGAATCCATTGCGCGGGTTTGTGCTGACCGGTGAATACGCTGCAGAGCGCAGCGTGATGACCAAACAGCTGGAGAATCGGCAACCTGGCAGTTAAGCCGGAATGCAGGAACAATCATCTGCACCCCTAGCCTTGCCGCATCCGGGAAATTCCCTAGCCAAGCTGAATGGGGACAAACATCTTGCTGCTTCCCCTCAGCACCAGCAGCGCCACGTCCTTGCCGTGTTTCGACACCAGAGAGCGAAGCTTCCTGGCACTGTCCACTTTTTCCCCGTTTACGGACAGGATCACATCGCCGGACTGGATACCTGCATTGGCGGCCGGACCGTCTTCGACGTTCTCGACCAGCAGCCCCGCGCCAACTTCTGCCTGCTTGCGCTCGTCTGCCGTAAGCGGACGCACTTCGAGGCCCAGACCGCCCTTATCCCCGCCAACCGATTGAGCTTCGGCGCTGGCGATTTTCATTTCGCCCACATCCACCGACAGGATTCTGGTCTTGCCATCGTGCCAGACTTCCACACTGGTCTTCGTACCGGGCGTGACATCGGCGACCATGGACGGGAGATCGTTGGAACTGTCGACTTCCTTGCCGTTGAACTTGAGGATCACATCACCCGGCTCAATCCCGGCCTTTTCAGCCGGACTGTCCTTGTCGACTGAGCTGACCAGTGCGCCAGTGGGCTTGTCCAGCCCAAAAGACTTGGCCAATTCCTGATTTACCCCCTGAATTACGACACCAAGCCTGCCCCTGCTCACCTTGCCATGGTCAAGCAACTGTCGTTCGACTTTCATCGCCACATCAATCGGAATGGAGAATGAAAGCCCCTGGTATCCGCCGCTCTGGGTATATATCTGGGAATTGATGCCGATCACCTCCCCGTTCAGGTCGAACAGCGGCCCGCCCGAATTGCCGGGATTTATGGGTACATCGGTCTGCAGGAAGGGCGTGTAATTTTCATCGGGCAGGGAGCGAGATTTGGCCGAAATGATCCCCGCCGTCACGCTGTTCTCAAAACCGAACGGCGAGCCGATCGCCACCACCCATTGGCCCACCCGAACGGTTCTGGAATCGCCTATCTTGACGGTCGGCAAATCCTTGGCGTTTATCTTCAGCACCGCAACATCGGAAGGTTTGTCGATACCGATGACTTTCGCCTTGAATTCCCTTTTGTCGGTGAGTTTCACGATCACTTCATCCGCATCCGCCACGACATGCGCGTTGGTAAGAATCACGCCATCGCGGCTGATGATGAAGCCCGAACCGAGGCCATGGGTGGGGATGCTGTTTTGCGGGGCCGGCGCGTGAAACTGTCGGAAGAATTGATAGAAGGGGTCATTCGGATCCATTTGCGGGATCCCCTGAAATCCGGAGAAACCGGTTTTTTCGGTTCCCGAAACACTGATATTGACCACGGCCGGTCCCTGATCAGCCGCGATCGATTCAAAATCCGGCAATCCCGCGGATGGTCTCTGCAGGGTTTGCCTTGTCGCCGGGATAGCGACGATCGTGTTCGTGCTCGCATTAGCCGTATCGATGGGAGAAATGCCACGATAGACATAACCTCCTGTCATCGCTGCAGTGATCACCAGAGTCATGACGCCATATTTGGCAAACTTCGGCAAAAATTTCGATTTCATGTTTCCCGCTCCTTAAAATCAGCACAGATCGAAGACCAGCATAAATCGCGACCGCCGCTCTATGCGGCAACATTCACGATCAGGCTGGATTGGGTTGCTTGTGACTCAGGTTGGTTTCTTGCCGGGCTGAGAAGTTCGGGAGAATTTGCAACAAATTGTTACTCGGCTTGCAAAGCATTAAGCACTAAGGCAGGTTGAATATGCTTGCCCCAGATCTTGATCGCGCTGATTACCGTGAGTCAAGGCCGCATATTCACCAGATGATCAAGCACGATTCCGGAAAATACCGCCGCGCCGAACCAGTTGTTATGCAAGAACGCCTTGAAACAGCGCTCGCGTTGTTGCCCGCGAATCAGCGTGTAGTGATAGAGCGCGATGCACGCCGCAACCGTCAGTCCCGTGTAATAGGCCCAGCCCAGGCTTTCAACCTGTCCCGCCAGTGCAAGCAGTGCGAGTGTGATCGTGTAGCAAGCCATCACCGCAGCCACTGCGTGCCTGCCGAACAACAATGCCGCCGAATGGATACCGAGATGGATGTCATCGTCCTTGTCCACCAGCGCATATTCGGTGTCATAGGCAATCGCCCAGAACACGTTGGCGGCAAGCATCAGCCACGCCACCGGCGGCACATTGCCGAGTTGCGCGGCAAATGCCATCGGGATACCAAAGCCGAATGCGATGCCGAGATAGGCTTGCGGGATCACCAGGAAGCGTTTGGTAAACGGATAGCTCGCGGCGAGAAACACGGCCGGGAATGACAGCAGCAGTGTCAGCTCATTCAGCGGCAGGATCAGCAAAAAGGCAACCAGCGAAAGGCTCACCGCCAGCCAGACCGCCTCGCGCGGCGTGATGCGCCCGCTGGTGACGGGTCGTTCGCGGGTGCGTTTGACATGCTTGTCGAAATCGCGATCCGCATAATCGTTGATCGCACATCCGGCGGATCGCATCAGCACCGTACCCAGCACAAAGATCAGCACGATATGCCATGCCGGATGTCCCGCGCCGGCGATCCATACACCCCAAAGGGTCGGCCATAACAACAACAGGATGCCGATAGGACGGTTCAGCCGGGTGAGTTGCAGGTAAAGCAATAGTCGTTGTGCGAGATGCATGGATTCAAATCAGGATGTATTTGTTTAATCAATCTCTATTAGTAGCCGGGATATGCATCCAAATCGCATGATACTGGATACCCGCCTTTATCGGGTCAATGAAATTGTGCAGACGCCAAAACTCAAGGTTGTGCAAAGCCTTGTAAAACGGTACTGTATGCCTTATAAAAAAGAGGGGTATCCGAGATTACGTTACGAATTCCATAATTATTTTTTGGGGGGGGAGACACGATGGGATTGATTGATTGGTTCAATGCATTGTCCAAGGGGGATGAAAAGTCGGCACAGACTGCACTTTCTAAGCCGCAATCCGGCATCATCAAGGAAGATGCCGTGATCGAAGGCCTGGATTTCGTCGCGGCAATTGAAGCGCATCGCAAGTGGAAAGAGCGGTTGACCGCTTATGTAGAAGGGACATCCCAGGAAAAATTGGATTACACGGCGATCTGCCGCGATGATCAATGCGCCTTGGGCAAGTGGATTTACAGTTCCGGTGCGACATTGATGGGGGATTTGTCAATTTACCACCAGCTAAAGGCCAAGCATGCACAATTCCACGTCACGGCATCACGCGTAGTTGAGCTGGTACAGCGTAACGACAAGGATTCGGCGCATACGCTCCTTAGCGGAGAGGAATACTCAAAAACTTCCATTGAAGTTCAGATGCTGATTTCCAAACTGTACGGGGAAATGAATAAAGGGTAACACCCTGTTCGCAGCGCTTGTCATCCAGCCATATTTTGGCTTGGCCTGATAACCGGAAAACGGCGCGTAGTGCGGGTTACACGGCCACGCTATTTCAACACTGCCTCAAGATCCGGCAATGCTGCTTCCATCGCGCGCTTGCCCTCCGCGATCGCTTCTGCGGAACGGTGAAAATCGAGCAGCCCGAGTCCGGCCAGTCGCGGTGACACGATCACATCGGGCGGGTCACCGGACATGCGGCTGCGGCTGATGCGCACCTGCATGATATTGATGCTGCTGGTGATCACGTCAAGTATCGAGGGAATTCTGGGTTCATCC
This sequence comes from Gallionella sp., assembly GCA_049684555.1. Lineage (GTDB taxonomy): Bacteria > Pseudomonadota > Gammaproteobacteria > Burkholderiales > Gallionellaceae > Gallionella. Next base: position 17,669 of record JBAVGB010000056.1, on the reverse strand, counting down.
CCTGAACGATCGGGAATGAAAGCGCCCAGATTCTCCTGTAGCCTGCGTCTCCATTCGCCGATCTCGCCCGGTGCCTGTTCATTTTCGTGATCCTCGTGATGCGGCCGTCCCAGGCGGTTTGAGCTCAGATCGACCGCAATCACGATTTCGGCACCCATCGCCCGGGCCAGCGACACCGGCACCGGGTTCACCAGTCCGCCGTCAACCAGAATCCGTCCATCGTGCATCACTGGCGTAAACAACGCGGGCAAGGCAATCGACGCACGCACCGCATCAATGGTCGAACCCTGGCGTAACCAGACTTCAGTGCCCGTATGCAATGCAGTCGCGACGGCGGCGAACGGAATGGCCAGCTCCTCGATCGGACGGTCGATGAATCGGCGGCGAAAGAATTCCATCAGCCGCTCGCCCTTGATCACCCCGCCATTCATCCGCACATCCAGGAACGAGATCACCTCTGCAAGGTTCAATCCGTGCAGCCAATTCTCGAAGTTATCCAGTTCTTGCGCAGCGTATGCCGCTCCCACCAGCGCGCCTATCGATGTGCCGCAGACCAGATCGGGCCGGATGCCGGCCTGCTCGAGGACACGAATCACCCCCAAATGCGCCCACCCGCGCGCTGACCCGCTTCCCAGCGCAAGCCCCACCCGCAATTTGCCCAATGCCTTCATGCGCGCCCTCCTTGGTGATAATGCTATTGCGCCTTGCCGCCATTCCGATGAGAGTCAGGTACGGCGACGCCCTCGGAAAGAATGATCATCTGTAAAATGCGGGCATGGACTCTAATAAAAAGCCGGCGAATCGCCCCGCCCTGGAAGGCATCACGCTCGAAACCATGGTCACGCAGCTTGCCGAGCGTATCGGCTGGGCGGCGATGGGTGATGCTGTGCCGATACGCTGCTTTACGCACGACCCGAGCATTAAATCCAGCCTGAAGTTTCTGCGCAAAACACCCTGGGCGCGGGCGCGTGTCGAAGCGTTGTATCTGTCCCGGATCAATCGGTAAAAGCAAACCTCATTTGTTGTGCATCAGATTGAGTTGTTTGGCGATGATGTCATGATTCAACCACAGCACCGGCCCGGCAGGATCGGATGTCTCATGGAACATCAGCGGACCGGTTCCCTCCAGCACCAGCGCGCTGAGTATGTCGGTGACAAGCACCTTGCGGTCCTTGTGCATCTGGGTGATCTCTTCTGATGTGCCGATCATCAGGTCTGCCAGTTCTGCCGAATTGTCCATTGGCCACGCCTGGAAATTCCTGAACTTTTTCATCACGCTGCTTGCGTTGTATTTGGATATTTTTTCCAGCAGGTCATCCAACGCGTTTGGGTCCTGGAACAATGCGCGGCAGGCATGCCACTGTGACTCGGCCCAGGCCCCGCCATTTTCCTTCTTCAACGCCTTGAGTAGCGGGAACAGCGACAGTTCGACTCCGACGAAGATGTCGGAAGAATTGGTACGTATCTCCGGGCAGTTGTAGACGGTGGCCTTGATTCCCTTTGCCCAGGCCGTTTCGGCGACGCGTTCCAGCCGCATCTTCGCGTGACCCTGCGAATAGTTGGTGTAGGTCTGCCATTCGTAATCGCCATCGGTCAGTATTTCGGTGCCGTGATATCCATAGGCGGTGTAGCGCACCTGGCCGCCGGTTCTGTCGATACGAGCGCGGATCGCCGCGCTGCCATCGATCAGATGCTGGAAGGTATTCGCGGTGACTTCGTCGAAATTCATCAGGATCAGCTTGCCGAGGTCGCTGTCGAACAGCGCGCGCGAGGACAGGAAGCGCTCGCCGCGGCCCTTGTAGATGCGGTTCGCGATCGCCAGGAACACTTTCACCTTGGGAATGCCGCCGGCCATGGTATGGGCAAAGAAGACGTTGCTGCCATCGGGGATCATCGCGTCGATCTGGGCCATTGCCTTGGCAACGGAATCCCTGAAGCGCTTAACCCCGACCTCGCGGCATCTCTCGATTTGCTTCCAGTCCAGCTTGTCGTCCTGCCAGCTCTTCAGCGTCATGCCGGCGAGCAGGTCGGTCGGCGTCGGCTCGCCCGGTGGTGCATCCAGATCGAACCCGGCCATCAGCGGCTCATTGATGATGCGCCCGCCGAGATTGGCTTCGGCGGCAGCCAGCTCCTCGCCAGTCAAAGGACGCAACGCGTTGTTCTCGTCGCGCCGGCCTACGGTAATGCCGATGATCGTCATGCCAGCCTTGCGCGCCTCATTGATCAGGCCATTGGCGTATCCCCGACCGAACAGCTCGCCGAACAACACAAAAACATCGCCTTTGCGAAATATATTGGCTTGGGGGATATCACGTAACGAAATGGGTGCGATCATAAAAACGGACTCCTGTATGGCAGATAACGCGAATTGTAATTTGATTTGATGCCGGCATCCTAATAATCTTGACCGCGGCAAGGATATGCACGCAGTCAGCGCCGAGCCCAAAATTGTTTCAAATAGTTTATCGGCTGAACTTTGCGATCAAATCCCGCTCTGTAATAGCGACAGATGATGTATGCCGTGCGGCAGGAATTGATCCGCAGCCGCAGCAACACTGAACAAGGAGCGGACATGAACAGACTGAGAATACTCCCGGGCGCTGCCGGCGTTATCGCGTTGACAGCTTCGATTGGCTTTATCGACGGACAGCGCAAAATCGAAACGGAAAGTCCCGCCTGCGACAGGATTGCAACGGTAAGCGCGCAAACAGTAGCCCCGACCGGTGTTGTACCCAGGCTGGTCGTGAAATCGGGCGGCTCGGCCTATCTGGTCGAAATCACGCGCGGGAAGACTTCGTCCGGGATACTGGTCAATGCGCTGACTGGGCAGGTGCTGCTTGCCTGATTCGCCGTATCTGACCACTTCAGCATATTTTCCGGCGGTTGACGTTCAGCCTTTCAGCAGCAGGATTCCCGGCAGGAAAACTTCCGTGACCAGCAGCGGGGCATCGCCAAGATAGAACAATGAACGCCGTGCCCACAGCCTGTGCGGCGGATCGGCCTGCATCGCGACAGCCCGCCGGTATAGTCGATGCGTGCTGCGCAGAAAACGGTAATGCAGCGGCCTGCGCTCCACCAGCGGATGCGCGAACAGCAATGCCCCCAGCGGCTTGTTGCCCAGCGTGCGCACTTCCGACCAGACGCTGCGCAGATGCGCCAACGCCAGTGCGCTGTGTGCGAATACCACCGGCCGGCCGTCGGCATACAGGAAAACTTCGCGCGACCAGGCAAGCTGATGCGGCGCGAGCCCGAGCAGCGCGGATTCGTCCGGAGCGATGCGCGCCAAACCGCTGCGCATATTGTGCACCGCGAAGTGCGTGCAGCGTTCGCGGATGCGCTGCGTCAGTGAACCGCGGTCGCGCAGCCAGGGCCCAAGTTCGGGCCCGCATCCCAGCGCAGCACCGCGCCAGAACCTGTCGGTGTGTGTTGCATGTGCGAGACCGTGTTTCTGGTCATGTTCCTGGTGATGCGGGTTCTGGTTCATGGTTAAAGGGCCTGCTCAAAGCGGCGCGGCTTTTCCGGTTGCGTTAGATCGTTTTGTTCGGGGGCACATAATCGGGCCTTATTGCGGCGACATGCGAATCGCACGCCTGCGCCTCCGCGGTTCTGCCCTGCAAGCGCAGGCACATGCCGAGATTGATCAGGAAGTCGGCCATGTAGGAACGGAGGTCAAGTGCCCGGCGGTTCAGCTGCCGGGCGCGCTCCCTGTCGCCGCGCTGCAAGGCCACGACCGCCAGATATTGAAGCGCAGTGGCATTCCTGGGTTTGTGTTCAAGCACTTCCCGGTATCCTGCTTCGGCTTCCGCCAGACGCCCCGCATGATGATGCGCCATTGCGTTATGCAGAATGAACGAGATTCTCCCGGGCGGCACCGCTGCGGGTCTCGTTTCCGAAATATCGCCGCAACACTGCTGGTATGTTTTGCCGCTGCCGCACGGGCACGGGTCGTTGCGGCCCAGCATGGACTGCATCGGCGGAACTCCGGCCTGCGGTGAAGACAGCGAAACCAGCAGCTTGCCCGCTTCGCTGTCATCCGGAGCAACTTCCATGCGCCGTTTCAGCAGCAGCGAGGCTTCTTCCAAGCAGCCCAGTTCGATATAGTTCTTGCACAGTTGCAAGTATTGGCGGCTTGCCACCGACGGGTCGGCGAGGGTGGTGATGAATCCTTGCAGTTCGCCTTGCGGCAGCACCGACCACATATGGAACAGGCCGTGGAAACCGAACGGGTCGCCTGTGGGTGAGGTCGTCTCGAACGAGAATGCCGCGGCGATTTCCTCGGGTGCAAAGCAAACCCCGTATTTCGCTTCGAGCAGCGGACGATAACGCCGCCCGATGGCCTCGTCCTCGGGTTCGAGGTCGACGATGCTTTCATCCCGCAACGCATCCATCAGCCGCCGGGAACGCAGCGAAAAGCCGCCGTTGCCGACACGATGGTTATCCTGGTACCAGCTCCATGGTGCGCCGATGTAATCGTATTCGAGAAACTCCGGGCGCCAGCTTTGCAGATTGATGATGTAGCCATCCCACTGGACCAGCAGCACGAATTCGGTGTTGAAATAGCCGCCCAGTTCCTTGAGAACGAAACGGGAATACTCAGCCACCGAACCGATGCGTGGAATGTCGACCATGCGGCAGCCGTCTAGCTGGTAGCGGCTTGCGCTGTCCGAAAGAAACACCGTGTCGCCGAACTTGCACTGCAGCCCGCAAATATCGAGCGCGCGCAATGCAAGCGCCGGATTCAGACAATCGACGGCGCACAGGGTAACCGAGGGCAGGTCCGGTATGGATTCAACTTGATGGTCTGTCAATTCAGCGATGCCCTAAGAATCTGATATTCCGAATTTGGAGAACACGCGATTGTGCCGGATCGACGGCGAATCCGAAACTGCTTCGTTATCGCATTCCACCCGGTCACCTGTCCGCCGCCCTTTTTAACTGCTGACTGGTTAGCCGGCAAGTGGCGATTTTCCGCTCAGACATGCAGGTAATCATGTTTGTTGGCCATCCAGCGCTGCAGATGCGCTCGTGCCGCCTCGGGATGATCGTGCAACAATTCGTCGGCAACTTGCCGCGCCTGATCCAGCAGATCTTCATCCGCGCTGATGTCGGCGAAGCGCAGCATCGCCACGCCGCTTTGGCGCGCCCCCAGCAGTTCGCCGGGGCCGCGCAATCGCAGATCATGCTGCGCGATCGCAAATCCGTCGGTGCTCTCGAAAATGATCTTCAGCCTTGCCCGCGCCAGTTCGGCGAGCGGCTGCTGGTATAGCAGGATGCACAGGCTCTGCGCCGCGCCGCGTCCCACCCTGCCGCGCAACTGGTGCAGCTGGGCCAGCCCCATGCGCTCGGCATGGTCGATCACCATCAGGCTGGCATTCGGCACGTCCACGCCGACTTCGATCACCGTGGTGGCGACCAGCAATTGCAGTTCTCCTGACTTGAACGCCGCCATCACGCGCGCCTTTTCCGCATTGTCCAGCTTGCCGTGCACCAGTCCGACACGCAATTCGGGAAAGGCTGCATTCAGCAACTGATAGGTTTCCAGTGCAGTCTGCAGCTGCAGGGTCTCCGATTCGTCGATCAGCGGGCAGACCCAGTAGGCCTGCTGTCCTGCCATGCAGGCGGCGCGCACCCGTTCGAACACCTCGTCGCGGCGCGCATCGCTGACCAGCTTGGTGATCACCGGCGTGCGCCCGGGCGGCAACTCGTCGATCACCGACACATCAAGGTCGGCGTAATAGCTCATCGCCAGCGTGCGCGGGATTGGGGTGGCGCTCATCATGAGTTGGTGCGGCTCCGGTGAACTGGATTTCATCGGCGTGTCGTCGTTGCCTGCTTTTCCCTTGTTGCGCAGCGACAAGCGCTGCTGCACGCCGAACTTGTGCTGCTCATCAACGATCGCCAGGCCGAGTCTGTGAAAACGAATTTGCTGCTGGAACAGCGCGTGCGTGCCGATCGCAAGGGCCCTCTCGCCCGACGCGATATGTTCGGCGGCGAGCTGCTTGTCCTTTTTCTTCAGGCTGCCGGACAGCCATACCGGGTCGATGCCGAGCGGTTCCAGCCAGGCACGCAACTTCAGATAATGCTGTTCGGCGAGAATCTCGGTAGGCGCCATCAGCGCGGCCTGGTAGCCGTTCTCGATCGCCTGCAGGACGGCCAGTGCCGCGACGATGGTCTTGCCACTGCCGACATCGCCTAGCAGCAGGCGCTGCATCGGGTGCGGACGCGCCAAGTCGCTGCTGATCTCGGCACAGGTGCGCTGCTGCGCACCGGTCAGCGCGAACGGCAGGTCTGCAATCAGGCGGTCGGTCAAGTTCCGGCGCGGTGCAAGTGCGGGCGCGACGCGCCTGCTGCGCTCGCGGTGATGCACGCGCATCGACAGTTGCTGTGCCAGCAGTTCGTCGAACTTGATGCGCCGCCAGGCGGCATGGCTGCGCTCCTCCAGTGTTTTTGCCGATATGTCCGGTGTCGGGTTGTGCAACAGTCTTATGCTGTCGCCGAAGCCGGTCATTCTTAGCCGCTTCAGCAATTCTTCCGGCAGCGTGTCGTCCAAAGGAAGCGTTTCCAGTGCATTTGCAATCAGCTTGCGCAAGACGTGCTGTGCCAGCCCGGCCGTGGTCGGGTACACCGGTGTGAGGCTTTGTTGCAGCGGCGTGTCGTCGTCCACGCTGCGGCATTTCGGGTGCACCATTTCCAGCCCGTAATACCCGATGCGCGCCTCGCCGACCGCGCGTATCTGCTTGCCGACCGCAAGTTGTCTCTGCTGGCTGGGATAGAAATTCAGGAAGCGCAGATACAGTTCGCCGCTGCTGTCCTCAATGCGGCACAACAGGGTGCGGCGCGGACGAAAGGCGATCTCGCTGTGAGAGACGGTTCCCTGCACCTGAGCCGTCTCGCCCGCCTGCACGGTCGCGATCGGCGCAAGATGAGTCTCGTCCTCGTAGCGCATCGGCAGATGCAGCAGCAGATCGGCGCGGTGATGGATGCCGAGCCTGGCGAGTTTGCTTAGCGTTGCAGGGGAGATTTTTGATGGTTGCACAACGGCCTATTCCGGTTCCAATTCGAAGGTGAAACAAGGCGACGACGAGCAAATGACGCTGGCAGTGCGTATAGCACGACAAGGAATGAGCGAGGAAGTCAACGCAGTGTCGCCGATGAAGTGGAAGCGGAATCAGTCCTGGATCACCAGCACCCCGTCCACTTCAACCAGCGCCCCCCTCGGCAGCTCGGCCACGCCCACCGCGGCACGCGCCGGATAGGGCTGGCGGAAGTAGCCGGCCATGATCTCGTTCACCTTGGCAAAATGCTTCAGGTCGGTGAGATACACATTGAGCTTGACCAGATCATTGAAACTGCTGTCGGCCGCGCTCGCCACCGCGCGGAGATTCTGGAACACCCGGTGGATCTGCGCTTCTATGCCCTCGGCCATCTGCATGGTCCCCGGGTCCAGCCCGATCTGGCCGGAAAGGTAGACGGTGTCATTGACGCACACCGCCTGGGAATAGGTGCCGATCGCGGCAGGCGCATCCGGAGTCTGGATGATTCGTCTGTTTGCCATGGTGCACTCCTTGAAATGAATCCGCGCCTGAATAGCGCGGAAAGTCGAATTGCCAGCTATTATAGCCGCTTGAGGCTCGCCTCAAGTAATGACGGTGGGCTTTTCGCGCCCGGTGCGCTCGCGCAATTCGGAAATTTGCGACGCGATGCCAATCAGCCCGGCCAGCAGCTGCTGCGCGTCCAGGTGATGTCTGGAAACGTCCGGCTCGAAGGATTCCAGATAGATGCGCAGCGTCGCGCCGCCGGTGCCGGTGCCGGACAAGCGAAACACAATGCGCGAGCCGTCGGTGAACATGATGCGCACGCCCTGGCCGGCGCTGACACTGCCGTCCACCGGATCGGTGTAGCTGAAGTCGTCGCATTCCCTCACCTGCAGATTGCCGAACTGTGCCCCCCGCAGCTCGGCAAAACGCTCATGCAGCAGCTTCATCACGCCGTTAGCCGCATCGGCCGGAATGTCCTCGTAATCGTGGCGCGAATACACGTTGCGCCCGAAACGCGCCCAGTGCTCCATCAGAATATCATCTACCGGCTGCTTGCGCGCAGCGAGTATGTTCAGCCAGAACAGCACCGCCCACAATCCGTCCTTTTCGCGAATGTGGTTCGAGCCGGTGCCGAAGCTTTCCTCGCCGCACAGGGTAACCTTGCCTGCATCCATCAGGTTGCCGAAAAACTTCCAGCCGGTCGGCGTTTCATAACAGGGAATGCCGAGCTCCCGCGCGACCCGGTCCGCCGCGGCGCTGGTCGGCATCGAGCGCGCGATGCCCGCCAGCCCCTGCCGGTAACCCGGCACCAGGTGCGCATTCGCGGCAAGCACCGCGAGACTGTCGGAGGGCGTGACGAAGAAATGCTTGCCCAGAATCATGTTGCGGTCGCCGTCCCCGTCGGATGCCGCGCCAAAATCCGGCGCATCGGCGCCATACATGATTTCCACCAGTTCATGCGCGTAAGTGAGGTTGGGATCGGGATGGCCCTTGCCAAAATCCGGCAGCGGCACATCGTTCATCACGCTGTCCTTCAGCGCGCCGAGGCGATTCACCAGGATCTCCCGCGCATACGGGCCGGTCACCGCGTGCATCGCGTCGAACCTGATATGAAACCCACCAGCCAGCAACGAACGGATCGCCGCGAAATCGAATAGCGATTCCATCAGTTCCGCATAGTCGCTGACCGGGTCGATCACCGACACCGTCATGCCGCCGATTTGATGATCGCCGATCCGTTCCAGTTCGACTTCGGCTGCTTCGGCGATGCGATACTGCGCGATCTTTTTGCTCGCCGCGAAGATCGCTTCGGTGACGGTCTCGGTCGCGGGGCCGCCGTTGCTGCCGTTGTACTTGATGCCGAAATCGCCGTCCGGCCCGCCCGGATTGTGGCTGGCGGACAGGATGATGCCGCCGCTTGTCGTATACTTTCGAATCAGGCAGGAGACGGCAGGCGTCGAAAGTATGCCGCCCCCGCCGACCAGCACGCGTGCATATCCGTTGGCTGACGCCATTTTCAGGATGATCTGGATCGCTTCGCGGTTGTAATAGCGCCCGTCGCCGCCCAGCACCAGCGTCGATCCCGGCGGGGCAGCGACGGTATCAAAGACGGATTGCACAAAATTTTCCAGATAGTGCTCCTGCTGGAAAACCGGCACGCGCTTGCGCAAACCCGAGGTGCCTGGTTTTTGATCGGTGAAGGGAGTGGTTGCAACCGTATGAAACTGCATTTTCGTTCCTTCCTTCTTGTTGAGGTTTTATTTGCATCTTACCACTCCTGATGCGGAATTCCGGTTGCGAAGCGCCAGTTTGGATGGAATTGCAACCCACAGTGATGCGGGTATCCTGATCACGTTGACGTGCTTTCACGCTGCGACTACATTTGTCCCAATACCGCGCCCCAGTACCGCCTAGTGCAACTCTTTTCAGTCAGAGCCATGAATAAAATTGCAGCGTTGAGTCTATTGCTCGCCACGCTTGCCACTCTTTCATTCACCGCCCGCGGAGCCGATGACAGATGGGGAGTCGAGGTCGCGCCGTTCGCCGGCCACCGCTTCGGCGGCAGTTTCCAGGATGCCAACACCCTGTCCGGGTTCGAGCTTGCGGATGCCACCAGCTTCGGACTGATGCTCGACTTCGACTCCGAGCCGGACAAACAGATTGAGGTGTACCTGAGCCGCCAGGATACGCAACTGACGACCGCCGGAACCTTCACGGGCAATCCGCTGTTCGATCTCACCATCGATTACTATCATGTCGGCGGCCTGTACTTGTTGCCGGTGGATGGACCCATGCATCCTTTCGTTTCCGGCACGATCGGCCTGACCAGCATGACGCCGAAGCGCGGCGACCTCACCGCGGAAAATCGCCTGTCACTGTCGCTCGGCGGCGGCGCAAAGTTTTTCCTGTCTGAAAACGTTGGGGTGCGGTTCGATGTGCGCGCCATCTACACGATGCTGAACGCCGACACTTCCGTGTTTTGCTCTGGCGGATGCACTATCATGGTAAACAGCAACGGCTTCGTGCAGCTCGAGGCTGGCGCGGCATTGCTGATGCGCTACTGAACGGTTAGCCAGCGCGCATTGCCGGTCCAGTCGCGCTTGGCGACTATTGACGGTCCTCCGCACCGGGTTTACATTCACCTCCGCAGCCGTCCGATTTCTTGATCCATCAATCCAACGGGCCTTCGTGACATGAAAACAATCGCAGCCATATTCACCGTACTGGCCTTGTTCCCCTCCGTTTCTTCCGCATCGCAAGAAACCGGCAAGACGAAGCCCGATACGCCTGCAGCCACGGTATCTGGCAGCATGGTCTATCCGGTGAGCGGTGATGTATTTGTCACGCAGGGAAAACTTCCTGTCCGCCGGTTGGCCAATAGCGAGCCCCTCAAGTCCAATACGCTGATCCAGACCGGTGCCAAAAGCGCCGCACTGCTAAGATTCGAAGACGGCCAGGTCGTCACGATGCAAGCCAACTCCATTTTCTATGTGCGCGAATACCGCTACGATGCAAAAAGTATCAGGAACAGCAGTATCGTTTTCTCGATGTTCCAGGGCGGAATGCGCTTCATCACCGGCTTGATCGGCCAGCATGATCGGCATGCTTTCAGGCTGTCGACCCCGGATGCGACCATCGGGATACGCGGTACCGACTTTATGGTAACCATGGTCGAGAAATCGCTTTACAGCCGGGTCCTGAAGGGAAAGATCGCGTTGACGAATGCGGCAGGCATGAAGACGGTCAGCGCAGGCCAGACCGTTGTCGTGCCCTCTTCCTCGGTTCTTGCCTTGCCGGTCTCGCCATTGACCGTACCCGCGGAAACCTTCGGCAAGCTGCAATTCATCCCCATTGATCCCTCGGCAATCACAACAGCTGTACCTGTACCTGTACCTGTACCTGTACCTGTACCTGAGCCGGCCCCGGCACCAGTGGTGCCGTCACCTGAACCGGCTCCCGCATCTTCAGTCCAGGCGGTGCCTGCCGCCGCCGCACCGGCTGTCATGCCTGGCACACCCGCGGCCGCTGTTGCAACTCCGGCCGAACCCGGATTTGCGGGAGCGGCGATGGCAAATGCCGGCAACAATTCAGGAGCAGGCCAGACGGTCGCCGCTGCCAGTCCGGAACAATCAACCGAATCCGCCAACGCGGCTGGCGAAAATCCAATGGACTGGAACAGCCGGTCCGACGTTGCCATGGACATCAAGATCGGCTCGCTGGGTTTGGGCGCAGAGTTGAATCTGGGTCTCACCGACAGTCTTGGCGCCCGCTTTGGTCTCAATTCCTTCACGTACAATTACAATGCCAATGCAAGTTCAGTGAATTACGACTTCAAGCTGCAGCTGCAAACGGTCAGCGTCCTGGCAGACTGGTACCCGTTCCAGGGCAGTTTCCGTACCAGCGCCGGTCTGATGTACAACAACAACAAGGTCAGTCTGGGTGGGCTACCCACCGGCGGAAGCTATGACATCAACGGCACAAATTACAGCACAGCCCATATCGCTTCGCTGCAGGCATCATTGTCATTCAACAAGGTTGCGCCCTATATCGGGATAGGCTGGGGCAACCCGGCGGAGAAGAACAAGGGCTGGGGCATGACATCCGATATCGGCGTGCTGTTCCAAGGCAGCCCCAAGACCAATCTGACCGTTGCATGTGCGACGGGTGCCACGGCTTGCCCCACAGCAACCGATATTGCTACAGAAAATGCCCAGCTACAAAGCGACCTGAGCAATTTCAAGTGGTGGCCGGTGGTTTCGGTCGGAATTTCCTATCAGTGGTAGGTCCGCCTGCTATCACCTCAAAGCATCGGGCTGAGTCATCCTCCTTTTTTCATTTCGCCGCATTGCGCGAGCAAAATTCCCCAACTTTTTCAATTCCTGCAATAATCGCGGGTAACGATAATTTATATTGAAAGCGAGCAGGTGAAATGACAAATCAGGATGACTTGAAACGGGCGGTGGCCAAGGCAGCGATCGAATATGTACCGGTCGATTCCATCGTCGGCGTGGGCACCGGCTCGACCGCAAACTTTTTCATTGATGAACTGGCCAAGATCAAGCACAAGATACGCGGCGCGGTCGCCAGTTCCGAAGCTTCCGCAAAACGGTTAATGGGGCACGGAATCGAAGTGCTGCCGCTCAACGATGCGGGCAGCCTGCAGGTATATGTCGACGGGGCGGACGAAATCACACGGCATCTGCATATGATCAAGGGCGGCGGCGGCGCGCTGACACGCGAGAAGATTGTTGCCGCAGCCAGCAAGAAATTCATCTGCGTCTGCGATGCCAGCAAACTGGTGGATGTACTGGGCAAGTTCCCGTTGCCGATCGAAGTGATACCGATGGCGCGCAGTTCGGTGGCGCGCCAGCTGGTCGCGCTGGGCGGACAGCCCAAATTGCGCGAGGGCTTTACCACCGACAACGGCAACATCATCCTCGATGTGCACGGGCTGAGCATCATGAATCCGGTGGAGCTAGAATCCACGCTGGATCACATCGCCGGCGTCGTCACCAACGGCCTGTTTGCGCGCCGGGGTGCCGACGTGTTGTTGCTGGGCACCGCCGAAGGCGTGAAGACGATGACGGTCTAGACATTTGGCGGCTGTCACGTTTCCTTCACATTGATCGCCTATCCTGTAACGTTGCACCTTAATTTGAGGAATAAACCATGTTCAGCAGCAGTGATCATATTTCCCGCCAGTTCGATGCCGAGCTGGAAGCCATCCGCGCTTATGTGCTGCAGATGGGAGGGCTGGTTGAAAGCCAGATAAAGAGCGCCGTCGAGTCGCTGGTAAGCGGCGATGTGGCGCTGATGACGAGAGTGATCAACGACGACCACCGCGTCAACGCAATGGAGGTCAAGATCGATGAAGCCTGCAGCCAGGTGATTGCGCTCCGCCAGCCTGCCGCGGGCGATCTGCGCCTGGTGATGTCGGTGATCAAGACCATCACCGACCTGGAACGCATCGGCGACGAGGCCGAAAAGATCGCGCGCATGGCCAAGCTGTTGTCGCAGAAACAGGGGCTGGCGATCCCGCGTTACCAGGAAATCAAGCATGCTTCGGAAATCGCGCTGGAGATGCTGCGCAAATCGCTGGACTCCTTTGCGCGCCTTGATGTGGTGATGGCGGCAGAGGTGGTGCGGCAGGACGAACAGGTGGACGAGGAATTCCGCGCCATCATGCGCTATCTGATCACCTTCATGATGGAAGATCCGCGCACCATTTCCACTTCCCTGGAAATATTGTTCGTGGCCAAGGCGATCGAGCGTATCGGCGACCACGCCAAGAACATGTCCGAGTATGTCATCTACATGGTCAAGGGACGTGACGTTCGCCACGTCACCGTGGACGAAATCGATCGCGAAATTCTGGAATAGTGCAGCAGCAATCCATACTCGCCGCCGTCGACCTGGGCTCCAACAGTTTCCGTCTGCAGGTGGCTCGCGTCGAAGGCGACCAACTTTACATGCTGGATGGCTTGCGCGAACCGGTCAGGCTTGCGGAAGGACTGTCCGACGACAAATTCCTGGGTGCCGAAGCGCAGCAGCGCGCCCTGGTTGCCCTCGGACGGTTTGGCGAACGCCTGCGCGGTCTGCCCGGCATGGCGGTGCGCGCAGTCGGGACCAACGCACTGAGGGTTGCCAAGAACGCCCCGGATTTCATCTTGCAGGCCGAACATGTGCTGGGATTCCCGATCGAGGTGATCTCCGGGCTTGAGGAAGCGCGCCTGATCTATCTCGGTGTCGCGCACGGCTTGCCCAGGACGGAAAACAATCTGCTGGTGATGGATATCGGCGGGGGATCCACCGAGTTCATCATCGGCAACGGCCTGACACCGCTCAAGATGGAAAGCCTTTACATGGGTTGCGTCAGCTACAGCGGCCGCTTTTTCCCGGACGGAAAGATTACCGAACGCAAACTCGAGAAGGCCGAATTTGCCGCGCGCAACGAAGTGCAGAACATCACAGCCGATTTCAGGGGACAGTGGCAATATGCGCTGGGTTCATCGGGCACTGCAAAATCCATCTCCGATATCCTGGAAGCATGCGGTTACAGCCAGAGCGGCATCACCCGCGAGGGGCTGGAAAAACTGCGCGCGCGCCTGCTCAAGGAAGGCGACGTGAACAAACTTGTTTTGCCCGGCTTGCGTCCTGATCGGGTGGCCACCCTGGCGGGCGGGTTCGCGATCATGTATGCGGCTTTCCGAGAACTGGAAATCACCGCGATGCAACCCGCACTCGCCGCGCTCCGCGAAGGCGTGCTCTACGACCTGTGGGGGCGCTTTCACAACAACGACATGCGCGACGTGACGGTACAGAACTTTATGCGTCGTTACCAGGTTGACAATAACCAGGTGGCGCGGGTAACCAGGCTGTCGAATATGCTTGCTCGGCAATTTTTCGGCAACGACGCGAGCGAGTCCGCGCTGCATGTGCTGGGCTGGGCCGCCAGTCTGCACGGCATCGGAATCCGGGTCGCTCACAGCGGCTATCACAAGCATACCGCGTACATACTCGCCAATGCCGACATGCCGGGATTTTCCAAGAAGGAGCAGGCCAGGCTCAGTTTGCTGGCACTGGCACATCGCGGAAACCTGAAAAGATTGCAGGGCATGCTGAACAACGAGGAAGACCGCGTGCTGGCGATGAGCCTGCGTTTGGCCGTGCTGTTCTATCGCAACCGCAGCGACATCGTACTGCCGGAGCTGCATGCGCGTTTCAGCGGTACCAAATTCTACCTCTCGATAGACTCCGGCTGGCTGTCACAAAGCCCGCTGACCGAGACCGCGTTGCAGGATGAAGTGAAGCAGTGGAAGTCGCTGGGTGTCAGTTTGCAGATCATCGAAGAATAGCAAGCAAGCGGAAGGCACAAAAGCCAACAAGCAGGTTCGCTTCTACGTCTTATCCAGCACTTCGCTCAACATGCGCGCCACGCCGTGCTGCCAATCGGGCAGATACAAACCAAACGTGTGCCGGAACTTTGCCGTATCCATCCGCGAATTGTGCGGACGCTTGGCGGGCGTGGAAAATGCGCTGCTCGGCACTGCCTTGATCGCTTCACGCGCAACCTTGATGTCGATGCCGGAGCGGGCCGCGAAATCGATCACGAATCGGGCATAGCCGTGCCAGGAAATCTCGCCCCCGGCAACCAGATGATAAAGCCCGGACACCTCAGGCCGCTGCAGCGCGGTCCTGAGCGCATGGGCGGCGACATCGGCCAGCAGGTCCGCGCCGGTGGGCGCGCCGATCTGGTCATCGATGACACTGAGGCTGTCGCGTTCCTGGGCAAGCCGCAACATGGTTTTGATAAAGTTGCCGCCACGCGCGCCATACACCCAGCTGGTGCGCAGAATCAGGTGGCGGCAGCCGGATTGCTGTATCAGCTGTTCGCCTTCCAGCTTCGTCGCGCCATATACGTTCAGCGGCACAGTCGCATCGGATTCCAGCCAAGGCCTGTCACCGCTGCCGTCGAATACATAGTCGGTGGAATAATGGACCAGCCAGGCACGAAGGCGAAGCGCTTCTTCCGCCAGCACACCGGGCGCCAGCGCGTTGATGGTGCGGGCTCGTTCAGCCTCAGTCTCTGCCTTGTCCACCGCGGTGTAGGCGGCCGCATTCACGATCACATCCGGCGCAACTTTCCTTACGGTCCGAGCGAGTTCTGCCGGGTCGGCAAAATCACCGCACATCTCCCGGCTCGCCGAATCCAGCGCGATCAACTCGCCCAACGGCGCCAGGCTGCGCTGCAGCTCCCAGCCGACTTGGCCATTCTTGCCGAGCAGCAATATCTTCATCCGGCCAGCCCCACGTAGTTCTTTGCTATCCATTGCCGATAGGAGCCGGACTGCACATTGCTCACCCAGTCCTGATTGTCCAGGTACCACTGCACGGTCTTGCGGATACCGGTCTCAAAAGTTTCCATGGGCTTCCAGCCCAACTCGCGCTCGATCTTGCGCGCATCGATTGCGTAGCGGCGGTCGTGGCCGGGACGGTCGGTCACGAACGCGATCTGTTCGCGGTAGGATTTGCCGTCGGCACGCGGACGCAACTCATCGAGCAATGCGCAAACCGTATGCACGATGTCGAGATTGGCCTTTTCATTCCGGCCCCCGATGTTGTAGACCTCGCCCGCCCTGCCTGCTTCCAGCACACGGCGGATCGCGCTGCAATGGTCCTTCACGTACAGCCAGTCGCGGACCTGCTGGCCGTCGCCATACACCGGCAGCGGCTTGCCCGCAAGCGCGTTGACGATCATCAGCGGGATCAGCTTCTCCGGAAAATGATACGGGCCGTAGTTGTTCGAGCAATTGGTGGTCAGCACCGGCAGGCCGTAAGTGTGGTGATAGGCGCGCACCAGGTGGTCGCTGGCGGCCTTGCTGGCCGAGTACGGACTGTTCGGTTCATAGCGACGGGTCTCGCTGAATGCCGGTTCATCTTTGGCCAAAGAGCCGTATACCTCGTCGGTGGAGACATGCAGGAAGCGGAAACCATTTTTTTGTTCCGCAGCCAGACCCGACCAATAGGCGCGTACCGCGTCGAGCAAATGGAAGGTGCCGACGATGTTGGTCTGGATAAAATCCTCCGGACCGTGGATGGAACGATCCACATGGCTTTCCGCAGCAAAATTGACCACCACGCGCGGACGGTGTGCGGCGAGCAGTTCACCCACGACAGAAGCGTCGCCGATGTCCCCGCGCACGAAGATATGGCGCGGGTCATCCTTGAGTGCGGCGAGGTTTTCCAGGTTGCCCGCATAAGTCAGTTTGTCCAGGTTGACCACGGCCTCGTCGTTCTGCACCAGCCAGTCCAGCACGAAGTTCGAGCCGATGAATCCAGCACCGCCAGTCACCAATATCATTTGTTCAGCGCTCCGATCGAGGACGTTTTGTTTAAAGCAAGCCTTGATTATATGCGATGCGCCTGGCCAGACCCAGATGCCCTTAGACGTTTAAATCGTTCAGGATTTATTCCGCTGTAAACGGTACCATTCGGCCGTGGCTAGCAGGCCCTGCTCCAGCGTATACGGTGGGGTCCAGTCCAGTTCCCTGCGCAGCTTTTCATCATTGACGCGCAGCGTACCGAACAATCTGTCCATCTGCTCCTTACGACCAAGAATTGTTGCCGCGGTGCGCAGCAGGCCAGACGGTAAATTAAATGCGCGGCTTTTTCGACCCAATGCCTCGGCGATCATATCGACCAGCATCGCGGTGGAAACATCGTCGCCATCGCTGACCAAGTAGGTCTGCCCCGCGGCGGCGGGATGCGTCGCACAAGCGATCAGCGCATCCACCAGGTTAACCACATACACCAGACTGCGCGCATTGTTTGCACCCGCCAGCGGCAGCGGTATCCCACGGTCGATCGAGGCCAGCAACCTGACGAAATTCCCTTTCACGTCTGGCCCGTAAACCAGCGGAGGGCGCACGATCACGACTTCCAGCCCGGTTTCTTTTGCGATGCGGTGTAAATCCTGTTCGGCGCGCCATTTCGAGATCGCATAAGGATCCTGTGGATCGGGTTCATCCGACTCGAGAAAGGGCCGATTTACCGTGGTCTGCTCGCCATTCACCTTGACCGAACTTACATAAACAAACCGCTTTACGCCGGCGTTTGCAGCCTGCTGGGCAA
>JBAVGB010000055.1:0-59888 GCA_049684555.1 Gallionella sp. | reverse complement strand
CGATGTCGGCTCATCACATCCTGGGGCTGTAGCCGGTCCCAAGGGTATGGCTGTTCGCCATTTAAAGTGGTACGTGAGCTGGGTTTAAAACGTCGTGAGACAGTTTGGTCCCTATCTGCCTTGGGCGTTGGAAATTTGAAGGGACCTGCTCCTAGTACGAGAGGACCGGAGTGGACAGATCTCTGGTGTACCGGTTATCACGCCAGTGGTATTGCCGGGTAGCTAAATCTGGAAGAGATAACCGCTGAAAGCATCTAAGCGGGAAACTCGCCTTAAGATAAGATTTCCCTGGGGGTTTGACCCCCCTGAAGAGTCGTTCGAGACCAGGACGTTGATAGGCTGGGTGTGGAAGCGCAGTAATGCGTTAAGCTAACCAGTACTAATTGCTCGTGAGGCTTGATCCTATAACGTTAAGTAACACAGGCGCTTCGCAACGCACGATCAAGACCCAACAAAACTTTACTTCTTCCAGATGACGTTCCTTGAGTGAGCCGCAAAGCTTGAGCAGGGAACAACAAACACGGTTGGCTGCAGAACAGCGCAGCGAGCCTGACAGTTTGTCTGACGACCATAGCGAGTTGGTCCCACTCCTTCCCATTCCGAACAGGACAGTGAAACGACTCCGCGCCGATGATAGTGTGGATTACCCATGCGAAAGTAGGTCATCGTCAGACTCCTTACAAAGCAAAACACCCCGCCCAAAAAGGCGGGGTGTTTTGTTTGTGTGGAATGAAAATAGACCTGCTAAAGTTTACGACAAGTAAACGAATCTCATGTGAAATGGTGGGGAGATTCTTTGTACGGCATAAACGGAATCACTTGTATTCGCGAAATTCCGGCGGCGTGTCATCATGGTCGCCATGCGGCTCATGGTCGTAAACCTGGACGAATATCTCACGCTCGTTCATTTTGGTCGTATTTACCGGAATGTCGAGGTTATGGCATGCGGTATCCTCGCAGTAGTAAATCACCTTGCGTCCTATACTGTGCAATGGACTGTGATCGAGCTGGAATCCTTCTTTGGTCAGGCCGTCTTCCAGACCATTGAGCGTGTAATGATGCAAGTTGTAAGTGATGCGCAATGTGTTCGGGGTATCGCCATATTCAACCTTGCAGTCAGGGAGACCCGACAAAAGTTCAAACGCACGAGCTAACTGTCCGGGAGGTTCCGGACTGAATACGATTTCACGGTGTTTTTCCAGTTCAAATGCATTATCCATTTTGAACTCGCCATTATTTACCCTGAAGTATTTGCATTCCCTTGAGCAGATTCAATGCCTGATTAAGCTGGTAGTCGTTCTTGGATCCAAATTCCGCGGGCGCAGGTTTTGAAGACTCTTCCTTGGTATCAGGCACAGAAAGCGTGTTCTCCTCGGTGTTGCCGGCTTTCTTGCGCGATGGTCTGTCATTGATCAGATGCTTGTTCAAATCCGCTTCGCGCAAGGGAAATATACTGCCATCCTGTCCGGCAGAGGCGGGGTCTTCCACCAGAATATCGGGTTCGATACCCTTGGCTTGTATGGAGCGTCCTCCGGGCGTGTAGTAACGCGCAGTGGTAAGTTTGATGCCCGTTCCATTGCCCAAAGGCAGAACCGTTTGTACGGATCCCTTGCCGAAGGTTTGCTCGCCCATGATGACCGCACGTTTGTGGTCTTGCAGCGCACCGGCAACAATTTCAGACGCGGATGCGGTCCCCGCGTTTACCAGCACAATAAGCGGTACGCTTTTGATCGAGGCGGGCAGCGCGGCCAGATAGTCCTTGTCACTATTGCTGCGCAAATAATTATCCGGGTTGGCGGTCAGGCGCATTTTTGCGTCTTCGGTGCGGCCCTCGGTGTAGACCACCAGCGAGTTCTTGGGCAAAAATGCAGATGAAACAGCGACCGCTCCGGTCAACAGTCCGCCAGGGTCATTGCGCAAATCAAGTACCAAGCCCTTTAACGGGCCATTGTTCTCCTTCACGAGCTTTTCGAGCGCGGTGGCGAGATTCTGGCCAGTCATTTCCTGGAATTGGGTAATCCGGACGAAAGCATAGCCGGGTTCCAGCAGCTTGTATTTCACGCTTTGCACCTTGATGATGGCGCGCACCAGGGTAACTTCAAACGGTTTGGGTTCGTTTTTGCGGATAATGGTCAGAACGATCTTGCTGCCCGGTTTGCCGCGCATGCGTTTAACCGCATCGGTTAGCGACATGCCCTTGATCAGCGTGTCATCAATCTTGATGATAAAATCGCCTGGCTTGATTCCCGCTTGATAAGCCGGTGAATCCTCAATCGGTGATATGACCTTCACCACACCATCTTCCAGTCCGACTTCGAGACCCAGTCCGCCGAATTCACCGTGTGTGCCAACCTGCAATTCCTTGAATGCATCAGCGTCCAGATAAGCTGAATGCGGATCCAGGCCGTTCAGCATGCCTGCGATGGCATCGGTGATTAATTTTTGGTCGGTAACCGGTTCGACATAATCGCTTTTGATGCGTCCGAAAACCTCCGAGAAAGCGCGCAATTCCTCAATCGGCAGCGGCGTGGCGGTTGTCTCCTTGTCCGCTATCGCCGAGAATTGAAGGCTGATAGACACGCCTGCAAACAAGCCCAAACCGACCAACCCCGCCTTTTGCAAAAGTCTCATAATTTCCTCAATGTTGTTTCTTTGCCATCCACTTCATTGGATCAAGCGGTTTGCTCTCATGACGCAATTCAAAGTATAAACCGAAATTCTCGTTGCCGCCGGTATTCCCGGCCGCCGCGATGGTGTCTCCGCCACGCAGCACATCCCCGACCTGTTTGTAGAGGGTTTCGTTATTGCCATACAAACTCATGTATCCCTCGCCGTGATCGATAATGATTAGATTGCCGAAACCGCGCAGCCAGTCGGCAAACACTACACGTCCCGCGGCAATTGCTTTGACAGGTTGGCCGTTGGAAGTTCGAAGAAAAAGCCCCTTCCAGTCAACCGTACTGCCGGGCCGGGGAGAGCCAAAGCGATTGGTAGGCTCGCCCTTGACAGGCAGAGCGAGCTTGCCTTTCAGCTGGTCGAATGGTTGGCCGTCAAAGCGGCTGTCCGGAAGTTTGTCATTGTGTAACAGCGCAACCGGTTGTGCGAGTACTAGTGTCAACTGGTTGACCAGTTGCGAGAGGCGATTTTCGTCGCGCTGCAGATGCGTGATTTCGCGGCGCTGATGACGCAATCGGAGAGATATTTTGCCGAGCACCTGTCGCCGAGCTTGTTGTTCCTTGACCAAAGTCACCTTTTGCGCCGTTTGTTGTGTGCGAAGCGAATCCAGTTCCTCACGTTGCTGGCGTGCTGCGACATTAATTGCATTCAGCGCGGCGAGATTTGTACGCAGTGTGGAAAGCGCCGCAGCACGATCACGGGCTATATATTGATAATAGACGAGATCGCGGGAAATTTGGTTGGGATCCTGACTGTTTAATAATATTTTGAGATATTCCTGCTTACCGCCGAGATATTGCTGATACAGCAGCCTGCCGAGAAAAGCCTGCTGAGTTGCCATATTGGTACTCAATTTGCGAAGCTGTCCCTGCAGTTTGCCGAGCTTTTGATCAGCCGCACGCTGACGTGCGGCAATTTCCGCGAGTTTGCGATTGCTGTTGCTGATGGCGCGTTCAGATTCACGCAGCGCGTCGGCCGCCTCATTCCTTGACTCGCTGGTTTTGTCCATGTTCTGTTGAACGACCGCGATGCGTTTGCGCAGATTGTCCAGTTCTTCCTGCTGGCCGGCGTATGCCACACAGCAAATCAAAGAGGACAGAAGATAAAGGACCGAGAAAACAAGAAAAAAACCGCGGCTTAGACGCTCGAAATTTTTTGCATGTTCATTTATCTTCTGTCCTCTGATTGCAATGAAAGCAGAGGGCAATCTGTCACAAGTCATCTTTCATCAGAAAACTGGATAAGGCTATGCCCGGTCATCTCCGCAGGCTGCGGCAAACCCATCATGGCCAGGAGGCTGGGGGCAAGATCGCGCAGAGCGCCATCGTCGCGCAACTTGGCTTTGCGCCCTATATACAGGAAAGGCACGGGGTTCAGCGTGTGTGCGGTATGAGCCTGGTGGGTAATATGGTCCATCATTTGTTCAGCATTGCCGTGATCGGCAGTTATGATGACCTCACCGCCGATCGATAACATCGCCTTGACAACGCGCCCGATACAAATATCCAGTGCTTCGATCGCAAGCGTGGCAGCGGCCATATTGCCGGTGTGCCCAACCATGTCACCGTTTGCATAGTTGCAAATTATGGCTTGATATTGTCTGCCCAGGATCGCGGCCTCAAGTTTGTCGGTCACTTCGAATGCACTCATTTCCGGCTTGAGGTCGTAAGTGGCGACTTTCGGCGAGGGCACCAGAATCCTATCTTCGCCTGGATAAGGCTGCTCCCTGCCCCCATTGAAGAAATAAGTGACATGGGCATACTTTTCGGTTTCTGCGATACGCAATTGCTTCAGTCCCAAATTTGACAGATATTCGCCGAAACCGTTGTGTATGGTTTCCTGGGTATAGGCGCAAGGCAAATCAAAGTCCTCGCCATAGCGGCTAAGCGTGACAAAGCCTGCCAATTTCGGGACATAGGTGCGTGTGAATCCGTTGAAAATCTTGTCGGTGAGGGCGCGCGTGATCTCGCGAGCGCGATCTGCGCGGAAATTCATGAATATCACCACATCGCCATCCTGCATGGCAGCCGCCTGTGCGCCGCTTGGGACGATAGCGGTCGGTTTGACGAACTCGTCGGATTCTTCGCGAGCGTAGGCGGCCTCTAATCCCGCCAGCGCGTTGGTTGCGGTATATTCGGCGCGGCCCAGGGTGAGCAAATCATATGCAAGCTGGACGCGATCCCAGCGATTGTCCCTGTCCATCGCGTAATAACGCCCGACAATGCTGGCAATTCTGCCGACACCCAAAAACATGCACTTGTCCTGCAACAATTGCAAGGATTGTGCTGCACTCCGCGGGGGCGTGTCGCGGCCATCCAGAAAAGCATGCAGAACAACCTTCTTTAGACCGTTTCGAGCAGCCATTTCAAGCATGGCCAGGATGTGATGTTCGTGGCTGTGTACGCCGCCCGCCGAGAGCAACCCCATGATATGTAGAGTGCTGTCGTTGCGTTTGGCCAATGCAACCCCGTTGCTCAGGGCTTGATTTGTATAGAAGTTGCCATTCTCGATATCAACGTCGACGCGGCTCAAATCCTGGTACACCACGCGGCCTGCACCGATGTTGAGGTGCCCCACTTCGGAGTTGCCCATTTGCAGAGAGGGCAAACCGACGAATTTCTCGGAAGCGTTGATCAGGGTGTGCGGGTAGTCGCGCCAGAGCCGATCGAAGTTTGGCTTGCGGGCAGCCAGAATAGCGTTGTTATCCGGGTCTTCACGGTAGCCAAAACCGTCAAGAATAAGCAGTAGTACAGGGGTGACGTTCATTGATGTAGAATATAAGCGGATGGTGAACTTTAAAGTTCGTCCATTTTAGACGAAATTGATCTGCTTGGTACGGGGCTTGGCGGGTAATATTGAAACGATCGGGACACAAAAATGGCAAGCAAGTTGATTGACAGAGATGAAGACATTCGCCAGGCCGCAGAAGCGGTGAAGGCAATCGCCCACCCATTGCGCTTGAAGATTTTATGCATACTCGGCGATCAGGAAGTCAGTGTGCAGGACATCGTTGAACAGGTAGGCACATCCCAAAGCAATATTTCGCAGCATCTGTCGATACTTCGCGACAAGGGAGTATTGGCGACTCGCAAGGATGCAAACCGGGTTTTCTACCGCATTGGTGATTTGCGCACCCTCAAACTGGTAAGCATGATGCGGGATGTGTTTTGCACTACGTAACCGCGGGCTAAAAATCTCCCCATAGCGTTTGCAGTGCCGCGAGCCCGGCCACGGCAGCCGTTTCGGTGCGCATCACACGGGCGCCGAGACATATGGATACGAAACCGCAATGTTTCGCCGCATCGCTTTCCGCTTGGGAAAAGCCACCCTCGGCGCCGACCAGCAGCACGGCTTTTTGGTGAGGCCTGGTTTGTTCATGCAGTTTGGCCGTGCCGTCCGGAAGCAAGATAAATTTGGATTCAGGAATCATTTTGACTTGTTGCAACCAGTCAATGATGTCCATCGGCTTGTGTATCTGCGGCAGCACATTGCGGCCGCATTGTTCGCAGGCAGAGATGGCGACCTGTTGCCAATGTTCAAGACGTTTTTCAGCGCGTTCGGCGGACAACCTCGCCACACTGCGGTCGGTAGCAACAGGCTGGATTTCAGTGACACCCAACTCTGTCGATTTCTGGATTACCCAATCCATTTTTTCACTGCTGGAGAGCGCCTGCGCGAGCAGGGTGTGCAATGGAGATTCACGCTTGTTCCCGCTTTCTGTAATGCCGGTGACGGTTGCATGCTTGGCGCCGAGATCGGCAATCAGGCCATGGCATGCATTGCCGATCCCGTCGAAAATTTCAACCGAGTCCCCGGTCCTTAAGCGAAGCACGCGGGAGGCGTGGTGCGCAGCATCCGGCGGGAGATCGAATGATCCGCTGAGCGGGATCGGTGGAGGGCAGTAGAAACGCGGCATGATCTCAGCGCCAATAAACAAGGTTGTCGTCGTGATAATATAATGGCTTGGAGAATATTGTCAGGAAAAAGAAATGGTGAGTCTGCAACCGCCCTTATGTGATTTTGGATGGAAGGCACGGGATTTTGATCTGCTCGGCGTCGACGGCAAGCGCTATAACCTGTCCAATGCTCGCGGCAAGAATGGCCTGCTGGTAATGTTCATCTGCAATCACTGTCCCTATGTGAAATCGATTCGCGAGCGCATCATCCGCGATACACGCGAGTTACAGCAGTATGGCATCAACAGCATCGCAATCATGTCCAATGATCCGGCCGACTACGCAGAGGATTCGTTTGACAGCATGCGGGCAATCGCAAAGCAATACGGTTATCCATTTCCTTATGTGTGGGACGATACCCAGCAGGTCGCCAAGGATTATGGAGCGGTATGCACGCCTGATTTTTTTGGCTTCAATGCCAATCTTGAGCTGCAATACCGCGGTCGGCTGGATGCTTCGCGCAAGGAGGCGGTTGCCGATGCGCCGCGCGATCTGTTCAATGCCATGGTGCAAGTGGCAAAGACCGGGCAGGGGCCCAGCGATCAGATTGCGAGCATGGGTTGTTCCATAAAATGGCGCGACGAAGCACCTGAAAGCAAGCATAAGCCGGTATGAACGCTTCGACCCAGATCGGCTCCAGCAATTCAGGCGGGATGAGCGCGTTGCTCAAGGCGGTGATCGCTGCCGTGAAGCTGGTAACGGCGGAAGAAATCATGCCGCGTTATCTCAAGGTGGTGCATCAACACAAAGGTGACGGCAGTCTCTGCACTGAAGCGGATATCGCCGCACAAAGCGCATTGACCAAGAGGCTACAGGCGATCGTGAACGTGCCGGTGTTGGGCGAAGAAATGACTGCCGCCGAACAGCACGCGATATGGAAGGCGGGGCATGACGGTCTGTGGTGTATCGATCCTATAGACGGCACATCAAATTTTGTGCGCGGCCTGCCGTATTTTGCAGTTTCCGTAGCGCTGCTGCGCGGGGAAAGGAGCGTGTTGGGCGTGGTATTTGATCCGGTTGGAAACGAGATGTTTGCCGCCGAACATGAGCGGGGCGCATTTCTGAACGGTGAAAGGCTGCATGATCGCGCAGCAACGATTCCACTGGCGCAAGCCCTGGCCAGCGTAGACCTGAAACGACTCAACAGGAAACTGGTCGCAAAGCTGGCCGCCGATCCGCCGTATGCTTCACAGCGAAACTTTGGCGCGAGCGCGCTGGACTGGTGCTACACCGCAGTCGGACGCTATGACATGTATTTGCACGGCGGCCAGAAGCTCTGGGATTATGCCGCGGGCGCGCTTATATTTCTTGAATCCGGAGGCCATGCCTGCTGTATCGAAACCGATGATTTTGCGCTTGGCGATATCTGGCAGCGGTCGGTCATCGCAGCGCGAGATGAAAAACTGTTCGAACAATGGAAAAACTGGATACGGGCCCAGCAGTAAATTCATTAAGGGGGGCGGGTGAAAATACTGATACTTGGTGCGGGGCAGGTCGGTTCTACTGTGGCTGAAAGCCTGGTTAACGAGGCAAACGACATCACGGTTGTGGATAGCGATCCTGAAAAACTGCGCCAGTTGCAGGACAGGCTTGATTTGCGCACATTGGTCGGAAACGCCGCGCATCCCTCCACCTTGGAACAGGCCGGCATAGTCGATACCGACATGCTGCTGGCGGTCACGCAAAGCGATGAGGTCAATCTGGTGGCCTGCAAGCTTGCGTCCAGTCTTTACAATACCCCGACGCGTATCGCGCGTATCCGCTCTGCCGATTATCTGGCCCGCAAAGAGGTATTCAGCCAAGAAAATTTCTGCGTGGATTTTTCGATTTGTCCGGAGCAGATCCTAACCGACTACATTGTCAAGCTGATCGAGTTTCCGGAAGCCCTGCAGGTACAGCAATTTTCCCGGGGCAAAGCTTCGCTGGTCGCGGTGCGCGCGTTCCAGGGCGGACCCCTGGTGGGCAAGCCGCTGAGTTTTTTGCGAACTCATATGCCACAGGTCGACACCCGGGTTGCTGCGATCTTTCGCAAGGACGGACCGCTCATTCCCGAAGGTGGCACGGTGATCGAAGATGGTGACGAGATATTCTTCATTGCCGCCACCGACAACATCCGCAGTGTGCTCAAGGAGATGCGGCGCATGGACAAACCGGCCAAGCGCGTGATGATCGTCGGTGGCGGCAACATCGGATTTCGCCTCGCCAAGGCCTTGGAGAAAGACTATCAGGTCAAACTGATCGAATACAACAAGAAGTCCTGCCAGAGATTGGCCGAGCAGCTGACCAGCGCGCTGGTATTGAATGGCGATGGCACGGATGAAAAGCTGATGCAGCAGGAGCATGTAAGCGAGGTGGATGTGTTCTGCGCGCTCACCAACGATGACGAAAGCAACATCATGTCGGCGCTGCTCGCCAAACAGGGCGGCGCGGGCAAGGTGATCGCGCTGATCAACCGCAGCGCCTATGTGGATCTATTGCAAGGCGGCAAGATCGACATCGCGCTGTCGCCGGCACAAGTTACGATCGGTTCTTTGCTCGCCTACGTGCGCCAGGGCGATGTCGCTGCAGTTCATTCCCTGCGGCGCGGAGCCGCAGAGGTGCTGGAACTGGTTGCGCACGGAGACCGCCAGTCATCCAGGGTGGTCGGGAGGCGCATCGATGAGATCGATCTGCCCAGGGGTGCGACCATAGGCGCAGTCGTGCGTAACGACGAGGTAATCATGGGGCACCACGATTTGGTCATCGAAGCGGATGATCACGTCATCGTCTTTGTCATCGACAAGGCGATGGTGCGCAAAGTAGAGAAATTATTTCAGGTCAAAATCGGTTTCTTTTGATGCAGCGCGCGCTGACCGTCGTTCACGTATTGGGTCTCATGCTGGTGGTGTTCAGCATTACCTATTTGCTTCCGTTGGCGGCCTCGTGGATCTACGGCGACGGGACGCTGCCCGAATTTTTGATGGCTATGGTCTGGACATCGGCCATAGGATTCCTGATGTGGCTGTTGACGCGCCGCTACAAGGGTGAACTTTCTGTCCGGCACGGCTACCTGCTGGTTGTTGCGATGTGGACGGCAATGCCAGCCGTGGCAACATTGCCGTTGTTGCTGGTGATCAACGGCTTATCGTTCACCGATGCCTACTTTGAAACCATGTCGGGTCTGACCACTACCGGCGCGACGGTGCTGGTCGGGCTGGATTATCTCCCGCCGGCCATCAATATCTGGCGGCATGAATTGAACTGGCTGGGCGGCATGGGGATCATCGTTTTGGCCGTGGCGATCCTGCCGCTGCTCGGCATCGGCGGACGGCAACTGTTCAAGGCAGAAACCCCGGGCCCGATGAAGGAATCCGCACTCGCCCCGCGCATCACCGAGACGGCGCGCAATCTATGGCTGGTTTATCTGGGAATCACAATTGCCTGCATCCTGTCCCTGAAGGTGGTTGGCATGAATTGGCTGGACGCGATATGCCATGCCTTTGCCACGATGGGCTTGGGCGGCTTCTCGACCCATGACGCCAGTATCGGCTACTTCAATTCTCCAGCGATCGAATTCGTATTGATCATTTTCATGCTGCTGGCCGCGATGAATTTTGCCACGCATTTCCTGGTGTGGCGGGAAAAAAGCCTGAAATTATATTGGCATGATAGCGAGGCGCTCGCGACTCTCGGCCTGATATTGGCAAGCTGCCTGGGCATAGCGGTATTCCTGCGCTGGGAGGGAGTCTACACGAGCTTCTGGACAGCCTTGCGCCACGCCAGTTTCAATCTGGTTTCCATCGCGACTGACTGCGGATTTACCAGCGTTGATTACAACAAGTGGCCGATATTCGCCCCGATGTGGATGTTGTTCCTCAGTTGCGTCGCGGTCAGTTCCGGGTCCACCGGAGGCGGCATAAAGATGGTCCGAACCCTGGTGCTGGTAAAACAGGCTGGTCGTGAGTTTCTCAGATTACTGCACCCGGCAGCGATCAACCCGATGAAAATAGGCGGAAATATCGTGCCCAACAATATCGTGTTCGCTGTGCTGGGATTCATTTTTCTGTATTTTATGACGGTGGCCATTCTGACTTTCGTGCTCTTGATCAGCGGGCTGGATTTCATTTCCGCGTTTTCCGCGATCATCGCTTGTATCAACAACGCCGGTCCCGGACTCGGTGCGGTCGGTCCTTCGAGCAACTATGGTGTGCTGTCCGATTTTCAAACCTGGGTATGCACAATTGCCATGCTGGTCGGCAGGCTGGAGATATTTACCGTTCTGATCCTGTTTACCCCGCAATTCTGGCGCCGCTAAATCGCCATGACAGCGGGCACGAGATACGTTAGCATTAAAGCTATTTAAGGCACTCAGAACACGGAGCAAATCTGTGCCATTGCAAAAGGGAGCAAGATGAGCGAGGACCTGCCATTGTCGGGGGTGAAAGTGTTGCTGATCGACGACAGCAACACCATAAGGCGCAGCGGAGAGATATTTCTTTCGCAGGCGGGGTGCAAGGTCATCCTGGCGGAAGATGGATTTGACGGCTTGGCCAAAGTGGTGGAAAACAAGCCTGATGTCATTTTTGTGGATGTGATGATGCCGCGGCTGGATGGCTATCAGACCTGCGCGCTGATCAAAAAGCATCAGCATTTCAGAAAAACCCCGGTGATCATGCTGACCAGCAAGGATACGCTGTTTGACCGCGCGCGCGGCAAACTGGTCGGAGCCGACCAATATTTACTCAAGCCGTTCAACAAAAGAAGTCTGATTGAAGCAGTCATTTTGCATACCCAAGAGAAAAAGGAGTCGGATTATGGGAGTTAAAAAGATATTGGTTGTGGATGATTCGGCAACCGAACGTCATTTCATAGGGGAAATATTGCGCAAGCAGGGATTCGAGGTCGATTTTGCCGAAGACGGCGAAAGGGGTGTCGCGCAAGCCAAGCTGAGCCAGCCGGATTTGGTGATCATGGACGTTGTGATGCCGGGAATGAATGGTTTCCAGGCGACCAGGGCGATTACCAGAGATCCGGATACAAAACATATACCGGTGATTATCTGCACTACCAAGGACCAGGATACCGACAAGGTTTGGGGTGTTCGTCAAGGAGCAAAAGACTACGTGGTGAAACCGATAAATGAGGCGGAATTGTTAAGCAAGATAGCCGCTTTGGGATAATGGAAGATCCTGAAATTCCCTGTTTTGGCCTGTTTGCCGCGCGTTTCGCAAGCGATTTTGCAAGGATAAAAGCAATCCCGCAAAATCGAAATCCTGATTCGCCTGTTGAACATTTCATTGCCAGCCTTTTTGGCAACTCAAGGCCGGATTTGTTTTTTGCTGCCATATTTTTCCATGATCGCACGGTGTTTCAGCACGGGGAATCCTGGCCGGCTGTGAATTAATAGGGGCAACATCAATGTCAAAACGGTTGAATTTGCGCGAATTTCAGCAGAATCTGATCGACCGATTGCAGAAGTCCGGTTCCGGGTCGCGGGTGTCGACACTCGGGATACAGATAGCAGGCAGAAATTGGCTGGTCGATATGGCGGATATCGGCGAAGTGTTGCCGTTGCCCTATTTGACCGCCGTACCGTTCACCAAACCTTGGTTTCTCGGGGTGGCGAATGTACGCGGTACCTTGTATTGCGTGGTCGATTTGGCAGCTTTTCAGCATAGCGGAGCAGTGTCCGGGGATGCGAATAACCGCGTATTGCTCGTTTCAGAGCGGTATGCATTTAACGCCGCATTGCTGGTCGATCGTGTGCTGGGTTTGCGCGACGCGAGCACCTGGAAAATAGTAAACGATGATGGGCAACTCGAGTATCAGGATGAGTTGGGTTCAAGCTGGAGCAAGCTTGATATCCCGGCCTTGCTGGCGCAGGCTGAATTTTTGCAAGTAGGCAGTTAGCAATTGGCATTTTGAAGAAATTCCCAATGGGAGAGGAAAAACATGGCAGCTAAAAAGACATCAGCCAAATCCAGGCTGCAAATATTTGGGGTGGCCGCAGCAATCTTTTTCGTATTGACAGCGATTGCTGCCTACACGACTAACCGCACAGACGCCAACAGAGTGCGCTACGTGGAGCAATCCGGCCGGTTGCTGATGCTGTCGCAACGGCTAGCCAAAGATGCCCAGCAAGCATTGACAGGTAACTCTGATTCGTTCGATGCTTTGGAATCAAGCAGGGCGAGCATGGCTGCCATTCTCACCAATCTGGACAAGGGCGGTGGTTCGCTGCCTCCTACCTCGGGCGCCCCGCGCGAAGCGCTCAACGAGTTCATGAAGAAGGCAGACAAAACCCTGTTGGACGTTAAAACATTGCAGGATGGGCGTGCCGGCCTGGTGACACTGGCAGTGACCTTGTCGTCGATTGACTCGGTTAGAACCGACATGCGCACCCTGACACAAAAGATGATCGACGACTTTAAGGGCGTGCAAAAGCAGCAGGCAACCCGATTTGCCTTGGAGGTGGAACGTATCGGCGAGGATGCCGGCCGACTGCTAGCGGTGGACGTGACGATTGAGCAGGTGGCACAGGTCGCGATTGACCTGAACGGCGCTGAAGACAGCCTGGCTGCGCTTCCGGCGGCGAACGAAAATGTGGCGACCGCGCACAATTTGCTTGTCACCACACGCAGCAGCGTCGAGATTCTGATTTCGCAAGTGCGCAACCTGGTGGCGGCAAAAAGTGCGGCAAAGGCAATCGTGGATGATTCTGACGCATTGCTGGCCGGAGCGCAGCGTCTGGTGGATGCATACCAATCGTCATCTCAGATTACGACTAAGATTGCCTTTGCGTTTGGCCTGTTGCTGCTGTTATTTCTGTTGATGACCGTAAAGGCCTATGTGGATGATTCACGTCGCCGCGCGGAGGAAGCCGCGCGCATCAATAGCCAGAACCAGAATGCGATTTTGCGCCTGATGAACGAGATGGGTGATCTGGCCGACGGCGATTTGACAGTTCGCGCTACCGTCACGGAAGACGTCACCGGTGCCATCGCAGACTCGCTGAATTACACCACGGAAGAGTTTCGCAAGCTGGTGTCGCGAATCATCACCGCGGTGGAACAGATGGGCAAGGCCACAAAAAACGCTGAGAATATTTCCAGGGGATTGCTGGACGCTACGCAGAAACAGGCGCGGGAGATCCAGACGGCCGGCGAGGCAGTTGAGTTGATCACCAAATCGGTGCAAGAGGTGGATAACAGCGCGGCCAAGTCGGCGGAAGTGGCGCGCCGCACCCTGGTCGTGACCGAGCAGGGCGCGCAGGCTGTGCGCAACACGATCAACGGTATGGATGGCATACGCGAACAGATCCAGGAGACTTCCAAGCGCATCAAGCGGCTCGGCGAAAGCTCCCAGGAGATCGGTGAAATCGTGGATCTGATCTCGGATATTACCGAACAGACCAATGTGCTGGCGCTGAATGCTGCGATCCAGGCAGCCTCGGCCGGTGAAGCGGGGAGGGGTTTTTCAGTCGTCGCTGAAGAGGTGCAACGGCTGGCGGAGCGTTCCACGGAGGCGACCAAGCAGATCGGTGCACTGGTGAAAACCATCCAGGGGGATACTTATGATGCAGTGGCGGCGATGGAGAAGAGTACCCTGGGTGTGGTGGAAGGCGCCAAGCTTTCCGAGGTCGCGGGGCAATCGTTGCGGGAAATTGAACGCGTGTCCAATGAACTGGCGGCACTGATCAACAGTATTTCGACATCTACCCAGGTGCAGACCGACATGGCCAGCGAAGTGACGAACGTGATGCAGGACATCCTGAAAATTACCGTGCAGACCACCGAGGGTACGCGTTTAACAGCCAATTCCATCGGGCAATTGAACACGCTGGCAACGGACTTGAGAGGTTCTGTAGCGGGCTTCAAATTGTAATATCCGGTCAACCGCACAGAACGACCACACATGAGCAACAACGCACAATTCGACCGCAACATGCTGGACACAGTGAAACCCGGCATCGATAGCACGCTGGCAGACATCAGTGCGAAGATTGAGCAGTATCTTGCCGCACCGGCAGACAATGCTCCGGCGCTCGAAACGGCACGCACCGAGTTGCACAGCTTGCAGGGTGTGCTGAAGATGGTCGGCCTGATCGGTACCGCAGTTTTTTGTGCGGAGCTTGAGCTCACGCTTGGCCAGCTTGCAACGAATCCGGACCAACTTTCCGCGATGTACCGCGACGTGCTGCTTCGGGCCATGTTCGGTCTCACCCACTACCTCGACTCGCTGGCCAATGGTGCCGAAAACGTCTCGTTGCGCCTGTTTCCGCAATATCAGGAATTGCAGCAGCTGCGCGGCCTCGAAATGTCATTCGAACTGGATTTGTTCTACCCCGATCTCGACGTTAAATTGGCAGACCAGGTCTTGAGTCTGCCTGTCCTGAATGCAGATATCGCGCATCTCAAGATGTTGCGCAGCCAGTATCAGCAGGGTCTGTTGAAATGGATGCGCCAGGACAACGTCGCTGCCGCTGCGCAACAGATGCAGCAGGCGCTCGAGGGGGTGTTGCGCTATTCACCGCAGGACGAGAACCGCGCGTTCTGGTGGGTGGGCTATGGATTGCTCGATTGCGTGAAGCTGGACGGATTGCCTCCCGAAATGAATGTGCGCAAGTTGCTGAGCCGCATAGACCAGCAACTGCGCGCGGTTGTGGAGGGTAATGCCGGCGACGTGACGCCGGTGATGAACGAGATGCTCTTCATGATCGGCAATAGTCATGCCGTCAGCGAGCACGTGGAGGCGATCAAGCAGATTTACTCGCTGGACCAGTACCTGCCCGAAATGTCGGCGCTGTCTCCGAACGAGGTAGACCAGATACTCGCCGCCATGCGCGATGAACTGAACGTGGCCGAAGAAAACTGGGAACATTGCACGCAGGGCGATGCGTCAGCGTGCGAAAACTTCACCAAGCAGATAGAACAGATTGACTTGCAGAGCAACAAACTTGACCGCGATGCCCTACAGTTCCTGACCAAACAGATTCAGATATTGTCGCAATATGCGACTTCGCCCGAGCATGCCCGGCCGATCGCCATCGATATGGCCATGGCGCTGTTGCTGCTGGACAGTGGCATAGAGAATTACCGCGGCATAGGAGCGAATTTCCAGGAACAGGCCCGTATCCTGACCGAGCGTATGCAGACGGCGGTAAAGCAAAAGCCGGAAGACACGAAACGGCTGGCTGAACTGGTGGAACTCCATTACCGGATGGAACATCCGGGCGATGCGATGGTTTCGCTGGCCAACGAAATGCTGGCCAATCTCCAGCACGCCGAGCAAGGGCTGAACGCGTTCTTCAACAATGCCATCAACCGTGACGAATTGGCCGATCTGATGCGGTTGCTAAACCAGATTCAAGGCGGTTTGCGCATCTCATCCCTGCAGCATGCAGAAAAACTGCTGCTCGCCATACAGGATAATATCGGGCGTTTTGCTCAGAGCGAGGGGATACCGAAGCCGGCAGAAAAGAATGCCCTTGCCGATGCGATAAGTGCGCTGGAAGACTACTTTCAGAATCTGACACATGGTCATTCGGCCGATGCGTCAGGAATCCAGGCGGCATTGCCGGGGATGCGCGGACAGGACCAGGCCGCCGAACAACTGACAAGCAAGGATGCGACAAGCAAGGATGCAATGCGGTCCGGGGAAACGGCGCAAACTGAGATGACGCCAGTCGAACCTGTTCCCGAATTTTCATTCACTCTGTCAGCCGAGCAGCCACCGGATAATGCATCTCCTGAAATCGCCCCGCTTGAATCGGCAGATGTCTCAATTGAGGCGCCGCACCGGTCGGAAGAGGATCAGGAGTTGCTCGCCATATTTCTGGAAGAGGCACAAGAGGTTCTGGCCACCATATTGAGGAATCTTGACACCTGCCAGCTGCATCCGGACAGTCATGAGCCTCTGGTAGCGATAAGGCGCGGTTTCCATACCTTGAAGGGCAGCGGACGAATGGTCGGACTGACCGATCTCGGCGAAGTGGCCTGGTGTGTGGAGCGTGCCATGAACAAATGGCTGCAGCACAACAAAATTGCCACGCCCAGTCTGCTGAACTTCATCAAGATGACGGCGCAGTCCTTTGTCGGCTGGGTGGATACGCTCGGCAAAAAGGGTGAGGTGATTATCGAGGCCGGAAACCTGATCGCGACTGCGCAACAAATCGAAGACGGTCTCGATTCCGGGCTACAACCGACCGTTTCGCCTGCTGCCTTACTGCCCGATGCGGGTGCAGGCCCAGGCCAAGGTGCGGCCGCACCGTCCGCAACCGCCCCGGCCATTTCGGAAAAAGCTGTTGCTGAAGCCGATGCAACATCGTATTCCCCGGTTTTGTTCAGCATCGCCAGCGCCGAAATCAAGCAAAATATAGCGGTTCTGCATCAGCAGCTTGGAGAGCTGCGCACCGCCGCCCCGCCGACAGTGCAATATGATTTCATGCGTGCCGCGCACACGCTGGCGGGAGTGAGTCGCACCATGGGTTTTGCCGCGGTGGTTGAGCTGGCCTACGCCCTGGAAGGCTGGCTACAGGCGCGCCTGGACAAGATATTTACGCTGGGCGAAGGCCAATTGCAGATGCTCGATCATGCCGTCGCTGCCCTGGACGAAATGATACAGAGTGTCTGCAACAAGGAAACT
Source organism: Gallionella sp. (assembly GCA_049684555.1). Classification (GTDB taxonomy): domain Bacteria; phylum Pseudomonadota; class Gammaproteobacteria; order Burkholderiales; family Gallionellaceae; genus Gallionella. The sequence continues at coordinate 42,633 of JBAVGB010000055.1, read as the reverse complement.
CCACAGTTGCGCGGTGATTTAGTCAGTCAACTGCTGTCCGACAGGGATAATTTCATTGAGGTGGTTCCCGAGCCTGCTAGGGTGGAGTCGCCCGCAGAGCAGGCGATTATGCCGCAGCCGCTTGAATTATCGCCGCAACAGCAAGATGCCGGCGCGAACGAACTGCAAGTCCCCGTAGGCATGGTTGAATCGCTTCTGCCGGGCGAGGACAAGTTGCGTGACGCGCTTGCAGAACCGCAGAGACCGGAAGAAGGGGTGTTGAAACCGGACCTGTTTACCAGGTCTGATCAGGCATACGCTGAAGCGAACAAACCGGCCGTTTCCGATGATGTTGACGAGCAACTGCTTCCGGTGTTTCTCGAGGAAGCCGACGACCTGTGTCCCAAGATCAGCGAAGGACTGCGTTTATGGCGTGTAGCGCCTCATGATCAGCAGCAAGTTCCTATATTAAAGCGGCTGTTGCATACCATGAAGGGAAGTGCGCGCATGGTGGGCGCGATGCGTATTGGTGAAATCGCCCATGAAATGGAAGACCGTGTGCAGGCGGCAACACAGTTGAGCGATGAAGCGGGGTATTGGGATGGTCTGGAAAGCGATTTCGATCGTATTACGTCCCTGCTTAAAGAGTTGCGCGGCGGCAAGCCCGCAGAAGAAGCCAAACTGGTGCCGGGACGGCGCGCGGAAGATCAGCCGGTGGGAGTGGAACGCAGGGGAGATCGACGTTCGACGGAGCCCGCCATGGAACGAGCCCAGCTCGGCAATATGCTGCGTGTGCGTTCTGATGTGGTGGACCGTCTAGTGAACGAAGCCAGCGAAATCAGTGTGTCACGCTCGCGCATGGAAACCGAAATGCGCGTCCTCAAGGAAAGCTTGCTGGAATTGACGGGCAGCGTGGTGCGTTTGCGCCAGCAACTGCGCGAGGTGGAAATCCAGGCAGAAAGCCAGATGCAGGCGCGGGTTACGCTGGCAAAGGACAATGCGGAACAGTTCGATCCGCTCGAGTTTGACCGGTTTACCCGGTTGCAGGAATTGACCCGTTTCATGAATGAAAGTGTGCATGACGTGCACACCGTCCAGCAATCGATGCTGCAAAACCTGGAACAGACTGCCACCGTGATGTTGGCGCAGGGGCGGCTAAACAGGGACTTGCAACAGGGGTTGATGAATGTGCGCATGGTGTCGTTTAACAGTATTACCGATCGTTTGTACCGCATCGTGCGGCAGACCGGGAAGGAATTGAACAAGCGCGCCAACCTTGAGTTGCAAGGCACCAACGTGGAGTTGGACCGCAGCGTGCTGGAAAAAATGATCGCGCCTTTCGAGCACTTGCTGCGTAATTCGATCGTACACGGCCTGGAAAACGAAGAACAGCGCGCGAAAAGCGGCAAGCTTCCGATCGGGGAGATACGCCTGAGCGTACGCCAGGAAGGCAATGAAGTGGAGTTCGCGTTCAGCGATGACGGCGCCGGGCTGAATTTTGCAAAGTTGCGCGAAAAGGCAATAGCCAACGGTACGCTGCGTAGCGATGAACTGGTCAGTGATGATCAATTGGCGCAGCTGATATTCACGCCGGGACTTTCCACCGCGAATGAAATCACGGAAATCGCCGGCCGCGGCATCGGCATGGATGTGGTGCGCAGCGAGATATCATCATTGGGCGGGCGTATCGAAGTCAGTTCGAAACGCGGGGAAGGTACGCTATTCCTGATCTATTTGCCGCTCACGCTGGCTGTCACGCAAGTCCTGATGGTGCGTTCGGGTGACGCGGTTTATGCGATCCCATCCACCCTGGTCGAGCAAGTCCGCCAGGTGAAACCCGCTGAAATGGAAGCATTGCATAAAGCACGGCAAGTCGATTGGCAGGACAATACATACCCGCTCTACTATTTGCCGCATCTGCTGGGCGATATGGAGGCTGTCCAGGAAAATCAGCTGCGCAATATGGTGCTGCTGTTGCGCAGCGGGACGCAACGAATTGCGCTGAATATCGATGAATTGCTCGGCAATCAGGAAGCGATGGTCAAAAATATCGGACCGCAGTTGGCGCGTCTGCCGGGGATAGCCGGCGCGACGGTGCAGGGTGACGGCAAGGCGGTGCTGATTTTGAATCCGGCGCAGTTTGCGCAGCGTATCGGAGTAGGCAAGATGGCAGCAGCGGCCAGCGACAAACCGCTCAATACCTCGCCGCTGATCATGGTGGTTGACGACTCACTCACCGTGCGCAAGATCACGTCCCGTATCCTGAGCCGCGCCGGTTATCAGGTGACGACCGCGACTGACGGGGTCGATGCTCTCGAGAAATTGCAGGAGTTCATGCCGGATGTGATGATACTGGACATCGAAATGCCGCGCATGGACGGCTTCGCGCTGGTCAGAGAATTGCGCCGCGTTCCCGAAACGGAGAATCTTCCCATCATCATGATCACGTCCCGTACGGCCGACAAGCACCGCGAATATGCGATGCAGCTGGGCGTCAACACATATCTTGGCAAACCCTACCAGGAAGATGAGCTTCTACAGAAAATCGCCGATTTCGTGGCGGTCCATAAATTGGACTTATAACCGGCACTTCCCCGCAATGTTTGCATTATTGGTGTAATTCGACCTTGCAGCCCCTGCCTCGGCACTGAACCGACCCACCAGGGATATTCGTGCATAGAAAAAGTGGAATTCCGCCGCTACCGCCAGGCCCGGCGGTACGATCCGGGACTGCAAGGACTGTCCGGATTCAGCACCCCGCAACGGTCATGCCTTCAACCAGAATCGAGCCGCATTGCCGCGAACCTTGCACCAGCACGTCGCTACCTACGGCGATAATGTTGCGGTACATGTCTTTCAGGTTACCGGCGATCGTGATTTCTTGGACCGGGTATTGAATCTCCCCGTTCTCGACCCAGAAGCCTGCCGCGCCGCGCGAATAGTCGCCGGTCACGGAATTGACGCCCTGGCCCAATAATTCGGTCACCAGGAGTCCGCGCGACATGGTATTGAGCAAGCCGGCAAAATCAAGCGCTCCGGATTGCAGGATCAGATTGTGATTTCCGCCCGCATTGCCAGTGGAACGAAGTCCCAGCTTGCGCGCCGAGTAGCTGCCGAGAAAATAGCCGCGCAACACGCCGTTCTCAACGATCATGCGACGCCGGGTACGCACGCCTTCATTATCGAACGGGCTGGAGGCCAATCCTTTCGGAATGTCCGGCACGTCGGTGATGTTGATGTGAGAAGCGAAGACGGACTTGTCGAGCTGGTCAAGCAAAAACGAGGACTTGCGGTACAGGCTGCCCCCGCTTACCGCGTTCACAAAGCTGCCCAGCAAACCTGACGCGATCGGGGCTTCAAACAAGACCGGTACTTGCATAGTTTTGATCTGGCGTGCATTCAAGCGGCGTACCGTGCGTTCCGCGGCGATCCGCCCGACTTGTTGCACATCCGGCAGGTCCTTGGCATCACGCGCGACGGCATACCAGTAATCGCGTTCCATCGCGTCATCCTGTCCGGCGATCACCGCGCAGCTGAGGCTGTGGCGGGAACTGGGATAGCCGCCGATGAAACCCAGGCTATTGGCTGAAACGAATTGAACCTCGTGCAGGTTGACGGTCGCGCCTTCCGAGTTGTTGATGCGCGGATCGGCATCCAAAGCCGCATGCTCGCACTGTTGCGCCAATGCGATCGCGGCATCGACCGGCAAATCCCAAGGATGGTACAAATCCATGTCCGTGCAATCGCGTGCCAGCATGTCGGCCTCGGGCAGGCCAGAGCAATCATCCTTTGCGGTATAACGGGCGATGGACAAGGCCGCATCCACCGTGTCGCGCATCGCTTGGGGCGAGAAATCCGAAGTGCTGGCATTGCCGTGCTGCTGTCCGATATAGACGGTGATTGCAAGTCCTTTGTCGCGGTTGTATTCGATGGTTTCAACTGCGCCATGCCGCACCGTTACGCCTTGTCCGAATCCTTCCGAGACGTCGGCGGCTGCTGCGGATGCGCCCCGCTGTTTGGCATAATCCAGCATGTCCTGCGCGATGTTGCGCAACACGTCGGCCGGGTGGGAGAAACGCGGGGCGGGAGAAACCATGTTGTCCATATGCTAAGCGGATTATCGATGAAAGGCGCTATCATAGCAGCATCCCACAAGCACATTAACAGCAGCCACACATTAACGGATATGAATTCAAACAATAAACCTCTCGACGATAACGAGCCGCTGCACATCCATCTCGGGGATGACGAAGACGAGCACGACGATGACGGCGTGGAAGTAATTCGGCCGCATGGGCGTCACGAACTGCGCAAAACGGAGAACCAAACTACCCGCGGGCGCGGTTTGCGCAGCCAGCCTGCCGAGGTCGATGAAGAGGAAGAGCTCCCGCCGAGCAAGACCAAGGTCAAGAAGCAAATGCACGAGTTGCGCGACCTCGGCAAGGAACTGACCGAACTGGGCAAGGACCAGATCGCCCAGCTCGACATTCCGGAGACACTTCGGGAAGCCTTGCTCGAGATGGAGAACATCAACAAGTTCGGCGCACAGCGCCGCCAGATACAGTACATCGGCAAGCTGATGCGCGAAGTCGATCCAGCACCGATCATCGCCAAGCTGGATGCGTGGAAGGGAAAGTCACAGCATCATGTGGCGTACATGCACCAGCTCGAACGATGGCGGGACCGCTTGCTGGAAAGTGATGGCGCGCTCACCGAACTGCTTGCCGCCCATCCTGAAGCAGACGCGCAAAGGCTGCGCACGCTGATACGCAACGCGCACAAGGAGATGGAGGCGCAAAAGCCACACAGGAATTATCGCGAGATATTTCAGGTGTTGCGCGAGATCATTCCCGAGCCGGCATGAGCTACATTCCTGCCCACATAACGCTCGAATCCGGCAAGGATCCCCGGCACAGCATCATCTGGCTGCATGGTTTGGGTGCGGATGGCTCGGACTTTGTGCCGATTGCACAGGAGTTGAAAGTGCCGGTCGCGATGCGTTATGTTTTTCCCGACGCGCCGTTGCGGCCGGTAACGATCAATGGCGGATTGGTGATGCGTGCCTGGTATGACATCGCTGCCCCCAGTATCGATGCTGAGCAGGACGCTGCCGGACTACGCGCGTCGCAATCAATGGTAGAGGACCTGATCGCCCGGGAAGTGAAACACGGCATTGCGCTTGACCACATCTTTCTGGCCGGCTTTTCCCAGGGCGGCGCTGTAGCGCTGCATACCGCGCTGCGCCAGAGAGCTCCGTTGGGGGGGGTGCTGGCATTGTCAACCTATTTGCCACTGGTGGACAATGCGAAAGGGGAGGCGCTGGCCGAATCCAAGGAAACGCCGATATTCATGGCACACGGTCGCGGTGACCCGGTGATACCTCATGCATTGGGTATGGCATCAAGAGATGCGTTGCTGGGTTTGGGCTATGCGGTGGAATGGCATGAATACGCGATGCAACATTCGGTATGCGGCGAAGAACTCGTTGATATCGGGGCTTGGCTGGCTCGTCAAACCAGCTAGGGGCAAGGGCGCGGTTTCCTGCCGAACCTGGGCAGGCTCAGCTTGCCGGTTCAGGATCGGATTCCTGTTCGATGACCTTGAACTTTGCCAAATCATAATCAAGGCCTTTTTCCTTCAATCCGGTCGGAATCAGCAGATATCGTTTTCCGTCCAGTTCAATTTTCAGGCTTTGGCTGGCAGAAAAAGTATCCGCGGTCATCAGCAACAACTGAGTTCCACCGGATAAGTCACCCTGCTTGGGATAAAGCCAAAGGGCCGGCCGGCCGTCGCCGGGTTCTTCGCCGCTGGGATTCGGGTACACGCAGGCAACCTGGTTGGCCAGAATTTCCGCGCCGGCGTGCATATGGTTCGCATCGTCGCGCAGCAGCCGCCGTACCACCGCCACGCCCCAATGCGGCATGCCATCGGGCTGAATTCCAAGCAGGGTTCCGATCCCGATCCCATCGCTGCCGGAGGGCAAGGCGCTGCTGAACCCGCCGACACTGATCTCCTCGGTAACCCAGCGCGCCGCCGCATTTTCGTTGTAATGATGCGGATCTGTATGTCCAAGCACCTGGTCGAGGCCGCTGACCACATTCAAGGTTACGTTTGCCATGCGCCTTGCATTACGTCTCACCGGCGGGGCAATCAGGTAAGTAAGCAGATGCTGCACGGCATTCCTGACAACCTCGGCTTCATAGCTTCCGCCCAGTGAAAGATTGTCCGGAACGATATTCTTCTTCAGCACCTTCATCAGCTCTTCCAGCCTGGCCTGCAGCGTTGGCATGCTGATGAAGCGCATGGCCGGGTGCGTGGTGGCGTCCATGTTGATCCGGGTTGGTTCGGCGGGGATGTTCAAATTAAAGCAGAGCCGGGCGGTACCGTCCAGTTCAGAACGTATGTCGATGGAAGGACAATATTGTGCCACGAGGCGCTCGACAAGATGTATATAAAGCGGATTCAACGCGCTCAGTCCGCTGTCGTACCATACCAGCATGCTTCCCACCTCGCATTTGACCGACGTATTGCCGAGCATGCTGGGATAAAGTTTGACCTGGGTATCGAGATATTGGAGTTGTTCGGCATGTTTGTAGAACAGCGCCAGGTTTGTCCAGATTTCGTTCTCGACCTGCCCATAGCGGGCGCTGATAAATTTCAATTTGCAGATCAGTGCGTATACCGCGCGTGCGGTCAGCAGGGGTATGTGTATCCTGATGGTGCTGCTGCCCTTGTCGGCGTTGCAAAAACGATTGAACACCTCGTGATAGGCATTCGCGGATTGGCGGTAATAATTGCCCAACAGCGACCAGAGACGGTTATCCTGGAATTTGTTAATCTCGAACGGTGTAAAATACTCGCGCGATAATTTCCGTGCGTAAGGCTGGGCGGCATCGTCTATCATGCGCAGCACGGCAAAATGGTGGTCGAGCTTGAAGTTGTCCTGTTCCGTCACCGACTCTACCAGGTCGGTCAATTCCATGAGCGACTTGTAAGCGTCGTTCCTGGGCAGGTTTTCCAGCAATGCCTGCACGGATTTGATATCCGCCAGGGGATGATCAGACTTTTTCCCAAATATCACCGATAACATTCGCCGCCCCTTAAACCAAATTCCATTGCGCATGGCAATATAACCACAAATTACAGCTGATGACCAGATGTTTGGGGAGCAACGATGATCTCATGGCTTGCAAAGGACACACCCTTTCCGCCGGTCGAAACCGCGCTGGTTTCGCCGAATGGACTGCTTGCCGCAGGCGGCGATTTGACCGCGCCCAAGCTGCTGGAAGCGTACCGTCAAGGAATATTCCCCTGGTTCAATCCCGGCGAGCCGATTCTGTGGTGGAGCCCCGATCCGCGCATGGTGCTGGTCCCCGGTGAGTTCAGGATTTCCAGGTCGCTTGCCAGAACATTGCGCGACACCGGCCATGATGTTCGCTGCGATACCGTCTTTGAACAGGTGATGCGCTGCTGCGCCGCTCCGCGTGCAGCGCAGTCCGGTACCTGGATAGGCGAAGACATGATTGCAGCCTATTGCGAACTGCACCAGTCCGGATATGCGCATTCGGTGGAAACCTGGATGGACGGCAGGCTGGTGGGCGGTTTGTACGGTGTTGGCATCGGCAGGATGTTCTACGGCGAATCGATGTTCAGCTTGGCCAGCAACGCTTCCAAGATCGCGCTGGCCCATCTTGCCGCACAACTGGAGCGCTGGCAGTTCGGCTTGATCGATTGCCAGATGTACACTCCGCACCTGGCTTCGCTGGGCGCCCGCGAAATTCCGCGCGGCGAATTTATTGCAAGCGTCAAAGAATTGATACACTGTACGCCGGTAAATGAAAAATCTTCCACCGGTCACCAGACCGGCTGGCAATTTGACAGCGATCTTTTTGGATGAGCCTGCTTAACGACATCCCGCTTTCGGCGCTGCATTATTATCTGACGGCGCCCTATCCGTGCAGCTATCTGTCCGATCAGCAGGCGCGCTCGCAGGTCGCCACGCCCGCCTTGCTGATCAGTTCGCCGGTGTATTCGGAACTGGTGCAGCGCGGATTCCGCCGCAGCGGTTCCTATACTTACCGGCCGCATTGCGACAATTGCCATGCCTGCGTCCCCTTGCGCATATTGGCCAAGCAATTCGCGGCAAACCGTTCACAACGGCGCGCATGGAAGCAGCACGCACATCTCGAGGCTACGCTCCACCCGCTTCAGGACAAAGCCGAATATTACGAGCTCTACCAGCGCTATCAGCACGCCCGGCACAAGGACGGCGGCATGGACAAGGATGACCGCGAGTCGTATCAAAACTTCCTGCTGCTGAGCCATGTTGATACGCTGCTGGTTGAGTTTCGCGACCAAGGTGTGCTGCGCATGGTCAGTGTGATCGACTTGCTCAGCGACGGTCTGTCCTCGGTCTATACCTTCTACGAGCCGGATATCACCCGTGCCTGTTTCGGGATATACAACGTCATGTGGCAAATCGAGCTGTGCCGCAAACTCGATCTGGATTTCGTTTATCTGGGTTACTGGATCGAAAATAGCCGCAAAATGGCTTATAAAACGCAATACCGGCCGGCGCAAGGCTTGCTGGACGGAGAATGGCGCCTGCTTGAAAAATCATTCACGCATCCTCCTGAAGCCCCGGCAGCTTCGGCACCTGGTGTGCCGAGCATATCCGGGCGCGGTGGGGAGCCGGCATGAAGATGACCGCCACACTAGGCAAGGAACGCTAGTCATGTATTCCCTGTTGCGCCCAGTGCTGTTCCATCTTGACCCGGAAACCGCGCACGGTATTACCCTTGCGGGTTTGAATGCGCTTTATGCATTGGGGTTGGCAGGTATAACTGCGCCGCATCCCGTTGCGGATCCGCGCACGGTGATGGGGCTCGTTTTTCCCAATCCGGTCGGCCTTGCCGCCGGACTCGACAAAAACGGCGACTGCATAGGCGGACTGGCTGCACTCGGCTTCGGCTTCATCGAAGTCGGCACGGTCACCCCGCTGCCACAACCCGGCAATCCGAAGCCGCGGCTATTCCGGCTTCCCCAAGCCGGCGCCATCATCAACCGCATGGGCTTCAACAACGATGGCGTGGACAGGCTGATCGAGAATATACGGCGTGCCGATTACCATGGCATACTCGGCATCAACATCGGCAAGAATGCCGCCACACCGATCGAGAATGCGGCTGATGACTATATGGCCTGTCTGCGCAAAGTCTACGTTCATGCCAGCTACATTACCGTCAATATTTCCTCTCCCAACACCAGGAACCTGCGCCAGTTGCAGGAAGAACAGGCGTTGGGTGATTTGCTGGCCAAGCTCAAGTCAGGACAACGGACGCTTGCCGACGAGCACGGCAAATATGTGCCGATCGCACTGAAGATAGCTCCTGATCTGGAACCCGGGCAAGTCGCACAAATTGCCCGGCTGCTGATGCAACATCACATTGACGGTGTGATCGCCACCAATACCACGCTCGCGCGCGAGGGTGTGGAAAACCTGCCGCATTGCACGGAAAGCGGCGGTCTGAGCGGGGCACCGGTGCGCGACAAATCCACTTCCGTCATCCGGCAGCTTGCCGCGGAACTGCAGGGCGCCGTGCCCATCATCGGCGTGGGGGGTATTCTGAGCGGCGCGGATGCGGCAGAAAAGATCAGGGCCGGCGCATCGCTGGTGCAGTTGTATACCGGCCTGATTTATCGCGGACCGGTGCTGGTGAGCGAGAGTTGCGCGGCAATCCGCGCGGTCTGATGCTGCGGCAAGGCATTGTTTAAATCGGACATCCGTCCAAAAACAGGCCGATGCCGTTGATTCCCGGCGGCACGCGGTAAGGATGAGGTCTTTGAGGGTGGCGACATGACTTGATGACAAATGTCATGGTTTCTTGTATATTAGCAAATTCTTATATATATGAATCACTGAGGGGTAAATGCGATGAATAAAATTTTGGTCTTTAGCCTATTGTTGCTGGGCACGGCAACGGCATACGCTAATGCGGCGGAACCCGCTACACCGGTTGCCGGTACGGCAGGGGGTCTGGCCGTCGCCAAGGTTCAGTATCGCGAGGTAGAAGAAACATACAGCGTAGAGGGATTGGTGGAAGCAACGCGCCAATCCACCGTATCCGCGCAGATCAGCGGGCGTATCAAGGAGATCAATTTTGACGTTGGCAGCCACGTCAAGAAGGGGCAGGTGCTGTTGCGTATCGATGAACGCGAAACTGCACAAGCCCTGGCCGGCAGCAATGCGATGGTTCAGCAGGCACAGGCCACGCTGCAGAACGCCAAAGCCGCCTATGAGCGCGCCAAACAATTGTTCGAACAGAAGTTCATCAGCCAATCCGCCCTGGACAAGGCCGAGGCGGATTATCAGGTGGCGAGGGCCCAGGCTGCAGCCAGTGAGGCGAGTGCAGGCCAGGCGAGCCTCACTCATGGTTACACTGCGGTGTTGGCACCCTACAGCGGGGTGGTCGCGGCACGACTGGTGGAAGTCGGCGAGATGGTCGAGCCGGGCAAACCGCTGATGACTGGATTCGATCCGGCAGAAATGCGCGTGGTGGTGAGCGTGCCCCAATACAAATTGCCGGACATCGGAACGCATCCCAAGGTGACGGTAGAAGTCCCTTCGCTGAACCGCTGGATCAAGGCGGCATCCGTCATCGTGCAGCCGCTCGCCGATGCGCGGACCCACAGCACGCTGGTCCGGGTCAATCTTCCCGCCGATGAGCCGGGTGTATATCCTGGAATGTTCGTGCGCGCACATTTCGTGGTGGGGACTGCCAACCGATTGGTGATACCGGCCAGCGCGGTGCTGCACCGCAGCGAGGTGGTGGCCGTTTACGTGGTTGACGCAAATGGCGGCGTCAAATTGCGCCAGGTGCGCCTGGGCGAAGAAACTGCCGATGGAGTGGAAGTGCTGGCGGGACTCAATCCGGGCGAGCAAGTGGCGCTGGACCCGATCAAGGCGGGCATGAAACAGTAATTCAAGTTTATCAGGGCAAGGCACGAGACTCCTCTCGGCCTTGACTTCGGAATTTCACCTCTTTAATCGGAATTTGGAAAAGGCATGGGTATTTCAGGACGTATCGCCAGATTATTCTTACATTCGCAAATGACCCCGCTGCTGGCGCTTGTAGCCGTGCTGCTGGGCGTGTTTGCCTTGCTGGTCACACCGCGCGAGGAAGAACCGCAGATCAACGTGACCATGGCGAACGTGATGATCGCCTATCCGGGCGCTTCCGCCAGGGATGTGGCGCAAACCGTGGCCACGCCGGCCGAGCAGGTGTTGTCCCAGATCGCCGGCGTGGACCATATCTATTCGGTTTCGCAGCCCGGCATGGCAATCATTACCGTGCAGTTCAAGGTCGGCGAACAGCACATCGCGTCACTGGTCAAGTTGTATGACGTGCTCAACTCGCATTCTGACTGGTTGCCGGCGACGCTGGGTGTGCTGCCCCCCATCATCAAGGCCAAGGGCATAGACGATGTGCCGGTGGTGGCGCTGACGCTGTGGCGCGACCAGGAAATCGGCGGCGGTCTGGCACTGACCCAGGTGGCGCACGCGATCGAAGCGGAACTGAAGCGTGTGCCGGGTACACGCGAAGTCACTACGCTGGGAGGGACCCAGCATGTGGTGCGTGTGCTGCTCGACCCGGAAAGCCTGAATGCTTTCCATCTCACCGTACAGGATGTGGGCGCCGCCCTGCAATCGGCCAACGTGTCACGCAATGCCGGGAATCTGGTGCAGAACAACCGCGAAATACTGGTGCAGACCGGCAGTTTTCTGAGTGATGCGAATGAAGTGAAACAGCTGGTGATCGGGGTGTCCGACGGCAGGCCGGTCTTCCTGCGCGATGTCGCACAAATACAGGACGGGGCCGACCAGCCGAGCAGCTATGTGTGGCTGGGTACCGGTCCCGCCGCAGCCGACGAGCAAATCAAGGCCAAGGGCGAATTCACCGCTGTGACCCTGGCGATCACCAAGAAGCCGGGCGCCAACGCAGTGGTGATCGCCGACAAGCTGCTGGCGCGCGTGGATGAACTCAAGGGCAGCGTGATTCCCGACGATGTGCATGTCTCTGTCACGCGCAATTATGGCAAAACCGCCAACGACAAGGCGGTCAAGCTGATCGAGAAGCTGCTGTTCGCCACGACTGCGGTGGTTGCCCTGGTGTGGCTGACCATGGGCCGGCGCGAAGCATTTGTTGTCGGCGTCGCGGTGATGCTGACCCTGCTGGCGACCCTGTTTGCGTCCTGGGCGTACGGTTTCACCCTGAATCGCGTATCGCTGTTCGCACTTATCTTTTCCATCGGTATCCTGGTGGACGACGCGATCGTGGTGGTCGAAAACATCCATCGGCGTCGCGCGCTGGCAACCCATCAGCCGCTCTCGGAAATCATACCGGAAGCGGTGGATGAAGTGGGCAGCCCCACCATACTCGCCACCCTGACGGTGATCGCCGCGCTGTTGCCGATGGCCTTTGTCACGGGACTGATGGGGCCGTACATGAGCCCGATACCGATCAACGCCAGCATGGGCATGGTGATTTCGCTGGCAGTGGCATTCATCATTACCCCCTGGCTGGCGCTGCGCTTTGCCGGCGCCCACCATGACGTTGTGCAGGATGAGCGCGATACCAAAATCCATCGATTCTTCACAAAGTACCTGACGCCGTTCCTGAATGGCGTGCACGGCAAACCCGCGCGGCGCAAATTATGGCTGGCGGTATTTGGCGGCTTGCTGCTGGCGGTGTCGCTGGGCGTGGTGAAACTGGTGATACTGAAAATGCTGCCGTTCGACAACAAATCGGAATTTCAAATTGTCGTGGATATGCCTGCGGGCACCCCGCTGGAGCAGACCAGCGGGGTGCTGCACGATATCGGCGGCTATCTGGCAACCGTGCCGGAAGTGACCGATTACGAGGCCTATGCCGGCGCGTCTTCGCCGATCAACTTCAACGGCCTGGTTCGCCAGTACTACCTGCGCGATGAATCAGAGCAGGGCGATATCCAGGTCAACCTGCGCGACAAGCATCATCGCAGCCGTACCAGTCATGAGATCGCCACAGACGCGCTGAAACCGATACAGAAAATCGCCGCTGCCTGGGGCGCGAACGTGAAGATCGTCGAGGTGCCGCCCGGCCCGCCGGTGATGTCGCCGATCGTTGCGGAAATATACGGGCCCGACTACGAGGGAGCGCGCCAGGTGGCGACCCGGGTTCGCGAACAGTTCAGCAAGACCGAGGACATCGTCGGCATAGATGATACGGTGACCAAGACCGCGCCGAAGCTGCTGCTGCGCGTTTTGCAGAGCAAGGCGGCATTGCTGGGCGTTGCGCCGCGTGACATCGTTGATGTGATCAGCGTCGCATTGTCCGGGCAGGACGTCACCTCATTGCACGATCCGGATGCGAAATACGCACCGCCGTTGCGCATCGGTCTGCCGCCCGATGACCGCAGCAGCATCGATGACGTGCTGAAACTCCAGGTCAGGGCCCGCGACGGCGTGCTGGTTCCGCTGTCGGAAGTGGTGCAGGTGATTGCGATGAAACGCGACTACCCGATCTACCACAAGGACTTGCTGCCGGTGGTGTATGTGTTCGGCGACATGACCGGGAAAATCGACAGCCCGCTGTACGGCATGTTCGACATCAACAGCAAGGTGAGCAACATGCCCCTGGAACAGGGCGGAAAATTGACCACATATTTCTTCAGGCAGCCGAGTGATCCCTATGCCGGCTATGCAATGAAATGGGACGGGGAATGGCAGGTTACCTACGAGACCTTCCGCGACATGGGCATCGCCTATGGCGTGGGCCTGTTGCTGATTTACCTGTTGGTGGTGGCACAGTTCAAGTCCTACCTGGTGCCGCTGGTCATCATGGCGCCCATCCCGCTTACCATCATCGGCGTGATGCCCGGCCATGCGCTGCTGGGCAGCCAGTTCACAGCGACCTCGATGATCGGCATGATCGCGCTGGCGGGCATCATCGTGCGCAATTCGATCCTGCTGGTGGATTTCATCAACATGCAAATTCGCGACGGGGTGGATGCACAGCACGCGGTGATCGCGGCTGCGAGCGCCCGAGCCAAACCGATTGTCCTGACCGGCCTGGCGGCCATGCTGGGCGCACTGTTCATACTGGACGACCCGATTTTCAACGGGTTGGCGATCGCCTTGATTTTCGGCATCCTGGTCTCCACCGTGCTGACGCTGGTGGTGATCCCGGTGTTGTATTACGCCACCCTGTACAAAAAAATCCAGTAAAATCGGCTTAAATCCAAACTTGAGGAGCTTCAATACCATGAATTCGGAACGCATCGTTCGTATCGTCGCAGGTTCGTTTGTATTGCTTTCACTGGCGCTGGGCGTCGAGGCCAGTCCGGTGTTTGTGAGCAAATATTTTCTGTTTTTCACCGCTTTTGTCGGGTTGAACCTGTTCCAGAGCGGCTTTACCCGCATCTGTCCGCTGAACAATATTCTTGCCAGGTTCGGCGTAAAAAGCGGTTCGTGCTGAATCAATCGCCCGCGTCCATCCGGCCGTCAACGTTCAATTGGGCCCGCATCAGCCTGATCCTGGTCGGGCTGATGTGGGCTTTCCCGTTTTTGCATTACCGTCATGAAAATCCGCTGACTTCGTTTGACCAGGAATGGTGGAGCGCAATGCTGGGCGTGCTCGCCGTTACCCTGCTGATCGCCCGCGAATTCTGGCAACGGCCCGAGATTCCCCGTATCGCGCAACTCCCTGCCTTGCTGATCGTGGTTCTGCTGCTGCAATTGGCGCTCGGCAAAGTCGCCTATTTCGGCCAGGCGTTGCTGTACGCCCTGTATTTTCTGTTTGCAGCCCTGCTGATGATGCTCGGTGCCAGGTTTCGCGATAGCTTCGGACTGGCAAGACTGTCGCGCGCACTGGCGATTTTTTTGCTGATCGGGGCGGAGCTCAATGCCATGATCGGTGTATTGCAGCATTTCCAATGGCATACCTTTCTGGATCCGGTCATCGCGCTGGATCTTTCCGCTGGCATATACGGGAATCTTGCCCAGCCAAACCATTACGCCGATTACCTGGCGCTGGGTTTGATCTCGCTGGGATTGCTGTTTCAACAGCGATCGGTCAAACCGGTTTATGCGATTCTGCTGACTTTTCCGTTGCTGTTTTCGATGACGTTGAGTGGATCGCGCAGTACCTGGCTGTACCTGGCGCTGATGATCTTTATGGCGTGGTGGCTGGCACGGCGCGAGGCAACGATGAAACCGCTGTTGCGCTACAGCCTGCTGCTGGTTGCGGGGTTTGTTCTGATGCATATGCTGGTACAAATGCACTTCATGGCAGGGGGCGGCAACGAAACGAATACTGTCCAGCGCCTGCTCACCTACAACGGCGGCGGCGATACCGGCGGCAGCATACGACTTTACCTGTGGCATGAAGCGTTGCTGATGTTCGCCCAATCGCCCTTGCTCGGTATCGGCTTCGGGCAATTCGCCTGGCAACATTTCCAGATGCTGCCGCAGCTTCAGGCAAACAATATCTCTGGGCTTTACAACAACGCGCATAACCTGGTGTTCCAGATGGCAGCGGTTGCCGGCATTGCGGGATTGCTGGCGTTGTTGGTCCCGCTCGGGATCTGGTTGCACGGCACAAGACGCGCAGTACTGAGCGGGGCACATTGGTGGGGTTATTCCATGCTGGGCGTGCTGGCGATACACAGCCTGCTCGAATACCCGCTGTGGTATGCCTATTTCGTGGCCATCGCGGCGGTTCTGCTGGGTGCGTTCGATGAAACGCGCTACCGCCTGGAATTGCACAATATCGGGCGCATATCGCTGCTGATCATCGTGCTGCTGGGATTGTTTACGCTGATACAGCTGCGCATCGGTTACCAGCAGCTGAAAAATACCCTGGCGTTACGTCCGGTTTCAGGCAGCATTGCAGCAACATTCCCGCTAATTCGTTCCGGGCTGATTGCGGCATACAACCAGCCGTTGCTGTCACCCTATGCCGAAATGTACATGTTCACCTATACCGAGTTGAATGCCGACCGCATCGCGCAAAAAGTCGCGCTGGGTGCCAATGTGATGCGCTACCTGCCGATTGCGCCGGTGGTATACCGGCAAGCACTTTTCCTGGCCCAGGACGGCCAGCTGGGCAAGGCCGAGCAGTTGTGGGAACAGGCCATCTGGTCATATCCCGGTGATGGCGAGGCCCATCGATTCCTGACGGACCTGGCGGAAAAAGACCCTGCCCACTTTTCGGCTCTGTTAGAATTTGCGACCCAAAAAGAAAAGGAGCATGCCCGTGCAGTTCGTCATCAGTAATATCCTGCCGATTTCGATCGCATTCTTCAGCGGCATCATGCTGTTGTGGTCGTTTTTTGGAAACCGCTTTCGCGGTATCAAGGAGGTGGATATCACATCTGCGTTGCAACTGATCAACCACAAGGATGCAATCATCCTGGATGTGCGCGAGCGGAGCGAATATGATGCAGGGCATGTGCTGAACTCGAAATTCATTCCGCTGGGCAAGCTCAAGGAACGCATGGGCGAGCTCGAAAAATACAAGGATCATCCAATCGTGGTGGTATGCCGAAGCGGTAATCGTTCCGGCACGGCCTGCTTTCTGTTGGCCAGACAGGGATTTTCACAGGCCTTCAATCTGGCGGGCGGTATTCTGGCATGGCAAAAGAGCCAGTTGCCGCTGGAGAAATAGCCATGGCAGCGGTATTGATGTATTGCACCGCGGTTTGTCCCTATTGCGTTCGTGCCGAGCAGCTGCTGAAACGCAAAGGGGTTCAACAGATCGACAAGGTCCGTGTCGACCTGCAACCGGAATTGCGCGACGAGATGATCGAGAAAGCCGGGGGTCGGCGCACCGTGCCGCAGATTTTTATCCATGGCGTGCATGTTGGCGGCTTTGATGACCTGGCAGCGCTTGACCGCGCCGGCGGACTGGATTCGCTGCTGGCAAGGGCCTGATTCCCGCAAAATATTTCTTAGGAAAACCACATGACCGAAGCAGCCGCAGAAAACAACCAGCCGATGTTCAACCTGGACAAGATTTACATCAGGGATCTCTCGCTGGAAATACCCCATGCACCGAAAATTTTCCTGTCGCGGGAAAGTCCCCAGGTCGATATTCAGCTGCACACCCAGGCCGGTTCCATCGAGGAGGGATTGTTCGAGGTGCAGGTGAAGGCGACCGTTACCGCCAAGGTTGGCGAAAAGATCATGTTTCTGGTCGAGGTCGACCAGGCCGGGATATTCCAGATACGCAATGTGCCGACCGATGAACTGGAACCGATCCTGGCAGTGATGTGCCCGAACATCCTGTTTCCCTACCTGCGCGAGGTCGTCTCCGATGTCGTGGTGCGCGGCGGTTTCTCGCCGGTGCTGCTGAACCCGATAAATTTCGATGCGATCTACCAGCAGCAGAAGCAGCAGGCACAGGCCGCTGTACCGACCAGCACGCACTGATGAAACTGCTCTGCTCTTGCCGGCTGGCTGTGCTTGTCTTGCTGGTGCTGGGTGCCGGCCCAGCCCATGCGGTGGAGTATGTATCGGTCGGCGACAGCAGCGCGATACTTTACGATGCGCCATCGACCCGTGCAAAAAAACTGTTCGTGGTGAATCGCTATATGCCTTTCGAACAGGTCGTCACGCTGGAAAGCTGGGTCAAGGTGCGCGACCGTTCCGGCGGACTGTATTGGATCGAAAAGCAGGCGTTGAGCAACAAGCACTATGTGTTTGCGCTGCTGCCGCTGGTGGATGTACGCGCGGCCCCCGATTCCCGCTCGCCGCGATTGTTCCAGGTGCGCCAGCAAGTTGCCTTGGAATTTATTGAATCAACCGGCACCGGCTGGATCAGGGTGCGCCACCAGGACGGCAATTTGGGCTATGTCCGCAGTGCCGAGGTCTGGGGAGGATAAGCGGATGACGGTTGTCGCAAAACGCGGACAGACCTTAATGGTGCGCCACGTTGACAATCAGCCTGGCGCTCCGCGTACACCCCATGTCATTTATCCCGTTTGTTCCGATTAAATGAAGATCACCATCATCGGCGCGGGAGCATGGGGAACCGCGCTTGCCATCAGTCTGTCGGCCCATCATCGCGTCACGCTGTGGGCGCGCAATGCCGCACAAGTCGTCGCGATGAAAGCCACGCGCCACAACCAGCAATACCTGCCCGGCATTTGGCTGCCCGCGGAAATCGAATTAAGCGCGGATTTTCCGTCCGCATTGGGGGACGCAGAACTGGTGATCATCGCGGTGCCCACATCCGCATTGCGCCAAGCCTTGCAACGGCTGGTGCAATTGCCGCGTCAATTTAACGTGGTCTGGCTGTGCAAGGGTTTCGAGGCGGAGACCGCAAAACTGCCGCATCAGGTCGTCGCCGAAGTGTTGCCGGAGGAATCCAGGTACGGCGTATTGTCGGGGCCAAGCTTTGCGCAGGAAGTGGCGCGGGGCTTTCCGACCGCATTGACGCTGGCCTCTGCCGACGAGGAGTTTGCGCGCAGCACCGCGCAGGCGCTGCACCACGCTTACCTGCGCATCTATGCGAGCAACGACATGGTCGGCGTCGAGGTCGGCGGGGCGGTGAAAAACGTGATGGCGATCGCGGCCGGCATCAGCGACGGCTTGGGGCTGGGACTAAATGCGCGCGCGGCCCTGCTGACCCGCGGGCTGGCCGAGATCACCCGGCTCGGCTTGAATCTCGGCGGGCGTTCCGAAACACTCAGCGGGTTGTCCGGCGTGGGTGATTTGATCCTGACCTGCACCGGCGATTTGTCGCGCAACCGGCAGGTCGGCTTGCTGCTGGTGCAGCAGCTCGGTTTGCCGGAAATATTGCACAGGCTCGGGCATGTTGCCGAGGGCGTATATACGGTGCGCGAAGTGCACCAGCTTGCCGAGCGCCGGGGCGTCGCGATGCCGATTTGCGAAGCTGTCTACCGGATACTGTACGAGCATGTTCCACCGGCAGAAATGGTCACCGCGCTGTTGAACCGGGCGCCCAATCTGGAATTCGACGGCGCTTGACCGTCGAATTCGCAGCACCTTTCATTTCCTGCGGAACACCATATCCCACACGTCGTGCCCGAGCCGGATTCCGCGCTGCTCGAACTTGGTGAGCGGGCGATAACCGGGGCGCGGCGCATGATCCGTGGCGGTATTTTCCAGCAAAGGTTCGGCAGACAATACCGACAGCACCTGCTCGGCATAATCCTGCCAGTCAGTCGCGACATGGATATAGCCGCCGGGCTTCAGCTTCGTCACCAGTTGCGCGATGAACGGTGCCTGTATCAGGCGGCGCTTGTTGTGGCGCGCCTTGTGCCACGGGTCGGGGAAAAAGATGTGCACACCGTCCAGCGTGTTCGCGGGAATCATGTCGCGCAGCACTTCCACCGCGTCGTGCTGCATGATGCGGATATTGGATATCCGCTGCGCGTCGATCAGCTTCAGCAGATTGCCCACCCCGGGCGTGTGCACCTCCAGCGCCAGATAATCGTTTTCCGGATGGGCGAGCGCGATGCTTGCGGTGCTGTCACCCATGCCGAAACCGATCTCCAGGATCTTGGGCGCATTGCGCCCGAAGGCCTGTTCAAGGTCGAGTTTCTTTGCCGCGTATGCGATGCCGAAGCGCGGCAGCAGGGTTTCACAGGCGCGCTGTTGCGCGGGAGACACGCGGCCCTGTCGCAGTACATAGCTGCGGATATGGCGTTTGCTGGGGTCAGTGGTTGCGGTCATGGCGTCGGTGAAATTTATTGACCTGTTTCCGCGAGCGGAAGCAGAGATGAGGGAGGAAAAGTTCAGGGTCTCGTCGAACTGATGATTCCCGCCGTCGGCGAACTCGGGCTGGCGCTGTACAGTTTTTTCGGCATGCGCCCGGCCAGATAGGCCTCACGACCGGCTTCCACCGCCTTTTTCATTGCGGAGGCCATCAATACCGGCTGCTGCGCGCCGGCAATTGCGGTATTCATCAGCACGCCGTCGCAGCCCAGTTCCATCGCGATCGCGGCGTCCGATGCGGTGCCGACGCCCGCATCCACGATCACCGGTACCTGCACACGCTCCATGATCAGCTGCAGATTCCACGGGTTCAGGATGCCCATCCCGGAGCCGATCAGCGAAGCGAGCGGCATGATTGCGACGCAGCCGATGTCCTGCAGTTGTTTGGCGATGATCGGGTCGTCCGAGGTATAAACCATCACCTGAAAGCCCTCAGCAACCAGCGTCTTCGCCGCCACGATAGTTTCGGTCACGTTGGGATAAAGCGATTGCGGGTCACCCAGCACTTCCAGCTTGACCACGCTGTGGCCATCGAGCAGTTCGCGCGCCAGACGCAGGGTGCGCACCGCGTCCTCGGCGGTATAGCACCCGGCCGTGTTGGGCAGCAGCGTGTATTGCGACGGCGGCAGGATCTCCAGCAGGCTTGGCTCGCCGGGATTCTGGCCGATGTTGCTGCGCCGGATCGCGATGGTGATGATCTCCGCGCCGCTGGCTTCCACTGCTGCCCTGGTTTCGGTGAAATCCTTGTATTTCCCCGTGCCAACCAACAGCCGGGATGAGTAGGTTTTGCCTGCGATGATCAATTTGTCGTTCATAAAATTTCCTGTTGTTTAACTTTGCGCGGCCACCTGCTGACCCGGCTAGCCTCCGCCAACGGCCACCACGATTTCCAGTTTATCGCCATCCGCCAATTGCTGCGTAGCGAACGTGCTGCGCAGCACGATCTCGCCGTTCCGTTCCAGGGCGATGCGCTTGCCGGCCAGACCCATTTCTTCCAGGAGGGCGGCCACAACGGCGCAATCGGGAAGCTGTCGGGTCGTGCCGTTAATGCTGACGGTAATCAATTTGGATGGGCGCTCGATAGGAAAAATTGCAATGAATTTGATGGGCGGGCCAGCTTTATTGCTGAACGCCGGGGAAGCCGACATTTCGTCATCGGATCGTACCCACGGCAGATGCAATTCTATTACAGTTTCGATGACTTGGTTAAATACCGGATTGCGCCGTCGATGGAATATGTGCGGCTGATAATATGGTACTTGGCTAAGATACGAACCCCATCCGGTTTCCAGCCAATAAAACGCATGCAACAGACTTGATACAATTTTCAAACAATTCCGATATCAAGTGCGGGTGTGGACGTGGATAGAATGAGCGCTGAAAATCCTGTACGACAGTCGAATCTGAAATGCAAGGCCGCGCAACGATTCCGATGAAATTCAAACCTGTATCTCTTGCACCGAAACTGCCAGCGCTGGCCGTGGCTGCCGTGTTGCTGGCCTCGTGCGGAGGAGGAGGTGGAGGTGCACCGGCCACCATTCCTACAAATGCCGGTGGAAATACCGGCCCGTTGAGAACGCCGCCGCCGACGACCGGGCCGGCTACGACCTTAAACACGCTTCGAATTAATGTCGATGCCGGGCCGGTACCGACGCTCAGCCGATCGATCAATGTCGCCTACGTCACGGTCACGGTCTGTGCGCCGGGCACGACACCGGCAACGGCAGCCTGCCAGACGATCGACCACGTGATGGTGGACACCGGTTCTTCCGGCCTGCGGTTGCTGAAATCCGCACTTTATTCCAGCCTGAAGCTGCCACAGGTCTTGAACAGCGCGGGCAATGCGATCGGCGAATGCACATCTTTTGTAATTGGCGCGACCTGGGGCTCGGTGCGTTCTGCGGACATCTACCTCGGCGGCGAGCTGGTGAGCAATGCGTCCTTCCAGGACATCGGCGATACCCCGGGCGGCGCGACAGGCGTGCCAGTGGACTGTTCCGGGACCGGCACCATTCAGGGCGACACGGGCATTCTTACGATCGACCAGGAGCAACTGGGTGCAAACGGGATACTGGGCGTCGGCCAGTTACCGAATGACTGCCCACCCTGTCTGATTCCGGCTCCAGGCTATTATGTGCCTGCCACCTATTACAATTGCAACTCAGCCGGCTGCAGCAATGCGCCATCGGTGACGTCCAGCCAGATCGTGCAGAATCCGGTGGCGCTGTTGCCACAGGACAACAATGGCGTGCTGATCGACCTCAGCTCTACTAACCCCTATGGTACCTATGTCGGGAGCGGCACCAGCGGTTATACCGCCCTCTCAGGCTCGCTGATCCTAGGCATAGGCACCGAGTCAAATAACACGCCGACATTGGGGTCAGGCCAAAACGAATATGATGCGGATATCTATGGCAACTTGCTGACCTCTTACACCGACAGCGTCGGCGGGACGACACCTGTGCCTATGCTCGGCGTGCTCGACAGCGGCTCGAACGGGGTTTATTTCCCGGACTCGACGATTGCGCAGTGCACCGGGCAGATTGGATCTCCATGGTATTGTCCGGACAGTAATACGCTATCTCTAGTTGCGTCCAATCAATCCAATACTGCTGACGTGTCGGCTTATGTGCCGGTGACCTTTACACTAGCCAGTGCGAGTGTTTTATTGAGTAACCCTGCCAACATTATCGGAGCAAACATCGGAGCGGATTTCGATTTCCAGCCTGAATTGGGAAGTAACTTGTTCAGCGCTGCATATCCGATGTTCGATTGGGGCCTGCCGTTCTTTTACAATCAACCGGTTTACACCGGTATCGCGGGGGCAACTGCGGCAAGCGGGGTCAGCGCAACCGGAGTTGCCAACGGGTACTGGATATACTGACATGATCGGAGATATCGCAGCGTACCGTTGTATTCCTGAAGGGCGTTGCCGGAGGGGTTGGTCATTTCAGCATCAAGGCGGCGAGAGGTCGATATGAATACGCATACCGCAACGAAGATCACACTGACAGAGAATGCAGCGCTGGCCGTTGTCACGCTGCTTGCATTGCTTTGTGCCACTACAGCCCACGCAACGCTGGGCGGCGACAGCGCCAGCATCGCGGCGGACGGGCAGCACATGAACGTAAAACTCGCGGCGCGACGGACTGTCGCAGCGTCTGGGAGCTACACCGTGGTCGCATCAACACTGCCCGACGGCACGGAGATTCGCCAGTATCTGTCCAGCTCAGGCGTGGTATTTGCCGTTGCCTGGTCCGGGCCCTTCATCCCGGATCTGCGCCAGCTGCTGGGCCCCCATTTCGACACCATGGTCAGCCGGCAGGCAGGGCTGAGCAATGCCGGCCACCGCCACTTCAGCATGCATGAACCGGGCCTGGTGATCGAATCGGGGGGACACCAGCGCAGCTTTGCGGGGCGAGCTTACCTTCCGGCCGAGGTGCCTGCGGGAGTGGATATACAGGAAATACGGTAGGAATCCCGTCCCGGGCAGCGCTGCCGATACCACGCTGTCCTTGAAACGAGTTGTTGTTGAAGCGACCTATTGGAACGTGCCCGCCGATCTGGCTTATTTGAAATATTTGTACAGAACGGCAGCAATCACGACGAACGCCAGGAATTTGACAAAAGATCCGATAAATCCCCAATCGCTCTTGGGTTTGACGACAACGGGTTTGGCACGCACCGCGGTGAAAGGCGCGATCCATTCATTTTTATCGTCGAACCTCGGGAATTTGGCATCGTGATCGTTTAACAGCGCCATGATCGTTTGGCCAACCGAAACCGGGAACCCGGCCCTTTTTCCGTCCCGGGAATCGTTCAACAGTGACATCAACAGGTCCCTGCATTCCTTGGTACCCCACAATGCCTTTATCTTGACGGCGATACGGGGGTAATGAGCAAATAACTCGGACGTGTCCAGTTTTTTATCCATAATGAAGACAGCCCTTGGATGATTTCACCCGATTCAAGTTATTGGGATACCCGTGGTTGTATCATTGATCCGGATTGGGAAACGATATTAAACAACAACGATTATTTTTCATTCTGAAATTACTTCACCGGGATGTCAATGCGTCGGCATCCGCGCACCCTATGGAAGCATTATCTGCCGATACATTACTGCATTTCGCCGATTTTTGCTTGACATGGAACGGGTGGTAGAATTTCAGCATCGTCAAAATGCGGCTCGCTTTGTACCATAGACAAAACTGTCAGGAGTGGAGACCGTGATGTAATGACTGAACGGTTAATCTGCAATGGGAGCTTGGGAAGCTGCCGTTCTACCATTGAAGTACACCCGCGATGATTTAGATTTTACGTAGGTTGTCGGCAATACTCAACACACAGTTATTCGATAGTGGGGTGAGTACTGTGCCTACTATTGCGTTGACTGTGCTGCAGATGGTGGAGAGAAATGTTGCAATGCTCGTGCGTCTACTTATGTACAAGCGGTCGGTGAAATGCATCTGAAATTATTTGCAGCATGACCGCCATCGTCCCTGAAGAGACATTCAACCAATTAAATTCGTTGCACAAAAGCAGTCGTTCACGACACGCAGCTTTCGACCCGAAAAAGGACAGTCGATGCGCTCAATTCGCTTCCCGAAAACCGCCGTTGGTAAAAAGCAGCAGCGGGAAATTATGCGGTTCGGAGACTTTAATTGGCTGCCAACTTCTGACCAGCCAAAAAACAAGGCGGCATTGCTGCCGCCTTGTTCACCTGCACACGATTGTGCCGCTTATTGAATCATTTGAATGGTGCGCTTACGGCAACCACAGATTTTCCTGGCTGCCGACCGCTCCGCCACACCATTCCGTAAGCTTCACTATATACAAGTAATCGCAACCGAGCTGACATCGGATGTTGCCGTACCGCTGCCACCACTCGTTACCGTGCAGGTCTGCCCATCGGTTGGTTGGGTAGACACGGTCACGTTGTACGCTCCACCAGATGAAATGGGGGTGGCAAAGGTAAACGGAGCACCTAGTCCTGGCGCGCCAGGATAAGCCGTAAGATCGTCTCCATTGTTGTCTTGCAACACCACGGAAGTAGCGTTCAAGCCGTTCACCATCCCGCCGATGACATACGTGGCTGCATTGTCAACGCAGCTGACCGCCACATTGGTCACATTGGCCGTTGCCGTGCCGTTGCCGCTGGTCACCGTGCAAGTCTGCCCGGCAGGCTGGGTCAGCACCGTCACGTTATAAGCGCTGTTATAGGGAAGCGGAGTCGCAAACGCAAAACTGCCGTTCGCGGACAGGCTCAGGTCATCCCCGGCGTTGTTCTGCAGCACCAGCGTGCCGGCCAGCCCGCTCAGTGTGCCGCCGATGCTGTAGGTGTTGGCCGTGCATTGCACCGACAGATTGACCGGGCCATTCACCGAGCCCATAGCGGTGCCGCCAACAGAGTTGCTCACGGTGCAAGTCTGCCCGGTGGGTTGGGTCAGCACTGTCACGTTATACGTGCTGTTAAATGCAAGCTGGGTAGCAAAAGCAAAACTGCCATTCGCGGACAGGCTCAGGTTATCACCGCCGTTGTCCTGCAGCACCAGTGTGCCGGTCAACCCGCTCGCCGTACCGCCAATGCTGAAATTATTGGCAGAGCAGCTCACGCCGATATTGCCGACATTGGCCGTTGCCGTACCGCTGCCGCTAGTCACGGTGCAAGTCTGTCCGACCGGTTGCGCCCTCACCGTGACGCTGTATGAGTTTACCGTCGCCTTGAAAGAGAAGGTGCCGTTGGCAGCGATGTTCAAATTTTCCCCATTGCTGTTCTGCAAGACCAGCGAGGTGTTGGCCGCCAATCCACTCACTGTGCCACCCAGCGTGTAGGCTGTTGCTGGGCTACCCGAGCAGCTCACGGCAATATTGGTGACATCGGCTGTCGCCGTGCCGCTGCCGTTGGCCACGGAGCAAGTCTGTCCTGCGGGTTGTGTGAGAACAGTGGCATTGTATACGCCGCTCACCGCGACCGGCATATCGAAGATAAAGCTGCCATTGGCGTTAACGGCAAGATTATCGGCGCCGTTGTCCTGCAAAATCATCGCGCCACCCAATCCGCTCACCGTGCCGCCGATGGGATAACCCGGCCCGATTTTGCGTATGGTGGAGTTGAATTCATCCGCCACATACATCGTGCCGTCAGGGGCAATGGCAAGACCTGCGGGGTAAAAGAATCTGGCCACTGCACCCCGGCCATCTGCGTTGCCTGGGTTTCCCGCCTGGCCTGCCAGCGTGGTCACCACGCCTGCCGGAGTGATCTTGCGTATGGTGTGGTTACCATAATCTGCCACATAGAGATTGCCCGAGGCATCGACAGCGATGCCAAATGGGGTAGAAAATGCAGCAGCTGTACCCGTGCCATCTGCGCTGCCTTGCTTTCCCGCTTGGCCTGCCAGCGTGGTCACTATGCCAAAAGATGTGATCTTGCGTATGGTGTAGTTCTGCCCATCCGCCACATAGAGATTGCCCGATTTGTCGATGCCGATTCCAAGGGGGTCATTGAATCGAGCGGCCGTGCCCGTGCCATCTGCATGGGAACATGCCCCTGCCTGCCCCGCCAGCGTGGTCACCACGCCCGCAGGGGTGATTTTGCGAATGTTGCAATTAGACATATCTGTCACGTACAGATTGCCGAACGCATCCAGGACGAGTCCATTAGGATCACTAAAACTAGCGGCCGCGCCCGTGCCATCTGCGCTGCCTGGGTATCTCGCATGGCCTGCCAGCGTGGTCACCACGCCCGCCGGGGTGATCTTGCGTATGGTGTTGTTACCCCTATCCGCTACATAGAGATTACCCGATACGTCAACGGTAATGCCCTCTGGAATATCGAATCGAGCGGCCGTGCCCGTGCCATCTGCATAAGAACATGCCCCTGCCTGCCCCGCCAGCGTGGTCACCACGCCGGCAGGGGTAGTCTTGCGGATGCTACAGTTATAGAAATCCGCCACATACACATTGCCCGATTTGTCGACGGTGATGCCCGTGGGGTGATTAAAAGTAGCGGCTGTGCCCGTGCCATCTGTGCTGCCCGTGGTTCTCACCTGGCCAGCCATGGTGGTCACCATGATTTCCGTAGGGACCGTGCCGCTTTGCACCCCGCCCCCTCCGCAAGCTGCAAGCAACAAAACTGTAAATGTGAAAAACGCAACGCAAATCTTCCTGAAAAAGTTCATTACCAATCTCCGTGTATTAATTTGAATTGAATATGCGATTAACTTATGGAAATTTGAAGTACGCCCTCACAACCGCTTCGGCAATTTCCGACTCAGCTTTCACCTCGCTTACTTTTTCATGTGATTGCATTTTCATCATGCCACTCTGTTTGAATCAAAAAATGCCCATCGGACGCACTTTATACAGGTGCGTTCATGAAAAATTAGATTTTCTAAGGCGGAAAGTAAAAGCAGAAAGGCATAGGGAAGACACCCCATGTCGCAGTCCCGCTACCATAGTTTCCCTTAGGCCGGTGACTTTGCGTCCATGCTTTTCAGCATGATTGCCAAGTTGTATAATTTTAACTGAGTATAAATATTTTTGGCTAGTAGAAACTGAGCCGAATTTAGCTTGTTGGTCACATGTTGCTAGTCACGACCGTCACCTTCCTTGCTGAATATTTTACACGTCGATCGGCAGCAAATGGCACATTGGGGCCGTCTGAATAAGTCGTAAATCTATATTTTCACCGACCGCTTGTACATAAGCAGACGCACGAGCATTGCAACATTTCTCTCCACCATCTGCGGTACAGTCAACGCAATAGTAGGCACAGTCCTCGCCACACTGTCGAAGAACTGTTATTTGAATATTAATGACAACCCACGTAAAATCTCCTCTTTCGCGGGTGTAGTTCAATGGTAGAACGGCAGCTTCCCAAGCTGCATACGACGGTTCGATCCCGTTCACCCGCTCCAGTCCATTTCAGCGCCCGCTTTATTTCAAAGAAATGTCCGGCACGGCAACGTGCTGGTCGTGCATCACGATGCGCGAGACGAACAGGATTGCCAGCACATTCCCCGTTATCGCGACATAGCCCACCAATCCGTAGTCCACGATCTGTCCGCCATCGCTTTGCGTGATGATGAATCCGGCCAGCGTGGTGGCCAGCCCCATGGCGAGCGACTGCACCGTGGCATTCAGCGACATGAAGGTGCCGCGCAATCTGGGCTGCGCCGCCGACGTGATGATCGCCATCGCCGGTATCATGCGCCCCGAGACCAGCACGAAAAATGCGGTGGTGCAGACCAGCCAAAGCCACAGCGGTGCGGCGCCGATATGGGTCACCGCCAGGAGCGGCAGCAGTGCCGCGACCGCGACCACGCGGTAGATCCTGACCTTGCCGCGCAGGTCGGCCCAATGGCCGATCTGCCGGGCGGTGAACAGCGTTGCCGCACCGCCCGCGAGATAGATGAACGGGATGTCATGCAGCGGGATACCGACATTGCCCACCGCGTAAAGCGTGATGTAGGGGATCACAGTGAAGCCGGAAAAAATCAGCAGCGCGGAAAACAGCAACGCGTTCAGATGATTCCGCTCGCGCAACACCTCGAACATCGCCGAGAATGGATGGGCCCGCTTCTTGCCGCCGATGTGATAGCGCAGGTCGGGCAGGATGCGCGCGCCGACCACGATGAACAATACGCTCAGTATCGCGATCAGGATGAACGGCGCGCGCCACACGAAATGATTGGCCAGCCAGAGGGACAGGGGCACCCCGGCCACCGTGGACAGCGAGAATGCAGTCGCCACGATGCCGCTGGCCTTGGCGCGGCGTGAAAACGGGATCACATCACCAACGATGGTCTGCACCATCGCCCCCATCACCCCGCCGAAGGTGCCCGCCAGGCCGCGCGCGATCAGCAGCATCGCATAGCCGGGCGCGAGTCCGCATGCCAGCGTCGCCAATCCGAACAGCCCGAATATCGTCAGCAGCAAACGCTTGCGCTCGAACCGGTCGACGAAGGTCGCGGCCAAAAGTCCCGACAGCGCGGCGCTGAAACTGTAGGACGCGACCAGCAGACCGAACTGATGGGTGCCGATGCCGAACGCCTTGATCAGGACAGGGCCGAGCGGCATCATGATCATGAAATCAAGGATATGGCTGAACTGGATGCCGGCAAGGGTGAGCAACAGATAGCGCTCGCGTTGCGGGGTCAGCGTGGGATGCATGATCGAAGGCCTTGATTTCAAGGCAAGCATTCTAACAGCGTCGATAGGAAAAAATTGCGCTTGCGGCAGTGCTAAAATCGCGCTTCGAGATTCCAGTTTTCCATCATGCCGCAACCTTCTTTCGTCCATCTCCGTTTGCACAGCGAATATTCGATTTCGGATGGCATGGTGCGCGTGGACGAGGCGGTTGATGCGGCAAAGCAGGATGGGATGCCGGCGCTGGCACTGACCGACCTGAACAATTTTTTCGGCCTGATCAAGTTCTACAAGGCGGCGCGGGGCGCCGGCATCAAACCTGTCGCCGGATGCGACGTGTTCATCAGCAATGAGGCCGACCGCGAGCGCCCCTATCGCATGCTGTTGCTGTGCCAGTCGGTGGCGGGGTATCTGCTGCTGTGCCGCCTGCTCAGCCGCGCCTACCTCGAGAATCAGCATCGCGGCCGTGCCGAGCTGCGCCGCGAATGGTTCCGGGAGGGCACCGCGGGCCTGATCGCGTTGTCCGGCGCGCACCTCGGCGATACCGGCAGCGCGCTGCTGTCGGGCAATACCGCACAGGCCAGGCAGTTCGCGCAGGAATGGGCGAGCCTGTTCAACAACCGCTATTATCTCGAAGTCCAGCGTGCCGGTTTTGCCGACGAGGAACTATACATCGATGCGGCGACCCTGCTCGCTGCAGAACTCGGGTTGCCGGTGGTCGCTACCCATCCGGTGCAATTCCTTTCGGCTTCCGATTTCAAGGCGCACGAGGCGCGCGTGTGCATCGCCGAAGGCTATGTGCTCAACGACAAGCGCCGCGCCAAGCAATTTACCGCGCAGCAATTTTTCAAGACCCAGGCAGAAATGGCGGAGCTGTTCGCCGATTTGCCGGAAGCGCTGCAGAACAGCGTCGAGATCGCGCGGCGCTGCAATCTGTCTCTGGTGCTCGGGAAGCCGCGCCTGCCGGATTTCCCGACGCCGAACGGCCAGGGGCTGGACGATTATTTGCGCGAGCAGTCGCAACTCGGCCTGCAACAGCGCATGGCCGTGCTTTATCCCGATGCCGCGGTGCGCGCCGCCAGACTGCCGGAATACCAGGCGCGGCTGGATTTCGAGATCGAGACCATCATCAAGATGGGCTTTCCCGGCTACTTCCTGATTGTCGCGGATTTCATCCGCTGGGCCAAGGCGAACGGCGTGCCGGTCGGACCGGGGCGCGGGTCTGGTGCCGGTTCGCTGGTGGCCTACAGCCTAGGCATCACCGACCTCGACCCGCTGCGCTATGCGCTGCTGTTCGAGCGTTTCCTGAATCCCGAGCGCGTGTCCATGCCCGACTTCGACGTGGACTTTTGCCAGGACGGGCGCGAGCGCGTGATCGACTACGTGAAGCAGAAATACGGCGCCGCCAGCGTGGCGCAGATCGCCACCTTCGGCACCATGGCCTCCAAGGCGGTGATCCGCGATGTCGGTCGCGTAATGGATTTTCCCTACGGCCTGTGCGACAGGCTTTCCAAGGCGATCCCGGTAGAAGGGGTGAAGCCGGTGTCGCTGCAAAAGGCGCGTGAGATGGAGCCGGAGATCAACAGCATCGCCGAGAGCGAGGAAGGCGTGCCCGAGCTGCTGGAGCTGGCAGAACGACTCGAGGATTTGACGCGCAACGTCGGCATGCACGCGGGCGGTGTGCTGATCGCCCCCGGGCAGCTCACCGATTTCTGCCCGCTGTATTGCGCCGACAGCAGCGCCAGCGTGATCAGCCAGTTCGACAAGGACGATGTCGAATCGATCGGCCTGGTGAAGTTCGACTTCCTCGGCTTGCGCACGCTGACCATACTCGACTGGGCGATGCGCCATGTCGCGCGGCTCAATGGCGGCACCGCGCCTTTCGTGCTGGAAACCCTGCCGCTGGACGATGCCGCGACTTACGACCTGCTGAAGGCGTGCAACACCACCGCGATATTCCAGCTCGAATCGCGCGGCATGAAGGACATGCTGAAGAGCGCCAGGCCGGATTGTTTCGAGGACATCATCGCGCTGGTCGCGCTGTACCGGCCCGGCCCGATGGACCTGATCCCGGATTTCGTGCGGCGCAAGCACGGCGAAAAATTCGACTATCCGCATCCCGCGGTCGAGCCGGTGCTGCGCGAGACCTACGGCATCATGGTCTACCAGGAACAGGTGATGCAGATGGCACAGCTGGTCGGCGGCTACAGCCTGGGCGGAGCCGATCTGCTGCGCCGCGCGATGGGCAAGAAAAACGTCGAAGAAATGGCCAAACAGCGCGAGTTCTTTGTCGAGGGCGCGCTCAAGGGCGGCACATCGAAGGAACAGGCGGGCCAGCTGTTCGACCTGATGGAGAAATTCGCCGGCTATGGCTTCAACAAATCCCATGCCGCCGCCTATGCGCTGGTCGCCTACCAGACCGCCTATCTGAAGGCGCATCATCCGGCGGCGTTCATGGCCGCGACGCTGTCGGGCGACTTGGACAATACCGACAAGGTGCGCATCTTCTATGCCGACACGCTGCAGCAGGGTATCCGCGTGCTGCCGCCGGACGTGAACAGTTCCGGCTATGTGTTTTCCCCGGTGGACGAGCAGACCATCGCGTACGGGTTGGGCGCGATCAAGGGAACCGGCGAGGCGGCGATTGCCAGCATCGTCAAGGCGCGCGAACAGGGCCCGTTCAAGGACCTGTTCGATTTCTGCCGGCGCGTGGACAAGCGCATCGTCAACCGGCGCACCGTCGAGGCGCTGATCAAGGCAGGCGCGTTCGACAGCCTCAACGGCCATCGCGCCAGCCTGATGGCCAGCGTGGATGCGGCGCTGGCGAGCGCCGACCAGCAGGCGCGCGCGGCGAACCAGAACAGCCTGTTCGGGCACAACGACGGGGATGACGCGCTGATCGTGAAGTATGCCGACGTGCCGCGCTGGCGTTTGCGCGAGCAGCTTGCCAACGAGAAGGCCAGCCTGGGTATCTACCTGGGCGGCCACCCGTACCAGGAATATGCCGAAGAGCTGGCCAACTTCATCAAGGTCAAGCTGGCCGACCTGACGCCGCAATTCGTCGGGCAATCGAATGGCAGCCCGGGCGCTTCGGGTCACACCTCGCGGCGCGGCGTGCCGGTCTTGCTGGCCGGCATCGTGGCGGGGTTGCGCATCCAGCAGACCCGGCGCGGACGCATGGCGATCGTCACGCTGGATGACGGCGGCGGACAGGTCGAGCTGACCGTGTTCAACGAGATCTACGAGGCCAACCGCCCGTGGATACGCGAGGATGAATTGCTGGTGGTGCGTGGTACCGCGAAGCTGGACGAGTATTCCGGCAACGTGCGCGTCAGCGGCGAAGAACTGTTCGACTTCGCAACCGCACGCTCCCATTTCGCCCAGCAACTTGCGCTGCGCTGCAACGGCAACGCCAGCATCGAGCAGTTGGTCAAGTTGTTTACCCCGTATCGCGAAGGCAAATGTCCGGTGCAGATCCACTACCGCAACGATCAGGCGTCCTGCCAGCTGCGCCTGGGCGAGGCCTGGCAGGTGACCCTGCACGAAGACCTGCTGAACGATCTGCGCAAGCTGTTGCACGAGGAAAACGTGAAGGTGATTTACGGCTGAAACTTCCGGGAGATTCGTCTGCCCCGGTTTGCTTCACGGATCGCATCACGCTGCCCGCACATCAGCAACTGATGTTGAGGGCGATGGGGCATAGAGAGTAGAATCGCCAACTTCTGCCCAAACATCGAATCGGTGACAAGACAACAGGGATGGACTTTGCCGGTGTATTGCCTCTGGATGTTGCGGGTGCGGCCATCATGTTCTGGCTGGCGCTGGGAATGTTCGGTCTGGCATTGCAGCGCAGACCCCGACTGATCGTTCAGGTGATTTTCCCCGCCGGTGCGATTGCATCGCTGCTGCTTGCAGCGACCGGCCTGTGGTCGCTGGCCCAACCTGCCGGCCTGGCGGTATTGCCGCTGGGCCTGCCCGACCTGCCGCTGCATCTTCGCCTCGATCCGCTCTCGGGTTTTTTCCTGATCCTGCTGGGCGGCGCATCGTTCGGCGTGTCGCTATACAGCGCCGGCTATTTCAAAACCATGCAAGGCAATGTTCTGGGCTTGCTGTGTCTGGAGTATCACCTGTTCCTGGCCGGCATGGCGCTGGTGTTGCTGGCTGACGATGCCTACATGTTCATGGTGGCGTGGGAAACCATGGCGCTGTCTTCCTATTTCCTGGTCACCACCGACCACAACATTCCCGACATCCGCAGGGCGGGATTTTTATATCTGCTGATCGCGCATATCGGCGCCATCGCGATTCTGCTCGGCTTTGGCGTGATGCAGGGCGGGCATGGCATCGGGGCTTACACCTTTGCGGCGATGCGCGCGGACCATCTGTCAACGTTCTGGTCGTCGGTGGTGTTTTTGCTGGCATTATTCGGGTTCGGCGCAAAGGCGGGCCTGTTGCCGCTGCATGTCTGGTTGCCCGAAGCCCATCCTGCCGCACCTTCTCCGGTTTCCGCACTGATGAGCGGCATCATGCTGAAAACCGCGATCTACGGCATCCTTCGCGTCACCTTCGATCTGCTCAATGTTCAGCAATGGTGGTGGGGTGTGCTGGCGCTGTCATTGGGCTTGATGACTGCGATTTTCGGCGTGATGTTCGCCGCCGTGCAGGGCGACATGAAGCGGCTGCTGGCCTATTCCTCGATCGAGAACATCGGACTGCTGCTGGTCGGCATCG
This sequence comes from Gallionella sp., assembly GCA_049684555.1. GTDB lineage: Bacteria > Pseudomonadota > Gammaproteobacteria > Burkholderiales > Gallionellaceae > Gallionella. The sequence continues at coordinate 8,993 of JBAVGB010000055.1, read as the reverse complement.
GCCTGGCCATCATCTTCCACGTCTACGGCAAGGACGGGCTGGCCGCCTTGTCGCTCACCGCAATGCTGTACCACAGCCTGAACCATGCATTCTTCAAGAGCCTGCTGTTCATCGGCACGGGTTCGATCCTGCATGCGACCGGCGAGCGCAACATGGGGCGCATGGGCGGACTGATCCGGCACATGCCGTGGGTTGCGGTGCTGATGCTGGTCGGCGTGCTGTCCCTGTCCGGCCTGCCGCCGTTCAACGGCTTCGTTTCGGAATGGCTGTTGTTGCAGGCGTTCCTGCTGTCGCCGGGCTTGCCCAACAGCTATATCAACATGCTGATCCCGGTGGCGGCGGGAGTGATCGCGCTGGCCGCTGCGCTGGCGGCCTATGTGATGGTGAAATTCTACGGGGTCATTTTCCTCGGCCAGCCGCGCGGCGAGGCGCGTGCCGAACCGCACGATGCCGGTATCTGGGAGCGCATCGGCTTGGGCTGGCTGGCATTCGGTTGCGTGGTGCTGGGGCTGGCGCCGATATTCCTGGTGCACCAGATTGACCACGTGACACTGGTGCTGGTGGGAAGAGGGTTGGGCAATGCATCCCCCGGCTGGCTGTTCCTGGCGCCGGTGGATACCGAGCGCGCGAGTTACAGTCCGGTATTGTTCCTGCTGGCGGTGACGGGCGTGATGGCGGTGACCATCCTGCTGGTCCATCACTTCTATCATGGGCGGTTGCGGCGCGGTCCCGCCTGGGACTGCGGGTTCCCGGCGCAGACTTCGCGCATGCAGGATACTGCCGAGGGGTTCGGACAGCCGATCCGCCGCATCTTCGAGCCGTTCTTCCGCATCGAAAGCGAGTTGCCGAGCGCGTTCGATGTGCATCCGCATTACCACGGCCGCAGTGAAGATCGCCTTTGGTACGCGTTGTATGTTCCGGTCGGGCGCATCACCGAAAGACTTTCGTCATGGGTATCGTTGCTGCAGCATGGACGCATCCATTTGTATCTGACCTATACCTTTGTCACGCTGATCGTGCTGCTGGCGTTCGTATGATGGGCACTGATCAGGCGCTCGGCATCCTGTTTCAAATCTACCAGTCGCTGCTGGTGGTGCTGCTCGCGCCGCTGCTGACGGGTTGGGTGAACCAGTGCCGCGCCTGGTTGCAGAACCGCAGCGGTCCCGGCCTGCTGCAACCCTATTTGACGCTGCGCAAGCTGTTCCACAAGGATGCGGTGATGGCCTATAACGCCTCGCCGCTGTTCCGTATCACACCCTATATCCTGTTCGGCTGCATGTGGCTGGCGGTAGCCATCATTCCGATCATCGCGGTGGACCTGCCGTTCTCGCCGGCCGCCGACGTGATCGCGCTGGTCGGCGTGTTTGCGCTGGCGCGGGTATTCCTCGCGCTCGCCGCGATGGATATCGGCACCGCATTCGGCACGCTCGGTGCGCGCCGCGAGATGCTGGTTTCGTTCCTTGCCGAACCGGCCCTGCTGATGGTGTTCTTCACCGCTTCGCTGATCAGCCACTCGACGCAGTTGCCGCGCATCGTGGACGCGCTTGCGCATCACCAGTTCGTTCTGTATCCCAGCCTCGCCTTTGCCGGCCTGGCATTCCTGATCGTGTTGCTGGCCGAGAACGCGCGCGTCCCGGTGGACAATCCCGCCACGCACCTGGAATTGACGATGATCCACGAGGCGATGATCCTGGAATATTCGGGGCGCCACCTGGCGCTGGTGGAGTGGGCAAGCAGCCTCAAGCTGATTGCCTATATTGCCATCGGCATCGCGCTGTTCTTTCCCTACGGTCTTGCCGAAGCGGGCGCCATGGCCGAGAATTGGGGCACGCTGCCGCTGGCCGTCATCGCGCTGCTGGTCAAGCTGGCATTGGCCGGCGCGGCACTGGCCCTGCTTGAAACCTTGCTGGCCAAGATGCGCATCTTTCGCGCGCCGGAATTCCTGGGCACCGCATTTCTGCTGGCGGTGCTGGGATTGTTGATCCATTTTTTGCTGGGTGCATGACATGCAAATCAGCTACAACGTTCAAGTTATCAACCTGCTGGCTGCCCTGCTGCTGCTGATCGCGTTTGCGATGTTGTCGCAGCGGCGCATCCTGTCGTTGATCAAGCTGTTTGCCTGGCAGGGACTCGTGCTGTCGCTCAGCACCTTTGTCGTGGCGTACTCGACGGATCAGCACCATCTGTATTATTCGGCCGGCTTGACGCTGTTGCTCAAGGTGCTGGTGCTGCCGTGGCTGTTGCACCGGCTGATGCTCAAGCTGAACGTGAGATGGGACGTGGAAACCCTGATCAACATCCCGACCACCATGCTGGTCGGCATCGCGCTGGTGATTTTTTCCTTCAACCTGGCCGCCCCGATCTCGCAGCTCTCCGAGAGCATCACGCGCGGCCTGATCGGCATCGCGCTGGCCAGCGTGCTGTTGTCCATGCTGATGATGCTGACGCGGCGCAAGGCCATTCCCCAGGTGGTCGGTTTTCTGGCGATGGAAAACGGGCTGTTCTTTGCCGCGACCAGCGCCACGCACGGCATGCCGCTGGTGGTGGAGCTGGGCATCGCATTGGACGTGCTGGTGGCAACTTTCATATTCGGCATCTTTTTCTTCCAGATCCGCGAGACCTTCGACAGCCTCGATATTTCACACATGGAAAAACTCAAGGATGATTGACCTTCAGATTCTCGCATTGCTGCTCACCCCGCTGGCGGGAGGAATGTTGCTGGCCGTGTTTGGTTCGCGCAGCTGGGCGGCGGAGCTGAATTCGCTGATGAGTTTTTGCACGTTCCTCGCGGCGGTGGTGCTGACGATGCGCGTGATCGACTCGGGTCCGCAGGTCGCATTCAGCGAGGAATTCTTCATCGACCAGTTCAATGTATTCCTGGTCGCGCTGACGGCATTCGTCGCATTTACCACGTCGCTGTTCTCGCGCCCCTATATGCGCATCGAACAGCATCACGGCAGGCTCACCACCCAGATGCTGCATCTGTATTACAGCATGTACCAGCTGTTCACGCTGGCGATGCTGGTCGCGCTGACCTCGAACAACATGGGCATCATCTGGGTGGCGATGGAGGCGGCCACGCTGACCACGGTGCTGCTGGTCAGCCTGTATCGCACGCCGGCGAGCATCGAGGCGGCATGGAAATATTTCATCCTGTGCGGGGTGGGCATCGCGCTCGCGCTGTTCGGCACCATCCTGCTGTATTTCGCCGCGGAGCGTGTGCTCGGCGAAGGCGGCACGGCGCTGCTGTGGACGCATCTGAACGAGGTGAAAGCCGGCCTCGAACCGACGGTGCTCAAACTGGCCTTCGTGTTCCTGCTGGTCGGCTATGGAACCAAGATCGGGCTGGTGCCGCTGCACAGCTGGCTGCCGGACGCGCATGCGGAAGGCCCCACGCCGGTTTCCGCGGTGCTGTCGGGTTTGCTGTTGAATGTCGCGCTGTGTGTGGTGATGCGCTGCAAGGTGCTGGTGGACGGCTCCCTGGGGTCGGGTACCGCGGGAGCCGCGCATTTTGCCGGCAATCTGATGATGGGATTCGGCCTGTTGTCGGTGGTGGTCGCCGCACTGTTCCTGTCGCGGCAAAAGGACATCAAGCGGATGTTCGCCTATTCCTCGATCGAACACATGGGGCTGATCACCTTTGCCTTCGGTATGGGCGGGCCGGTGGCCACCTTTGCGGCTATGCTGCACATGACCGTGCATAGTTTGACCAAGTCGGCGATCTTTTTCGCGGTCGGCCATGCGGTGCAAAAAGCCGGCACCCAGCAGATGGAAAACATACGCGGCATTATGCAGCTCAGTCCCACGGTGGGCTGGGGGCTGATGCTGGGCACGCTGGCGATCCTCGGCATGCCGCCGTTCGGCGTGTTCGCCAGCGAGTTCCTGATCATCACCACGGCGATGCATGACCATCCGTGGGCCACGCCGTTCCTGCTGATTGCGCTGGGTATCGCGTTCGCCGCCATATTTGGCAAGATACAGCCCATCGTTTTCGGCGAAACCACGGCACGACGGTTACCACACCAGCCGGCGCTGGTGCCGGTGTTCGCGCACCTGCTGCTGGTGTTGATCCTTGGTTTGTACATGCCGCAATATCTGGCCGAGTGGTATAGACAGGCTGCGGCCTTGTTGGGAGGATAAAGACATGCCGATCACCCATCCCAATCTGCACCTCAGCAAACTGCCCGGCGCAATCCCGGCCCGGTCGGGCGAGATCAGTACCGGGGACCTGCAGGCGATCTGCCAGCGCGTGCAGGACGGGGGCGGCAGACTGGTGGCGTTGTGGGGCAGCGATGAGCGCGCACAGGGTGCCGGATATGCATTGCATCTCGCGCTGGTCACCGAGAAGGGCCTGATCTGCCTTGGCCTGCGATTGTCCGCCGCGCGACCCGGCTACCCGGATATCAGCGGCATCTTTGCGGCGGCCGAACGCATGCAGCGCGCGGCGTATGACCAACTCGGCATTTATCCCGAAGGCAAGGAACATCGCCAATGGCTGCGTCACGGCGCATGGGACCGCAGCAGTTTTCCGTTGCGCAAGGATTTCGATGCGGCACAAAGCCTTGCCACCCGCGAGGGGTACGCCGGTGGGTGCCCGGAGGCTGGGCCTCCACTCTGCCGCAGCAATGAAGCGGACGATTACCCTTTTGTGCAAGTTGAAGGACAGGGCGTGCACGAGATCGCGGTGGGCCCGGTGCATGCGGGCATCATCGAGCCCGGGCATTTCCGCTTTTCCGTGGTGGGCGAAAAAATATTGCGTCTCGAGGAGCGTTTCGGTTACACCCACAAGGGCATCGAAAAACGCTTCGAGAGCATGACCGTGCAGCAGGGCGCGAAACTTGCCGGACGGGTGAGCGGCGACAGCACGGTTGCCTATGCATGGGCCTATGCTATGGCGGCGGAAAGCATTGCCGCGGTCACGCCGCCGGACCGCGCGCTTTGGTTGCGCGCGCTGTTTCTTGAGCGCGAACGTATCGCCAACCACCTGGGCGATCTCGGCATGCTGGGCAATGATGTCGCGCTATCGTTCGGCTTTGCGCAATTCTGGATACTGAAGGAGCAGGTGTTGCGCAACAATGCCGCGCTGTTCGGCCACCGCTACCTGATGGACCGGATCATTCCGGGCGGCGTTGCCGCGGACCTGGCGGAATCCGCCAAACAAACGTTGCTTGACGAATGCGCGATGCTGGAGCGCGAGGTGCGTGTGCTGCGCGGCATCTATGAAGAGCATGCCGGCATGCAGGACCGCTTCATCGGGGCAGGACGCGTCGAGCCCAGGCTGGCCGCGCAGCTCGGCCTGTGCGGGCTGGCCGGGCGCGCCAGTTCGCAGTCCTGGGATGCTCGCGTGCAGTTCCCCTGCGCGCCCTATGACAAGCTGGATGTGCGCATGGCAACCTACCGCAACGGCGATGTTGCGGCGCGCGTGATCGTGCGCTTCGACGAGCTGTTCGAGTCGTTGCGCTTGCAGCGCGAGATTTTGGAACAGATGAGCAATGACGATGCCATCACCGAGCCGGTCGAAAAGCTGCCCGCGCATGGGTTCGGCGCGGGCATGGTGGAAGGCTGGCGCGGCGAAGTGCTGGTCGCGATTCATACCGGTGCAGACGGCAATCTTGCGCGCGTTCATCCGCATGACCCGTCCTGGCAAAACTGGCCGGTGCTGGAACATGCCGTGCTGGGCAACATCGTGCCGGACTTTCCGCTGATCAACAAATCCTTCAACCTCAGTTATTCGGGGCACGATCTCTAATGTTCCAGCTCATCAGACAGATCATCAAGACGGGCATCAAGACCGAGGCGCCGCCCCAGCCGGACGAAAGTCTGCGCGTCGGCACGCAGCGGCTGAACGAGGAGATCCTGCGCGCGTTCGGCGGCGCGCTGAACATACGCCATATCGATGCCGGATCGTGCAACGGCTGCGAACTGGAGATACACGCGCTCAACAACGCCTACTACAACATCGAGGGTCTGGGCATCAAGTTCGTCGCCAGCCCGCGCCATGCCGACCTGCTGCTGGTCACCGGCCCGGTGTCGCGCCACATGGCGACCGCGCTCAAGCGCACCTATGATGCGACGCCGGAACCCAAGCTGGTGGTGGCGATCGGCGAGTGCGCCTGCAATGGCGGGATATTCTGTCCGGGGGGCGAGAGCTATGCCAGCTGCGGCAAGGTGTCCAGCGTGATTCCGGTCGACGTGGTGGTGGGCGGCTGCCCGCCAACGCCGGTCGCGATCATGCAGGGCATACTCACCGCAATCAGCGCGAAAAAATGACGCGGCAGCGCGCCTAGGATTTCTTCAGCTGGTGCAGGCAATCCATCGCGGCGAGCTTGTAGCACTCCGCCAGCGTCGGGTAGTTGAAAACGTTGCTGACCAGATCACGCACGCCGCCGTTGAAGTTCATTACCAGTTGCCCGATGTGAACCAGTTCGCTGGCCTGCTCGCCGACGATGTGCACGCCCAGCAGTTTTTCGTTGCGCGTATCCACGACCAGCTTGAGCATGCCATGGGCGTCGCCGATGATCTGCCCGCGCGCGCTGTCCTTGAACAAGGCGCGCCCGACGACATAGGGAATGTTTTCGCGCTGCACTTCCTTTTCCGTCTTGCCGACGTAGGAGATTTCCGGAATGGTATACACCGCCATCGGCAGGTTTTCCGCGGTGACATGCCGTTCCCCTTCAAACGCATACAGCACTGCCGCGCGTCCCTGCTCCATTCCGGTGGAGGCGAGTGCCGGCCGGCCGATCAGGTCGCCGACCGCGAAGATGTGCGGCACGCTGGTCTGGAAATGCGGGTTCACTTCGATCCATCCGTCCTCCGCAACGATCCCGGCATTTTTGACTTGCAGCTTCTCGCTGTTGGGTTGCCTGCCCTGCGCGTACAGCACGGCGTCGGCAGATATCTGCTTGCCGCTTTCCAGCACGGTGAGCGTGGCATCCTGTTTGCGGCGGATTTCGGCCACGCGTTCCCGCATATGGAACGTCACGCCCATGCCGAGAAAACTGTCGGCCAGCACACCGACCACGTCTTCGCTCAGGTACTCCAGCAATTGCGCATGGCTGTCGACCACGCTGACCTTGACGCCCAGCGCCGCGAATATCGACACGAATTCGCATGCGATCACGCCGCCCCCTACAACCGTGAGACTGTCCGGCAGGTGGCGAAGGTTCAGGATGGAGGTCGAATCCAGCACGGTCTTCTTGTCGAACGGGACATCGGCCGGGCGGCGCGGCCGCGAGCCGGTGGCCAGCACGATGGCGGAAGCGGAAATGTTGCGCGGGTTGCCGGCCGCGTCGGCGACCCGGATGGTATGCGCATCGACGAACGACGCCTCGCCCGGGATCAGCGCCACGCCGGAACGCAGCAGCCGTTGCAGGATCACGGATTCCTGCTGTGCGATCACCATTTCCTTGCGTCGTACGGCGTCGGCCAGTAGGCCATGACGGTTCACGCCGCCGGGCGAAAGCGCCTGCCGCATGCCGCCGGCGCTGGAGCGCGACAGCAGGTACGCAACCTCGCGCATCGCCTTGCTGGGTATCGTGCCCGTCTGCAAGCCGGCACCGCCGATCTTGGGCTTGCGCTCGATGATCGCGGCGCGCTTGCCCATGCGCGACGCCTGCCACGCCGCGTGCTGCCCGGCGGGACCGGAGCCGATGATCAATACGTCGTAATCCATGCGTGTGCTCCGGAGGCTGGAACGTCAATGATTCTGGAAATCGGAACTTGGCCACAGAGATCACAGAGCACACAGAGAGATTTCAGCAATTTTGTGTATTGCCGGGTATCCCATTAGCCGGGATACGACCACTCATTTTCTCTGTGTCCTCTGTGGCTCAATGTTTTTTTCTTTTGTCGTGCAGCCTATTTGATGCGCATGCCGGGTTGCGCGCCATCATCCGGCGACAGGATGAACAACCCGGGCGCTTCGCCCGAGGCCGCCAGCACCATGCCTTCCGACAGGCCGAACTTCATCTTGCGCGGCGCAAGGTTGGCGACCATCACGGTCATGCGCCCCTTGAGCTTTTCCGGATTGTAAACCGACTTGATGCCGGCGAACACGGTGCGCGGATTTTCCTCGCCGATGTCCAGCGTCAGCTTCAGCAGCTTCTCGGCACCTTCCACATGCTCGGCGTTGACGATCTTCGCGACGCGCAGATCGACCTTCATGAAATCGTCAATTGAAATGAATGCTCCGGCATCATTCTCTGCTGCTGTCACGGCTTTCTTTGCCTCCTGTTGCTGGTGCGCAGCGTGGCGCTGCTGTGAATGGGCTGGCTCCCCTCCCCCGCTCGCGGGGGAGGGGCTGGGGGAGAGGGACTCCTTGTTGGCGCCAACCATCGCTTCGACCAGCTTGGGGTCCAGGCGGGTCATAAGATGTTTGTAATCGTTGATTTGGTGCTCCCCCGTAAGAGAATGGTGTATGTCTCCCCATGATAGTGGTTTATCCAAATTCAAGAAGCTCTCAACATCGCTGGCTAGCTTTGGAAGAATTGGTTTTAGATAAATGGTTAGCAGGCGGAACACTTCAAGCAGGTTGCTGCAAACAGCGTGAAGCAATTCAGATTTTGATTCATCCTTCGCCAAATCCCAAGGTTTGAACTGGTCAGTAAATGAGTTAGCCAAATCGGCTAGAGACATAATGCCTCTGAGTGCTTTTCCGTAGTCTCTGTTTTCGTAGGCATAGGCAATTGCGCTGGGAGAGGATTCAAAACCAGTGAAATTATTTCCTGAAGTTAAAGGTGCTTCGGCAATGAAATATGGACGAATTAAAGTTGGGTCCAATACCGCGGCTTTGTCATCTGTAGTGGAATAGTGAACTGGCTTGCTTATATCGAACAACTTGCCGCCAAATCGTTTACTGATGAATCCCGCACAGCGGCTCGCGATATTGATGTATTTTCCGATCAGGTCGCTGTTCACCTTCGCAACGAAATCCTCCAGGTTCAGGTCGATGTCTTCCATCGTGCCGTTCAGTTTGGCGGCGTAGTAGTAGCGCA
>JBAVGB010000054.1:0-3593 GCA_049684555.1 Gallionella sp. | reverse complement strand
GATGCGCAAGGAACTGGCCGAGCGACTCGGTGTGGCAGAAGATCAGGTACCCACGATCGCCTTCGAGCACCTGCTGCGGGCAACCGAACCCAAGGAAGCGGCTCAAGCCCAAGACGCGGCCGAGTAGCCGATATCCGCAATCAGGTTCATCCGGCAGTCGACCGGTTGAACCTCCAATGTCAATGATGGAAGGATTACGATGTCTTGGATATCGATTGTTTACATGCTGATCCTGGCGATCATCACGGCAATCCTGGTGATCATCAGGGGCTGGGATTTCTTGACTGCCGTTGGGGCGGTAGCCGCATCTTCGGTGGGTCTCAGCCTGGTGCTATTGGCTGCGTTGATGTGGCTGTCGCCGCGATCCGATCGGGCAGGGTTGTTGCGGGAGGCCAAAACTGCGTTTGTGAAGGATATTGCCGGCTTGTGGAAAGCCCTGCGCTTCAAGTAAGCCCCGGTCTTTCTTTAACCCTAAACAGAGCCCGGCATGTCGGGCTCTTTACTGTCTGACTTCCGCTCTACGATCGATTGCTGCTTTCATTCCCGGGCGTGATCTTCTCGCCGGCCAGCATCAGCTTCAGCAACCGGGACTCCGGCGTGCCGTCCTCAAAATCCTGAAGATGCCGGTCAATGAATCGGTTCAGGTCGTGCACCGTGCGGATCCCGGCGGGTCTGACACCGGTGAGCTGGAACAGGCGGTCGGCATCCGGTTGGTGCAGCGTGATCAGATTGCCACAGCGCAGCATTTCAGCATCCTCCTTTATAACTTTCGCACGAATTCATATAATGCTTCCTAACACTCAATTAGCCAAAAAAACTGACATGACCCGCGCAAAACTCATCCGGCAACTTGCAATGAATCAGCCCCAATTGACCGCCAGGGACATCGACCTGATCGTCCGCACGGTCTTCGATGCCATGTCCCAAACATTGGCCAGGGGAGGGCGGATAGAGATACGCGGGTTCGGCAGTTTTGGTCTCAACCACCGTCCGCCACGCCGGGGGCGCAACCCGAAGACCGGTGCCGCCGTCATGGTGCCGGCAAGGTATGTGCCGCATTTCAGGGCGGGCAGGGAACTGCGCGAGCGCGTCGACAACGCCTGAATCTCAGTGCAGGTGACCCCCTTCTGCCGGGACGCTATCGATCAAACACTGGATTCGCCTTGCTGTCGACTGGACAGCATCTGCTTGATATCGGAGTCGATGTGATGATGGCTGATCGAGTCGATCATACGCGGATCCTGCATGATCAAGTTGCGCACAAACACCAGTGCGACGGCATCGCGGGATGTCGCTGAATGCTGCTCCATGATCGCCTTGCGCTCATCGCTGATCCCCGCAGCAAATGCATCGTAGTCATCCGCCACGATCAACGCGTGGCGATAGAGAACACCCTCTTCGGTGTCGATCCGGAACCCTGTGAAATAAAACCGGGCCCGGCTGACCTCGGGCAATAGGCTGTGGCGCACATCCCTGAGTACGCGAGTGTGGTCCGAGTGGCGGTAGCGGAAATTCAACTGCGGGTTCATTCCTTGCCTCCGTTCTCGTCATTGGCTGGTTTTGAAGCATTAATCGGCGCCTCATATGCAGCCATTAATTCGTTGTACTTGCGCAGCAAGGCAGTCAACTCATCCATTTCGGTGTTGTCTGCATCATTCAGGACTCTGGGCCGGATGATCACTCCCAGCATGCGATACTCAATAGCTAAGCGACCCGATTTAATCAGCTTCTGCATATGGGCCCTGGTTACGAGCGCATTCCGTCGTCTATTCATGGTTGCTCCTCTTGCTTGAAGGTTGGCTCATCGGCCCAAGTCTGGCGGGACAGTAGCGTGCTCACGATCAGCATCGCGATCGAGCCGATCATCATTGGTAACAACATCGTCTGTCCCCTGTCCATCACTGAAGGTTGCGCATGGATTCCATCCAGGCCTCGATCCCGGTGTAATGCAGGATCACCACAAACGCTGCCCCCAATGTGATGCCGCACGCGACCAGATAGACGGTTTCCCAGCCGGTACACCATAGTGCGACATACCATCGCCGCGCGGCTGGCCGGGGGTTCGGGGCAATCGCCCTGGCGATGAGCCGCCTGAGCTGATGCCGGGTCAGCAGCGGCAGGTGCAGCAGCGCCAGAAGTTGCTGCTTGTATTGTGAGGTTGTCATTTGTTCTTTCTCCTTAAGCTGCATCGGGCAGCGGGTGGAACCGTCCGGTGGCCGGATAGGCCGTCACCAGCTGCAGTCCCTTGTGCCGGTCATTGGTTACGACCAGCACCAGGTTGCGCCGGGCGTTCAGGAAGTAGCGTCCTTCCGGTTTGCCCTGCCGCGCATAGTTCGCCTTGGCCCAGATACCTCGCCGGCGACTTCGCGCAGCGACGGCTCGGCTGCCGCATCGGTGAGCTTCTTCCATGCGGCCTGTGCAACCTGGTCTGGGGCAATCCCTGGGGCGGTATCGGACAGGAACCGGTCTGCAAACCGCTCCAGTACGTGCTGCGTGACCGATACCTCGCCCAGGCCTGCGACCTTGACCGTTTCCCTGCGCGGGCTACCCACCACCAGGTCCTCGATCAACACCGGCTCGAAACCCTCGAACCAGCGCGCATCCTTGTCCACGCCCAGCGTGCAGCCGGCAAACCGCGTGGTCAGGAAGTTCGCATAGGGTGCCAGGTGCAGCTTGTCCGAGCCCAGGAGTCGCAGTTTCCGGATCGCCCCGGACGATACGATCAGCTTTGTCTGGGCGTTGCCGGCGACGGTGTCGCCCAGCACACGCTTGTCCTCCAGCAGGTACTGAATGGCGGCCAGCTCGGCGGCGAGTGGTGCATCTTCCATCCGCGGTGCGATACGCACTCTGAGCAATCCGCCGGGGCGCACCGGGCTGTTGGTCCAGTACACCCGGAAGGTGTCGGCCTGTGGGGTGGGGAGGGTATGGGTTTTGAGCAGGTGCATTGTTGGGTTGTCCTTTCAATAATTTCAGTAGATCAGCGCTTTCAGCACATCAGCCTGACGATCCAGAACAGGCTGCCAGACATGACCAGCATGCTGAGCACGAGTCCAACATCCGTCCAGATCGATTCCGCTGTCCATGGCATGTCCTCGATCGAGCCGATGATCACGACCTGGTCGTCCGCGATCCGGATTTGTTGCTTGTCCAGGATGATCAGTCCGCCATTGCCGAACAGGCTCTGCCGGAACGTCACCAGCACGGCACAGCCATTGCCGGTTCCGTAATCCTGGATCGCGATCCCGTTCGACTTCAGGAAATCGCACCCCTCGCGCTTCAAGACCAGGCGGGTCATTTTTGTCTCTGAGTCAATTGAGGATTTGCCCGCCAGGACCAGGCACGCCACGAATGAAACCATCAACAGCACCAGCACGAATAACGGCGAGGCGTACCACCTGGCGGATGATGATCCGGGCTTGCTGCAGGATTCTTTACTCATGTCGTTCCCTTTTTTTAGTGTTGGTTTGCCGGCAAAGGAATGCGCCTCGCCAGTTCATAGCCGCATGGCACCTGCCATGCGTTTCATATCAATTGACGATCATCCATCCCAGCAGGGCCAGCAGGAACAGGAAGCGGATTCCCATCCAGAGCGC
>JBAVGB010000053.1:0-22243 GCA_049684555.1 Gallionella sp. | reverse complement strand
TTATCGGTCAGCGCATTCACGAGGCTGGCTGATTGAAATGGTCGGCAAGGGTCAGGCAATCTCACGAATGGTCGTCCCATCGAACGGCTATTACCGGTAAAAAGCGAAGCGTCAGATGCCCAGCCCTATATCGCCATTCCGGGGCTCTGCTTACCCGCTTCTTTCAAACCCAGTACGACGTGCTCGTCATCACCCTGCCGTTCAGTTTCATCGCCCATTGCACCGGTTTGGGCAGCTCGGCGCCCCCCAGCGAAACCGCCATGTCGGCGTGACCGACTTCGTCGGTGTACATCTGCGCGACGATTGCGCGGCTTTTTTCGTCCTGTTGCGGCAAGCGGTCCAGGTGGCTTTGCAGATGATGTCCAACCTGCCGTTCGGTCTCGGCGAGAAAGCCCAGATTCCACTTGTCCCCCAGCAATCCTGCCATTGCGCCGATCGCCAGCGACCCGGTGTACCAGAAAGGATTCAACACGCTCAGATGGCCGCCCAGTTCGTGCACGCGCCTGGCCGTCCAGGCAAGATGCTCTGTCTCTTCCTGCGCGGCACGCTGGAGTTGTTGCTGCACGCCGGGATCGCGCGCGGTCAATGCCTGCCCCTGATACAAAGCCTGCGCGCAGATCTCGCCGCTGTGATTGACCCGCATCAGCGCGGCGGCATTTTTCTTCTCCGCCTCATCCATGCTTGCTTCGGGAATACTTGCGTCGGGGTAGGCGCGCGCACTGTGGGCCTCGCTGAATAAAGTCCGCAAGCCCTTGTCGAACTCGATGATCAGGCGATCAAGATTAAACATGTCTTTCCCCTTGCAATGAAATCAAGCGAACACTCGCGCCAATTCTACACCCGGATCGTCCGCGCGCATGAACGCCTCGCCCACCAGAAAAACATGCACCTGACGGCTGCGCATCAGCTTCACGTCTTCGGCCTTCAGAATGCCGCTTTCGGTCACCACGATGCGATCCCCCGAAGCAGACGAAGCAATGCGCGGCAGCAGATCCAGCGTGGTTTGCAGACTGACTTCAAAGGTGCGCAGATTGCGGTTGTTGACGCCGATCAGCGGCGTGTCCAGCTGCAGTGCGGCATCCAGCTCATTGCCATCGTGCACCTCGACCAGCACCGCCATGCCCAGGCCATGAGCCAGTTCCTCGAACGCCTGCATCTGTTTCAGCTCCAGCGCCGCGGCGATCAGCAGGATCGCATCCGCGCCCATCGCGCGCGACTGATGGATCTGGTATTCGTCGACGATGAAATCCTTGCGCAATACCGGCAATGCGCAGGCAGCCCGGGCCTGCTGCAGATAGGCCGCGCTGCCCTGGAAGAACTGCTCGTCGGTCAATACCGACAGGCAAGTCGCGCCATGCCGGGCATAGCTGGCCGCGATCTCGGCCGGACGAAAATCTGCGCGCAACACGCCCTTGCTCGGGCTGGCTTTCTTGATCTCCGCGATCACGGCCGGCCGGCCGGATGCGATCCTGGCGCGTATCGCGCCGGTGAAATCGCGCGGCGGCCCCGCCCTTTCGGCTTCGCTGCGCAGTTGTTGCAGCGGTTTGGCCGATTTTACGGCGGCGACTTCCTGCGCCTTGACCGCGATGATCTTGTTGAGGATGTCGGACATGCTGCATCTAGATGGTTTAAGAAAGACGCGCATTTTAGCACTTGGGGTAAAATGCACCCATTCGTTGCCCCAATTCGTTTCCCCTATTCGTTTTAAAGTACACACCATGGATAACGTCAAGGAATACATGCAAGGCGTCGGCAAGGCGGCCCGCGCGGCTTCGCGCTTCATGGCGCTGGCAGACACGGCCACCAAGAATCGCGCGCTGGCCGAGATCGCCGCGGCGCTGCAGCACCAGACCGCGCTGCTGCTGGACGCCAATGCCAGGGATGTCGCAAAGGCGCGCACCGACGGATGGGACAACGCCTCGGTAGACAGACTCACCCTGACCGAGAAGACCATAGGCGGCATGGTGGAAGGCCTGCTGCAGATCGCCAGATTGCCCGACCTGATCGGCGCAATCAGCGACATGAATTACCGTCCGTCCGGCATCCAGGTCGGCAAGATGCGCGTGCCGCTCGGCGTGATCGGCATCATCTACGAATCGCGCCCGAATGTGACCGCGGATGCGGCCGGTCTGTGCCTGAAATCCGGCAATGCCGCGATCCTGCGCGGCGGCTCGGAAGCGATCCATTCCAACCAGGCCATCGCCGCCTGCGTGCATACCGGTCTGCGCGTCGCGGGCTTGCCCGAGACCGCGGTGCAGGTCGTCGCCACAACCGATCGTGCCGCGGTGGGGGAACTGATCACGATGAAGGATTATGTGGACGTGATCGTGCCTCGCGGCGGCAAGGGGCTGATCGAGCGCATCTCCGAGGACGCGCGTATCCCGGTGATCAAGCACCTGCACGGCGTCTGCCATGTCTATATCGACGACGACGCGGATCTGGACATGGCGGTACGCATCGCCGACAACGCCAAGACGCAACGCTACGGCGTGTGCAACGCGATGGAGACGCTGCTGGTTGCACAAGGCGTGGCGGCAAAAGTGCTGCCCAGGTTATGCAGGATATATCTTGATAAAAATGTCGAACTGCGCGGCGATGATGCCGCACGCGCGCTGGTCGCTCAAATGAAACCCGCCACCGAGGAGGATTGGCACACCGAATATCTCGAGCCGATACTCGCGGTGCGGGTGGTTGCGGGCATCGATGAAGCCATCGCGCACATTGCCACCTATGGGTCGCAGCACACCGACAGCATCGTCACCGAGAATTACACCAGGGCGATGCGCTTCCTGCGCGAGGTGGATTCCAGCTCGGTGATGGTGAATGCCTCGACGCGTTTCGCGGACGGCTTCGAATACGGGCTCGGCGCGGAGATCGGCATCTCCACCGACAAGATCCATGCGCGTGGTCCGGTCGGTCTGGAAGGACTGACCTCGCAGAAATACATCGTGCTGGGCAGCGGCCAGATACGTGTCTGAACAAACCGGTTTTCCAAAACAATACCCCAAAACAAAGCCAAGGAAACGAACACCATGAGCCAGACCATCGAAGTTAAAGTGCCCGACATTGGCGATTTCAAGGACGTTGCAGTCATCGAAGTTTTCGTCAAGGCCGGGGACGAGGTGGAAGCGGAGCAATCGCTGATCACGCTGGAGACCGACAAGGCGGCGATGGAAGTGCCTAGCCCCGCCGCAGGTGTGGTGAAAGCGCTCAAGATAAAGGTTGGCGACAAGGTTTCCGAAGGCAGTGTGATCCTGACGCTGGAAGGCAGCGGAGCTGCCGCCGCTCCGGCCGCCAAACCCGCAGCCAGTGCGGCTGCGGCTGTGGTTCCGAATAAATCACCGGCGCCTGCTCCGGCAACAGCATCCGTAGCTGCACCGCAAGCATTCAAGAAGGGCGACATCCACGCCGAAGTGCTGGTGCTGGGCGCCGGCCCCGGCGGCTACACCGCCGCGTTTCGCGCCGCCGACCTGGGCAAGCAGGTGGTGCTGGTCGAAAAATTCGCCAGCCTCGGCGGCGTGTGCCTGAATGTCGGCTGTATCCCGTCCAAGGCGCTGCTGCATGTCGCCAGGGTGATCAGCGAAGCCGAGGAAGTAGCGCACCACGGCGTGACATTTGCGAAGCCGAAGATCGACATCGACAAGATCCGCGGCTGGAAGGAAAGCGTGGTCGGTAAACTCACGGGCGGGCTGTCCGCGCTGGCCAAGCAGCGCAAGGTGCAGGTGGTGCAGGGCACCGCGAAATTCACCTCGTCCAACCACCTGGAAGTGGCAACCAGGGACGGCAACAAGACCATCAGCTTCGATCACGCGATCATCGCGGCAGGCTCCAGCGTGGCGCGCATCCCCGGCTTTCCGTATGACGACCCGCGCATCATCGACTCCACCGGCGCGCTGGCGCTGCAGGATGTGCCCAAGCGCATGCTGATCATCGGCGGCGGCATCATCGGGCTGGAAATGGCCACCGTGTATGACGCACTGGGCAGCAAAATTTCGGTAGTCGAGCTGATGGACCAACTGATGCCGGGCGCGGACAAGGATCTGGTCAAGCCGCTGCACAAGCGCATCGAGAAACGCTATGAAGCGATCTACCTGAAGACCAGGGTCAGCAAGATCGAGGCGCAGAAAGCCGGCCTGAAAGTCACTTTCGAAGGCGAGCAGGCACCTGAGCCGCAACTGTATGACCGCGTGCTGATGGCGGTGGGCCGCCGCCCGAACGGTCGCAATATCGGCGCAGATGCGGCCGGCGTGACGGTCAACGAACGCGGCTTCATCCCGGTGAATATGCAGATGCGCACCAACGTGCCGCACATTTATGCGATTGGCGACATCGTCGGCGACCCGATGCTGGCGCACAAGGCAGTGCACGAAGGCAAGGTCGCCGCCGAAGTCATCGCCGGTCACCATGCCGCGTTCGAGCCGCTGACCATCCCTTCGGTCGCCTACACCGATCCCGAAGTCGCCTGGATGGGCCTGACCGAAACGCAGGCCAAGGCACAGGGTATCGCATATGAAAAAGCCGGCTTCCCGTGGGCCGCCTCCGGACGGGCACTGTCCGTCGGCCGCGAGGAAGGCGCCACCAAGGTGCTGCTCGACCCCGGAACGCGCCGCATCCTGGGCGCTGGCATCGTCGGCGTGAATGCCGGCGAGCTGATCGCCGAGGCCGTGCTGGCGCTGGAGATGGGCGCCGACATGGAAGACATCGGCCTGACGATACATCCGCACCCGACCCTGTCCGAAACGTTGGGCTTCGCTGCGGAAATGGCCGAGGGCACCATCACCGACCTGATCGCGCCGCGCAGGAAATGATGCGTCCTGTCCTGATCGCTGCACTGCTGCTATCGGGCGCCTTATTGAGCGCACCGGCGGGCGCATTCGACCTGAACGGGCTCAAGTCGCAACTCAACGATCTTGCCCGACCGGGCTCGAAAACCGCCGCGCCTGCTGGCTCCGGCTTGGCCCGCTTCAGCACGCAGGACCAGATCGAAAGCCTCAGACAGGCACTCACCCAGGGCGCGGAAACATCCGTGTCCACCCTCGCCAGGAAAGACGGCTTCCTCGGCAACCCGAAGGTGCGCATCCCGCTGCCGGACAACCTGCAAAAGGCCGACCGGGTGATGCGCAAATTCGGCATGGGCAAATATTCCGACGAGCTGGTCACATCGATGAATCGTGCCGCCGAAGCCGCCGTGCCGGAGGCGAAATCCCTGCTGTTCGGCGCGATCCGGAAAATGACCGTGACCGATGTGAAGAACATACTCACCGGCGGCGATGATGCCGCCACGCAATACTTTCGCAAAAACACCGAATCCGGTCTGACCGCCAGGTTCACGCCGATCGTGGGCGACGCGATGAAAAAGGTGAAGCTAGCCGAAGCCTATGACCGGTTCGCGGTCAAGGGTGCGGAATTCGGGCTGGTCGACAAGCGCGACGCCAGGTTGGAGGACTACATCACACGCAAGGCGCTGGACGGCCTGTTCCTGATGATGGCCGAACAGGAGAAAGCGATTCGCGACCACCCGCTGCAGGCGACCGGCGATCTGGCGAGGAAAGTGTTCGCGGCGATCAGGCAATGAGCCTGTCGCGCCGGTCCCGACCCTGACAGGAACGGCGCAGCCGGCTGACGCACTGAGGATCAGTTGCCAAACCCGTTGAGCAAGCAACACGATAACAGTTATAGTCCCGCCAATCTATCAGGGAGCTGCACATGGAGAAGCTGGCCACGCATGAACACAAACTGACCCTGTCCGAGCTTCTCGGCATGCTGGTTGCCGACGGCCAGATCAGCCAGGCTTCCGCCGATACGATGATCGCGGAGCGCCGCAGCCAGCGCCAGAACGTGCACCCGCTCGCGACCATCGCGGGACAAAACTGGAAATCGCTGCTGCCGCCGCACAAGGTGCTGAACCAGGATGCGCTGACCGAATGGCTGGCCGGGCGCGTCGGCCTCGAGTATTTCCACATCGATCCGCTGAAGATCGACTTTTCGATCGTCACCGACATCATGTCGAACGACTATGCCACGCGCTTCGGCATCCTGCCGGTGCAGGTGACCGCCAAGGAAGTGGTGATCGCCACCGCCGAACCGTTCCTGCGCGACTGGGAAAAAGTGCTCAAGCACACGCTGCGCAAGGACATCCGCCGCGTCGTCGCGACACCGGAAGACATCAGCCGCTACCTGATAGAGTTCTACAACCTGGCGCGCTCCGTCAAGAAGGCGGCGCAGACCAAGCACCAGGAAAAATCCGGCCAGGCCTCGTTCGAACAGCTGGTGGAAATGGGCAAGTCCAAGCAGCAGTTCGACGCCAACGACCAGCACATCGTCACCATCGTCGACTGGCTGTGGCAGTACGCTTTCGAGCAGCGCGCTTCGGACATTCACATCGAGCCGAGGCGCGATATCGGGTTTGTGCGCTTCCGCATCGACGGCGTGCTGCACCAGGTCTACCAGATACCGATGTCGGTGATGACCGCGATGACCAGCCGCATCAAGCTGCTCGGACGCATGGACGTGATCGAGAAGCGCCGCCCGCAGGATGGCCGCATCAAGACCCGCACCGCCGACGGGCAGGAGATCGAGTTGCGCCTGTCCACGCTGCCGACCGCGTTCGGCGAGAAACTGGTGATGCGCATTTTCGATCCGGAAGTGCTGGTGCGCGACTTTTCCGAACTCGGCTTTTCCGACGAGGATCGCGCCCGTTGGGACAAGATGACCTCGCAGCCGAACGGCATCATCCTGGTCACCGGACCGACCGGGTCGGGCAAGACCACCACGCTGTACTCCACCCTCAAACACCTGGCCACACCCGAGGTCAACGTCTGCACCATCGAAGACCCGATCGAAATGGTCGAGCCGGCGTTCAACCAGATGCAGGTGCAGCATGGCATCGATCTGAATTTCGTAGACGGCCTGCGCGCGCTGATGCGCCAGGATCCCGACATCATCATGGTCGGCGAGATCCGCGACCTGGAAACTGCCGACATGGCGATCCAGGCCGCACTGACCGGCCATCTGGTGCTGTCCACACTGCACACCAACGACGCGCCTTCCGCGATCACCCGGTTGCTCGATCTCGGTGTCGCGCCGTTCATGATCAATGCCACGATACTGGGCGTGATGGCGCAACGGCTGGTGCGCACGCTGTGCCCGCACTGCAAGCGCCCGATGCCGGTGCGGGCCGACGAGAACGAGCAATGGGAAAGCCTGGTTGCGCCGTGGAAAACCGGCAGGCCGGCTCAGTTCCAGCATCAGGTCGGTTGTCTCGAATGCCGGATGACGGGGTACTCGGGTCGCGTCGGTATCTATGAAATACTGGTGATGACACCCGAATTGCGCAAACTCGTCACCCCCGCTACCGACATCGCGCGCGTGCGCGAAATGGCCTACCGGGAAGGCATGAAGCCGCTGCGGATTTCGGGCGCGATGAAGATCACGGCCGGTACCACGACGCTCGACGAAGTCACCAAGGTCGCCCCACCCGGCTAGCATCCGTCAACCTTCCGGGAACCTGTCCATCGCAGCCTGAAATTCCGCCCAGCATAGCCGATTCTCCCGGATCGATATTTGTACTGATTGCAGGCACGAAGTATGGCAAAATCGCCGCCGCCCAATTCACGCCCAGAATGCCGTATTTCCGATGAAAAATACACTCAAGCAATGGCTTAACAAGCTGGGCCCAGGCCTGATCACCGGTGCGGCCGATGACGATCCCAGCGGTATCGCCACCTATTCCCAAGCCGGCGCGCAATACGGATTCGGTACCTTGTGGACGCTGCTATTGACCTATCCGCTGATGGTCGGGATCCAGATCATCAGCGCGCGCATCGGCTGCGTCACGGGCCGCGGCCTCGCGGTCAACCTGGGCAAGACCAATTCGCGCGGCGTCACGATTTCCCTGGTCATGCTTTTGCTGGTGGCCGACACCATCAACATCGGCGCCGATCTGGCCGCCATGGCAGACGCGCTTGCACTGGTGATTGGCGGGCCGAGTCATATCTATGCCGTCGCGTTCGGCATGATCTGCCTGCTGTTGCAGGTGTTCATCCCCTATCGGCACTACGTGGGAGTATTGAAGTGGCTGACATTGACGCTGTTTGCCTACGTCGGAACCGTATTTGCCTCGCATGTGCCGTGGCTTGACGTGCTGCATGGAACGCTGCTGCCAAAAGTCGAGCACTCCCAGAACTACCTGCTGCTGCTGGTCGCGATTTTCGGCACCACCATCAGCCCCTACCTGTTCTTCTGGCAGGCGGGACAGGAAGTCGAGGAACTGAAATTGCAGCGCGCCGGTGCTTCCTTGCGCAGGTCGCCGGAAGATGCCACTCAGCATCTGCATCGCATCAACATCGACACCGGCCTGGGCATGGCATTTTCGCAAATGATCGCGTTTTTTATCATGCTGACCACTTCAGTCACGCTCTATACCCACGGTGTGCATGACATCCAGACTTCTTCCCAGGCCGCCGAGGCATTGCGTCCGATCGGCGGGGAATTCACTTTCCTGTTGTTTGCCGGCGGCATCATCGGCACCGGGATGCTGGCCGTGCCGGTGCTGGCCGGTTCGGCGGCCTATGCGGTTGCGAACACCTTTCGCTGGTCGTCCAGCCTTGGCCTTGAGCTCAAGGAGGCAAAAGGTTTTTACACGATCATCGCGCTGGCGACCCTGGTTGGCGTGCTGCTTAATTTCAGCCCGATCGATTCGATCAAGGCGCTGCTGTGGAGTGCCGTGGTAAACGGCGTGATATCGGTTCCGTTGATGATTGCGATGATGCGCATGGCGACACAGCAAAAGATCATGGGCAAGTTCGCGATCAGCTCGCGCCTGCGCTGGCTGGGCTGGCTGGCTACCGGCGTAATGGCGGTCACGGTAATCGCGTTCGGCGTAACCAGCATCGCGGCGCAATACAAACTGATCTGGTGATCCCGCCCGTTGCGGACCACTCGCCGCCATTACGAAATGGAACCGGCCTGCTGCGCTCCATGTCCGATCCAGCCGGCGTGAAAGACACGAGCATGGAAATCGAAACCAAACAAAAATCGCGCGCAAGAAAGTTTCGCCGCTATGCAATCGAGATACTGGTATTCGTGATACTGGTTGCGGGCATGCGCGCCTGGCAGCAGCGGGACATGATCAGCGGTGCCGCACCCGCGCTGCAAGGCGTGACACTCGCGGGCCTGCCCTACAACCTTCCCGCGCGCCCCGGCAAACCCGTTCTGGTGCACTTCTGGGCGACCTGGTGCCCGATCTGCCGCGCCGAACAGGGCTCCATCGCGGCCATCGCGCACGACCATGGCGACGTGATCACCGTCGCGATGCAAAGCGGCAGCGCGGAACAGGTGGCGCGCCACATGCGCGAGCAGGGGACGGCTTTCCCGGTGGTGAATGACCCGGACGGCAGGCTCTCCGCCGCTTGGGGAGTGCATGCAGTGCCCGCCAGTTTCATCATCGCGCCCGGCGGCCGGATACGCTTTGTCGAGGTCGGCTATACCAGCGGCTTCGGGCTCAGGTTGCGGCTCTGGCTGGCTGGACTTTGACGGACAAGACCTGCATGCGCATGCCGGAGGCAGCTCAAGAAGTACGCGAAATGCGCTAAACCTTCAGGCGGGTGGTTGACACGCTTCGTCATTCAGCCGCTTCGGTCAGTACCTCGGCGTGACAATGGCATCGCACCACGCCTCCGAATGGCAGCCTTGTTCTTCCCGGCCACGATTCTCAAAGTGTAACCACTGAGCCAATGCTATGCATGAGGGGATCTTTGAAAGGGTGCAATGCCCGCCCGCAACCGCCCATGAGCAACACGCTTTAAATTGCGACGGGCTATTGCGGCTGCGGTCCCTGACTCACCTGTACCATTTCCCCGGGCCGGACCCATTTGGCAAAAGCAGCCTGGACATCGGCGGCTTTCAGCCCGATATATCGCCGTGCCGCAATCGTCGGTTCGTCGAGCGGCAGATCCATATCCCAGCGTCCGATCAGGCCTTGGGCGATGCTACCGGTACTGCCTTCCGCAAGCGATATCTGGCGCAACAGCATCGCCTTGGAGCGCTGCAACTCGTCTGCGCTGACCGGGGTTGTTTGCATGTTCTCCAGTTCACGCACGACGCTGGCATGGACCCTAGACACGTTTTTCGGATCGCAGGCGTACTGGATGAAATACAGGCCGCGGCTTTTGCCGAAGTCGAAAGAAGAGTCCACCGAATACACCAGCCCGGCGTTTTTGCGCAGGTCGCGGCTCAGGCGGGTTGAATAGAATCCGCCGCCCAGCACATTGTTGCCCAGCCGCAGTGCGGACACATCCGGGTCCGAGCGGGTAACGCCGACGGTTTCGGCCAGCGTCACTTCGTCCTGGATGCGGCTTGAGTCGGGAACGGCGGTGGTGGCCGCATGGTTCGGCGGAACAGCGGGAAGAACCGTGTCTGGTTTGGCGCCGGTGGCGCGCCATGTGCCGAAGTATTTATCGATGACAACTCTGGCTTCGTCCGGCGTCACGTCGCCGACGACCACGATAACGGCGAGATCGGGACGAAACGCGAATCGGTAGTAATCGCGCACCCGGTCGAGCGTAAGATTGATCACGGTGGACGGCAGCGCATCGCGCAAGGTCGGATCTTCCTTCGGGAACAGGCCCGTCCGCAACGCCCTTCCGGAAAGGTAATCCGGGCTTTGCAGGCGCCCTGCGACGCTATCCGCCACTTGCTGTCGTACAATCCCGAAAGCCGCTTCCGGCAGCGCCGGATGCAGTTCATTGTCGGCCAGCAATTCGACACCGCGCCCGAAATTCTCCTTCAGCACGCTCACCTGAAAGTTCGTCCCGGCCTGCTCGGAGGCGCCGATCCGGTCGAGGGCGCGCTGGAATGCGACGCGGTCAAGATTCTTGCTGCCGTAGGAGAACAGCTGGCCGAGCACCGCGGGCAATCCTTCCTGTCCCGGTGGGACTTCGAGTTCGGACCGGTTCTTGATATGGCCCGTGACGGTTACCGTCTTGCTGACGTTCTCCGGTTGCACGATCAGGGTGATGCCGTTGGGCAAATGACTAACCGTCGGGTGCACGGACGAAGGCGGCACGCTCAACCGATCCAGCGCGGCGCTGGCCCAGTCCGGCAGGGGCGTCGGCTTCGCCTCGCCCAGCGCGATGCTTTCCTGGCCGCCGAAGCCGGAGGCCGCAACCGGTTTGCCCGACCCGCGTGGAGTCAGTACCGCAACGATGGCATGATCGAGGTCGAGATACTGTCGCGCGACCCGATTCACGTCCGCCGGTGTCACTTTTTCGATGCGCGCGAGATCCTCTTCCGGAGAATCCAGGCCATCGACCGCAACGGCTTCAGACCAGACGGATGCCAGCCCTTCGATCGAGTTCTTTGCGAATTCCGCGGTACTGCGTTCCTGCATCTTGGCGGCTGCAACCAGGTCGGCAGGCACGCCGTTCCTGGCGATGCCGGCGAGTATCGCGCGCACTTCGCGCTCCAGCTTGGCCGCATCCCCGCCGGCGGGATAAGTAACCATTGCGAGGGCTATGCCCGCCTTGGGAAAGGGCTGAAAGGAAAATCCGGCGGAGAGCGCCTTGCCCTGTGGAACCAGGTCATACAGTGCGCCGCGTTCGCTGCTCAGCACGTCGGAGAGAACTTCAAGCGCTGGATAATCCGGGCTGTCCGTACCCGGCAAGCGCAACGCGATCGCCTCCATGCCGTATGGCAGGTCGCTGTCCAGCGTGAATGACTGCGGCTTGACCGGAACAAAGTGCATCGGTACGCGGGCCGGCAGGGTCCGTGCGGGAATGCTGCCATACAATTCACGGATCTTGGCTAGCGTTGCGGACGGATCGAGATCGCCTGCGACGACCAGGATCGCATTGTTGGGCGCATACCATTTATCGTGGAATGCCTTCAGCATCTCGGCAGTGGTCTTGTCGAACGAGGGTTTCGTGCCCAGGCCGTCATGGGCATAGCTCGTCCCGGCGAACATCGCGGCGCGCAACTTGGTAAACAGGATGTATTCGGGATTGGACAAGTCCTGCGCCACCTCCTGTTCGATGGCGCCGCGCTCCTGATCCCAGTCTTTCTGGCTGTCCAGCACACCGCGCATGCGCAGCGCCTCGACGTGCAGCGCGACATCGAGATCCTCTGCGGGCACCGTGTAGTAGTACTGTGTGACGGTCTGACCGGTTTGCGCATTGAAACTTCCACCCATCAGGCTGCCGATGTTGGCCAGTTGGTCGGCGGACAGGCCCGGGCTGCCGCGAAACATCATGTGTTCCTGTGCATGGGCGGTGCCGGGAAATTCCGGCGGAGTCTCGTCCGCACCGACCAGGTAGCTGATGGATGTCGACACGACAGGTGCAAGCGTGTTGCGGACGATGACCACGCGCAGACCGTTATCCAGGGTAGCGCGGACGACACCCGCCGATTCCGGAGCGGTGGCAACTGTCGCATACGCTGCCGACCAACCCAGCAACAGACTGCAAAACATGACCAGAGACACGTGTCGGATATGCCGCGCCATCGCCGCTTGCTGGATGATGCTATTCATAGCTGATTTTCCCATTAATTGTTATGAAGGTTTTGATTTGCAATGTTGATTCGTCACTAAGCCATTTACACCAGGACAAGGCGGATTTGGTTGCTTGTACTTGAGCACGCCGGCAACACTGCAGCCGCAGTTAGTCGCGTATAACGTCGCGAAGTTCAGTCCATCCGTCCGGACCTGTTAGTGCAATACGGTTACGGGACAAACTTGCCTTCCCTCAGCATCCGCAACCCCCAGGCTACGCCGAACCCGGTCACTTCGCCCGCAATAGCACCCAGCCCGCCCTCGCAGCGGCTGGCAGACAGATCCACATGCAGCCACGGCACATCGTTCTCCAGAAAGCGCTTCAGGAATCGCGCCGCAAGGATGTGGTCGGCATCGCCGTCCAGCGTGCACTGCTTGATGTCGGCGACCTTGGAATCCAGCGCGGGCTCGTAATCTTCATCCAGCGGGAATGCGCACAGCCGCTCACCGCTTTGCTGACCTGCCTGCACGGCCTGTTGCAGCAACGCATCGCGGTTGCCGAGCACACCGCTGTAGCGCGTGCCGAGCGCCACATGCATGCTGCCGGTCAGCGTGGCGAAATCGATCAGCAGGCCGGGCTTCGCGCGCGAGGCCAGCGTCAGCGTGTCGGCCAGCACCATGCGGCCTTCGGCATCGGTATGCATGATCTCGATGGTGGTGCCGTTCAATGCCGTGACGATGTCGTTCTGCTTGTAAGCCTTCGGGCCGATGTGGTTCTGCGCAAGGGCCAGCCAGCAGTCGATGTTGACCGGCAGCTTTTGCTGCGTGGCGCCGAGCAGTATGCCGAGCGCGACCGCAGAGCCGTTCATGTCCTCGTGCATGCCGTGCATGTAACGCGCGGGCTTGAGATTGTGTCCGCCGGTGTCGAAGCAGATGCCCTTGCCGACCAGCGCGACGGTGTGTTTCGCCTTTGGATTCCTGTAGGTCAGGTGCACGATCGCGGCATCCTCGTCATGGCTGCCCTGCGCCACCGCGACAAACGCGCCCGCGCCCATTTTGCGCAAGGACTTCAGGTCGAATTCCTTGAGTTGCCAGTGTTGCTGTTTGGCGATTTCCCTGATGCGCTTGCGGTACAGACCGGGTGTCAATTCATTCGGCGGCAACACGGTCAATGTTCGGCAAAGCAGATTGCCTTCGGCCTGTGCTTTGAGTTCGTCGAACATTTTTTTGTCGGCCCAACCGTAAAGCGCGATTTTTTGCAGCGGCTTGCGCTGGTCTGCCTTCTTCTTGTGCAGCGGCAGCGGTGCGCCGTTCACCCATGCCGCATACACTGCCGCCGCCGCGGCCTGCCGGCGCTGTGCTTCGTCGCCCCGGACGACAATGACAATACTGGCAGGTTGTTCGTCCAGCAGCATCTGCATCGCCTTGCGCACGTGAGCCTGCAGCGCGAAATGGGTCTTCGTGAAATCCAGCATTGCCCAGACTACGAGACTGCCGTCTGCGGCATTCGCGGCAACGGGCGTGGCGGCCAGTTCCTCGGACTTGATGCCGCGCCGCGTGAGCACGGCGGCCAGCAGGTCGCGCTGAGGTGCGTCGCCGGGCAGGGTCTTGCCCTTGGGTAACAGCACCAGCAGGTGTACGGCATTCAGGGATTTGGGCAACGAAGTTGATGCGGTCAATTGTGCTAGCATTGCGTACTCGATCAATGGCAGAAGTTGCCATTATCGCGGAAAAATCAATTTGCCACAGAGCGCACAGAGAACACAGAGAAAACCTCGAATCTGTTGCCACGCGCTTTGTGTGCTCTGTGTTCTCTGCGGCTTATATTTGAATTTTATGCGCCAATACTTAGACCTGATGCAGCACGTGCTCGATCACGGCACGAAAAAATCCGACCGCACCGGCACCGGCACGACCAGCGTTTTCGGCTACCAGATGCGTTTCGATCTTGCCAAGGGTTTCCCTTTGGTCACGACGAAGAAGTGCCACATAAAATCCATCATCCATGAACTGCTGTGGTTCCTGCAGGGCAGCACCAACATCAAGTACCTCAAGGACAACGGCGTCAGCATCTGGGACGAGTGGGCGGACGAAAACGGCAACCTCGGTCCGGTGTACGGCAAGCAGTGGCGTTCATGGCAGACCGTGGATGGTCGTACGGTGGACCAGATCAAGATGGCCGTCGATCAAATCAAGGGCAATCCCGATTCGCGCCGCATCATCGTATCGGCGTGGAACGTCGGCGAACTAGACCAGATGGCACTCGCGCCCTGCCATGCGTTCTTCCAGTTTTACGTGGCCGACGGCAAGCTGTCCTGCCAGCTTTACCAGCGCAGCGCCGATATCTTCCTCGGCGTGCCGTTCAACATCGCAAGCTACGCGCTGCTTACCATGATGGTGGCACAGGTATGCAGCCTGCGGCCCGGCGATTTCGTCCACACCTTCGGCGATGCCCATATCTATTCAAATCATATGGAACAGGCGCACCTGCAGTTGTCGCGCGAACCTCGCCCGCTGCCGACGATGAAAGTCAACCCGGATGTAAACGATATCTTCTCATTCAAGTATGAGGATTTCGCGTTGGAAGGCTATGACCCTCATCCTGCGATCAAGGCGCCCGTCGCGGTATGAAGCCGCGCGTTTCGCTGATCGTGGCAATGGCGAAAAATCGCGTGATCGGCATCGACAACACGCTGCCTTGGCGCTTGCCCGCCGACCTGAAGCATTTCAAGGCGCTCACGATGGGACACCACATCGTGATGGGGCGCAAGACCTACGAATCGATCGGCAAGCCCTTGCCGGGACGCACTTCGGTGGTGGTAACCCGCAACCCGGAATATGCCGCTGCGGGCGTGATCGTGGTGAACTCGCTGCAGGCGGCGATCTCGGCGTGCGGCGATGATGATGAGATCTTCGTGATCGGGGGTGCGGAGCTTTACCTGCAGGCCATCGCACTCGCCGACCGGATCTACCTGACCGAGATTGACTCGGACGCCAGCGGCGACGCGTATTTCCCGGACTTCAGGCTTGATGAGTGGCTTGAGATATCGCGTGACAAGCAAAACCAGCTTGAGCCGCAGCCTTTGCAATTCGATTTCGTCGTCTATCAACGCAAAGATGGCCATCGCAAAGACGGCCGTCGCAAAGACCGCTGACGGCGATCGTTTCCTGAATTATCCGCCCGGTATCCGCTCAGTTATCATGACTGTGATCTTCGTGGCCAGACTGTCCCGAACTTTCCGGCAATAGCTGAGTAGCAGGCGTATCCGTACCGGACGGCATGCCGATCGGTGCGGCGGATTCCGGTGCTTGCAGGTCCAGGTAATTGCCGCGCGACTCGCGGCTGGAAGACCCCGTTTCGGCATGATGGTCTGATCCGGTTTCTTTTCCTGCCTGTTCCCGCTGGTGGCCCTCAATATTCTTCTCTGTCGAGCCTTCTCCGGCCTTCCGATGTCCGGACAGCTCAAACCTGTCCTTCCTGGCTGGATCGATCCTGTAAAAATCCGGGACCGCTTTCAACAATGACGGCAACGCGCCCATGTTCTCGGCAAGGCCCACCTGATTGGGGTGGATATCGATCTCGCCCTTGTCGGTTCTGATGAAGGTGATGCCCTGGATCACCTTGTCGTAGGTTCCGGAGGGATAACCGCCGCTGTTTCCGGGCAGGATGACCGCGGCCTCATGGTCGGTACCCCGAACACCGATGGTCGCATTGGGCGTCTGGACCAGATCGAATTGCGGATGCATCTTTCCCAGTTGCCCGGTGACAAAGCGGGATGCACCCTTGACCAGCGAAATCAGGCTGGCATCCTTGTCAGTTCCGCTGTAGTCATACTTTTCGATCTTGAGCTGCGTCTCCGGCCGGATCGCGATCAATCCGTTGTCGACCATCCTGATTTGCGCCATACCGGACGGCCGCGTCATGATCGTTTCACCCACGCAGACCGGATCACCCTTGGCCAGCGTCCTGGTGCGCCCGTTGTTTTGCGCCTCGACCAGGCCATGGCTGTATAGCACCTTGCCGGCCACTTTGAGCTGGGTCAGGCTGCTGCCTGTGCCGCCGATACCGCTGCCCTTGGCAATCATCCCGGTGCCGCCGATACCCGTACCCGAAGCGGTGTATGTGCATCCGGCCGAAGCGGCCCATACGGCGGAAGTGAGCATTACGCCCGATAGCAGTATCGCCCGTAGATATATCTTTGGATCAGATTTCATCTTTATTCTCCGCTGCACTGTAATGATATACGCCAAAATTCGCGCGATACACGGCGTCGGGCTTTTCCCGGTCGCGCTGTTGCAACTCGGCTGCGCGCTTGTTCACGGCATGCAGCGATCTCATCCCCACGATACGGGAATAGGCAGCCAGCTCCTGGGTCGAGTCCCCACTCAATTTGTCGTAGAACACGCAGCGTTCCAGAAAGGGCGGTGTAGCGCCCGCCAGGTTATGCACTGTCGCGGCCAGGTGGTCATGGATGTTCTGGCCAAAATAATAGATCTTCTCCACCATATCCTGGGGCTGCACGAACGCATCGGCGCTCAGGTGCACACGGTCATCCCTGTCCAGCGTGACGATGCCCTGGCGTAGCCATTCATCCAGCACCACCCGTGCGCGAAAGTCCTTGCTGACCGATTGCACCAGCGCTTCAAACGACCGCTTTTCTCCCTTGCTGGCCAGGCGCGGCAAGGGAACCGGCAGCCCCTGTTCGTCCAGATATTCGCGGTGACCGCTCCAGATGGCGAGCAGCAACGCGCTCATCGAAGCATGCCGTGACAGGTCGATTTCCGTCGCCGGCTCATTGCGCAGCCGGTTGATCTCGCGGCGATGAATACCGGTCAACAAGCTGATGCGGCTGTCGGTTTGCGCTTTGGCATCCAGCCTGAACTCCGATTCCGCAACCTTTACATAGGTCGATTTGGCCAAGTCGCAGAAAGTCGGGAAAGAAATGCCATTGGACAACAGCAACCGAACCAGCGGGCGCAGCAAATAGCGGATTGCCGCAACAACGGGCGGCTGGGATTCGGTGCCCGGGGTGACATTATTGTTCATGGCCTTCCTGACGAAAATATTCCACGAGCGAAGCATAACACAGACGTTAATTTATGTGTGCATTTTTTACACGAATTGTTATGTATGTGTGTATTGCACACACGGATGCAGGGGGAGGAAATGTTCAAAACACGTTTTCCCTGCCTGTATGGTACCGCCGGGGGCCGCTCATTTTTATGGTTCGCGCACGGCGTGCAGTTACAGGCTGTTCCCGCCAACAAGCGGCGGCATGCTGCTCAACCCTGCCGCACGCAGTCCACGTGATATTCCCGTTCGCCGTCAGCCTTGTCAGATATCAGACCGTGGATGTCGGTTTCGAAGCCGGGAAAGCGCTTGTTGAAGTCGCGTGCGAACTTCAGGTAATCGACGATCAACTTGTTGAACCGTTCGCCCGGGATCAGCAGCGGGATGCCCGGAGGATAGGGTGTCAGCAGCACCGCGGTGATGCGCCCCTCGAGATCGTCAATAGGCACGCGCTCGATCTCGTCGTGGGCCATTTTCGCGAATGCGTCGGAAGGTTTCATCGCGGGTTGCATATCCGACAGATACATCTCGGTCGTCATCTTCGCGACATTGTGAGACTTGTAAGTGTCGTGGATCTGCTGGCACAGGTCATGCAACCCGACGCGCTCGTACTGCGGATACTTGGCCGCAAACTCGGGCAGGATGCGCCACATCGGCTGGTTCTTGTCGTAATCGTCCTTGAACTGCTGCAGCGCGGTCAGCAACGTGTTCCAGCGGCCCTTGGTGATGCCGATCGTGAACATGATGAAGAACGAATACAGCCCGCACTTCTCGACGATCACGCCGTGCTCGGAAAGATATTTGGTGACCATCGCCGCGGGGATGCCGGTCTCGTCGAAGTTGCCGTTCAGGTTCAGCCCGGGCGTGATGATGGTGGCCTTGATCGGGTCGAGCATGTTGAAGCCGGCCGCCAGCTTGCCGAAACCGTGCCATTTCTCGGACGTCTTCAGCATCCAGTCATCCCGGGAGCCGATGCCCTCTTCGGCGATATGCTCCGGCCCCCACACCTTGAACCACCAGTCCTTGCCGAACTCCTCGTCGACCTTGCGCATCGCGCGGCGGAAATCCATCGCCTCGGCGATGCTCTCCTCCACCAGCGCGGTTCCGCCCGGCGGTTCCATCATCGCCGCCGCCACGTCGCACGAGGCGATGATCGCGTATTGCGGGCTGGTGGAGGTGTGCATCAGGTAGGCCTCGTTGAACACATGGCTGTTGAGCTTGCGGCTCTGCGGTTCGCGCACCAGGATCTGCGAAGCCTGGGACAGGCCAGCCAATAATTTGTGCGTCGATTGCGTGGAGATGACCATCGAATCCTTTGCCCGCGGGCGATTCCTGCCGATGGCATGCATGTCCTTGTAAAACGGATGGAATGCCGCATGCGGCAGCCATGCCTCGTCGAAATGCAGCGTGTCAATCTTGCCATCCAGCATCTGTTTCAGCATCTCGACGTTGTACACCACGCCGTCATAGGTGCTCTGCGTAATGGTCAGGATGCGCGGCTTTTTGCTCTTGTCCTTGATGAACGGATTCGCGTCTATCTTTTTCTGGATATTGGCCGGTTCGAATTCGGCTTTCGGGATCGGCCCGATGATGCCGTAATGGTTGCGTGTCGGCCTCAGGAACACCGGCACCGCGCCGGTCATCATGATCGCGTGCAATACCGACTTGTGGCAGTTGCGGTCCACCACCACCACGTCATCCGGCGCAACGGTCGAGTGCCACACGATCTTGTTCGAGGTCGAGGTGCCGTTGGTGACGAAAAACAGGTGGTCGGAATTGAAGATGCGCGCCGCGTTGCGCTCGGATGCCGCCACCGGCCCGGTATGGTCGAGCAGCTGGCCGAGTTCGTCCACCGCGTTGCACACGTCCGCGCGCAGCATGTTTTCGCCGAAGAACTGGTGGAACATCTGTCCGACCGGCGATTTCAAAAACGCTACGCCGCCGGAGTGTCCCGGGCAGTGCCACGAATAGGAACCGTCCTGCGCATAGTGCAGCAACGCGCGGAAGAACGGCGGCGCCAGGGAGTCCAGATAGGATTTCGCTTCGCGGATGATATGGCGCGCGACGAATTCCGGTGTGTCCTCGTGCATGTGGATGAAGCCGTGCAATTCGCGCAGGATGTCGTTCGGGATGTGGCGCGAGGTACGCGTCTCCCCGTACAGGTAGATCGGGATGTCGGCGTTCTTGAAACGAATCTCCTTCACGAAGGCGCGCAGGGTCTTCAGCGCGGCCTCGGTTTCCTCCTTGCTGCCGCCGCCGAATTCCTCGTCGTCGATCGATAATAGGAATGCCGACGCGCGGCTCTGCTGCTGCGCAAACGACGTCAGGTCGCCGTAGCTGGTGACGCCGAGGATCTCCATCCCTTCTTTTTCAATGGCCTCGGCCAAAGCGCGTATGCCCAATCCACTGGCATTCTCGGAGCGGAAGTCTTCATCGATGATGATGATGGGAAACCTGAATTTCATGATATAGCTCCCGACACAGGACGTCTGTGTAGATTGGCGTAAACACGGCAAACGATGGAATCAACAAGGTTCAGTGAGGACTCATATTGACCGAAGGACAATGTGACGTCGCAACCAAAACGGAATTTCATTGTTTACTCCTTTTAGGAATAACTGAACTGGGCGGGAATAACAAATTGGCGCGGATTGTCGCAGATTTCAGGAGCACTGCAAGGAGAAATTTTGTTTGGCCTAAACCGGTCCCAGGGAGGCCGGCTACATCTTCGGCAAGGTCACACCGACCTGCCCCTGATACTTGCCGCCGCGATCTTTATAGGAAGTCTCGCAGACCTCGTCGCTCTCGAAGAACAGCACCTGCGCCACGCCCTCGTTGGCATAGATCTTCGCGGGCAGCGGGGTGGTGTTGGAAAACTCCAGGGTCACGTAGCCTTCCCATTCCGGCTCGAACGGCGTGACGTTGACGATGATGCCGCAGCGGGCATAGGTGGACTTGCCCAGGCAAATGGTCAGCACGCTGCGCGGGATGCGGAAATATTCGACGGTGCGCGCCAGCGCAAACGAGTTGGGCGGGATGATGCAGTAGTCGGCATTGACCTCGACGAAGGAGTTCGGATCGAAATTCTTCGGGTCGACGATGGTGCTGTTGATGTTGGTGAACAGCTTGAATTCGTTCGAACACCGGATATCGTAGCCGTAGCTAGACGTGCCATAGGACACGATGCGCTTGCCGTTCACTTCTTTCACCTGACCCGGTTCGAACGGGGCTATCATGTTGTGCTGCTCCGCCATGCGGCGTATCCATTTGTCCGACTTAATGCTCATCCCGATTCCTTTTGAAAATATCCATACCGCATTCCGCAAGGGCGCGATTTTAACCAATTCGACGCTGTCGCGCGCGATTTGCTAAAATCCGCGCCTTGATCGCAAATCGGCCCAGTCACAATGTCCTCAAGCAAAAACCCAGCTGGACCAAGAAAAATATTGGTCACTTCCGCGCTGCCCTATGCCAACGGCAGCATACACCTCGGCCACCTGGTCGAATACATCCAGACCGACATCTGGGTGCGCTTCCAGAAGATGCGGGGCAACGAGGTGCATTATGTCTGCGCCGACGATACCCACGGCACGCCGATCATGCTGCGCGCCGAGAAGGAAGGCATCACGCCCGAACAGCTGATAGACCGGGTGTGGCATGAGCATATTGCCGATTTCAAGGGATTCCATGTCGAGTTCGACCACTACGGCAGCACCAACAGCGCCGAGACCGGCAGTTACTCGCGCGGGATTTATCTGAAGCTCAGGGACCAAAAGCCGTCCCTGATCGAGAAGCGCGCCATCGAGCAATATTACGACCCGGTCAAGAACATGTTCCTGCCGGATCGCTTCATCAAGGGCGAATGCCCGAAATGCCATGCCAGGGACCAGTACGGCGACAATTGCGAAGTGTGCGGCGCCGCCTACGCGCCCACCGACCTGATCAACCCCTACTCCGCGGTGTCCGGCGCGAAGCCGGAATTGCGCTTTTCCGACCACTATTTCTTCAGGCTTTCCGCCGCCACCTGCCAGCAGTTCCTGCGCGAATGGACGCGCAGCGGATCGCTGCAGCCGGAAGCCGCCAACAAGATGCAGGAATGGCTGGGCGCCGAGGGCGAGAACAAGCTGACCGACTGGGACATCTCGCGCGACGCGCCCTATTTCGGCTTCGAGATACCCGATGCGCCGGGCAAATATTTCTACGTGTGGCTGGATGCGCCGGTCGGCTACATGGGCAGCTTCAAAAAGCTGTGCGATGACAAAGGACTCGACTTTGACGAGTACTGGAAAGCCGGTTCAAAGACCGAGCTCTACCACTTCATCGGCAAGGACATCCTCTACTTTCACGCGCTGTTCTGGCCCGCGATGCTGCAGCACGCCGGTTTCCGCACGCCGACCAAACTGTTCGCGCACGGCTTCCTGACCGTGAACGGCGAGAAGATGAGCAAATCGCGCGGCACCTTCATCACCGCCGACAGCTACCTCAAACAGGGTCTGAACCCGGAATATTTGCGCTATTACTACGCCGCCAAACTGAACGGCACGATGGAAGACATCGATCTTAACCTGGAGGATTTCGTTGCGAAGGTGAACAGCGACCTGATCGGAAAATACATCAATATCGCGAGCCGTACCGCAGGAATACTACATAAACATTTCCATGGAAAAATCGGGAAACTCGAAAAC
>JBAVGB010000052.1:0-29830 GCA_049684555.1 Gallionella sp. | reverse complement strand
TTGGTCATGGTCGTCTCCTTGAATTGAACAGCTACTCTGCTTTAGCACGAGTTAAGCTTAGCAGCTAATATGGCAGAGGGAAAATACTAAGCTTTCCCTTGGCATTCTGGATGTCAGCTATTGGCACTGACCTGACGTCTACACCGCAATATTCACAGCCGCAAAGCTGCCGTTTCCTTAGATCCGCAACTGGCCGCATTCTGCCGGTTTCACGTAAGTTATGCCAACGGCTGCTTCTCGTTCAACAGCAGTCGTTCGTTGTTCATTATCTTTAATTTTGCAAACGCCCACCCTAAAAAGTCATTGGAGATATGAAGCTAAAGATTGCGTTTTTACCGCACATCAGAAAATTCTGACCTTTCATCATTTCATGGATTGACTCTATTTGAGTAGCTCAATAATCTATACCTTAATTGGCAAACTTACCGAAAGGTAAGGGCGCAAAATTACCGGCCTAAGGGAGACTATGGCAGCGGGATTGCGGTACGGGTATTCATCCGTGTTCATATACTGCTTATCCCTAGGGTAAATAAAATATCGAAAGGAGAGCATATGTCTAGCCTCATTTCTAGTTCTAATCTTGGACATGACTTCATGCAACTAGCCTTGTGGTTTGTATTTGTTGGTTTGGCGGTTGCGGCACATACCGCACAGTCTGAGGAAGGTTCATTTGCACTCAAGAAGGATGTTTCGTCAATTAAGTCTATAAGCTTAAATACTCACTGGCTACCTCCTTACCGGCTCAATACTGATCGGCTCAATACGAATGTTGGGCTTAACAGCACGAAGGATGCCGCATCCACCGGCGCAGGATTCGGCAGCACGCCGCCGTTGCTCCTCGTCGCCGAACCGAAAAAGGACGACTGGTCTATAAACATTCAAAAGCAAATTCCTTCCAACAATGACTGCTCTCCCTTGTCGTCTCGCCCATGTTTCGATTCGATAGACGAAGGACCAGATAACAAAACTCAACATGACTCACTTTGGCTTGTATTGCGTAAAACATTCCATTTTTGAAAGTACGGCGTTGCTCGCGCAACAAAGCAGCAGGACTTCTGCAACAGAGACATTTTCCGCATACTGCCCGCCTGGATGAGCTAACGCAAAGGTCCGCTTCTCGTTCAATTTCGGCCGCTTGATTTTCAGAATACCCAACGTCAAGACGCCGCTTTTAAGACCACTCCACCAAAGTTTCATTCTTCCGGCTTCTTCTTGTCATCGATACCCAGTGTGCCCTGTGCCGCAAGCGCACCCGCAACGGTGGGTTCGCCCTTGAGCACCCATTCAAAAGCGACACCAATCAGCGCGCCAAGCACCGGTCCGACGATGTATATCCATGTCGTGCCCAGGTCGCCGCGCACCAAGTCGGGCGCAAGTGAACGGACCGGATTCATCGAGGCACCGCTGATCGGCGCCGCCCACAGCCCCGCCAGGATAATGTAGCCGCCCACCGCGATCGCACCGTTCGTGCCGATGTTGCGAGCACCCGAGGCCGTGCCCAGTATCGTGTTCACCAGCGCGGCGGTCAGGACCACCTCCATCGCCAATGCCGTTCCTTTGCCGATCCCGTTGCCAGGCACGGTCGCGCCCAGCGCGCCGACATTGCCAAACAAGGCATGCAAAAACATTGCCGCGGCGACCCCGCCGATCAACTGTGCCAACAAATAACCCGGCACGCGTATCCACGGGAAATTGCGCCGCACCGCGAATGCCAGCGTAACGGCCGGATTCAGATGCGCCCCGCTGACCGTACCCATGAAATAGATGATCGCCATCACCATCAGTCCGGGCGCCGCCACCTGCATGCCCAGCGAGACCGCTCCGCCGCTCCTGGCTGCAACGACCTCGCCGCCGGCAGCGACCAGCACCAGCAGGAAGGTGCCCCATATCTCTGCGAAGATCCGGCGCCATTCGTGGGCCGGATCGAGAAAGTCCGGAGAGAGCTGCTTCAGCACCATGCGCCCCTCCTGGGCCGCATTTTGCCTGTGTTTGCGAGATGATTTTTTCATGGTTTCCTCTTCAGCCTTGCACGGTTATTTGGCCAGTTGTTTGCGGATATCCCGCAATTCGCGCCGATGTTCCGGGGTGGTTGTGGGATACGCCAATTTGAGTTCCTTGAATGCCTCGACAACGATCTCCGAAATGATCAGCCGGGCATTCTCCTTGTCGTCGGCCGGAACTACATACCAGGGCGCATTGGCGGTGCTGGTTGCACTCAGGCATTCCTCATAGGCCAGCATGTACTGGTTCCAGAATTGCCTTTCCTGCATGTCGGCCTGGCTGAATTTCCAGTTCTTGTCGGGGTCGTCGATCCGATCGAGAAAGCGCTTGCGCTGTTCTTCTTCCGAGAGGTGCAGGAAAAACTTGATGATGCGGGTGCCGTTGCGATACAGATGCTCCTCCATGTCCACGATGGAACGATAGCGGTCCGGCCAAAAGGTTTTCTCGTTCAGCAACCGGTCCGGGATGTTTTCGCCTTGCAGAATCTCCGGGTGCACCCTAACGATCAGCACCTCCTCATAATAGGACCGGTTGAAGATGCCGATCCGGCCACGCTCCGGCAGCGCCTGCGTGGTGCGCCACAGAAAATCATGCTCCAGTTCGGTGGCGCTGGGATGCTTGAAGCTGAACACTTGGCAGCCCTGCGGATTGACCCCGGACATCACGTGCCGGATCGCGCCGTCCTTGCCGGCGGCGTCCATCGCCTGGAAGATCAGCAGCACCGAATACTGGTTCGATGCGTAGTGCAGTTGCTGCTGCGCACTCAGTTCTTCAACCCGTTTGCCAAGAAGCTCCTTGTATTCTTTCTTCGACGTGTATACCGGCTTCACCCGCGTAGGCCACTTGTCCAGATTGACCTGCTTGCCCTGCGCGACGCGGAAATCCTTGATGTTGATTTTCATCATGCCTCCTTTACTCTTAGCGGAACAGCCAAAGCCTCGAATCCCGCGATCACGTCGAACAGCTCCTCGTCGATGCCGTTCTGGCGCAGACGATGAAAGTTCCGGCTCAAATCTTCCAGCAATTCATCGATGTTCTTCTCGGCACGCTGCATCGCGGCGAGGCGGCTGGCATTCTCGCTGGCCAGCGATTCGGCGCAGGCACGGAACAGCGAGATGAACAGATACTCGCGGATCAGCGCGGCCAGCGTAGCCTCGCCGCCGACCAGCACCTCGGGCAGGTTTCCGGTCGGCCAGTGAAGTTCGGAAAGCCCGCGCCGCCATGTCTCGTCCAGCGGCAGCAGCCGCTGCATCACCGGCTCATACACCGCCCCGGACTTGGGACGGTTGTGGAACAGGTACACCTCGGCGACTTTGCCCTGCTCGCGCTGCGCTTCAATTTCAATCAGGATGCGCCCGACCAGCGGGGTGATCGCGACAATGGAGTTCGGCAACGGAAAGTTGCCGGCCACCGGCAACGCCGCGTCGGCCAGATACCCCTGCATGCGCTCGCCTACCGCCCAGATGATCTTGCCGCCCTGCATCGACTTCAGATTGTTTACCGCAAAGTCTGCGAGCGTTTCGTTGAACTGGCCGACCAGCCCCTGATCCGAGCCGAACACCACTGTGCCTGTCGCTCCTTTTTTTAACCGTGTACTGCCGCCCGGATAAATCGCCGCGCCCGTTTGGCGCAGCCACGCGACCATGCCGAATTCTACGGTACGGTAATAATCGTCCAGCGATTGCACCGCACGTTCGTATTGCACGATGCTTGACGCGGCCAGCGCCTTCATCGTGCGCACCACCGAATCCAGTTCGGTCGCACCGTCGATTTTGCGGCGCAGGCTTTCAAGGGTGTCGCTCATTCAGCATTCCTGTCGATTGGCCAGCAATAATTTTTCAGAATTCATCTTGTGCCAATTCAAGGAACCCTCAGCGCCGCTGCGGCACGCAAGCCAGATCGCCGGCGCGCAACAAACAGGTTCCGCTGATTGTATCGCCGCGCGGCGATACAAAGCTGCATGATGTGCCGGTGGATGACCCAGAACAAGCGTTCAAAGCCTCGGCAGGCGGCTGATGGCGGCCGGGGCGCTGGCCGTTCTCATCCTGCATGTGCGGTGGAGTACGTTGTATGCTTGCTGGACGCTGGAAGTTCTGCGCCACATCAGTCGTTCCCCTGAAGCAGCCAACGGTATATGGATATTCGCGTGTCAGCACATAGTGATACATCTCGATCGCCTTTCCGTCCCAGAGGATGCGGCTGACGCGGCCATGGCATGCGTCGAGGTCTCTGTTGGTCAACTCCTTGCCATGCTCGTCGTACATGCTGTAGATGCCGAAGCCGTCGAGCGCATAGCCGATCAGTTTGTTGTTATCCGTCATCGCCTTCATGCAGGGACTGGGGCCGTGGTAATGATATTCGCCGCGCTGCTGCGGATGCCCGTTGCAATCATCCTGAACCTCGTGCGCAACGGCATCGCGGCCCGCGTCGTCGAGTGCGCTGAAGAACGGCACGCCATCCAGCGCGATACCGATCATGCCCATTGGCACGCAGCTTGCCTGTGCAGCCATGACAGGCATGCGCGGCAACGCCAGGGAGATCGTCTGGGCCGTTATGGTGTTGGGATTGCGGTCTATCCGGAACGCCGGATCATCGCGCTGCACCGGGAATATCCCGGTGGTATGGTCGTCCGGCAATGCATTACTGGTGATCAATCGCCGATCGCCATCCAGCCTGATCAATATCGTTGCATCCGCCCAGGCCACATCGCCCTGCACATGGATCTTTTGCGTGTCGTCCCAGGTTGAGCCATGTATCCAGTCGCCTGCGTGGCGAGCGCCGCCACCGCGAAATGACGACATGCAGGCATACAAATAATCGCTCATCGGCTCTTCGCTGATCTTGCCATCCCCCAGCGGCAACGCCTTTGCATCCAGCGTCGGTTGTTGCCCTGCTTCATGCGCAAATGCTAGCGGGGCGCACAGAATGAAAAGCAAGAACACAATGGTATGTGGATACAGTTGTCTTTTCTTCATTCTGGAATTTCTCCACTTTACATTCATGGACTACCCTGGAATGTTGCAAGCGTCATTCGCGCAATCTGCAAGATTGTCTCGCGGTCGCTGTCTTTCAGTTCCTCGACCGAAGTAATGCGCTTGACCAGATCGGCCGGGAACTCGTCCGCAGCCTTGCGCAATGCCAGCTCGGCGTTGCGCATGCGTTCCAGCGGCACGTCGTCGAACAGCCCACCGGTCAGCGCCAGCAGGATGGCAATCTGGCCGGGCACGGTGACCGGTTCGAACTCATTCTGCTTGAGGCAGGTGCGGATGCGCCGCCCGTGTTCGATGACTTTGCGGGTGGCTTCGTCGAGCCGCGTGCCGAAGCGGGCAAAGCTTTCCAGTTCCTCGAACTGCGCATAGGCCAGCTTGAGGTCGCCCGTCACCGCGCGATAGGGGGCGAACTGTGCCTTGCCGCCGACACGCGACACCGATTTGCCGACATCGACTGCGGGCAGGATGCCGAGTTCGAACAGCGTCGGCGACAGGTAGAGCTGCCCGTCGGTGATCGAGATCAGGTTGGTCGGGATGTAGGCGGCGATATTCTGCGCCTCGGTCTCGATGATGGGCAGCGCGGTCATCGAGCCGCCGCCGAGTTCGTCGAGCAGGTGGGTGGCGCGTTCCAGCAGCCGCGAGTGGATGTAGAAGATGTCGCCGGGAAAGGCTTCGCGACCGGGCGGGCGGCGCAACAGCAGCGACAGCTCGCGGTAGGCGCGCGCATGGTTGGTAAGGTCGTCGTACACGATCAGCACGTCGCGGCCCTGCTCCATGAAATGTTCCGCGATGCTGGTGGCCGAGTAAGGCGCGATATAGGACAGGCCGGGCGGATCGTTGCCTTCGGTCACCACGACCACTGTGTATTCCATCGCGCCGTTCTCGCGCAGGTCGGCGACGGCCTTGGCCACGGCGGACGCGCGCTGTCCGATCGCGCAATACACACAGATCACATCCTGGCCGCGCTGGTTGAGTATCGTGTCGATCGCGATGGCGGTCTTGCCGGTTTGTCTATCTCCAAGAATCAGCTCGCGCTGGCCGCGCCCGATCGGCACCAGCGCATCGATGACCTTGATGCCGGTCTGCAGCGGGACGGTGACCGGCGCGCGATCCATGATGTGCGGCGCGGGTCGTTCAATCGGCAGACGCCGGTCGGATGCTACCGTTCCCTTGCCGTCAAGCGGCCGCCCCAAAGGGTTGATGACGCGCCCGATCATGCCGTCGCCCACCGGCACGTCCATCACATGCCCCCTGCGCTCGACCTCGTCGCCCGCATGCAACCTCGAGTGATCGCCGAGCAGCACCACGCCGATCTCGTCCTCGTCGACATTGAATGCAATCCCGTAAAGGTCGCCGGGAAACTTGACCACTTCCTCGAAACACACGCCGGGCAGGCCGGACACCCGTGCGATACCTGTGGAAAGACTGGTGACCGTGCCCGTTTCAACCGGCGTCAGCTGCAGCATGTGCGCTTCGCGCGCCCTGCCGATATTCTCCAGCGTCTGGTCGAAGGCACCTTGCAGGCTTGTGTCTGTCATGTTCATTGGCGTGTTCATTCCGTCGCGCGGTGCGTTTTCAGGAGTTCGTTGACTTCCTTGTCCAGCGAAGCCAGGTAGCCGGATATGCTCCACGCGACCTTTTGGCCGTTCATGACCAGTTCAATACCGCCGACCAGGCCGGGAGCAACTTCAAACCCGACCGCGACCCGGCTAGTCATGATCTCCTTGACCCCATTCTCAATCAACTGGCGTTGCTCGGGTGCGAGTTCGAATGCACTGCGCACGAGTACCGGAACATCCGCGGACGCCAGCAGCTCGGCCAGCCTTGCCTTCTCTCCGCTATCCAGCGCGCGCAGGCGGCCGACGAACACCTCGGCCATGCGTTGTTCCAGACTGGCCCCGGCCAGATCGGCCAGCGTCTTGCGCGCGATCGCAAACACCTCGGCCTGCGTCCGGCGCGAGATTTCCTCGTGCAGGGTCCGGTACTCGCTGGTTACCGAGTCCTGCAGTTTGGCTCGCAACCCGTCCGCGTCCTTGCGCACCCGGTCGAACAGCCGCCGGTGCTCGGCCGCCGCTTCGTCCGTCGCCTTGGCCAACATGTCAGCGCGCTGCCGCTCGAATTCTTCGTTCTTGCGGCTGTATTCCTCACGTTCCGCCCTGGCTTCGGCTTTTCTCGCATCTGCGTCCGCAAGCTCGTCGGCAATGCGCTTCTCGCGTGCATCGAGCGCGTTGAGGATGGGATGGTATAGGAAGCGCTTCATCAGCCACACCAGAATGAGGAAGTTGACTGCCTGAGCTACAACGGTAAACCAATCGATGAGCATGACTATTTTGCCGCCTGTGCGATGACGTGGCTCCAGAACGGATTTGCAAAAATGAGAATCATCGACACCACGAATGAGTAGATCGCGATGGATTCGATCATCGCCAGCCCGACGAACAGGGTGCGCGTGATGGTGGTGGCGGCATCGGGCTGCTGGGCCAGCGCACTCAGCGCCGTCGACACCGAGCGACCTTCGCCGAGCGCAGGACCTATCCCGCCGATGGCGATGGTGAGTCCTGCGGTGATGATCGACGCCATCGCAATAAGTGTTGTGCTATCCATGATGTTTCCTTTCGTAAGCAGTACCAATAATTCAATTAAAAAGTCATCAACGCATGTGAAGAATCAGGTGAGCTGTTTGGCTGGAAAATAACCCGGTAACTATAGCCGTGTTGTTCAAAGCCCAGCGACTCGTAAAAAGCGTGCGCTTTTTTACGCTTGAGATTGGAAGAAAGCACTGCTTTGTAACATCGTTTATCGCCACAGATCTGGAGAGCGTACTTCATCATTTGTTTTCCCACTCCGCGCCCTTGCCACCCGGGATCAACGGCGACATCTTCAATGATCGCAGACGGAGCGCCCATGTGGGCAAGGTTATCCATG
The DNA here is from genome assembly GCA_049684555.1 of Gallionella sp. Taxonomy (GTDB): domain Bacteria; phylum Pseudomonadota; class Gammaproteobacteria; order Burkholderiales; family Gallionellaceae; genus Gallionella. The sequence continues at coordinate 21,914 of JBAVGB010000052.1, read as the reverse complement.
ATCAGCAGCGCGAAGGTGCCGACAATTTGTTTTTCACAGAAAGCGACATGAATTTTGTAGTCGGGATATGTTGCAATCCGCTCGAAATGTCGTTCGGCCTCAGACAAGGACAGTACGCTCCCATTATCGAGATCGGGCTGCGCATACAAACGGAGCGCCTCGGGAATATCTTCCCTGCAAGCCTCGCGGCAGGTAACAGACACATGCGTGTTCATTCTCCCGCCTCCTCCCGCACCCTTGTGGCGGCCGCAATGTAGACCGTGGCGAGAATGCTGAAGATGTAGGCCTGCACCATGCCGGTCAGCAGGCCGAGCAGGCTCATCACGATCGGGAAGATGAACGGCGTGATGGTCAGCAGGATGGCCAGTATCATGGTTCCGCTCATGATGTTGCCGAACAGGCGGATGGCCATCGCCAGCGTGCGCGACAGTTCGCTGATGACATTGAACGGCAGCATGATGAAAGTCGGTTTGGTATAGGAGCGGAGATAAGCGCCCAGGCCGCTCTCCTCGATGCCGAACATCGGCACGGCAATGAACACGCACAGCGCCAATGCCGCCGTGGTCGACAGCGACCCGGTCGGAGGCTGGTAGCCGGGAAGGATCGTGCATAAGTTGGACAGCGCGATGAACAGGAACAGCGTGCCCAGGAAGCTCATGTATTTTTCGGGATGGCTCAGGCCGACTTCCTCGATCTGCTTGCGGATGTTGACCACGATGATTTCGAGCAGGCTCTGCCAGCGCGAGATATGCACTTTATGCTCGAGATTGCGCGTAATCAGTCTGGCGCCCAAAGTCAGCACCAGCATCAGCGCCCAGGTCGTGGCGATGGTGACGTTGATCTTGAAGAAGCCGTGCTGCCACAGGATCAACTCGTCCGGACTAAGGTGCATGGCTCACTCCTGCTGTGCCGGTCAACCGGATGACGGCAAAGCGCGCGATGATGAATCCGAGCAGGCACAGCAGCAACCGTTTCCAGTCTGCGCCCGAGACAAGATAAAACCCGGCCAGCACGATGGCCGTGCGCAGCGCCATGCTGGTGCCGAACCACAGTGCAGGCTGTTTCGCGGTTACGCCCTTCTGCACCGTCCACCACAGGCCGCCGAAGAATACTGTCCCGAGCAGCAAGCCTGCAAACAGCACCAGAACCGGCAGCAACAGTTCATTCATCTTTTTCCTCCTGATCCCTGCGTATTTCCCTGTTCTCCCGGGCCACCCAATGCCAGGCATTCAGGCAGCCGATGACCAGGCCGATGATCAGCAGCGTGAGCGTCCAGGAATGTATGCCCGGATAGCGCTTGTCCAGCCAGATGCCCAGTGCCGTGCCGAGCAGGGTCGGCACCGCGACCGACCAGCCGACCAGTCCCATCATGCCCAGTCCGAACCAGACCGTATGCATGACTTTGCGCTGCGCCTTGAGTTTGCGCGTTTCCTTCGCGCCGACCTGGCGGATGAACTCGGTTTCCTCCGGTCCGGAGTCCGGGGCGTCACCCACGGTGAAACTCCGCGAAGCGGCGCACGAAGCCGCTCTCCAGACGCGCCAGCACGGCGCGAACCTGTTTTTCGTTTTCGTCGAGATTCACGAACTCGCGCTCCACCGCCTCGCGCAGTTTGCCGAGGTCCAACCCCCCGATCGCATTGCGCACCGAGACCAGCACGTCCGGCCCGGCTTTCACCAGTATACCCTCGTCGACCGCCACGTAAACCTCGCCCGCCTGCCCAGTTTCGTAAGTCAGAATACCCGCTGCCAGTACCGCCACGCAATCGAGCCGGTGCGGCAACAACCCGAACGAGCCCCGCGGCGTCTCCGCCACGATGCGCTTCACGCCGTCGATCTCGGCAAACACCTGGAACGGCAGGAGCACCTTGAGCTTCATGTTGGTACCGTCTGCCGGGTTGCGCTCCCGGATTGGCTGTCCTTCATCTTCTGCGATGCCTCGTCGATCGCCCCGATCATGTACAGCGCGCTCTCCGGCACATCCTTGAATTCGTCGCGCAGGATGCGCTCGCAACCGTCGAGCGCGTCTTCGAGGCTGACCAGTTTCCCCTTGATGCCGCTGAACTGTTCGGTGGTATAGAACGGCTGGGTCAGGAAGCGCTCCAGCCGCCGTGCACGTGCGACCGTGGCGCGATCGGCTGCCGACAATTGTTCCAGCCCGAGCATCGCGATGATGTCCTTCAGTTCGTCATATTGTGCGAGCGTGCTCCTGATCTGCTGCGCCAGCTGATAGTGGCGTTCGCCAACGATGCCGGGTGTGGCCATTTTGGAATTGGACTGCAGCGGGTCGACGGCCGGATACAACCCTTCGCTGGCGCGCTTGCGCGACAGCACGACGGACGCCGACAGGTGCGAGAAGGTATGCACCGCGGCCGGGTCGGTGAAATCATCGGCCGGCACATACACCGCCTGGATGGACGTGATCGCGCCGGTGTCGGTATTCGCGATGCGCTCCTCCAGCCCGGACAACTCGGTGCCCATGGTCGGCTGATAGCCGAGACGCGACGGCATCTGTCCCATCATGCCTGAGATCTCGGAACCGGCCTGGATGAAACGGAAGATGTTGTCGATCAGCAGCAGCACGTCGCGGTGTTCATCGTCGCGGAAATACTCGGCCATCGTCAGCGCCGCATGGCCCACGCGGAAGCGGCTGCCCGGCGGCTCATTCATCTGGCCGAACACCATCACCATGTTCGGCAGCACGCCCGCCTGTTTCATGTCGCGGTACAGTTCCTCGCCTTCGCGGCAGCGTTCGCCGATGCCGCAGAAGATGCTGACCCCCTCGTGATGCCCGACCATGTTGTGGATCATCTCGGTGAGCAGCACTGTCTTGCCCACGCCCGCCCCGCCGAACAGACCGGCCTTGCCGCCGCGCTCCAGCGGCGCCAGCACGTCGATCACCTTGATGCCGGTTTCGAATATCTCGGATTTGGTCGAGCGCCGCGCCAATGATGGGGGCGCACGATGGACGCTGCGCCATTCAGCACCCTCCGGCGCCGCTCCGCGATCGATGGTATTGCCGAACACGTCGAACATGCGCGACAGGATCGCCCTGCCCACCGGGGCCTGCAGGGGACCGCCGGTATCGTCCACCAGCATGCCGCGCGCGAGTCCCTCCGTGGGCGTCAGCGCGACACCGCGCACCAAGTGCGCGTTCAGCTGGGCCAGCACCTCGATCGAAACCTGATTGTCCTTTCCGGTATGCAGCATCGAGTAGATCGGCGGCAGATAATCGTCGAAGCGAATATCCACGACACTGCCGCGGACCGAGACCACCCTGCCAAAATTGGACGCGCCTGTTTGAGGATTCATATGCTCAATCGTTGATTTTTCCCGATGATACGCCTGCCTGAGCTTGCGGCCGCCATTTCATGTTCATTATCCCAATGCATCGCTTGTCTGCATATTATGCTCATGGCTATTCCGGAAATTCGGCAAATCTCCTGACCGGCTACTCCTGCTTCCCGGTTTTTTCCTGCGAGTCCAACATTTCCACCGAGCCATGCCCATCGACGCGTTCTGGGGGCGGTCTTTCCCCAGTGGCCGCATCTGCTTCCGGGGATTCGAGACGCAGCAATTGTGCGTCGTTATCCGCAAGCAAACTGTCCTGGGTGGACTGGCTGATAAGTCCGCGTTGAAAGGCATCGATCACCGCGCCTTTTTCCACCGCCTGCAGATGCCGCCGGGCCCTTTGCAATTCTTCGGCAAAAAGTTGCTGTCTGTCGAGTTGCAGCTCGTCCAGTACTGCACTTTCGCGCTCAATCTTTTGCTCATATTCACCGCGCAGTCTGGCCAGCACCTCCGGATTGGTGTTATAGAGATGCGACATTTGCTCGATCTCATGCAACGCGGCACTGGCCGCCTGCAATTTGCCGCGCGTCAATTCGTACGCGGTGTGTTCCTGGTGTCCGCGCACAATGCCCAGCCATCCCAGCAGCGGTGACATCGTCAAACCGTGGACAAGGATCGAAAGAATGACGACCCCGAAGGTCATCGAGACCAATAATTCCTGGTGCGGAAAATCCCGCGGAAGACTGAGCACAAGCACCATGGGCAACGCACCGCGCAGCCCGCCCCAGGTCAGGATCACGCTCCAGGACCAGGGAATTCGCTCCCGTGTCCCGCGCAACAGCGCAGATGCCCCGAAGATGACCAGCGCCCTGCCGCCTGTGACCACGAGATACGCGACCAGGATCGCCTGCCAGGAGTCAATCAGTGTCTGGAAATTCACTTCGAGGCCGATCAGCAGGAAGACGATGGAGTTCAACGCGAAAGCGATGTATTGCCAGAACGTCTCCACGGCGATCCGGGTCGAAGGCGACATGCCGACACGGGCGCCATAGTTTCCGCACAGCATTCCGGCAGTGACGGTGGCAATCACGCCGGAGTATTGAAAGTGTTCCGCGGCCAGGAATGACCCGTACGCGGCGATCGTCGTCAGTGTGATCTCGATCATCGGGTCGTCGACTTGCCTGATAATTTGGGAAATGCTCAGCCCGATGACCGCCCCGATGACCGCCCCGATGCCGACGATCTTGATGAAATCGAAGGACAACCCGCCGGGACTCACTACTGCCCCGGTCATGAGCGCAACACTGAGCGTGAAAAAAACGATCGCGGTGCCGTCGTTGAGCAGGCTCTCGCCTTCGAGCAACATGGACAGACGTTTCGGGACACCCAGGTTCCTGAAGATCGCGACGACCGCGATGGGGTCGGTGGCGGAAATGATCGCGCCAAAGACCAGTGCGTGTTTCCAGGTGAAGCCCTGCACGAAATGCAAGGTGTTCGCGACTGTCGGCAAAATCAGGGCTGTCAGTGCGATCGCCGCCGCCACGCCCGGCAGCGCCAGCGAGGAAATGGTGAGGCGGTTCCGCCAGAACTGCGTGAACTCGATATGAAACGCGGCATCGAACAGCAGCCCCGGCAGAAAAACGCCGAACAGCAACGCCTTGGTCAGGTGCGGTGCTTCAAAGGCATGCAACAACCCCAGCACGAGGCCGGTCAGGACCAGCGCCACCGTGTACGGGATGGCCAGGCGCTGCACCGCGATCGCCACGGCCGTGGCCACAACGAACAGCAAAATCAAAATGGTTTCCGATTCCATTCCGGTGCGCTATCTCCGTCCATCATTTATGGCCGCGTGGCCTGTCACACGCGCTGAATTACATCTTCATACATTCGGCAATGGCTTCCGTGCGATTCGCGTCGGATCATTTGGCGGACATCGCTTTGCGAATCTCGCGTTCTGCCTGAAGCCAGTCCTGAACATCCTGGCCACCCTGGCGGCCTCGCCGCTCGTAGAGTTCATAGGCGCGCCTGGTGATCTGCGGCGAAATATCAACAAATTTCTTGCTCAATAATAGGGGTGCAGCAATTGGATCGAACACCCGGTAAGCAAACAGTTTCACCCGGTCGCTGACGAGGAACCAGGCAAAGGCATAGCCCCAGACGAACAGCGCCCAGCCCCAGCCCAGCGGCGTCATGAAGATCCCGTAAACCGCGATCAGCGTCGCCAGGATTTGCGTGCCGAGCACGGCCAGCCAGAGTATCGGGGCGGGGCGTATCAACCAGAACGGACCGCGCGTGCGCGTCAGGAAGATCGTCATGTGGCCCGCCACCGACAACATCAGATACATCATCGGCTGCAGATGCGAATGGTCGAGGTGATAGACGCGATCGCCAATGTAAAACAGGCCGAACGCCGCCACCGGCCCGATCACGCCCAGCACCGAGGCGACGCCCAGCACCATGCGCATGTTCCAGGACTCAGGCTTGTCGTTGTAATGAACATTGTCATACGCGATGGACAGGATCGCCCCGTCGTTGAGCAAGGCCAGCATCACGATCATCACCGCGGTCAACGGATAGAAATTGAACACCAGGATCGCCAGCGTCATGAACAACAGCACGCGCAGCGTCTCGGTGATGCGATAAATCGCATAGCTGTTCATGCGCTGGAAGATCTTCCGGCTCTCCTTGATCGCGTCGATGATTACCGACAGCCCGGGCGTCATCAGCACGATGTCCGCCGCCGCGCGCGCCGCATCCGTTGCTCCCGAAACGGCGATGCCGCAATCGGCCTTCTTTAGCGCGGGCGCATCGTTCACGCCATCGCCGGTCATGCCGACGATATGGCCTCGCTGCTGCAGCACATCGACGATGTGATACTTGTGTTCGGGGAACACCTGGGCGAAACTGTCTGCCCTTTCGATGGACTCCGCCAACTGCATCGTCTCATGGTGTTTGGTGTCGCCGAATCCGCTGGCATCGAGGATGTTGGTGCCCATCCCCAATTTGGAGACCATTTCCCGCGCGATGGCGATCGCATCGCCGGTGACCATCTTGACGTTGACGCCCATCTGCCGGGCAGCCGCGATGGTCGTTTTGGAATCCTCACGGGGAGGATCGAACAATGGCAACACGCCGACAAACTGCCATGGACCGTCTCCATCTGCCCGCGCCACGCCCAATGAACGGAAACCGCGCGCGGCAAATTCATTGACGGCCTTATCGACGGCGGAAATCACCTCATCGGCATTGGCAGCCAATTCCAGGATCACCTGGGGCGCACCCTTGGTCACCCTGAACTCCTTCCCGTCTGCGCCCTTGACAGTGGCCTCGGTGCGCTTGTGCACCGGATCGAACGGCATGAAATGCACCACCTGATAATCCTTCAGCGCCTGCTCATCTTTTTTCAGGCCGCCGAGCACGGCCAGGTCGATGGTGTCCTTGTTGTCCGCACGCGATGCCAGCGCACCGTTGAGGATGACCTGCTCGGCGGAGATGCCGTTCACGCTGAACGGGTCGCCCAGCGTCAGCTTGTTCTGGGTCAGCGTGCCGGTCTTGTCCGAGCATAGTATGTCCACGCCGGCCAATTCCTCGATCGCCGCCAGACGGGTCACGATCGCCTCCATTTTTGAAAGAAGTCGCGCGCCCACCGCCATGGTCACCGACAGCACGGTCGGCATCGCCACCGGGATCGCCGCGACGGTCAGCACCAGCGCAAACTGCAGGGTGGTGAGGATACGGTCGCCACGGAACAGCGCGACGGCAATGATCACGATCACCAAGGCCACCGCAAGGATGATCAGGTAATTGCCGATCTTCAGCACCGCGCGCTGGAAATGGCTGACCGTGTGTGCCTCCTCTACCAGCTGCGCCGTCTTGCCGAAGTAGGTGTTCGATCCCGTGCCGTACACCATCGCGTCGATCTCGCCCTGCCGGATGATAGACCCTGAATACGCCGCCTCGCCCGCCTTGCGCTCGACGGGCAGGGATTCTCCGGTCAGTGCCGACTGGTCCACTTCCAGCGGGTCGCCGTCGAGCAGGCGCGCATCTGCCGGCACGATATCGCCCAGCCTCAGGTGGATCATGTCGCCCGGCACCAGCTCGCGCACGGACGGGGACATCCATTTGCCATCTCGTTTCACCTGTGCCCGGATCGCCAGCTTGGCCTTCAGCGCGGCGATTGCATCGCCTGCCTGGTGTTCTTCCCAGAATCCGACCACGGCATTGGCCACCAGCAGCAACAGGATGATTGAAAAATCCGCCCAGTGCCGGTCCACCGCCGACAGGATCACGGCTGCCTCGATCATCCATGGTATCGGTCCCCAGAAATAGCCGAGGAATTTCAGGAACGGATTGACTTTCTTTTCTTCAAGCTCGTTAGGCCCGTATTGGGTCAGCCGCTTTGCCGCCTCGGCTTGAGTGAGGCCGTCCGGTGACGAGCCTAGCTTTGACAGCAATTCCGCCATGGGCAGGGATTTCAGATCGCCCTTCGCATCGGGTTTCGAGCCCGGCTTCGATTCGGTGGTCTTGGACTGGTCGGTATTGGGTTTCATAATGGCTATTCTCCTGTCTTTTTCATGCCGCAGATGTCTTCAGTTGCGGGATAGTTGTTTCTTTGCTTATGCACTTGCCATCGCAGCGTTGCATTCGCTTCGTTGGCAACCGGGGCCGCTACGCTTCCCCCAGCCACTTCCGCGCCTCGGCGGTGTGGGCCTGCTCGAAGTATCGTATCGCCGCTGTTGTGAACGGCTCGCAGAATGTCGCCATGCCGTGCTGCCACTGCTTTTCCCCGACCATCGCGAGCCGCTCGAATTCGGGCACAAAGTGTTCGTAATCCGCTTTTACCAGCTTGCCGGTGACATGCACGACAACTACCTTGCCACCGTTTTCTTCATTTAGTCGCATGGTCATTCTGACTCTTTCCGGTTTGTCTCGCGTTGATGCTATTCAACCCTGTGAAAATCACCATGATTCACCACTATTCGACTTCAGCCTGATGAACATTCCGGGCTCATCCTTTTCGTAGCAGCAGTATCAGGCCGACCAACAGCACCAGCAACGTCGCCCACAGCGCGATAGCGATGCGTGTGGCTTTTTTTGCCCGGTCTTTTTCCCACCATGTCGCCGGACGAATGCCTTGCACCATAAACGTCACCACCCCGGCAAGATTCAGGCAGATCAGATTCGCCAGCAGCAGCGACAGGGCGCCCATTGCCAACGTCAGCTGCCCGCCCCCCAGCAGCAGCCCGAACGTCACCATCGGCGGCAACAACGCCACGGCCACCATCACCCCGACCAGGATCGCCGACACTCCTGTCGTGAACGCCAGCGCGCCCGCACAACCCGCCGCCAACGCCAGCACGACATCGCTTAGTCCCACCTGTGTGCGAGACGCCAATTGGGACAATGTTGGATCCATATGCAGCAGCGCCCCGATGCTTAAATGTCATCACCGTCACCGTGGCAATGCCGGCCAAACTGGTCAGCGCTGCCTGTTTGGCCAGCGGCAGATCGCCCAGCGTCGTCGCCAGCGCCAGTGCCACGTTCGGTCCAAGCAGCGGCGCAATCACCATCGCGCCGATCACGATGGTAACGCTGTTGTGTTCCAGGCCGATGGTCGCCACGATGGCCGACAGCACCACCATCGCGAAAAGCGCGCAGCATCGCTGATATCCTCGTACAACTCGTGTCGGCTGATTCTTTCGGGTGTTTTTTTCTCTGGCGGACTTTTCCCGGAAGGCGGCTCGGCTGGTGCGGCATGTTCCGGTACTTCGACCCGGGGCAATGTAGCCTCAACGGGGAGAATCACGATTCGGTAGCCTTCCTTGCCGGCGTATTGTTGCTCCAATATATGCAGCACCGCCTCGCTCTTTTCGGCTTCCAGCAGAATCCGCACCAGCACCTCGCCCCCGCGCAAGCCGATCTGCCTCAATTCCAAAACCGGTTGCTCGACGAGAAGCTTCTGCAATTCCTCGCCCGCGGGTTCCGGTACAACCATCTCGATCAAGCGCAGCGGCATGAAAGTCTCAACCTATCCATTTCCAGTCGCGGATCTCCGGCATGTCCTGGCCGTATTTGTTGATGTACTGCTTGTGCTCGATCAGTTTGTCCTTGAGTTGCTGCTTCAGGTAGATGCCCTTGTCGCCGGTCTGCGGCAGGCGGTCGATGGTGTCCATCACCAGGTGAAAGCGGTCCAGATCATTCAGCACCGTCATGTCGAACGGCGTGGTGATGGTGCCCTCTTCCTTGTAGCCGCGGACGTGAAAGTTGTCGTGGTTGGTGCGCCGGTAGGTCAGGCGGTGGATCAGCCACGGGTAGCCATGGAAGGCGAAGATCACCGGCTTATCTTTGGTGAACAGCTCGTCGAAATCCATGTCGCTCAAGCCGTGCGGGTGCTCGATCTGCGGCTGCAGCTTCATCAGGTCGACGACGTTAACCACGCGGATCTTCAGCTCTGGCAGGTGCTCGCGCAGGATGGAGACCGCGGCCAGCGTCTCCAGCGTGGGCACATCGCCGCAGCAGGCCATGACCACGTCCGGTGCAACCGCCTGGTCGTTGCTGGCCCACTGCCAGATGCCGACGCCCTCGGTGCAATGCTTGACGGCCGCGTCCATCGTCAGCCATTGCGGCGCTTGATATTTGCCCGCGATCACCACGTTGACATAGTGGCGGCTGCGCAGGCAGTGGTCGCAGACCGAGAGCAAACAGTTGGCATCCGGCGGCAGATAAACGCGCACGACATCGGCCTTCTTGTTCACCACGTGGTCTATGAAACCGGGATCCTGGTGGGTAAAGCCGTTATGCATCTGCTGCCAGACGTGCGAGGCGAGCAGGTAATTCAGCGAGGCGATCTTGCGACGCCACGGCAGGCCCGCGGTGACCTTCAGCCACTTGGCATGCTGGTTGAACATCGAGTCGATGATATGAATGAACGACTCGTAGCTGTTGAACAGCCCGTGTCGGCCGGTGAGCAGGTACCCTTCGAGCCAGCCTTCGCACTGGTGCTCGCTGAGCATCTCCATGACCCGGCCATCTAGGGCGAGGAATTCGTCGTTGTCCTGTGTGCGTGCGTCCCACTGCCGGTTGGTGACCTCGAACACCGCACCCAGGCGGTTGGAAAGCGTTTCGTCCGGACCGAAGATGCGGAAATTGCGCTGCTCCCGATTGAGCCTGGCCACATCGCGCAGGAACACGCCGAGTTCATGCGTGTCGGCCGCCGTCACGGCCCCGGGTGCCGGCACATTCACCGCATAGTCGCGAAAGTCCGGCATTACCAGGTCGCGCAGCAGCATGCCGCCGTTGGCGTGGGGATTGGCGCCCATGCGCCGTTCGCCCCTGGGCGCGAGTTCGGCCAGTTCCGGTTTGAGGCGGCCCGACTCGTCGAACAGTTCCTGCGGCCGGTAGCTTTTCATCCAGTCTTCCAGCATGGACAGATGCTCGGGATGTTCGGCATCCACGGCGAGCGGTATCTGATGTGCGCGGAACGTGCCTTCGATCTGCAGGCCATCGACTACCTGTGGGCCCGTCCAGCCCTTGGGCGACTTCAGAACGATCATCGGCCAGCGCGGGCGCGTCAGGTTGCCGTTGACGCGGGCGTCGTGCTGGATGCTTTTGATCTGCTCCATCACCGTGTCAAGCACAGCCGCCATGGCCTCGTGCATTAGCGCCGGCTCGTCTCCCTCGACGAAATAGGGCGTCCAGCCGCAGCCGCGGAAAAATTGTTCCAGTTCCTCTGGTTCGATGCGCGCGAAAATGCTCGGGTTGGCGATCTTGTAGCCGTTCAGGTGCAGGATGGGCAGCACCGCGCCGTCGGTGACCGGATCGAGGAACTTGTTGGAGTGCCATGCGGTGGCCAGCGGTCCGGTTTCCGCCTCGCCATCGCCGACGACACAGGCGACGACCAGACCGGGATTGTCGAACACTGCCCCAAACGAATGGCTGAGCGAATAGCCCAGTTCGCCGCCCTCGTGGATCGAGCCCGGGCACTCCGGCGAGGCATGGCTGGGAATACCACCGGGAAACGAGAACTGCCTGAACAGCTTCTGCAGCCCGGCCTCGTTCTGGCTGATGTTGGGATAGATCTCGCTATAGGTGCCTTCAAGATACGTGTTGCCGACCACGGCCGGGCCGCCATGCCCGGGGCCGGAGACGTAGATCATGTCCAGGTCGTATTTCTTGATGACCCGGTTCAGGTGCACGTAGATGAAGCTTTGTCCCGGTGTCGTGCCCCAGTGTCCGAGCAGCATGCGTTTCACATCCGCCAGCACCAGAGGCCGCTTCAACAGCGGATTGTCGTAGAGATAAAGCTGGCCGACCGCAAGATAGTTGGCGGCGCGCCAGTAGGCGTCCATCTTGTGGAGCAGTTCCGGGGTAAGCGTAGGCTTCTTCATGATTCAAATCTCCTGTTTAGTATTCAAGCCGAGCAAGCGGCAAACCGTCTTGGCGATCATGCGCTCTTCGTCGGTATGCATGACTCTGACCGCAACCCTGCCTGCCGGTGGGGAAATCACCGCTGCATTGATTGCGTTTTTCTGTTTATCAATTTCGATGCCCAAAAATTCCATGTGCTCGCAAATGCGCGCGCGGATCGCAGGGGCATGCTCACCGATACCGCCGGCGAACACCAAAGTGTCGAGTCCGCCCAATGCCGCGGCATAGGCGCCGATCCATTTCCTGACCTGGTAGCAAAACAACGCGATTGCTTCGGCCGCGCGGACATCCTGCGACTCGATTTCGAGCAGATCGCGCATGTCGGAACTGGTCTCGGATATGCCGAGCAAGCCGGACTTGAAATTGATCATCTCGTTGAATTGCTTTGCGCCCATTTTTTCAGTGCGCGCCAGATACCAGACCAGGCCGGGATCGAGATCGCCGGAGCGCGTGCTCATCGGCACCCCGGCGGCGGGGGTAAAGCCCATGCTGGTGTCCACGGGCTTGCCCCGGTGCAGCGCCGCCAGGCTCGCGCCATTGCCGAGATGGGCGAGGATCACGCGTCCCGCGGCAACCGGTGCGCCGCCCACGCGTGCAAGTTCTTCCATCAGGAATTCATATGACAATCCATGAAATCCGTAGCGCCTCAGTCCCTGGCTCTCATAGCGGCGCGGGATGGCAAGGGTCCGGGCGACGCGCGGCAGGTCGTGATGGAATGCGGTGTCGAAACATGCCACTTGCGGCACATCGGGAAAGCGTCGCTGAAACATTTCGATCAGCAGGATTTCTTCCGGCATGTGTTCGGGATCGAACGGGCTCAGCCGCCGCAACGCTTCGATCACTTCTGCAGTGATGCGCTGGGGCTGGCTGTAATTCGGCCCGCCATGCACCACGCGGTGTCCCACTGCAGCCAATGCATCATGCCCGCAGCGCGCCTCGATTGTGCCGATCACGATTTCGGCTGCGGCCTGGTGGTCGGGTGCGGTCACCGGCTGGGAAAAATTATCCGCGGGATCCCGTCCGTTCATGCGCAAGGCAGACTGCTGCTCACCGATCCGGGCGATTTCGCCTTCGAGAATTTTCTTCAACGAGTTGCCGCATTCGAACAGCGCGAACTTGATGCTCGACGAACCGCCGTTGATTGTCGCGATGCGTGGACCGGTAACTTTCATGGCTGCTTTCTGTTACAACACCCTGGTTAGGATTCGCATTGTGCCGCGATCAGATCGCAAATGTTTCATTCAATGCCGGCATGACCACTTCGGTATCCTTGAGATGTGCCGCAAACCGCCGCATGACTTCTTCTTCGCCATGAACGAGATAGGTGCGTTCGGGATTGCCGGTCTGCCGGTGCCACGCGAGCAGCTCGGCCTGGTCCGCATGGGCGGAGAATCCGTTGATGGTATGGATCTTTGCGCGCACGGCTGATTTTTCCCCGTAGATCCTGACTTCCTTCGCGCCGTCGATAACGCTGCGCGCAAGGGTGCCCGATGCCGCGTAACCGACAAACACTATGCTGCATTCCTCGCGCGAAATATTGTTTTGCAGATGGTGGCGGATCCGCCCGCCGGTACACATGCCCGAGCCGGCCATGATCACCGCGCCGCCGCCGATATGATTGATCGCGATGGACGCTGCAGTCTCGCGGGTGAAATGCAGTCCCGGCAAGTGGAACGGGTCCCGCCCTTCGCGAAACAGTTCGGCGGTCTCCGGCTCATAGCATTCCGGGTGGCGCTCGAATATCTCCGTGGCCGAGATCGCCATCGGGGAATCCAGGAACACCTGGATCGAGCGCGGCAGGCGGTTGTTCTCGACGCCTTCGCGCAGGAAGTACAGCAGTTCCTGCGCCCGCTCCAGTGCAAAGGTCGGAATGATCACGTTGCCGCCCCGTTTGAAGGTATCAGTGATCGTTTCATAAAGTTCTTCGACCGAAGGCTGGAAGGGCTTGTGCAAGCGGTCGCCGTAGGTGGTTTCCATCACGACGATTTCCGCGTTGGGCGGAGGCGCGGGACTGCGCAACAGCGGCCGTCCGCTGTTGCCGAGATCGCCGGAGAACAATACGCTGCGCTGGCGCCCGTTTTCTTCAAGTTCCAGCAGTATGCAGGCCGAGCCGAGGATATGCCCGGCATCGAAGAAAGTTGCGCGTATGCCCGGCGCAAGCTGCAAGGCCTGCCCGTAAGCGGCGACGCGGCCAAAATAATCCAGCGCCAGGAACGCATCGACCACCGAATACAGCGGCGCTGCAGCATGCTGATGCTTGCGGTGGTGTGCAGACCGGCGTTCCACCTCTTCCTCCTGCAGATGCGCAGCGTCCACCATCACCAGGCGAGCCAGTTCGCGCGTGGCCGAAGTGGTGATGATCTCGCCGCGGAATCCGCGCTTGGCCAGCAGCGGCAGGCGGCCGCAGTGATCCAGGTGCGCATGGGTGAGGAGCACGAAATCGATCTGTTTGGGGTCGAAACCGAAAGGCTCGCTGTTCTCTTCGTCCAGCTCGCGGCCGCCCTGGTACATCCCGCAGTCGATCAGGATATTCTTGCCGGCACAGTTCACCAAATGGCAGGAACCGGTAACGCCACGATCGGCGCCGTGAAATGAGACTTCCATCGTCAAATCCTTTCTTGTTGTTTATTCTCGGGCAACCATGCTGTGTGCATGGCTATTGTATGACAAGGAATTTACCGCAGCATTTCAAAAAAATAGTTCTCGCGAGCACGTAAGTAGATATAGCTATTTTGTTATACCAAATTGACGGCTCGTTCATCGTGCCACCAATATCGCGCTGGCTCGCGGACTCATGCGGTAGGTTTTCGTGTCCTCCAGCAGCGGTTCGGTGCCCGCCGCAAATATATCCTGAGGCGATACGCGCGCGGTATCCGCGGCCAGATGCCAACGAGAACCGTTCGGTACGGCCGGCAAAACAAAATCGACCGTATCGGCGCCGGCGTTGAACATCAGAAACAGTGTGTCTTGCCGTTCTTGGATCAAACAGGAAAACTTGTTCTGATCACTGTCGTCCCAGTCGGGCAGCCCCCCTTGCGGGTCAAACCAGTGAATTTCGGCATCACTATAGAATTGTTCCCTGCACAGAACGGGATGGTTGCGGCGGAATGCGATCATGCCGCGGGTAAAGCGGAATATCTCGTTGTGCTTTTTCAGGTTGCCCCAGTCATACCAGCTCGTTTCGTTGTCCTGGCACCAGGGATTGTTGTTCCCGTTTTGCGTGCGGCGGAATTCGTCCCCGCCGAGCAGCATCGGTATCCCGCGCGAGACCAGCAGCGTCAGCAGAAAATTCTTGACCTGCCTTTTACGCAGCGCCTCGATCCCGGCATTCCCGGTTTCACCTTCAACGCCATAGTTGTCGCTGTAGTTGGCATCGGTCCCGTCGTGATTGTTTTCCCCATTTGCCTGGTTGTGCTTGTGGCGATAGCTCACCAGGTCGTTCAGCGTGAAGCCGTCGTGACAGGTGATGAAATTGACGCTGCCTTCGGGACCTTTGCCCGATCTGGTATAGATGTCGGCACTGCCGCAGATGCGGCTGGTGAACAGGCCGAGCATGCCGTCATCGCCGCGCCAGAAACGCCGCACATCATCCCGGTACCTGCCGTTCCACTCCGCCCAGCGGCGCTCCGAAAAACTGCCCACCTCATATGCACCGGCGGCGTCCCATGCCTCGGCGACGATCTTGATATCTCTCAGGATCGGATCCTCGGCGATCGACTCGAGCAGCGGGGCATTGGACAACAGTTTGCCGCTGCCATCCCGGCCAAGCACCGACGCCAGGTCGAAACGGAATCCGTCGACATGCATCGCGACCACCCAATATCGCAGCGCCTCCAGGATGTGGTCGCGCACTACGGGATGGTTGGCGTTGATGGTATTGCCGGTGCCCGTGTAGTCCTTATAGTAGCGTTTGTCATCCGCCAGGGTGTAGAAGATCGCATTATCGATCCCGCGTAAACTCAAGGTCGGACCCAGTTCGCTTCCCTCCGCAGTGTGATTGAACACCACGTCCAGTATCACCTCTATCCGGGCCTTGTGCAGAGCCAGTACCATTTCCTTGAATTCCAGTTTCTGCTGTCCGAGACCGCCGGCACTACTGTAGGACGCCTTGGGCGCGAAGAACACCACCGGGTCATAACCCCAGTAATTCCCGAGCGGTTTGCCGGTTTGCGGATCGATACCCGGTGACTGACGTTCGTTGAACTCGTGCACCGGCATCAGTTCCACCGCCGTCACCCCCAGATCCTGGAGGTAGGGAATCTTCTCCATCAGGCCGCGGTAAGTGCCGCGATGTTCCACGCCGGAACTGTCATGGATGGTGAAACCGCGTACATGCGTTTCGTAGATCACTGTCGCGGACCAGGGGTGCCTCGGCGGCAGGTCGCCCTGCCAATGGAAGTGCTCCTGTGTGAACACGCATTTGGGCATGGCTGCGGCATCATCGCGCGTCCCGCAAACCAGGTCCTGCCCGGGCGCCAAGGGATCGTATCCCAGGGCCGACCGGAAATCCCAATCGGGTACTGGCGAGATCGCCGTCGCAAAGGGATCCAGCAACAGCCTGTTGAAATTGAAACGATGTCCTTGTTCGGGCTGATACGGGCCATCTACACGGTAGGCATAGAGTTGGCCGGAATGTATCCCTTGAATCCAGACATGCCAGATGTCGCCGGTGCGGTTGATCGAGGGATCGAAGTCGAAGGCCCTTGCCGGTTTTGCATCTGTCGGCCGGTCGAACAACTCCAGCCGGACGCGGGTGGCATGACGGCTGAACAGGGCAAAGTTGACGCCGCCGCCGGATTGATGCGTCCCCAATGGCAAAGGGATACCCCTCCGAATTTCCGTGTGTTCGGAAAGACGGGCAACATAGTCATCGAATGTGCGTTCGGGCGTGTTCATGTTCTTGCCGGATCATCGCTGCCACAAAACTCGAGCAGATTCGAGCGGAACGGCCACACCGGCACGGTGCGGGATGAGCCGCGGGGTATAGTCCCATGCGGGGCGTGTTGCAGGCACCTCGGCGCGATAGGCGTAGCCGTTTATTACGCCCACCAGTTCCCGCACACGTTTCATTTCCACGCGCTCAGGGGCGGCATCGTCAATGCCATTGGCGTACAGCTCGACGCGCACTGCCTCCGGATCGAGGCCATCGAGATACATTTGAACCTCGAATACATGCTGCTCGCCCAGGGTTTCGAGCTTCACTTCGCCGAAGCGCAGTGCTGTCCATTTTTGTTCGATCTCGTGACGCCAGTTGATCAAATCCACGCCGAAGCTGCCGTTATCGGCTGCACGCTCAAGATAGGCTGACGCGGCCGGCAGGTAGTGCTGTTCGGTGTATTCGCGCACTGCACGACAACTGGAAAAGCGCGGCGTCAATTGCGCCATGCTCTCCCGCATACGCGCCACCCAGGCGACGGGAATCCCCTGCTGGTCGCGCGTATAAAATTCGGGAATCACCTGATGTTCAAGCAGATCATAAAGCGCCCCGGCCTCGCGCGCATCCCATGCCGGATCATCTCCGTGTTCCTGTCCATCCCCCAGCGCCCAACCGACTTCCGGCGAGTAGGCCTCCGCCCACCAGCCGTCCAGTTCGGACAGATTGATGCCGCCATTGACCAGCACTTTCATGCCGCTTGTCCCGCATGCCTCCCAGGGGCGGCGCGGCGTGTTGAGCCAGACATCCACCCCCTGCACCAGCTGCTCGGTCAAATGCATGTCGTAGTCGCTGAGGAAGATCACATGCGGGCGTGCCTCCGGGCGGCGGGTGAAATGTATCCACTCCTGGATCAATGCCTGGCCCTCGAGATCCGCAGGGTGCGCCTTGCCGGCCATGATGAGTTGCACCGGACGTTGCGGATTCGTCAGCAGGCGCAACAATCTTTCCGGGTCGTGCAACAATAGGTTCGGCCGCTTGTAGCTTGCAAAACGTCTTGCAAAACCCAGCGTCAGGATATCGCGATCAAACAGATGTTTTGCGGCTTCAACCTTATCGTGCGGCGAACCTGAAATGGTCAGTTGCCGGAACAAGCGTTCGCGTGCATATTCAACCAGGGCGTTGCGGGCAACGCTCCGAAATTGCCAGAGCCTGGCATCCGGGACTTTGCGTATGTTCTGTTCCAGGGTCTCCGCCATTCCCAGCCAGCGATCCTTTCCGCATGCCTCCGTCCACAGATCGTCCGAGGGCGCAGAATCCCAGGTAGGCATATGTACACCGTTGGTTACGTAACCGACTGGGATTTCGTCTTCCGGCCAGTGCGGAAAGAGCGACGCAAAAAGGTGGCGGCTCACTTTACCATGCAGGCGACTCACGCCGTTGACGGCCCCGCTGCCCCGAATCGCCAGATAGGCCATGTTGAAAGGCTCCAATTCGTCATCGGGGTTCAGGCGGCCCAGCGCCAGCAAGTCCCGGAGCGGTATGCCAAGCTGCTTGCGCGCATACCAGCCCAGGTATTGTTCGATGAGCGCGGGGGCGAAGCGATCGAATCCCGCGGCCACCGCAGTATGCGTGGTGAACAGGTTGCCCGCGCGGGTGACTGCCAGTGCCGCCTCGAAGCCCTGCCCGGTTTTTTCCATGAAACTTCGCGCCCTTTCCAGAACTGCCAGTGCAGCATGGCCTTCATTCAGGTGGCAGACTTCCGGCTTGACGCCGAGCGCATCGAGCAGCCGCCATCCGCCGATCCCGAGCAGCATTTCCTGTTCGAGGCGCAGCTCCGGCCCGCCGCCGTATAGCTCGCTGGTGATGCCGCGGTGCGCGGGATAATTCGCCGCGTCGTTGCTGTCCAGCAAGTACAGCCTGACGCGGCCGACCTGGACTTGCCATGCGCGCAGCCAGACCGAATAACCGGGCAAGGCGATCTCCAGCCGAAGCCACTCCCCGTCCGGTTTGCGCAGCGGGGTGATCGGCAACTGCCCCGGGTCGTTGTATGGAAAAAGTGCCTCTTGCGCGCCGACTTTGTCGATCACCTGGCGAAAATATCCCTGCTGGTAGAGCAGACCGACACCGATCACCGGAACACCCAGATCGCTGGCAGCCTTGAGCTGATCGCCGGCCACGTTGCCCAGCCCGCCGGAGTATATGGGCAACGCTTCGCTCAACATGTATTCCATGCTGAAATAGGCGACACAACCCAGTTTCGATTGCGGATGGGCTTGCTGAAACCAGGCGGGCGCCACATTCTCATCACGCCTGGCTTGCAGCAGATCGTCGATTTTCTTGCGGAAAGCGCGATCGGCCAAAACATGCTGCAGCTTCTCCCGCGACACGGTCTGCAAAACCACCCAGGGATTGCGGGTCAACTCCCAGAGCGGGGAATCAAGCTGCTGCCAGATTTCATCGGCGCCATGGTTCCAGGCGGAACGCATGTCCAGGGCAAGCTCGGACAATGAACCGAACCCTTCCACGTCCGCGGAGATGAGGCGTTCCTTCGGGTGTCGTATCCACTTTGCTTCGATCATGATCTTTCCTTCAACAAACGGGGATAAAAATTACCAATCCTTGCGCATCAGGCTTCCAGCTCAGTCTGTATATGGACTCCACCGCGTTTGCAAGTAATCCGTTTTTTGGTTGGTAGGTTCGACTGCTCACGTATATCCGGTCTCTAACTGCTGCATCTCTGTTAGAGAGGCTGGACCATAATGGAAATTCGCGCGCTAGCTCCCAATTGCTTTGTCGGGCTTTTAGCCCTCGGACTGTGACGGGATCTTCCAGCGCCGGTTCGACCTGTTCGCCATCAAGCGGCTTACTCTGCAATCGTAGTTGGCTTGCTCCTTCTATTAACGCTCGTTTACTTTCTCAATCTCACTTCTTAAGCTGCAGCCAAGTCCGCTTGGTAATCGCATCCCTTGCGAATTATTGCCCATGCGATTCGCGCCGTTTTGTTTGCCATCGCCACTGCCGCAATATTCGGGTGGCGTGTGGTGGAGATTCTCGTTACCCACAGACTCAATCGATCATCCTTTCCCTTGGATGCATTCACCATCGCTCGTGCTCCATGTACTAGAAGACTCCTGACGTAAGGATCGCCGCGCTTGCTGATACCTAGCAATGTCTCTTTGCCACCCGAGCTGTTCTGCTTTGGCGTCAATCCCAAAGAAACCGCCATCTGCCGACCATTTTTAAACTGCGACGCATCACCAACCGTTGCGAGCAAGGCTGTTGCTATCATTGGACCTGCGCCGCGAAGCTGTTGCAGTCTCTGTGCAACCGGATCCGCTACCGCAATTTCTGCGATCTCTCGATCCAGTTCCTTCACGCGCTGATCGAGCGTTTGCAAGTCAGACCATAGCCCATTCAACAACCGACGAAAACGACTCGTCAAACCATTCTCTGCATCCTCTAACCATTCAGGTATCGCTGCTCGTAAGTGCGACACTTGTATCGGTGCCACCAAACCATATTCCGAGACCAGACCGCGTATCTGGTTTGCCTTGGCAATACGCTGCTCCATCAGGCCAGCACGAACCCGGTGAACTGCCTGCACATCCTGCTGCTGAACGGTTTTGACCGATACAAAGCGCATATTGGGCCGGCTCATTGCCTCACAGATCGCCTCTGCATCCCTGGCATCATTCTTGTTACTCTTCACATACGGTTTGACGAACTGCGGTGCCATCAGTTTTACAGTAAAGCCTTGAGCTTGAAGTAGTCGAGCCCAATGATGCGCACCACCACAAGCTTCCATGCCAATCACGCAGCCCGGCTCGATCTTCTCCAGCAAAACCTTGACCCACTCGTCGCGCTTCAGCTTGCGTTTCCACACAGGCTTCTCGTCACGATCAACACCATGCACCTGAAACACATTTTTTGCCAAATCCACGCCAACTCGGATAGTCTTCATTTTGGACTCCTCTCACGTTTAACTGGTTGTGTCACAACTCCAGTTTGGCACGTAGATGCCGATTAAGTGAGGTGGAGTCCATACCATTGCTTTGGGCCACAGTCAGATGCGGAACTTGCGCGGTCAAACCGCCGACCAGCGCCGAAAGTTCACTTTTGCCCGGCCTTCGCCAGCATTGCGCTTTTTGAAACAATGCAACGCATCAGATCATTCCACGAGTCGGCAAAAGCCGCGGTTCCATCACGCTGAAGCGCGGCGGCAAGGCTCGCATCATCGATTCCGGCCTTTGCAAAATCGGCAATCACCGCTTCTGCATTGCCGCCATCAGTCGCAAGAATTGATGTTGTTTTCCCATGGTCGGCAAAAGCGAGCAACGTCTTCTCGGGCATGGTGTTGATGGTGTCCGGTGCCGCAAGTGCTTCGACGTATAGCACGTCCGGGGCCGCCGGGTCCTTGGTGCCGGTGCTGGCCCACAGCAGGCGCTGCGGATGTGCCCCTGATGCGGCCAATTTCTGCCAGCGCTTTGATGCCAGCAGCTCACGGTAGGCTTTGTAGGTGCGCATCGCGATGGCGATACCGAGGCGGTTGCGCAATTCATCCAGAACCTTGTCCTTGACCGCGACATCCCAGCGGCTGACGAACAGCGATGCCACCGAGCCGACTTTGGGATCGAGTCCGGCGGCAATGCGCCGCTCGATGCCGCGCATGTATGCCTCGGCGGCCGCGACGCAGTGTTCGCGGGAAAACAGCAGCGTGACGTTCACCGGGACACCGGCGAAGATCGCTTCCTCGACCGCCGGGATACCGGCCGGTGTGCCCGGAATCTTGATGAACAGATTGGGCCGCTGCGCGCGCGCATGCAATTGCACAGCGGCCTTGATCGTGGCGGCGGTATCGTCGGCGAGCAGCGGCGATACTTCCAGCGAGACCCAGCCGTCGACACCGCCGCTGGCGTCGAAGATCGGCCGGAACAGGTCGGCGGCCCGGGTCAGGTCTTCCAGTGCAAGTTCGAAGAACAGCGCCTCGTCCGACTTGCCCGCGAGCGTTTTGTTGCGGATCGCGTCATCGTAGAAATCAGCATTCCGGATGGCATGGTCGAAGATGGTCGGATTGGAGGTCAGTCCGGAGACCGATAGCTCGCCGATATAGCGGGCCAGCGTGCCGCTGGTCAGCAGATCGCGCGTGATATTGTCCAGCCATAGACTTTGGCCGGTGTCGCGCAGTTGTTGTGTGGCTTTCATTTTTTCTCTTTTCGCAGTTTTGGTCGCAGTTCCGGCGCCAGTTTGGGGTTATACCATCTTCCGGTTGCAGCAATTAGCGCGTCCGCCTGTTTCGGCCCCCAGCTTCCGGGTTTGTAGGGAT
>JBAVGB010000051.1:0-4866 GCA_049684555.1 Gallionella sp. | reverse complement strand
TTCTACCGTCCACGGTTCGTTTATCCCCAGCAAGTGCCGGTACAGTTCTTTGCTTTCCATCGCTCGTCTCCCAACCAAGTCAGAGACGATAGATTAGCTTTTACCCACGCAATTGTCAGATGAACCTGATTTTTAATTACCGGGACCGACAATGACATGATCCGGGTATAAGCATGCTTTGCAAGGCCGGATCCAGCCTGTTGTGGAAAAATCGCACAGCAACGGCAATTCCGGCCGCCCTGTGCCGAAGCACCACATGATTTAGCCGGTCCAGCCAAAGCAACCCCGCCATCTTCCCCGTATCCAAGGGGCCTTTACGAATATTGCAGACAGAAAGTGCATCCTGAATATGGCCATTCGTGTAGCAATACATCACAAAACCACCTACCAATACGACAATCCGGTACAACTGATGCCGCACATTTTCCGGTTGCGGCCCGCTGTGCATTCGCGCACGCCGATTTCGGCCTATTCCCTGAAAATCCTACCGGAAAAACATTTCATCAATTGGCAGCAGGATCCATTCGGCAATTTTCTGGCACGGGTGGTATTTCCGGAAAAATGCAACGAGTTGTCTGTAGAAGTCGACTTGATTGCCGAGATGACGGTGATCAACCCCTTTGATTTTTTTGTGGAAGAATACGCGGCGAACTATTCTTTCAGTTATCCGGAACAATTGCGCAAGGAACTCGGCCCTTATCTGGAAATCTGTGAACCCGGTCCGCTATTTCAGAAATTTCTTGACGATACCGACCTGAACCCGCGCGGCATCGTCGATTTTCTGGTGGACATCAATAGGCGTGTGCATCACGCTGTCAATTATTCCGTGCGCATGGAACCCGGTGTGCAAACCTGCGAGCATACTTTGGAAAGCAGGATCGGTTCCTGCCGCGACTCCGGCTGGCTGCTGGTGCAGATACTGCGCCATCTGGGATTGGCGGCGCGCTTCGTATCCGGTTATCTGGTGCAACTGGTGGCTGATGTCAAATCGCTGGACGGACCTTCCGGCACCGACAAGGATTTCACCGATTTGCATGCCTGGGCTGAAGTGTATATACCCGGAGCCGGCTGGATCGGCCTCGACCCAACCTCGGGATTGTTTGCGGGCGAGGGGCACATACCGCTTGCGTGTACCGCCGATTACGTCAGCGCCGCGACGGTCACCGGCGGCTTCAGCGGCAATGCAAAAGCCACGTTCACCTTCAGCAACAGCGTGACGCGCATCCATGAGGATCCGCGCGTCACCAAGCCCTATTCCGAAGCGCAGTGGACTGCAATCAATGCGCTCGGCGAAAAAGTGGACAAGATGCTGAAAGACGATGACGTGCGTCTCACCATGGGGGGCGAGCCGACCTTTGTTTCCATCGACAACATGGATGCACCGGAATGGAACACCGATGCCGACGGCGAGCAGAAACGCAAACTCGCCGGGGAACTGATGAGGCGATTGCGCGACAGCTTTGCACCGGGCGGACTGCTGTATCTGGGCCAGGGCAAATGGTATCCGGGTGAACCATTGCCGCGCTGGCAACTGGCCGCATTCTGGCGCAAGGACGGCAAGCCGGTCTGGAAAGATCCCCGCTTGCAGGCGGACGAGGGCAGGGATTACGGCATCAAGCGGGAGCATGCCGAGCGGTTCATACGCGAACTGGCCAAACGCCTGGGGCTGAAGGGCAGCCATGTCCTGCCAGGTTATGAAGATCCGCTTCATTATTTGCTGCAGGAAGGGCTGTTGCCGAACAATCTCGATCCGCTGAAAATGGACTTGAAGAATGACATCGAGCGCAAGCGTCTGCGCAAGGTTTTGAGCGAGAATCTGGGCGAACCGGTCGGTTACGTGCTCCCGTTGCACTGGAGCCACAAGATAAACAGCTGGAGCAGCAGCAAGTGGGAATTCCGCCGCGGCGAGATGTTCCTGGTGCCGGGCGACTCGGCGATGGGTCTGCGCCTGCCGCTGAACAGTCTGCCATGGGTGCCTTACGAAGATCGCGACCACGAGCACGAACGCAGCCTGTTCGAGACGGTGGAGCCTTTGGGCGACATCGACTCCGAGGTCAGCCGCAGATACAGCAAGACCGGCAAGAAAACAGCGGCACATCCGACCGAAATGGAATCGGCCGACGACGAAGATATGCCGGCCTATCCAAAATACACCCCGCATACCGCTTTGGCGGTGGAAAGCCGCGATGGCCGTCTGCATGTGTTCCTGCCGCCCACCGCCGCGCTGGAACATTATCTTGACATCGTCGCATCCGTCGAGGCCACCGCCGGCGAGTTGCAGCTGCCCGTCATCATCGAAGGCTACCAGCCGCCGCACGACCTGCGTCTGTCCCGCTTGCCGGTCACGCCCGATCCCGGCGTGATCGAGGTCAACATCCATCCCGCAGCAAGCTGGAAAGATCTGGTGCATAACACCACCACACTGTATGAACTGGCACGGCTGACACGGCTGGGAACCGAGAAATTCATGCTGGACGGACGCCACACCGGCACCGGCGGCGGTAACCACGTCACGCTGGGCGGCATCACGCCAGCCGACAGCCCCATCCTGCGTCGCCCGGATCTGCTGCGCAGCCTGGTGACCTACTGGCAGCATCATCCGGCACTGTCCTATCTGTTTTCCGGCTTGTTCATCGGACCGACCAGCCAGGCGCCGCGCGTGGACGAAGCCCGCGACGACAACCTGTACGAACTGGAGATCGCCTTTCAGCAAATGCCGGATGGCGACGTGCCCGCGCCGTGGATCGTGGACCGGCTGTTGCGCAACCTGTTGGTGGACATGACCGGCAATACCCACCGCAGCGAATTCTGTATCGATAAACTCTATGCGCCCGGGTCCGAAACCGGCCGCCTCGGCCTGCTGGAACTGCGCGCCTTCGAGATGCCGCCGCACGCCCGGATGAGCCTGATGCAGATGTTGCTGCTGCGTTCCCTGGTCGCCTGGTTCTGGAAACAGCCATACAAAAAGCCGCTGGTGCGCTGGGGCACGCAGCTGCATGACCGCTTCATGCTGCCGCATTTCATCGCCGGCGACATTCACGACGTCGCGCGTGACCTGCAAGGCGCCGGCTTCGATTTCAAACCTGAATGGATCGCACCGTTTCTGGAATTCCGTTTCCCGCTGATGGGGACATTGCAAGTCGGCGACCTGCAGCTAGAACTGCACCAGGCCATCGAACCGTGGCATGTGCTGGGCGAGGAGATTACCACCAACGGCATGGCGCGCTATGTGGACTCTTCGGTTGAACGCCTGCAGGTGAAACTGAGCGGCGCGATGGGGGAGCGTTATGCGGTCACCTGCAACGGGCGGCGCGTGCCATTGCGCGCCACCTCGATACCGGACGAATTGATCGCGGGGGTCAGGTATCGCGCATGGAATCCGCCTTCAGCGCTGCATCCCACCATCGGTGTACAGGCACCGCTGATATTCGACATCGTTGACACCTGGAGCGGCCGATCGATCGGCGGTTGCACCTACCATGTCAGCCATCCGGGCGGCCGCAACTACGACACGCTGCCGGTCAATGCCTACGAAGCCGAAGCGCGCCGTGTCAGCCGCTTCTGGAATCACGGTCACACCCCGCAAGAAAACGCTGCCGATTTGCCGACTGAAACACCCAATAAGGATTTCCCGTTCACGCTGGACTTGCGCTGGCATGCACACAAGCGACGTGACTAATGAGTCATTTGACGTGTTATGTTCGCGTCGTCTATGCGCCTTGCTAATTTCGATTACGCATGCGCTCCCAATTACCGAAAGCATTCCTTGGTTAGACTGAAATTTTCAATTGCATTGAATTATGAAATCGACCAACCCGGCTGCGATTTTATTTTCAGCATTCATGCCGCGCAAACCCGGCATCAAGCCGTGGTGAGCGAGTCGCTGAATATCAGCCAGAATCTGCCGTTCAATCTGAATACCGATCCCGTCACGCACACGCGTTTCCTGAGGCTCAAGGCCTCTGCCGGCCTGCTGCTGTTGCGCTACGATGCGACGGTGGACATCGATCACTACTCCGCATCTCCGGAACAGATTTACGAGGTGCCCGTGGCCAGCCTGCCGGGAACCGTACTGCCCTACATTTATCCCAGCCGCTATTGCCAGTCGGACCGCCTCCACAAACTGGCAGTCAAGGAGTTTGGCCATCTTTGGCAGGGTTACAGTGGCGTGCAGGCGATCCGTGACTGGGTGATGAATCGAGTCACCTTCCGTTCCAATTCCTCCACCGGCACCACTACCGCGGTCGACACGCTGGTGGAAGAAGTGGGCGTGTGCCGCGATTTTGCACACTTGATGATTGCCCTGTGCCGGGCGGTCAACATACCGTCGCGCTTTGTAACCGGCATAGACTATGGCGCCGATCCGATACTGGGGCCGACTGATTTTCATGCCTACGTCGAAGTCTATCTGGGCAACCGCTGGTACATCTTTGACCCTTCTGGCGTCGCCATTCCCATGGGCTTTGTGCGCATCGGCACCGGACGCGACGCGGCCGACTCGGCCTTTGCCACCATATTCGGCGGCGTGCGCGGGGCAGCTCCGGTGATAAGCATAGAAGCGATCCCCAATGCGAAGGGGATATTGATAGTGCCGCAGTTGGTCCCTTATGCACTGTCTACCGACGGGCAATTCGAGCCGAAATGAAGTCAGCCCGGCTTGCCGGTTTGCAGCGCAACAAATGCTAGAAGTCACCGGTGTCGACAAGTTATTGATGCAGAAAACAACTCAAACCGAAGCAGTTTGTTTTGGCGAGCTCTATCTTGAGGGATGCAACTTTGTGAAGAATTACTCATAAGTCAGAAATAAAGTCTACAATTCTGGAACAAAATGCTATCACGCGAACTCCAATCGGTCATGAAGAAAGA
>JBAVGB010000050.1:0-36309 GCA_049684555.1 Gallionella sp. | reverse complement strand
GCCGTGTGGTTGAAATAAACCCTGATCTGTATCAGGCACATAACAATCTGGGGCTTGCCCTGCAGGAACTCGGGGAACTCGACAGCGCAACCGCGAGTTATCGCCGGGCGCTGGAGATCAAGCCCGAACTGGCCGAAGCGCACAACAATCTGGGAAATTCTCTGCAAGAGCTTGGCCGAATTGAAATTGCGATGGAAAGCTACCGTCGGGCGCTTGACATCAATCCCGACTCTGCCGAGGCGCATAACAATTTAGGCCTTTCACTGCAACAACTTGGGCACCTTGATGGCGCCATGAAGAGTTACCGGCGAGCATTAGCGTTAAAACCCGATTATGCCGAAGCACTATGCAACTTGGGTAATGCACAGCTAGACCTAGGACAACTTGATAGCGCAGTGGCGAGTTACTTGCACGCACTGGAGGTCAACAGCGATCTTGCCACTGTTCATAACAATCTGGGGGTCGCGCTGAGAGGCCAGGGACATCTTGAGGAGTCTTTGGCGAGTTACCGCCGGGCACTGAGAATCAAATCCGATTATGCAGAAGCGCACAACAACTTGGGCCTTGTCCTGCAAGACCTCGGGCAGCTTGAGGATGCTGTGGAAAGTTACCGCAACGCACTGAAAATCAAACCGGTTTATCCAGACGCATACAGTAACCTGTTGCTTTCACTGAACTACAGTACCACCCACAGACCAGCGCACGAACTCGAACAGGCAAAGCAGTATGGCCGGTTGGTTTCTCAACAGGCCGGTGTACGCTTTACCACCTGGCAAAGTTCAACATACCCCGAACGTCTCCGCGTCGGAGTGGTGTCCGGCGACTTGCGCAATCATGTGGTAGGATTTTTTATGGAGGGATTACTGGCCCATATCGACTCTGCCCGAATCGAACTGATCGCTTATCCGACCCAACACATTGAAGACGAACTCACCGCCCGCATTCGCCCATATTTTTCTGAATGGAAGCCGCTGGCCGGCAAAAGCGATGCAGCTGCAGCACGCCGGATCCACGCCGATGCCGTGCATATCCTGATCGATCTTTCCGGCCATACTGCGCACAACCGCCTGCCCGTGTTCGCCTGGAAACCTGCACCTATACAACTAAGCTGGCTGGGCTATTTCGCCACCACCGGGATTGCTGAAATCGATTATTTTCTCGCCGACCAAGTGGGCATGCCCGAGAACCACCAGGCCCATTTCACCGAGTCAGTCTGGTACCTGCCCGACACGCGCTTGTGTTTCACCGCACCTAATATCGATTTGCCAGTCGCTTTTTTGCCCGCATTAAATAATGGATACACCACCTTCGGCTGCTTCCAGAACCTCTCGAAGTTAGGTGATGATGTGCTTGAACTATGGGCAAGGATTTTTTCAGATCTTCCCAAAGCAAAACTACGCATCCAATGCAAACAACTGGGCGAATCTTCGCAGGTGAAAAAATTACTGCAGCGTTTACAGCATTACGGCATTGACCCTGCACGGGTGAACGCACGCGGAGCAACCGACCGGGCTACCTATCTGGCCGCTCACTCAGAAGTGGATATGATCCTGGACACTTTTCCTTTCCCGGGCGGCACCACCACCTGCGAAGCGTTATGGATGGGGGTGCCAACCCTGACGCTTGCGGGAGACAGTCTGCTGGCCCGGCAGGGTGTCAGTCTGCTCACGGCAGCAGGCTTGGAAAAATGGGTGGCAACCAGTAAAGAGGAATACATCGCCAAAGCGATCACCTTGGCCTCTGACCTGCCGGAATTAACCTCGTTACGCGCCGGTTTGCGCCAGCAGGTGCTGGCCTCTCCGCTGTTCGATGCGCCCCGCTTTGCCCGGAATTTCGAGGACGCGCTATGGGGAATGTGGACACGCCATACTCAGCATGGATATAAGGCGGAATGATGCAATTTTGCATCGCCCCGCTACAGGCAATTTGAATCCATCTCGGGCCATTTCGCATTACTTTGCGATAACCCGATGGCGTCGAGACTTGCCATTTAACGCCCGATGTTTGTGTTGGGAGACCTGTTGCGGACTGGATGACGCGCGCCAAACCTGATCGCGCGCTCACAGATTCCCCACACGCAGCCTGTTTGAAAATGCCTGTTTGCATAAACACAAACCAGCAAGGCAGACCCGATTGTTGCAAGCCTAAAAGATTCTGGTGCCGATTATCGGATTCGAACTGATGACCTACCGCTTACAAGGCGGTTGCTCTACCAACTGAGCTAAATCGGCATGAAACACAAAGGAACTACAGGCCCTTTTGCAAGATGGTGGGTCGGGCGAGATTCGAACTCGCGACCAACGGATTAAAAGTCCGCTGCTCTACCGGCTGAGCTACCGACCCATCGCAAAGGAGCGCGAATTATACGGATATAGCCCAAGCTGTCAACGCAAAATACCTTGTGTAGAAATTACAATTCTATGTTATGCGATACCTTGTCGGATCATCCACGCCGGCAGCAACAAAGCCGGCGCTACGCAATCGGCATGCATCGCAAACACCACAGGCACGTCCCGATTCGTCGGCCTGGTAGCATGAAACGGTCTGCGCGAAATCGACACCCAGCGCATTGCCCTGGCGCACGATTTCCGCTTTGCTCATATTCATCAGTGGCGCATGCACCGTAAGCAAATGACCTTCCACCCCCGCTTTGGTGGCGAGATTTGCCATGCGCTCAAAGGCCTCGACGAATGCCGGCCGGCAATCCGGATAACCGGAATAATCGACCGCATTCACGCCGATAAATATGTCCTGCGAATGCAGTACTTCTGACCACGCCAGCGCCAGCGACAGCATGATGGTATTGCGTGCCGGCACATAGGTCAGCGGGATTCCCTCGCCGGGTTGTTGCGGCACCGCGATCTTGTCATCCGTCAGGGAGGAGCCGCCGAAGCCGGTCAGATCGATGTTCACCACCCGGTGTTCGTGCGCACCCAGCATTTGCGCCACGCGCTTCGCGGCAGCCAGTTCTGCATGGTGGCGTTGCCCGTAATCCACGCTCAGCGCGTAACAGGTATAGCCCTGCGCGCGTGCCATCGCGAGCACGGTGGCGGAATCCATTCCGCCGGACAAGAGCACTACCGCATTTTTCGTCATCAGTGTCCCGGAGTGTTGTTCCATAACAGCTTGTGCAACTGGACCTGCATGCGCACCGGCAAACGGTCGCGCAGTATCCATTCGGCAAGCCGGGTCGCATCCATTTCCCCGTGAACCGGCGAAAACAGCACCTCGCATTTATCGGCAAGCTGGTGCTGCTGCAGCATCTGACTTGCCCACCGGTAATCATTCTCATCGCACAAGACGAATTTTATTGCGTCATGCCGGGTCAACAGTGACAAATTTTGCCAGCGGTTCTTCTCCACTTCGCCGGATGCCGGAGTTTTGATATCAACTACGCGCATCACGCGCGCATCCACCGGTTCGATATCCAGCGCACCGCCGGTTTCCAAGGACACCTGATAGCCCGCATCACACAAAGCGGCCAACAAGGGCAGGCAATTTTTTTGCGCCAGTGGTTCACCGCCGGTGACAGTCACGTAGCCCGGGCCATATTCCGCAACCTGCTGGAGAATATCTTCCAGACTCATGTTCTTTCCGCCGGTAAAGGCGTAGGCCGTGTCGCAATAGACACAGCGCAAAGGGCAACCAGTAAGGCGTATGAACACCGTGGGCAGGCCGACACGGCTGGTTTCACCCTGCAGGGAATGAAAAATTTCGCTGATTCTAAGCAGCGCGGCTGATTTGGCTTTCGACATCTGGGCTACTTGGTTGCAGCGAGCAATTTTTTGGCCTTGGCGGCGGCTTTGCTGGAAGGGAATTTGGCAATGAGTGTCTTGAGCGTTTTATGCGCCGCAGCATCGTGCTTCAAGCCATGCAGGCACTCCGCAATATTGAACAATACATCGGATGTTTTCGGTGTGTCGGGAAAAGCCTTCAGCAGGCTCTGGTAGGTGTCCAGCGCCGCACGGTAATTCCCGACTGCCAATTGAGCGTTGCCCAAATAATATTTCGCATACGGGACATGTATCGAATCTGGATATTTTTTCAGGAAGTCCTGAAATGCCTTGGCTGCATCGGCATGTTTGCCAGCCTCGGATAATCCATATGCGACCGCGAAATCACGGTCCTCGGATACCGGGCCGGTTGTTTCGGCAACCGTTGCGGTTGCTTTTGCTGCAGATGCTGCTGCAGCTGCAGCAGCTTTGGCAGCTTGTTCTTCGGATTCGAAATGGCGCATGCGCGTATCCAAATCCACGTAGAAATCCTTCTGGCGCTTTTCGGCCTCTTGCAGCCCGTGCGCAGTTTCTTCATCCTGTCCGCGCAGTTTGCGGATTTCAGCATTCAGCGTGTCGATCTGGCTTTGCAGATCGAGCAGGGACTGCATCTGCTGCTGGACGGTATCCTCAAGCTTGTGCACACGCGCCTCCTGTAACTTGATCTGTTGACGAGCTTCGTCGTCCTCCAGTATTCCCGCCTTGGCGGGAATAGCCAGACACAAACCCAGCAACAGGAGCGCGCGGTGCATCAGCATTGTTACGACTTTGCCACTTTATTGGTACTTGATATCACTCCGGCGGTTTTGCTTCCAGCATGCTTCATCGTGGTCGGTGCAAACAGGCTTTTCTTTGCCGTAGCTTACAGTTTCGATCTGGCTGGCCTTCGCACCGCTCAGAATCATCATCTTCTTCACGCTGTCGGCACGGCGCTGGCCAAGAGCCAAGTTGTACTCGCTGCTGCCGCGTTCGTCACAATTGCCTTCCACGCGAACTTTGCGATCGGGATGCTCGCTCAGATATTTCCCATGCGCTTCCACAACCGGTTTGTCGTCCGGCTGTATGGCAGAAACGTCAAACGGGAAATAGACGCTGCGCTTGGCCAGGATGCTGGCCGGGTTGTTCAACTCATCAACGGCAACCGGAGCTGCTGGCTGAAAAGGGGTTGGAGCCGGCGCTGCTGCCACCGGTGCCGGGGCCGGTGCAGCTTCTGGCTCTTTCGGTTTCTCGCTGGCACAGGCAACCAGTAAATTTGCCAAAGCTATACTGATCAGAATCTTTTTCATTGGTTAATCTCCTTAGGAAGTGAAAAATTAAAGATGTGGCCCCCACACCGGTTCCCGGGCATCACCGCTTTGTGTGAACATATGTTCCTGCACACGCCCATCGCTTGATACAGTCGCTAATATAC
Source organism: Gallionella sp. (assembly GCA_049684555.1). Classification (GTDB taxonomy): domain Bacteria; phylum Pseudomonadota; class Gammaproteobacteria; order Burkholderiales; family Gallionellaceae; genus Gallionella. The sequence goes on along the minus strand of JBAVGB010000050.1, from coordinate 31,125 downwards.
CACGACCGCGAGCTTCGCTGGCAAACAAGATAAGTTTTCCATTGGGTGCATAACTGGGGTTTCTCTCCCATCCGCCTGTGGTAAGAACCTGCACCTGGCCGTTCTGAAAATCCTGTGTGGCGATAAAGAATTTGCCATTAATGAAATTGGTGTATACAAAGTCCTTGCCGTCCGGACTGTAGTGCGGCGAAAAGTTGTTTCCGTCGCCAAAGGTCAGCCGCTGCGCAGGCCCGCCCGCGACCGGAATGGAATATATTTGCGGACTGCCACCGCGATCCGAGGTGAACAACAAGGTTTGCCCGTCGGGAGAGAAATTCGGCTCGGTATCGATCGAGCCGCTGAACGTGATGCGGCGCAACCCGCTGCCGTCCGGTTTGATCAGATAAATTTGCGAGCTGTCATCCCGGGTCAACACGATGGCCATTTGTTTGCCGTCCGGCGACCAGGCCGGCGAGCTGTTGCTGCCCGGAAAATCGGCTATCACTACGCGCTGGCGGGTATACAGCGATTGAACATACACCACGGCATGCCCGGTTTCAAAACTCACATAGGCAAGATGGCTGCCGTCCGGCGACCAGGCCGGCGACATGATCGGCTGGCTCTGCTCGAGCACACTTTGCTCGTTGTAGCCGTCGCTATCCGCAACAATCAGGTTGTAATGCTTTTTTCCCTGCGCGTTTACGTAGGCGATACGCGTGCTGAACACTCCAGGGTCGCCGGTCAACTTTTCATAGATCAGATCCGCAATGCGATGGCCGATCGCGCGCATCTGGTTGCCATTCGCGGAGACCACCTGACCGATCAGTTGGGCCTGCTTGACCACATCCAGCAAGCGAAAACTTGCTTGGATGCGCCCGTCGGCTTGCTGCGCTACCGAACCGATCACCAACGCGTCCGCGCCGCGCACCTGCCAATCCGGATAGCTCACCTCGGCCAATTCATGCGGAGATTTCCCGAACGGGTCGATCAGCTTGAATAATCCGGTGCGCTGCAAGTCGCCCAGGATCACCGCATTGATGGATTGTGACAGATTTTCATCTCCGCCGAACGGCACGATCGCCACCGGTATCTGGTGTTCGCCGGCACCGATTATCTCGATGCTCAATGCGGCACTTGCCATGGATGCCTGCACCAGCAACAGCAATCCAGCCATGCTTCTCAAAACGCTCAATACCATAATCACCCCTGTTATTCGGCAGGTTTGAAAACCAGATCCAATTCACGAAACCGGTTGAACAAAGTCACGTCCGGCGGCAGCGGCAACGGATCGGATTTCAGGATCGCACGCTCCACCGCATTGTCATAGGCCACATTGCCGCTAGATTTTATCTGCTGCGCGTTCAGCACCGTACCGCCCGGCAGCAATGTCACCAGAAATTCGGCTCGCGCATCGTTTGCCACATCCGGCGGCATCACGATATTGCGGCGTATCTTGGCACGGATCCTGGCCTGGTACTCGTCCACCAGCTGACCCGTCGCCGCAGCCTGCTCCGCCTGTCTTGCCTGTTCCGCTTTTTCGAGTGCGGCCTGCTCCGCCTGTTTTGCCTGCGCCGCTTTCTCGAGTGCGGCCTGCTTGTCTGCGAGGCGGCGGGCTTGCAGTTTTTCCGCCGCGGATTTGGTCTTTTCAGGTTTGGGTTTGTCGGCTATTTCGATTTTCGGCACCGGCTTCTTTTCTTCGATCCCGGGTTTGGCCGCCTCGACCGGGACAGGCTTCTTTTTCTCCGGGATTACGATATCGGGCCGGTTGATTTTTTCCGGTTGGGGTGGCGGCACGACCGCTTCGATCTTGGGTTCGGCGGGCGGCGCGACAACCTGGTCCGGCAAACTCGACCACAGCTGAACACTCATCGTTGCGGGGAAATAGGCCTGGCTGTTCCAATTCAAACCGAAATACAGCAGCGAAAAAAATATGCCGTGCACCAGCAGCGCAAGTATTCCTGCGGGAGCCCGGTGGGATTCGTATCGGACCGTTGCGCTCATTTTGCGACTTGCGTCAACAGACCGACTTTCTGGATATGCTGCTGCTGCAGCACATCCATCACTTCGATGACCTGTTCGTAGCGCACATTCCTGTCCGCGGAAATCACCACCGCCTGGTCCGCATTGCTTTGCTGCCTGGTTTTCAATATCGCGACCAATTCTTCGCGCGACACGCGGCTCTCCTTGCCGCCCCGTGCGTGATCACGCAATGCGAGGCTATTGTCTTTCTTGATGATGACTTCGAGCGGTGCCACTGAAGGCACGCGCGCCTGGGCCACGCTGGGCAAATCGATCTGGCCGGGATTCATCAGCGGCGCGGTCACCATGAAAATCACCAGCAGCACCAGCATCACGTCGATATACGGCACGACGTTGATCTCGTTTATCAGGCGACTGCCGCGGCGGTTATCGGACTTCACAAACACCTCTCAAGCTGCACTGCCGGATTGCAGCACCGCTCATGGTTGACGTTGCAAAACATTGGAAAACTCTTCGGTAAAACTTTCGAAACGCGTTGAAAGGCGGTTGATCGCATGCGCGTAGCGGTTGTACGCCACCACGGCTGGAATCGCCGCAAACAAACCCATCGCGGTCGCCACCAGCGCTTCGGCAATGCCGGGCGCGACGTGCGCCAGTGTTGCCTGACCCACGTTCGCCAGTCCGCGAAACGCGTTCATGATGCCCCACACCGTGCCGAACAGCCCCACATAAGGACTGACCGAGCCGACCGAGGCGAGAAACGCCAGATGCGACTCCAGCCTGTCCATCTCGCGCTGGTAAGTCGCGCGCATCGCGCGGCGCGTGCCGTCCATCACCGCACGCGCCTCCACACCCTGCTGCTTTTTCAGCTTCACGAACTCGACGAAGCCCGCGGAAAATATGCGCTCCAGCGCGCCATGTTTGCGCATGCTGTTCGCATACCTGTAGAGCTCGTTCAGATTCTGGTTGTGCCAGAAAGCCTCCTCGAATTCTTCGGTCAACCTGACCTCATCCCGGACAGTGAACATCTTGATAAAGATATACCACCACGACATCAGCGAAACCAGCAGCAGCAAACCCAGCACTAGCTGCACCAGCACACTTGCGTTGCTGACGATATGCGCAAACGACACATCCTGCGTCACTTCCATTTCAGATATTCTCCCTCAATTATTCAATTGCTTGCGCAAAACTTCCGGCACGCTGACCGGCTTGAAGCTTGCCATCGACACGCAGACCAGATGGGTTTCGGCCTCGGTCAACAATTCATCGCGACGCCGCACCGTCTGCAGCAGCGTGAGGCGGCTGCGTCCGATCTCCTTTATCTGCACCGTCACTTCCAGCGCGTCATCCAGCAGCGCGGGCTTCAGATAATCCAGCTTCATCGAGCGTACCACGAACACCACGCCCAACTCCTTCATCAATTCGGCATTGCTGTATCCGTGGACGCGCAGCCACTCAGTCCGCGCCCGCTCCATAAAGTTCAAATAGTTGGCGTGATAGACCACTCCGCCCGCATCGGTGTCCTGAAAATACACCCGGACCGGCAGTGCAAAGACTTTGCTTTTGCTCATGTCAGCGTTCGTCGCCCAGCGGCAGTTCGGCATTGGCCTGGTTGCGGCCTGCCGGATTGTTCGACACCGCCAGGCCGAAGTGGCGATAGGCGATTGCGGTGGCCATGCGTCCGCGCGGCGTGCGCTGCAGATAGCCCTGCTGGATCAGGTAGGGTTCCAGCACATCCTCGATGGTGTCGCTCTCCTCGCCGATGGCCGCGGCGAGATTGTCCAGTCCGACCGGGCCGCCGAGGAATTTTTCGATCACCGCCAGCAGCAATTTCCTGTCCATCACATCCAGGCCGTGTGAATCGACATCCAGCATGGTCAGCGCTGCATCCGCCACCTCGCGCGTCGCATCGCCGCCCGCCTTCACATCGGCGAAGTCGCGCACGCGCCGCAGCAAGCGGTTGGCGATACGCGGCGTGCCGCGCGAACGCCGGGCAATCTCCAGCGCGCCGTCATCGGTCAGATTCATTTTCAGCAGGCTTGCGGAGCGCATCACGATGCGCTGCAATTCCTGCGGCGTGTAGAACTCCAGCCTCGCGACAATGCCGAAGCGATCGCGCAACGGGTTGGTCAGCATGCCCGCGCGGGTCGTCGCACCGACCAGCGTGAACGGCGGCAGATCCAGCTTGACCGAGCGCGCCGCCGGACCCTCGCCGATCATGATGTCGATCTGATAGTCCTCCAGCGCGGGGTAGAGTATTTCCTCCACCACCGGGGACAGGCGATGGATCTCGTCGATGAACAGCACGTCATTGGGTTCGAGATTGGTCAACAGTGCGGCAAGATCGCCGGCGCGCTCCAGCACCGGACCGGAGGTATGGCGCAGATTCACCCCCATCTCGCGCGCGATGATTTGCGCCAGCGTGGTCTTGCCGAGTCCGGGCGGGCCGAACAGCAGAACGTGGTCGAGCGGTTCGGTGCGCTGTTTTGCCGCCTCGATGAATATCTCCAGCTGCCCGCGGATCTTTTCCTGGCCGACATATTCGTCGAGCTGTTTGGGGCGCAGCGCGCGCTCCAGCACTTCCTCATGCGACGAGGCCGCGGCGGGCGCAACGATGCGGCCTGCAACAGGACGCGGCTCAGCGGTCAGGTCATCGTTGTGGATCATGTGGGTAATTGCTGTTCATGCGCCGGATCGTTGTCATTCTGGATAGTCTCATGCCCAAACCAGTTGCGTTCTGCGACCAGCCGCCCTGCAAACAGCCCGGCGCAACATCACCCCGGATGGCGATCGGCCTGCTGGTAATGCAGCGCGGATTTGCGCAGTTGCCTGCCCATTCCTTCTCCCAGACAGAAATGGCATGCGATTATAGCGCAGCCGCTTGCAGAAAATCCGCTTCCTGCCGGCCATGCCGGCCGAAAGATGAATCCAGACGAGAAGCCATGTGGATTTTAAACGGGACAACAAATGGTCCCGGGTTCACAAAAATGCCGGTGAGCGATTGATGAATGGCCGGATCCGGCGATGAACATTAACAAAAATCACATTTACCTTATACTTCGCGCGCTTTCAACCAAAGGAAACTTCTCCATGACCAGCCCGCTCTTTTCCCCTCTCAAGTTGCGCGATCTCGCGCTGGCGAACCGTATCGTGATCGCCCCGATGTGCCAGTACTCCGCCCAGGACGGCAACGTGGGCGACTGGCACCTGATGCATCTGGGACATCTGTCCCATAGCGGCGCTGCCATGCTGACCGTGGAAGCGACCGCAGTCTCGGCCGAAGGGCGTATCACGCCCCACTGCACCGGATTATGGAGCGAAGCCAACGAAGCCGCATTCGCCCGCGTGCTGAAAGCGATACGGCAATATTCGTCGATGCCGATTGCAATCCAGTTGTCGCATGCGGGTCGCAAGGCTTCCTGCGCAGTCCCCTGGCGCGGCGGCAAGCAATTGCCTGAACAGTCCGGCGGCTGGACCACGGTCGCACCTTCCGCCATTCCGTTCAGCGAGTCCGACCCCGCCCCGCTCGCGCTCGACAAGGCCGGTCTTGAGCGCATTCTCGACGCCTTTGTGCAGGCCGCGCACCGTGCCGACCGGCTAGAAATGGACGCCATCGAACTTCATGCCGCCCACGGCTACCTGCTGCATCAGTTCCTCTCGCCGCTGGCCAATACCCGCAGCGATGGCTACGGCGGAGATTTGAAAAGCCGCATGCGTTTTCCGCTGGAAGTGTTCGCGGCGGTGCGCGCCGCCTGGCCTGAAAACAAACCGCTGGGGGTACGCGTCTCGGCTACCGACTGGGCGGAAGGCGGTTGGGACCTGGAGCAGACCGTAACATTCGCGACCGAATTGAAAGCGCGGGGCTGCGACTATATCCACGTTTCCAGCGGCGGGCTGTCGCCCAAACAGCAGGTCGCCGTCGCACCCGGTTATCAAGTGCCGTTTGCACGGCGCATCAAACAGGCAACCGGCATGACCACCATCGCGGTCGGCCTGATCACCGAAACCAAACAGGCCGAAACCCTGATTGCCGATGGCAGCGCCGATCTGGTGGCGCTGGCGCGCGGGATGCTTTTTGACCCGCGCTGGCCCTGGCACGCCGCCGCAGAGCTGGGCGCGCAGGTATCGGCACCGCCGCAATACTGGCGCAGCGGGCCAGCCAGCCTGTTCAAACCGGACCATTGATGCATCACCGTATGTAATTTCATTCAGCCGGGTGCGTCTAGCGGTGCCCGGCAGCACATTCCCTTGCAGCCTGGTGATTGCGATGCAACGGTGCCAGCGGCAGGAAGCGGCGATTCAGCGGGGTTCGATACCGGACAAATGCCGCGCCACGGAGAGCCATGCGCCCAGCCAGCCCAAATACATCGAAAAGAACAGCAGCGTCAGGCTGTCTCCCAGCGACAACGGATGCAGCGCGAACTGGCTTGAGTAGAGCTGCGCCAGCGCAACGAGCTGGTGGTTGAGCAGCAACAGGCTGATACTGATGATCAGCCAGGCGGTGATTCCGCCCAGCAATCCCTGGATCGCGCCAAAATACAGGAATGGACGGCGTATGAACGCGTTGGTCGCGCCGATCAGTTTCGAGACTTCGATCTCTTCGCGCTGGGTGAGAATTTGCAAACGAATGGTGTTGAACGTGATTGCGACCAGCGCGAGGCTGAGCAGGCTGGCCAGTATCAACACCAGCATCCGCCCGAACTTGAGCAGGGCCTCAATCTTGTATGCCCAGGCCGAATCCAGTTGCGCCTTCTCCACTTTCGGCAGCTTCGCCAGTTCGTCGCGCAGTCCGTCCAACCCCTGTGCCCCGCTCGGTTTGGGATAAACGATGAAGGCGTCGGGCAGCGGATTCTGGTTCAGGCCGCCGATCACGTCGGCCAGTCCACTGTTCTGCTTGAGGCTATCCAGCGCCTGCGCGCGTGAGACAAATTCCGCGTGTTCAACGGCCGGCTGTTGTTCCAGCAGTTTGCGCACCCTGTCGATGTCATCCGCTTTCGCATCCGTGCTCATGAACAGGCTGATCTGCGGCGTGCCGGAAAATTGGGCGACCAAACCCTGGGCGTTCTGGAGCAGCACATACATCCCGGCAGGCAGACTCAGCGCGATCCCGATGACCAGGATATTGAAAATACCCGACAGCCTGGAGGCGAACATGCGCCGCAATACGCCGACATTTTGATCCAATGCATGTCTCATGGTTGCAGCTCACCGTGCTTGAGCGCCAGGACGCGCCCGCCGCCGTGCTGTAAAACGCTCTCGTCATGCGTGGAGATCACCAGCGTCACGCCGACCTGGTGGAAAGACTTGAATATCGCCATGATCTCATGAGCATATTCGGTGTCCAGATTGCCGGTCGGTTCATCGGCCAGCAGGATGGACGGGCGGTTCACGATGGCACGCGCGATGCACAGGCGCTGCTGTTCGCCGCCGGACAGCGCGATGGGCTCGGATTTCTCGCGCTTGAGCAAGCCAACCTTGTCCAGTGCGGCACGTGCCCGCTTGTGGCTCTCGCGGTAATCGAAACCGCAGATCTGCAGCGGCAGCATCACGTTTTCGAAAACATTGCGGTCGAACAGCAACTTGTGGTCCTGAAAGATGATGCCGAGGTTGCGGCGCAGGAATGGCAGCGCGCGGCTCTTGAGCACGCCGACATTCTGGTGGTTGACCAGCACGCTGCCCAGGTTGGGTCGCTCGATCGCGGCGATGAGTTTCAGCAGTGTGCTCTTGCCGGCGCCCGAGTGCCCGGTCAGAAATACCATCTCGCCCGCGGCAATCTCGAATGATACGTTCTTCAATGCCTGATAGCCGCCGGGGTAACGTTTATGGACTTGGTTAAAGGTAATCATCGCGAAAAATCAGCCCGCCGCACAACCAGCGACCTGGCTGGTGTATTTTGCCAACCTGAACATATAACTGGCGGTTGTTTCAGTCGTTAAATCCGGGAACACAGAATTCACGGAGAGTATACATATCACCCTGATCATCTCGGTGTTCTCTGTGACATGGATGGTGGGTATTGACAGGCTCACGCTTCCAGCCCCAGCAATGCCGCAACAAAGTCTTCCGCAACAAACGGGCGCAGGTCATCTACTCCCTCCCCCACGCCAATGAATCGTACCGGAATCGGATGCGCCTTGGCAATCGCCGCGACCACGCCGCCTTTGGCGGTGCCGTCCAGCTTGGTGAGGATCAGCCCGGTGACGCCGAGCGCCTGATCGAACGCCTTGACCTGGCTCAGCGCGTTCTGTCCGGTGTTGGCATCCAGCACCAGCATAACCTCGTGCGGCGCGTCGGCGATCACCTTGGCAATGACGCGCTTCACCTTCTTGATTTCTTCCATCAGATTGGCCTGGGTGGTCAGCCGTCCGGCGGTATCGGCCAGCAGCACGTCGATGCCGCGCGCCTGTGCGGCCTGCACCGCATCGTAGATCACCGCGGCGGCATCGCCTCCCTGCTGCGCGATGACCGTCACGTTGTTGCGCTCGCCCCAGGTCGCCAGCTGTTCCCTTGCGGCGGCGCGGAACGTGTCGCCCGCGGCCAGCAATACCGACAGGCCCTGGCCCTGCAGGTATTTCGCCAGCTTGCCGATCGAGGTGGTCTTGCCGGCGCCGTTCACGCCCACCATCATGATGACGAAAGGCTGATGCGTCCTGATTTGTTCAGGGGATTGCAGCGGCTGCGCCAGCGGCTTGAGCAGCCGGAGCAGGCAAAGCGCAAGGGCCTGCTTGAGTTCGTCTGTGGTGCTCAGGCGTTGTTCCCTGACCTGGTGGCGCAGATCGGCCAGCAGCGCCTGGGTCGCATTCATGCCCACATCGGAGGTGACCAGGATGGTTTCCAGTTCATCATATAGATCGTCGTCGATTTTCCCGCCGCGACTGAACAGGCCGCTCAGTTGGTCGCCGGTGCGCGCCAAACCGGACCTCAGTTGCGCGAACCATTTGGATCCCGAACTGTCTGCGTTGACCTGCTCGCTGTCCGGCCCGGATGATTTCTTTTTCAGGAAACTGAACATTGTCTGATTTGGTCAATTCATGTGATGGCCGCGCTGCGCAACCGCCGGGCTGCCCTTGACTTGCGGGTCGCATCGGCAGGATGTATGCATCGGCCATAAGGTTATCGATAAATGAGCATAGTGTGCAGGCAATCAAATGCCGCATAATGCATGCGCATTTTATGACGATTATGCGTTCATGGGTTCCGATTTATTTATGCCAGGGTTTGATCGACATATTCGTTGAAGAGTTTTACTGGTTTATTAGTTGATGGGTTTTACGATTTTGCTGGCTGAAGGGTTTTACCGATTTAATAGTTAAAGGGTTTTGAAGCTATGAGAACTGTCCTGGTTTATATATTGCTGATTCTGGGTTTGTCCTGCAACGCCGCGCAGGCAGAGGTGTACGAACACACGCTGGCAAACGGTTTGAAGGTCATCGTCAAGGAAGATCACCGCGCGCCGGTCGTCGTGCAACAGATCTGGTACAAGGTCGGCAGCATAGACGAGCGTACCGGAACCACCGGCATATCGCACGCGCTCGAACACATGATGTTCAAGGGTACCAGGACCGTTCCAGCGGGGGAGTTTTCCAAACGCATCGCAGCGGCCGGCGGGAGCGAGAACGCGTTTACCAGCACCGATTACACCGCGTATTTCCAGCAGCTGTATAAATCCAGATTGCCATTGGCGATGAAACTGGAAGCCGACCGCATGCAGAACCTGAACCTGACCGGGAAGGAATTCGGCAAGGAGATCCAGGTGGTCATGGAAGAACGGCGCATGCGCACCGACGACAACCCGCAGGCGAGAATGAATGAAATCATGATGGCGACCAGCTATGAGGAACATCCCTATCACAATCCGGTGATCGGCTGGATGAGCGACCTGCAGAATCTCACGGTAAACGATGTCCAGGCCTGGTATAAAACATGGTACGCGCCCAACAATGCCACGCTGGTCATTGCCGGCGACGTAAATCCTAAAGAAGTGTTCGCGCTGGCAAAGCGCTATTACGGGCCCATACCGAGTCGCGCATTGCCGCCGCGGCGCAACTTTTCCGAGCCCCAGCAGGTGGGAATCAAGCGCGTGGTCGTGAAGGCGCCCGCCGATTTGCCGCGTCTGGTGATGGCCTACCATACGCCGGTACTGAGGGATGCCGAACATGACTGGAAGCCTTACGCGCTGGAAATACTGGCTGGCGTGCTGGATGGCAACGAGTCGGCGCGCCTGAACCAGCATCTGGTGCGCGAGCAACAGGTTGCCATATCGGCGGGCGCCGGTTACGACGACACCTCCCGCGGCCCCAGCCTGTTCACCCTGGATGCCACGCCGGGCACCGGCAAGACGGTGCAGGATGTCGAGGCTGCGCTGCGCGGCCAGATCGCATTGCTGTTGAAAGACGGCGTGAGCGAAGACGAGCTTAAGCGCGTCAAGGCGCAAGTCATGGCCGATGATGTGTACAAGCGCGACTCGGTGTTCTACCAGGCGATGCAGATCGGCCAGCTGGAAAGTATCGGGCTCGGCTACCAGGCGGTTCCGGTGATGCTGGAGAAACTTCAGGCTGTGACCGCGGGACAGGTGCAGCAGGTCGCTCGTGAATTCTTGGAGGATGACCATTTGACGGTTGCGGTGCTTGATCCGCAGCCGCTTTCCGGCAAAAAAATACACCCGTCTGAAGGGAGCTCTTCCTATGTACGCTAAAACACTTGATAAGCTACTGCGCAGTCAATCTGCTATGTCGCGTGCTCGCTCTCTCCTCGCCTATCCATACGATATGTCTCATCGTTCGCTCCGCGGCTTCGCGCATACTGACTTGCTCGCTACGCTTCTAAAGCGTTTTAGTCTTTTGCTTTTCGTGATGTTGTGTTCCTCAATGTCGATTGTTTATGCCACGCCGAACATCCAGCATTGGAACACCGCCAGCGGCGCGAAGGTGCTGTTCGTGGAAAACCACGATATCCCGATGCTGGATGTCGCGGTGACGCTGCAGGCGGGCAGCAGTTTTGACGCGCCGGAAAAATCCGGCCTGGCGAATCTGACCCATCAGCTGCTGGACGCGGGTGCGGGCGGATTGAGCGAGGACCAGCTCTCGCGCGGCATGGCGGATGTCGGCGCGCAATTCGGCGGGGACTTCAACCCGGACAGTGCGAGCATCTCGTTGCGCACGCTGAGCAGCGCGGCCGAGCGCGACAAGGCACTGGACATCATGGCGCGGGTGCTGCAACACCCGGAATTTCCGGAAGCGATACTGGCGCGCGAAAAGGTCCGGCAGATCGCCGCCCTGAAGGAGGCGGAAACCATGCCGGGAAGCATCGCCGAGAAAGCTTTCAAGAAGGCGGTATTCGGCGCGCATCCCTACGCATTGCCCGATACCGGCGAGGTCGGTACGGTGGAAAACATCACCGTGCAGGATCTGCGTGGCTTTTACCAGTCGCATTACCAGGCCGGCCATGCCGTGGTCGCCATCATGGGCGATGTGACGCGTGCGGAGGCCGAAGCGATTGCCCGGCAACTCACCGAACAATTGCCGGTTTCCCCGGCGCCTTTGGCTTTGCCGCGTGTCGTGATGAAGATCGCCACTAGCGAGTTGCGCATCCCGCATCCGGCCAGCCAAAGCCATATCCTGATCGGCGCGCCGGGCATCGCTCGCGGTGACCCGGATTATTTCCCGCTTCTGGTCGGCAACTACATACTGGGCGGAGGCGGTTTTGAGTCGCGCCTGATGAACGAGGTGCGCGAAAAGCGGGGGCTGGCCTACAGCGTCTACAGTTACTTCATGCCGCTCAAGCAGCCCGGACCATTCCAGATCGGCCTGCAAACCAGAAAGGATCAGGCCGATGTGGCACTGAAACTGGTGCGCGACACGCTGGCAAACTTCATCGCCAAAGGCCCGACCGACCAGGAACTGCTCGCCGCCAAACAGAACATCATCGGCGGCTTCCCGCTGCGTATCGACAGCAACCGCAAGATACTCGGCTACATGAGCATGATCGGCTTCTATGGCCTGCCGCTTACTTATCTGGACGATTTCACGCGCAATGTCGACAAGGTGACCGTGGCGCAGATCCGCGATGCATTCGCGCGCCACATCGATCCGCAGACGATGGCGACGGTGATCGTGGGGGCTCCCGACGAAAAGGCGGCGAAACAATAATGCCAGAACACCATTTATGCATGGCGACAGAAACCGTAGCGAGCGGTTTGCGGGTGGGGAAGGCTGGAGCCCAGCGGCCGGAACTTACACTTCAGTTTACCGCTACACGGCCCCGGATCGCGAGCACCACCCGACCCCGCCCCCAAACTGCGCAGTAGATTTATGTCGCCACGCATGAATAAGATCAGGATCATCGGTGGCGACCTTCGCAGCCGCCTGATCAGCTTCCCGGATGCAGACGGATTGCGCCCCACCCCGGATCGCGTGCGCGAAACCCTGTTCAACTGGCTGGGGCAAACGCTCTATGGCCGCACCTGCCTGGACCTGTTCGCCGGCAGCGGCGCGCTGGGATTGGAGGCCGCGTCGCGGGGCGCCGAACAGGTGGTGATGGTGGAGACCGACCGCGCAGCCCTGCGTTCCCTGCAGGAAAACGTCAGGAAGCTGGGTTGCACGAATGTGTCCGTGCGGGGAGAGGATGGGCTAGAATTCGTGTTGCGAGATGCAAGCAAGTACGATGTGATTTTCCTGGACCCGCCGTTCCGCAAGGATTATCTGCCCGGACTGCTGAAAATCCTGCCCGAACGCCTGAATGAGAACGGCATGGTGTATGTCGAGTCAGGCGCACCATTGGAAATTGCCCCGCCCTGGAAGGCGATTAAATCAGGCAAGGCGGGACAGGTGCATTACCAGCTGTTAAAAATTGAATAAATCCACTTTTGCGGGAAGGCAGGATGGACACGGCGATACGAAGTATTTGGGGCGGGCAATCCTGCCGCTCCGCGCTCCCGCACCGGAGGGCAACGCCCCACCGTGTTGCGCGGGCACCGCAAGGAGCCGCGCATAACCGGCGACTTGCCCGCTTGCGGGTTTAGTCGAATGGCTAGTAGTATCATCAGCGAATGACGCAGGGATATCAGGTTGATAGACCAGGAATGAGCGAGCACGCGACACCGCGGTTCGCCCTCAAAATGGATTTTAAATGATGAAGGTAGTTTATCCGGGAACATTCGATCCCATCACCCGCGGCCATGAGGATGTCGTGCGGCGCGCCGCCGGATTGTTCGGCGAAGTCATCGTGGCGGTGGCCGAGAGCCGTGCGCAAACGCTGTTCACGCTGGACGAGCGGGTGGAGATCGCACGTGAGGTGTTCGCCGACTTTGCCAACGTGCACGTGGAAGGCTTCAACGGTCTGCTGATGAACTTCGTGCAGGTCCACGATGCACGGGTGGTACTGCGCGGACTGCGGGCGGTGTCGGATTTTGAATATGAGTTTCAGTTGGCCGGCATGAACCGCAACTTGTATCCCGAGGTCGAAACACTGTTCCTGACCCCCGCCGAAAAGTACACGTTCATCTCGGCAACCATGGTGCGCGAAGTCGCGCGCTTCGGCGGCGATGTCGGCAAGTTCGTATCGCCGTACGTGGTGGAAAAATTGCAGCAAAAATACAAGTCACTTGAGCAATAATTCTGCTCCGGAAATATTTCGATCAAGGAAGACCAGCATGGCCCTAATGATTACCGACGAATGCATCAACTGCGATGTATGCGAACCTGAATGCCCCAACGACGCGATTTCGCAAGGCGACACCGTTTATGTCATCGACCCCAACAAATGCACCGAATGCGTCGGCCACTACGACACGCCGCAATGCGTGGAAGTGTGCCCGGTGGACTGCATCCCGATGAACCCCGACTACAAGGAAAGCAAGGAACAGCTCCAGGCCAAGTATGAAAAGCTGATGGCCGCGAAGGGCAAATAGTATCCGCCCCGGTCCGGTCAGGGCTTTTTCCAGATTCCGGTGATCGGCTTCGCGTCGCGGCTGGCGCCCAGCGCCGGCAAACCGTAGAAATCGAGCAGCGTGCGCAGCACGCTGTAGTGGTCGATGCGCTGCATGCTGATACCCCGTTTCACCATCGGCCCGGCCAGTATCGTGACGATGTGATTTTCCGGACGGAAATCGTCCTCGTCCCAGGTGAGGATCAGCAGGCTGTTGTGCCTGAAAGCCCATTCCACATACGGATCGATGTTGGTCTTCAACCACCGGTCCGCGTCCTCGAAACTGCCGTCGTGCATATCGTTGTTCTGATCGGGGATCACAAAAGAGACGGTGGGCAACCGGGAATAATCGCGCGGAAAATCGGCAAAACGCCTGTTCAGACCGGCATCCAGGCGCGTGCCTTGCCAGTTGGCCGCGGGATTGTGCTTGCGCTGGTACGCGCCCGATGCGCAGCCCAGATCGCCCGTTTGAGGCAACGACTCGGAATAGGTGGCGAAATTGAGCCCCGCATCCAGCAGGCTGGATGCCAGATTATCGCCAGCGAACGTATGCGTGCAAGAATCGTCGGTGACGCCCTGCGTGGCCCCCGAAAACAGTGCCAGATAATTCGGCAGGCTGGGATGCGCGATGCCATGTGAATTAGTGAACAGCATGCCGCGCTTCGCCAGCGCGTGGATGTATGAAGCGCGGTTGCGCAAGTCCATGACCTGGGCGTAACTATGGTTCTCCTCGATCACGATCACCACGTGATCGGGGCGCGGCAGCCCGGCCGCCAGCGCGACCGGCGCGGGCAGCATGAGCAACAGCATCATTGCGTACAGGTACTTGTTCATGATCAGACCCGGGCGGCTATTTCCCCGCATCCTCTATTTGCTTCTTCGACGCATCGGTCGCATCTTGCACAACCTGATCCACCGCCTTGGCCTTGTCCAGCGCTTCGCGTTGCGGAGCGGCTATTTTTGGCACGGACGGTTTGTCACAGGCGCCGAGCAAGAGTACCACTGCAAGCAGGACAAATTTCATGTTTCCTCCGATCTGGCAATTTTGCACAAAAAAAATGGATTCGTTGGCGCAAGCCCTTTATCAGCAGGCAAATACTCTAACACATACCGCGATTACCTCCGGCCGGTCACTGTTGACAATGCCCGCAGTAAAAACTGGAGCGTTGCCCCTGCTTGATTTGTATGATGGGCGCGCCGCAGCGGCGGCAGGGTTCCCCTGCCCGGCCATACACCCAGTAAGTCTGCTGGAAGTAGCCGGCTTGTCCCGAAGCGTTGACGAAATCACGCAGCGTGCTGCCGCCCAGCCTGATCGCCTCGGCAAGCGTTGCGCGTATTTCTTCAACCAGTCTGGTACAGCGCGGCCGACTGAGCTTTCCCGCGGCAAGCTGTGGCCTGATGCCGGCACGGAACAAGGCTTCGTTGGCGTAGATGTTGCCCACCCCGACCACGATATGGTTGTCCATGATGCATTGCTTGATGCTGGCGCTACGCCCGCGGGTGGTCTGGTAGAGATAGCGCGCATCGAAATCTTTCTCCAGCGGTTCCGGGCCGAGTGATGCGAGCAGCGGATGGGTGGCCGGATCGCCCCCATGCCACAGCACCGCACCGAAACGGCGCGGGTCGCGCAAACGCATCACCGTACCGTTGCTTAATATCAAATCGAAGTGGTCATGCTTGTCTGCGGGAGTATTCGCGGGCAGGATGCGCAGGCTGCCGGACATGCCGAGATGCAGGATCAACGTCCCGCTGCCGCAATCCATCAGCAGGTATTTGGCACGGCGCTTAAGCGAGCGTATGGTCAGTCCGCGCAATAATTTGGGCAGGTTTTTCGGGATCGGCCAGCGCAGGCTGCCATTGCGGATCACGGCATCCTTGATGGTAAGTCCGGTAAGGTGCGCGGCCAGGCCGCGCCGTGTGGTCTCGACTTCTGGAAGTTCAGGCATTATCGGCTAACTTAAAGACCGCCTCACAACGTAGCGAGCGCAGGTGCGGGCAAGACACGGCGTTGCGTAGCATCCGGGGCGGGAATGCCCGCTAGCGCCTGCTCCCGCAATCGGGCCTTACGGCTAACGTGTCGCAGGCGCACAAGGAAAAAAATTGCGAAGTGGGTTTCGCAGGGATGGGCGGCTTGCCGTTGCCGCCCAACTCGCAAAAGCCGGAATTTACTGTTTTGTCTGTCGCTGTGCGACCCCGGATTTTGAGCCATTTTTTAACGCAGTATCAGCAAGCGTATAACCAACGACTTAGTTGGCGTCGTTTGGCAACTTATTCGGATGGCCAGTTGTTTCATCAGTCGTTGTGTAGCGTGTCTTTCAGGCACGGCGGCGTTTCCACCACAGATACCCTCCCAGCCCCGCCAGCAGCAGCGGCAAGGCCAGCAGGAAGATCGCACTGATGATTTCCAGTTGCGCTTTGCTCAGCGCCAGCTTGCTGTCTTTTGCAGGGAGCAATTTCGGCATGATCAGGCGTTCCTCGCCGGCAAGCCAGTTCACCATGTTCAGGCCCAGGTCCACGTTGCCGCCGTTGCCGGCAAAGCTGTTGGAGAGGAACGCGCCATTGCCGACCACCACGATGCGCTGTTCCCGGTCATTGATGCGCCGTTTCATCGCCACGGCGATATCGACCGGGCCGGGGGTGTCGTAGTGTTTGTCGAAGCGCAACGGCGCTTTGTCTTTCGGTATGGTCCGGCTCACCCAGCCGCGCGGGGCAACTTCCACCAGGGCGCGATATCGCCAGCGCGCGGCATCATCGGAATCCGGTGTGCTCTCATCCCAGAGCAGCGGCCGTGCGGATGGAAAGGCGGTGGTCAGATCGAAATTGCGCGTGATCGCGTGTGGCGGATAGCTGGCAGCCAGCGACCAGTTCGAGGGCGCGTTCATCCCGACGGCGGCCGGGTCGATCACGATGCCGGGCGGAAGCTGCAGGCCGAGTTTTTCGGCAAGGCGTTCCAGCCCGTGCAATGGACCGGGATCCACCAGCCAGAGCAGATTGCCGCCGCGATCGACATAACGCAGGATCTTGTCCGTTTCGCCGGGCATCAGGTCGACCTGGGGCTGGGTGATCACCAGCATGCTGACATTGTCCGGCACTTCCTGGGCCAGCGCCAGGTTAAGACTGTCCAGGCGGAAGCCGTTTTGTTCGAGCTTGGCGCCGAACACCGAACCCAGATCGAAATTGGCGATGCCATCCAGCCTGGGTTCGCCGTGCCCGGCCAGATACATCAGGGTTTGGCCGCGGGTGTGCGCCAGGCGCAGCAAGGTCGAGGTCAGGGTCTGTTCGTTGATCTTGGTCAGATGCTCGCTGCGTCCGTCGTATTCGATCACCATTTCCCCGTTGAAGCGTACCTGGGCGGCGCGCGCCTTTTCGGTATCTTTGCTGGGATCGACGAACACCAGTTTGATATCGGGCTTGTAGCGCTGGTAGAGCGACACGAAATCGCGAATGATCTTGCGGATGTCGCCGAGGCGGGCGTCCTGTTCGGTGGCATAGACGGTGATATTCACCGGACCGTCCATCTGCTGGAGGACCCCGATGCTGTCGGGCCCCAGGCTGTTGATGGAATTATAAGTAACATCGCGCTGCACATGGTGGAGCGAGGCGAGATAGCCCAGGCCGGTCGCACCACCGATTAGAACAACCACGAATAGCAGGTTTCGTAACGCGTGGGCCCGGAGAAATTTACGCAGCATGATTCACCCGTAGACGCGATTGTTGTGCAGTCGCCTGATCGCCAGCAGCAGGAATACCGTTGTGAACAGGACAAAATATGCCGCATCACTGCTGTCGAGCAGTCCGTTGTTAAAATTCCGGAAGTGATGGAGCGGCGATACGGCATGCCAGGGCGAATCTTCCGCTGCCGCGCCGATGTCGGCCAGCCACAAACCGAACAGCACGGCAAACGAACCGATCGCGGCGATGATGGGTTGGGAGGTGAGCGCGGATATATACAGCCCCAGCGCGACATAGCTGGCGATGAGCAGGAACAGCCCCAGGATATTGCTCAACAGCAGTCCGTTGTCCAGGCTGGTGCCGAGCGACAAGGTATAGATCATCAGCGGAACCACTGCCGTCAGCACGTACAGAAATACCAGCAAGCCGAGGAATTTTCCGAGCACGATGTGTGTATCGGACAGCGGCGACGAGAGCAGCAGCGGGAGGGTCTGGTTGCGCCTTTCCTCGGCGATCAGGCGCATGGTGAACAGCGGGACCAGCAGCATCATCAACAGCGCGACCGTGTTGAACATCGTGGTGGCGATACTGTTAGTCACGCCGGGCGGGTTGGCGAGTTGGGCAAGCTGCGGTTGTAACTCCAGAAACTGCTGCAGCAGCGCCAGAAAGAACCACGCGAAAACGAATTGCAGTGCCGCAAGGACGAACCAGGTGGACGGCATTGCAAACAGGCTGCGCAGTTCGCGCATGGCAAGCAGCCTGATCATGGTCTCGCCCCCGTGCCGCGATCGCCCGGCGAACCGGTGTCCGGCGTCGGCGTCAACGCCGCATCCTGTTTTCCGGATTGCGGATTGGCTTGCTGTTGTTCGACTCCGGCGCTTGTCGTTGCGGCCGTTTCCGCATCGGTGATGCTGACAAATACGTCTTCCAGTGTGGCCTGCAGCGGGGTAAGTTGTTCCAGCTGCCAGCCTTGTTGTTCGGCCAGGGTGAGCAGTACCGCTTTGGGATTGCGATCAGGCACATGCAACACGCGGAATTGCGTGGCGGAAAGTTGCTCAACATGGCTGACACCCTCAATGGCCAGCAATTCGCCCAGCGGTGGAGGCTTGCGCAGATCGATGATGAAACCGGGTACGCTGCCGTGTTGCTGCATATGTGCACTGGTACCGCCGTAGATCAGCCTGCCTTGCTGCATGATCTCGATACGGTCGCAGATGCTTTCCACCTCGCCGAGCAGATGCGTGGAAAGGATCACGCTGTGCGCGTCGCCCAATTCGCGGATGAGTGAACGAATGTCGCGAATTTGCGCGGGATCGAGGCCGACCGTGGGCTCGTCCAGCACGATCACGGCGGGTTCATGGATGATGGCCTGAGCGATGCCGACTCGTTGCTGGTAACCCTTGGAAAGCGTGCCGATGATCTTGTTGCCGACCGTTTCCAGGCCGCAGCGCTGTCTGGCCAGTGCCAGTGCAGCGCTGACATTGGCGGCCTGCATGCCGCGCAAGCGCGCAGCGAAAATCAGGTAATCGTTGACGCTGAGTTCGCGATAGAGCGGCGGCGTTTCCGGCAGGTAACCAAGTTTGGCCTTGGCCTGCACCGGTTGATGCAACAAATCGATTCCGCAGATGTCTATGCTGCATTGATTCGTTTCGGCGCGATCCGGCAACAGACAGCCGCTCAGCATTTGCAGCGTGGTGGATTTTCCCGCGCCGTTGTGACCGAGCAAACCCAAAACCTCGCCGCGCCTCAGTTCCAGAGACACGCCCCGGATGACCTGGATATTGCCGAAGCGGCGCGTCAGGTTGCGGGCGGCAAGCGTTGTTTCGGGAGCAATATTGGGCAAGGGTTAGTAGGGCGTCGTTATTAGGTGGGTACATCTGCAACATCCCGGCGTTTCCCCGAGCAAGACAAGTTGTTAATTTCAGCTCCGTCCCGGCAAACAGTCATTGTAATGAAACATCCAATTTTTGCAGCACCGCGACTGGCCGATATATTAGCAAGAAAATTTGTTCAAAACCCGGCGGTCTGATGAAATCGGGATTATTTGCGGCGCCCCCCGTCTCATTGGTTCAAATATAACTTATTATATGCACCCCATCAAAAGCAGTATGGTCATGACCAAGTTGAAACTTATCCTTCTCGTCAGTCTGTTGCTTGCTGCCTGCGCTCATGTCCCGCACAACCAGGCCGTGCAACCGGATGCCGAGGATCAGAGCACCCAGGCGGACCAGCCTGAAGAAACCGAGCTTCCGCCAGAAACGCAACCGGCAGAAGTACCCCCTGCAGAAGCGCCGCCGGCGCAGGCACCCATGGTTTTGCCCGACATCGAGTTGAGCAGCGATCTGCTGTATGAATTCCTGCTGTCAGAAATCGCGGCCCAGCGCGGCGACGGCAGCGTCGCCGTCGAGAGCAGTCTGGATTTGGCGAAAAAAACCCGCGACCCCCGCCTCGCGATGCGTGCCACGGATCTGGCGCTCAAATTCGGCCAGCCTGACCAGGCAATCGAGGCACTCCAGATTTGGCGCGAGACCGATCCCTCTTCGCTCATGGCGAGACGCATGCTGTCTTCGGTATTGTTGCGCAGCGGCAAAATCGACCAGGCCCGCGATGAATTCGCCAGCCTGTTAAAGGCGGACGAAAGTCATTCCGCGCAGAACTTTATCCAGATCTTCCAGATGCTGGCCGCCTTTCCGGACCGGACGGCAGCGTTGAGATTGATGCGCGAGCTTGCCCAGCCTTACCCCGGCGTGGCTGAAGCGCATTGGGCCGTGGCACAGCTGGCGCAGGCTTCCGGCGACAGCGAACTTGCGATGAACGAGGCAGAACAGGCACGCAGCCTGCGTCCGGATTGGGATATGGCGGTGGCGCTTGACGCGGTTTTGTTGCAGAAAAAAGATCCGCGCAAGAGCCTGGATCTCTTGCACGGTTATCTGTCAGGCCATCCCGAAGCGCAGGAAATCCGCATGCAGTATGCGCGTGAATTGCTGGACCAGAAGCAGTACAAGGCAGCCCGGGAACAATTTCAGTACATGGCGAACAAGAACCCGGACAATCCCGAATTCGCCTATGCCATTGCGCTGATTTCGCTGCAGCTGAACGATCTGAACAGTGCCGAGACAGAACTCAAACAGGCGCTCAGCAAAGGCAAAGCCGACCAGAGTACCGTGCAGTTTTACCTTGGTCAGTTGAGCGAGGCCAAGAACAAAGATGAAGAAGCGATAGCCTACTATCGCCAGGTCAAGGATGGCGATTTTCTGGTGCCGGCCCAGATTCGTACCGCTTATTTGCTGAGCAAGCACGGCCAACTGGCGGAAGCCCGCGAGATCCTGCATCGAATACAGGTCAACAACAACCAGCAGCGCGCGAAACTGGCGATGATCGAAGCGCAGCTGTTGCGCGATGCCAATCAGCTCGACGAGGCGTACCGGGTTTTGAATGAGGCCCTGGAAAATGCCCCCGATGATGTTGATCTGCTCTACGAAACCGGGATGATGGCCGACCAGTCCGGCAAGCCCGACGTGTTCGAGACGTTGATGCGCAAGCTGATCAAGATCAAACCCGACTATGCGCAGGCTTACAACGCGCTTGGCTACGGCATGCTCGAACGCAACGAGCACATCCCTGAAGCGATGGCGCTGGTGGAAAAAGCGCTGCAGCTTGCGCCCGATGATGCCTCCATCATGGACAGCGTGGGCTGGGGCTATTATCGCAGCGGCAAGCTGGACGAGAGCGTGAAGATGTTGCGGCGCGCCTACGCCGGAAACGCCAATCCCGAGATCGCAGCGCATCTGGGCGAAGTGCTGTGGGTGCGCGGCGACAAGGCAGAGGCAAAAAAAATCTGGCAGGACAGCCTCAAGGACAATCCCGGGAATGCGCCACTGCAGGCAGTGATCAAGAAGTTCGACCCATAATGACACGCTGGCTGATTTTATTGGGGTTGTACTGGTTAAGCGGCTGTGCGCTGTTGCCGCCCCCTCCTGCAACCAATGCACCCCCCGCACAACTGGAAACCGCCACGTTCGCGATGAACGGGCGGATATCGGTCGATAATTACGGCGAGCGGCATTCTGCCGGACTGCACTGGACGCACCGCGGACAGTCGGATGAAATCCTGTTGCTCACCCCGCTCGGTCAAACCGCGGCGCGTGTGTTTAGCGACGATCACAACGCAACCCTGGATGACGGCGACAGGCACTACCAGGCCGACAATGCGGAAGCATTGATGCAGAAGGTTCTGGACTGGCATCTGCCACTGCATGGACTGCACCAATGGGTGCTGGGACTACCGGTATCCGGAACTCCCGCGCAAATCACGCGTGACGACAAGGGACGCATCAGCGAATTACTCCAGGATGGCTGGGAAGTGCGCTACTTGCGCTATGCATCTGACAGTTTGCCGGCGCGCCTGCAGTTGAGCCATGAGCATTTGACGCTGCAATTGCTGATTGACGGGTGGCAATGGAATCCGCGTTGAACCCGATCCATAATCCGGAGAGAGCGAATCTGACCGGCAACCCCGGCCCAGGCTTTGCAATGAACCCTGCGCCGGTGCGGATTTTGCCTTCTGTCATGGCGGCGCTGCCTGCGCCTACCCCCCGGCAATAGCCGTTCGGCGCTTACCGCCGAATTACCCTGCAAGTGGATAATACGAGATGAAACTCTCCTGCCCAGCCCCGGCAAAACTGAATCTGTTCCTGCATGTCGTCGGCCGCAGGCCGGATGGCTACCATTTGCTACAAACCCTGTTCCGTTTCATCGACCTGCAGGATACGCTGCACTTCAGCCTGCGCGAAGACGGTGAAATCCGCCGTACCAATGCCGTCGAAGGGATACCGGAAGACCAGGACCTGTGCGTGCGCGCGGCGCGTCTGCTGAAAAGCGAGACCGGTTGCGGCCTCGGTGTCGATATCACGATTGAGAAGCATATCCCCATGGGAGGCGGGCTGGGCGGGGGCAGCTCGGATGCGGCAACCACATTGATCGCGTTGAATCGTCTATGGTCATTGGGTTTGACCCGCCCACGCCTGATGCAGCTCGGATTGCGCCTGGGCGCCGATGTGCCGGTGTTCCTGTTCGGCGAAAATGCGTTTGCCGAGGGTGTGGGCGAACGGCTGCAAGCCTTTCCCTTGCCGGACGCATGGTATCTGGTACTGTTCCCGCCGGTACAGGTGCCGACCGCACAGATTTTTGCGCATCCAGAATTGACACGGAATGCAGTTTCCATCACAATGCGCGCCCTTTCGGAGCGGGATGTTTACGGCCAGCGGAAGTTTCGCAACGATTTACAGCCGGTAGTTTGCGGGCTCTATCCCGAAGTGGCGCGCCATATCGCCAGCCTGAATGATTTGCGGACCGGTAACGAATTCGGCGAAGCGATAATGACCGGTTCGGGTGCATGCGTATTTGCCGAGTTTGGCAATCGCGAACAGGCCGAGACAATAATGAAACAGCTGCCGCAGGGAATGCGCGGCGTGGTGGCGCAGGGTTTGGCAAGGCACCCGTTGCATGACTGGGTGCCTGATTGACGATAGCATAATAGTTTCAGGGCACTCCTAAAAATTCAGAGCGTGACCGATAAATCTGGATTTTTAGGATTGCCCTCTTGATGGGGAGTCGCCAAGTGGTAAGGCACCGGATTTTGATTCCGGCATTCGTAGGTTCGATCCCTACCTCCCCAGCCAGTTTTCCGAGTGTATATTGAGGGTTTCACGTGTCCTACGACAGCTTGATGGTGTTCACCGGCAATGCCAATCCAAGGCTCGCTGAAGCCGTCGCGAAGTATCTGCACATTAATCTGGGCCGGGCCACGGTGGGTCGCTTTTCGGACGGCGAGGTCCAGGTCGAACTGCTGGAGAACGTGCGCGGCAGGGATGTGTTCGTACTGCAATCGACCTGTGCGCCGACCAATGACAATTTGATGGAAGTGCTGGTGATGGTCGATGCGCTCAAGCGCGCGTCGGCCGGACGCATCACCGCCGCGATGCCGTATTTCGGCTACGCGCGCCAGGATCGCCGCCTGCGTTCGGCACGGGTAGCGATTACCGCAAAATTGGTGGCCGATATGCTGAGCAGTGCCGGCGTGGATCGACTGTTGACGATGGACCTGCACTCCGACCAGATCCAGGGCTTCTTCGATATACCGGTGGACAATATTTATGCCAGCCCGATATTGTTGTCCGACGTGTGGAAGAACAATTACCCGAATTTGATCGTGGTATCGCCGGACGTGGGCGGCGTGGTGCGTGCCCGCGCGCTGGCCAAGCAACTGGACGCCGATCTGGCGATCATCGACAAACGCCGCCCCAAACCAGGGGTCGCGAAAGTGATGAACATCATCGGTGACGTCGCGGGGCGCACCTGTTTGATCATGGATGATATGGTGGATACCGCGAACACGCTGTGCGAGGCCGCCAGCGCGCTGAAGGAAAAAGGGGCGACACGCGTGCTCGCCTATTGTACCCATGCGGTGCTGTCCGGTCCGGCGCTCGAGCGCATCGAGAATTCCGCGATGGATGAACTGGTCATTACCGACACCATCCCGCTGAGTGATGCAGCGCGCAAATGCAAGCGCATCCGCCAACTGAGTACGGCCGAGTTGCTGGCGGA
This sequence comes from Gallionella sp., assembly GCA_049684555.1. GTDB lineage: Bacteria > Pseudomonadota > Gammaproteobacteria > Burkholderiales > Gallionellaceae > Gallionella. The sequence goes on along the minus strand of JBAVGB010000050.1, from coordinate 6,960 downwards.
AACGATACGCCGCATCAACAACGAAGAGTCGGTGAGTTCGCTGTTCACTGAATGAATTTTTAGCGGCAGTCATGTTGGCTGTTGCAACACGGGGATCGTCTGGTCGCGGACTATCCCGTTTTCTGGAGAAGTAAAATGGCAATCGAAATCAATGCAACAACTCGCAAGGCGCAAGGAACGGGTGCGAGCCGCCGTCTGCGTAACACCGGCCGCGTGCCAGGTGTTGTGTATGGCGTGGGCGACGTGAACCTGATCGAACTGGACCACAACGAACTGTATTACAAGCTGCGCGCAGAAGCGTTCCACGCATCCATATTGTCGCTGAATCTGGACGGCAAAAAGGAATCCGTGCTGCTGCGCGATTTCGTGATGCATCCGTTCCGCCAGCAGGTCCAGCACATCGACTTCCAGCGCGTTGATGCGAAGAAAAAAATGCACATCAAGGTGCCGCTGCATTTCATCAATGAAGACGTCGCCCCTGGCGTGAAAACCGGCGGCGGCAAGATCAGCCACGTGATGACCGAGCTGGACATTTCCTGCTTGCCCAAGGATCTGCCAGCCTTCATCGAAGTGGACCTGGGTAAACTGGAGCTCGGCCACTCGGTTCACGTTGCCGACCTGAAGCTGCCCGCCGGCGTGGACGCTGCCGCGCACGGCACGCACACTTCCGAAGCCGTGGTCGCCACCGTGCAGGTGCCGCGCGGCATGATGGAAGCTGAAGTAGCTGCCGAGGCGGAGGCCGCTGCTGCAGCTTCTGCGGCATCTGCTCCCGCGCCTGCTGCCGGAGCAGCCAAAGCAGGAGCTGCCGCCCCGGCAGCGGCTGCGGCGGCTGCCCCTGCCAAAAAATCCAAGTAAGCCGGCTTGCTGCATAAACCTGCCATTGCTGAAGTAGGCATGGCGGGTTTTTTTCAGGCAGCATTTATTCGGCTACCATGCCGGCATGGCCAACATACGATTGATAGTGGGTCTGGGCAATCCCGGACGCGAATACGCAGCCACCCGGCATAATGTCGGGTTCCGCTGGGTGGATGATCTCGCGCGCCTGCAAAAACTGAGTTTCAAGAGCGAGGTCAAGTTTCACGGCCTGACCGCGCGCGGCCAGCTGAACGGACATGAAGTCATGCTGCTCAAGCCGCAGACCTTCATGAATGTGAGCGGACGATCGGTGGGTGCGCTGGTGCAGTTCCACAAGATCGCGCCCGCGGAAATGCTGGTGGTGCATGACGAACTGGATCTGCCGCCGGGCGTGGCGCGCCTGAAGATGGGCGGCGGGCACGGCGGGCACAACGGGTTGAAGGACATCATCGCGCATCTTGGCAGCAGGGATTTCTGGCGGCTGCGCATCGGTATCGGCCATCCGGGCGACCGCAACGGGGTAGCCGATTACGTGTTGAACGATCCGCCCCGCGAAGAATCCGACTTGATCGAAAATGCCATGCAGCAAGCACAAAACGTCGCGCACCTAGTCATCGAAGGCAAGACCGAAGCAGCGATGCTGAAGCTGCATAGCGCGCAAAATTAATTCAAGCCACAGAGACCACAGAAAAAACCCCCTTATGGATTGCATGCCGCAATCTTCTCTGTGTTCTCTGTGTTCTCTGTGGCAAATGATTTTGAATTTAAGGAAAAAACCATGAGTCTCAAATGCGGAATCGTCGGCCTGCCGAATGTCGGCAAATCCACTTTGTTCAATGCGCTGACCAAGGCGGGCATCGCGGCGGAAAATTATCCCTTCTGCACCATCGAACCGAATGTCGGCATCGTCGAGGTGCCGGATGCGCGCATGGAAGAGCTGGCGAAGATCGTCAAACCTCAGCGCATGCAGCCCGCCATCGTCGAGTTCGTTGACATCGCCGGTCTGGTGGCGGGGGCGTCCAAGGGAGAGGGCCTGGGCAACCAATTTCTCGCCAACATCCGCGAGACAGATGCCATCGTCAATGTGGTGCGCTGCTTCGACGATCCCAATGTGGTGCATGTCGCAGGCAGGGTCGATCCCATTTCCGATATCGAAGTCATCCTGACCGAACTGGCATTGGCCGACCTCGCCGTGGTGGAACGCACGATCCAGCGCGATGGCAAGAAAGCAAAATCCGGCGACAAGGATGCGCAAAAGCTGGTTGCCCTGCTGGAACGCCTGCTGCCGCACCTGAATGAAGGGAAGCCTGCGCGGACATTCGGTTTGAGCGATGAAGAAAAACAGCTCGTGAAGCCGCTGTGCCTGCTCACCATCAAACCCGCGATGTATGTCGCCAACGTGCTGGAAGACGGTTTCGAGAACAATCCCCACCTCGATCGCTTGCGCGAACATGCGGCGAAGGAAGGCGCGCCGGTGGTGGCACTGTGCGCCAAGATCGAAGCCGAACTGGCCGACCTGGACGATGCCGACAAGAAGGAATTTCTCGCCGACCTGGGCCTTGAAGAGCCGGGCCTGAACCGCCTGATCCGCGCCGGATACGATCTGCTCGGCCTGCAGACCTACTTCACCGCAGGCGTCAAGGAAGTGCGCGCATGGACCATACACAAGGGCGACACCGCACCGCAGGCTGCCGGCGTGATCCACACCGACTTTGAGAAGGGCTTCATCCGCGCGCAGACCATCTCCTATGACGACTTCATCGCCTGCGGCGGCGAAGCGGGCGCGAAGGAAAAAGGCAAAATGCGCATAGAGGGCAAGGACTACGTGGTGCAGGACGGCGACGTAATGAATTTCCTGTTCAACGTCTGAGCCCTTGATCAAAGCCACCCTTCTCGCCCGGCATGCCCTTATACAAAAAATATCTCGACGGTGTACCCGAATACCTGGCGCGCCATTACTGGTGGGCGTACCTGTGGCGCTGGGGCATCTGGTTCTTCGACCACCAGCCAGTCATCAATGCGATCCTGTTCCATCAATATGACAGCCTGCTGAAAATGACGCTGGCCCAGGTCGAAAAAAGGCCGGATGCGAAGCTGCTGCAACTGACCTGCGTGTACGGCAAGCTCACGCCATCGCTGCTTGCCGATACCCGCAATGAAGTCCACCTGTGCGACATCGCCACCTCGCAATTGCAACTGGCGCGCAGCAAGTCCCCCGGCTCCTCGAAACGCTGCCACCTGGCACGGATGAACGCGGAATGTCTGGCCTACCGCCACGACGCTTTCGATCAGGTGATCGTGTTTTTCCTCTTTCACGAGATGCCCCCCGAAGCACGGCATAAAACCTACGCCGAAATCGCTCGTGTGGTTCGACCGGGTGGCTCGATATTGATCACGGAATACGCCGAAACCCCGATCCGGCACTGGTTGTACCGCTTCGTACCATTCCGCGGGTTGCTGGAACAGCTGGAGCCTTTCCTGAACGGATTTTGGCGGGAAAATGCGGCCGAAAAACTACGGAGCGCGCTCGACCTGCACGGCAAATCCCTGGATGGCGAACCACAGGTGGAATTCTGTTTCTCGGATTTCTATCGCATCATGCGTTTCGATATCATCCGTTCCTGAAACGGAAACAGAGATAACTGATTCCAGCATCGTCCGTCCCGATCAGGATCACGTTCATGTATGACGGCTGATCATTTAGAGTCAGATGTAGCATCCGTGCCGATCGGGCAATTGGATGCGGCACGTGTAGCTGCCGCAGATTTTCCGCTCCATTTGTACACCTCCGAGAGCAGGCAATTTGCTCTCAGTTCGGGCGGATTCTGTTCCAGCGCGGAGCGAAGAGGCGCTTCCGCTTCGGCAACATGTCCCGAATTCATCAAGGCAATTCCAAGGCTCTCGAAGGCGGTTCCTCGCTTCTCCGGCGGTAAACCCTGCGCTTCTGTTGCAAGGCGCAAATAGGAAACGGCGTCCTGATATCTTTTGGCATCCAGCATCCATAATCCGGCGTTGTAGTTCACCGAAACATCCCCTGGAAAACGTTGGGCCAGATATTTCCATTCAGTGGCCAGCAGGAATGGTAGCCTTTGCCATAGATTGTTTATGGGTAAATTCCATTCGGCTTGAACCGGAGGATTCCTGATATCGTGTTCAAGTTTCCAGAGCAGCTTCATTGCTTCCTGCAGCTTGCCGGTAGTCTCAGCATCGGCATCTCCGCCATGATGGATCCTGATCATGCCAAGCATGATTTGCCGGATCTCGGGGGTGGTTATACGGTTCGCCGTCTCGATTGCCTCGCGATATTCCCCGCGTGGCAACTGGTAGCTGGTGATTTTGTATACGGCCGGCATGTAGAATCCTGGATAAGCACGAGAATCTGCGTCTACCAGCACTTCAAATCCCGCCAGTCCCTTGTCCGCTCGATGGTTTGACAACCCCATGACAAGGCAAATGCAAGCAGCAGAACTGAACGAGGTATCGGACTCAGACGCCATGACAGGGTGACTATCAACAGCACGGCCGGCCACGCAGCAAGCGCCAAATAACGGTCTGAAACTAGCGAAGGCGCGCCATTGGGAATCAACTGCATGTAGGGCAGGCTGAGAAGCAAGAAAGCCATGCCGGCAAATCCTTCAAGCGAGCGTCGGCGCAGCATGATTACTGTACCTGCCGCTGCCGAAAACATGATCGCTGCCCCGAGGATGACCATCAACAAAAGATACTGAACCTCGAAGACCGGGTAATAAAAATGCCGGTTTCCCGGGCTCAGGACAAGACGAGCCATCCATCCCAGTATGGCCAAAGACCGGGTAACAGCCTCGGTACCAAAATAAAATGGGAGACTGTCGAAACCCTGGTTAATGTCGATAAAGTTTCGCAGCATGATCCCCGCGAGCAACAAAATCGCGAGAGGCCACAATAACTGAATCCGGTGTCGTTGCGGCGGACAAAGGTCGAGCCAGAAGATCAGCCATAGCATCGCTATGATTGGCGCCAGCGAAACGTAGGAGGACTTCGAAAACATCACTCCCGCAAATGCAATCAGGGTTGCGGTGGCATGCACAACCGAAAGTCCCCGACCCCCCCTGGCCTTGATGGCCGTCCATAGCGCGAGCATTGAAAACAGGTTCGGAAGTACATATTTTCTACCACTGATCCAGACTACGCATTCAACCAGGGCGGGATGCAGGGAAAACAATGCCGTGACGGCTGCCGCTGCCAAGGGTGCACTGTCTGAATCAGACGGACGGAAATATCGCCACAATTTTTCAGTAACAAAATACACTAGCGGCAAACACAGCAGATACAGCAGGATATTGTGCAAGCGGAATGAGGAAGGTGCCAGACCGGACATTTTCATGTCGATCCAGAAGGAAGATCGCGCAACGGCAGAAACTCGAAGGTATCGTTATATGGCACGACGAGGAGCTTCCATATTTGCGCCAAGTGCAATTGTGGAAGCTTGGTATTCCATACAATATAAACAAAATCGTCAAGGATGAACGGGTAGTTCAAAGCCTGCAAATAGGCCATAACTGCAACCACGGCGCAGAGCGAAACAAGCAGCGCGGGTGCAATTTTCCTTACGAAGGCATCGTTGATCTGCAGGTTCATTTTTTTTCGGTTGTTTTGGTTCTAGAGCATGGCCGCGTCAGTCTTTCACTAGCCATTCCTGCAGGAACGTCCACTGCTCGAGCTCGCGTCCGGCGATGTGGGGAGGCAGGTCGAACAGGGATTTCCCCTCGAAGGCTGCATTGACGTATACCTGGGTCTCGCGCAGGTAAGCCAGTATCGGCAAATCGAGGGTGGCGAGAAAATGCTCGAGTGCCCAGGCAGCCTTGGTGCGCATTTCCATGCGCATACCGACCACGCCGATCTGGCAGTGACTGCTGCGCACCTTCTTTTCTTCGGCAAGTGATTGCAGGAAATCCAGGCTGGCCTGAAGATCGAACAGGGACGGTGCGACAGGCACGATGATCTTGCTGGCCAGCTTGATTGCGTGGGAGAGATTCTTGCCATGCAGCGCAGCCGGGGAATCGATCACCAGCCAGTCGTCGTGATGTGCTTCATCCTTTTTCGATTCGATCGTCCGTATCGGCGGCAGGTCGGCGGGACGGGTAGCGATCCACAGCGCTGCGGACTGCTGGCGGTCAAGATCGAGGATGGTCACGCGCTGGCCGCGGCTGGCCAGAAAGCCGGCGATATTGACCGACAGGGTGGTTTTCCCGCTGCCGCCTTTCGGATTGGCTACCAGTATCGCTTTCACTTGGTATTCTCCTTGCCGCGTTGTGCTTCGATTACCGGGATTTCCCAAAACCGCATTCTGCCCGTGACCCGTAAATCTGCATCGGGCAAACTGTAAAAGTCCGGCCATGCCCATTCACGCCCATGGCCAAGGCCTTGAATGTTGGGTTATTGGGGCGGAAATGATACCATCGCGCAACGCTTTTATTGACAACAATATCGCTGGTTTTATTCGGGGAACGGTATGGCAGGACACAGCAAATGGGCAAACATCCAGCACCGCAAGGGCAAGCAGGATGCCAAACGCGGCAAGATATTCACTAGGCTGATCAAGGAAATTACCGTGGCGGCACGCCTGGGTGGCGGTGACCCGGATGGCAATCCGCGCCTGCGCTTGGCGATGGACAAGGCCTACGCCAACAACATGCCCAAGGACAACGTCGAGCGCGCGATCAAGCGTGGCAGCGGCGAACTGGACGGCGTGAATTACGAAGAACTGCGCTACGAGGGATACGGCATCAACGGCGCGGCGGTGATGGTGGATTGCATGACCGATAACAAAACCCGCACCGTGGCGGATGTGCGCCACGCCTTCGCCAAGAATGGCGGGAATCTCGGCACCGACGGATCGGTGTCCTTCCTGTTCAAGCATTGCGGCCAGATGATCTTTGCACCCGGCACCGACGAGAACGGCCTGATGGAGGTCGCGCTGGATGCGGGCGCGGAAGATATCGTCAGCAATGATGATGGCAGCATCGAAGTGATCACCTCGCCGCATGATTTCGTCAAGGTCAAGCAGGCGCTGGAAGCGGCGGGCTACAAAGCCGAGTTTGCCGAGATCATCATGAAACCGGCCGA
>JBAVGB010000049.1:0-8233 GCA_049684555.1 Gallionella sp. | reverse complement strand
TGCGGCTGGGTTTGGCCAAGGGCAAAGTTAGTTTGGAAGATATTATCTACTTCCAAAAGTTCTAAGAATATCTCTCATAATGTGGTAAAAGATGGTGGTTTTTAGGCCACCACCCTTTTACACACCTTTCGCCAACGGCTAAACGCCAGGTCGGCATTTCTTTTGCAACGAAGGCTTAAATTAGCCCAAGCTCAAGACAAACTTGACCATTTTTTCTATCTTGTCCTGCTTGTCGCCGACGGGGTCATTGGCGGGCATGGGGAAATCACCCCAGTGACCGGAACCGCCCTTGGAGACCTTCAGCACCAGACCTTCTACCAAGGGATATTGTTTGCCGTTGTATTCGAAACTCTGAGCGCCCTTGTATTTCTTGCCCACATCGCGCCATGCTGGACCTATAACTTTACGGTCAACAGCGTGGCAAGATAGACATTGCAGACTCTTCACTTCCACCGGCATAACTTCAGCCAGTACGCTGCCAGCCATCATCAAGCCAACCGCTGCGGACATGCTTGCAATAATTGATTTCATATCGTCTCCATATATCTCCCAACAAATTACACGTAATCCGGGTAGGGTTATTACGCCGGACGGCATTGTATCTAACTATGCCCAGTATGCAAACTAAACTCATGATCACATAACCAATAACGCCTTTATTCTGAGGTGAAGCGTAATGGTATCCGCGGTGTTGTGTATGGCGCGATATCAGCAAAGCGCTGTGGAGATTTTCATGGCCTTCACCCTGATATCTGGCTTGATTTCTGACCTGACTCATACCAGCCCTTGCTGGAATTGACCACGCGCACCACCAAAAGCATTACCGGCACCTCGATGAGCACGCCGACTACCGTTGCCAGCGCAGCGCCGGATTGGAACCCGAACAGGCTGATGGCCGCCGCCACGGCGAGTTCAAAGAAATTCGAGGCACCAATCAGCGCCGACGGACAGGCGATGTTGTGCTTCTCGCCGACGACGCGGTTCAGCCAGTATGCAAGCGCTGAATTGAAAAAAACCTGGATCAGGATTGGAACCGCCAACAACCCGATAATCAGGGGTTGTTCGATGATGGCCTTGCCCTGAAAGGCGAACAGCAGGATCAGCGTCACAAGCAACGCCGAGATCGACCAGGGGCCGATCCGATCCATGACCGCATCAAAGTGTGCCTGGCCTTTGCTCAGAAGGTGCTTACGCCACAATTGTGCAAGGATGACCGGAATCACGATATACAACAGGACTGATGTAAACAGCGTGTCCCATGGCACATGAATGCTGGAGATGCCCAATAACAGCGCAACGATAGGTGCAAAGGCAAATACCATGATCGTATCGTTGAGCGCCACCTGGGATAAAGTGAACAGCGGATCGCCGTTCGACAGGCGGCTCCAGACAAATACCATGGCGGTGCAGGGTGCAGCCGCAAGCAGGATCAAACCGGCGATATAGCTGTCAATCTGGTCTGCGGGCAGCATGGGCGCAAACAGGTGGCGCACGAACAGCCAGCCAAGAAATGCCATAGAGAACGGCTTGACCAGCCAGTTCACGAACAGCGTCACGGTAATCCCGCGCACATGTTGCCTGACCTCGTGCAAGGCGCCGAAATCGACCTTGACCAGCATTGGAATGATCATCACCCAGATCAGCAAACCGACCGGCAGGTTGACCTGTGCGATTTCCATCCTGCCGACAGCCTGGAACAATAGCGGTGCCAACTGTCCAAGAGCGATTCCTGCAACGATACAGAGAAATACCCAGACGGTCAGATAACGCTCGAATATGCTCATCGGCGCTCCGGTTCCCGCTTTTACTGCGATTTCACACTGGGCACTCATGACTTCATAAACCGAGCGCATGCCGCACTGCCGGCAAAAGGCGGGTACGAATATCTTCACGCACCCGAACAAAGCTTTCCAGCGGTTCGCCATGCGGGTCGTGGAACGGAAGGTGAATCTGCGGGACGGGTCGCGGAAAGATCGGACAAGCCTCCTTGGCGTTATCGCAGACCGTTACCACCAGATCGAACGGTTCGTTCAGGAGAACATCCACATCCTTGGGATACAGTCCATCAGTGGGTAGGCCGGCCAGTTTTAACGCGTCGATGGCTCCATCGGCAACGTTGGGCTGGGGACGTGTGCCTGCGGACATGGCCCGAACCTTGCCGGCGAGATCATGGTTGAGTATGGCTTCGGCCATTTGAGAACGGCAGGAATTGCCAGTGCATAGTATGAGGACGGATTTGGGAGTAGTCATGAAATTTCTTGTGTTGAGTAGTTAATCGAACGTTGCTTAAAGTCCCTGATCGCGCAGGTGGCCGATAGTGTCCAGCTCCTTCTTGAGTGACATCGCATCAATCTTGCTGAACGGCAGGCTGAGAAATATGGAAATGCGCCTGTTGAGTTGCGTGAAGGCTTGGGTAAAAGCCTGGCGTTTATGATCTTCGCTGCCCTCCACGGCCGCCGGGTCCTCTATGCCCCAGTGTGCTGTCATGGGTTGCCCTGGCCAGATAGGGCACACCTCTCCAGCAGCCTTGTCGCATACCGTGAAAACAAAATCGAGCGGCGGTGCATCCGGTGCAGAGAACTCTTCCCAATTCTTGCTACGCAACCCGTCTATGGGAAGGCTGGTGCGTTGCAACTGCTCGATGGCGAGAGGATTGACCTGGCCCGCAGGATGGCTGCCCGCGCTGAAGGCGTGGAACCGGCCTTTACCGAGACTCTTCAGGAGAGCTTCTGCCATGATGCTGCGTGCCGAATTGCCGGTACAGAGAAACAATACGTTGTAAATCTTGCCCTTCACCGTCTCACCTTCAGATCGCTTGCTTGACTGCTCGGCGCGGTTTCACGGCGGCGTTGACTGCTGCCGTCTTGGGCAGGCAGGCTTCTCCCTGACAGCAATTCCTGGCCAGATAAGAGATCAAATCGTCCATCGCTGCATAATTCGCCGAATAGTAGATGAAACGGCTCTCCTGACGGGCATTCACCAGTCCGGCACGTGCCAAATGCGCCACATGAAAGGACAGTGTCGCAGGAGCCAGATCGAGCGTCTGGGCAATCGCGGAGGCGTTCATCCCTGCCTCGCCGGCTTCGACCAGCAGCCTGAAAATCCGCAAACGCGATTCCTGGGCGAGCGCGGCAAGCTTATCAACGGCCTGATTGACATCATTCATTACCATGTTTCCATAATCCTCGAATTATGGAAACATTCTATCCGGATTCTTTATCCTGTCAACAGCATTTTTCTACATTCGATCACCATGCAATGGTCAGCAAAGGGCACATGCGGCATTCCCTTTTGGACTGCTTACTGAAGCAACCCCGTTTTCAGTTCTTGACGAAACTTACCAACAGCTTTGATTGCAAACATAGGGAACGACCGTTTATCGCGATTATTTGCCCGCCCATCGAAATTGTCTTTCATGTGCAGCATGCTTGAAGGAGAATCTGATCCGGCGACGAAACAAACCGCCCGTGCTCAACTCCTCCCTGTGAGCATGTGTTCTGAATCCAGTCAGAACTCCTTGATCCCCATTCCATAGAGGCTTGGGGATTTTTATTGGTGTCGCTCTGTTCCCGCTCGCGGCACTGTAAAACTGAATCACCCCCGTACTTACACGCCAAAACAACCGCCCGGCAAAACCAATCCCATCCATTCTTCCCAGTTTCTGTAAAATACGCCCCTGCAACCAGCTGCTGTCGAACAGAAATGCATTGGACGCCTTATTCCAGAAGATACCCATGGCAAAAAATACCTACGACGAATCAAGCTTCAAAGTCCTGCGCGGTCTTGAACCGGTGCGCCAGCGGCCGGGGATGTATACCAATCTCGAATCACCCAACCACCTGATCGCCGAAGTGGTGGACAACGCCTGCGACGAGGCGCTGGCCGGTTATGCAAAGCATATTGCGGTGACCGCACACAGCGACGGCTCGGTGACGGTCGCGGATGACGGTCGCGGCATCCCGGTCGGCATCCATTCCGAGGAAGGCGTGTCGGTGGTCGAAGTCGCTTTCACGGTGCTGCATTCCGGCGGCAAGTTCGACAAGGAATCCGGCGGCGCTTACAAGTTCGCGGGCGGTCTGCACGGCGTCGGCGTGGCGGTGACCAATGCGCTGTCCAACAAGGTGGAAGTGACGGTGTATCGCGACGGCGGCGAGCACTTCATCCGTTTCAAAAACGGGGTAGCCGAAGCACCGCTTGCACGCATCGGAGATTGCCCGAAGAAGCAAACCGGCACGATGGTGCGCGCATGGCCGAACCCGAAATATTTCGACGTGCCCAATATCATCCTGCCGCAACTTGAAAGATCCCTGCGTTCCAAGGCGGTGCTGTTGCCCGGTACCAGCATCACCCTGCACACCGAGAAGACCGGCGAGACCAAATCGTGGAACTACCCCGATGGCCTGCGCGGCTACCTGAGCGAGGCGACCGCCGACCAGGAACTTGCGGTGCCGATCTTCGCGATGGAAAAGTTCGTGCCGGCAGGTAGCGACAGTGGCTATGCCGAGGGCGAAGGCGCGGCTTGGGCGATCGTGTGGTCGGCGGAAGGAGCGGTAGTGCGCGAATCCTATGTCAACCTCATTCCGACCTGGTCGGGCGGCACGCACGATTCAGGGCTGAAGGACGGCGTGTTCAACGCGGTGAAGAATTTCGCCGAACTGCACGGCATGCTGCCCAAGGGCGTGAAGCTGGTATCGGACGATGTGTTTTCGCGCGCCAGTTTCGTGCTGTCAGCCAAGGTGCTCGACCCGCAGTTCCAGGGCCAAACCAAGGACAAGCTGGTGTCGCGCGATGCATTGCGCCTGGTGTCTCTGATGGTGAAGGATCCCCTCGACTTGTGGCTGAACGAGCATATCGACTTCGGCAAACGCATCACCGAGCTTGCCATCCAGCAGGCGCAGACGCGCATGCGCTCGGCGCAGAAGGTCGAGAAGAAAAAAGGTTCTTCGGTTGCGGTGCTGCCTGGCAAGCTGACCGACTGCAGCTCCAGCGATCCCACTCGCACCGAGCTGTTTCTGGTCGAGGGCGACTCCGCCGGTGGTTCCGCCAAGCAGGGGCGGAACAAGGAATTCCAGGCGGTGCTGCCGCTGCGCGGCAAGGTATTGAACACGTTTGAAGTAGAGAAAGACCGCCTGTTCGCCAACAACGAGATCCACGACATCGCGGTGGCGATCGGCGTGGATCCGCACGACCCGAACGAAGAAGCGGACCTGACCGGCCTGCGCTACAACGGCATCTACATCATGGCCGATGCCGACGTGGACGGCGCGCATATCTCCACGCTGCTGCTCACGCTGTTCTTTCGCCACTTCTATCGGGTGGTGCTGGCCGGCAAGGTTTACCTGGCGCAACCGCCGCTGTTCCGCGTGGATGTGCCGGCGCAGGGCAAGAAACCGATCCGCAAGCTGTACGCGCTCAACGAGGGCGAGCTGGAAGCAATCGAAGACCGGCTGCGTCAGGAAAAAATCCGCGACGGCTCGTGGTCGATCTCCCGCTTCAAGGGTCTGGGCGAAATGAATGCCGAGCAGTTGTGGGATACCACGCTCAACCCCGACACGCGGCGTGCGCTGCGCGTCAACGCCGCCGCGATACCGTTCAATGACAACATGGAAATGTTCAGCATGCTGATGGGCAAACACGAAGCAGCTACACGCCGCGCCTGGCTGGAATATCACGGCAATGAAGTGACGGGGGATGTGTAAGCATGAGCGATCCAGATAACAAGCAAAACAACGAGGACCAACCCGACCTCATTCCTGCTGAAGAAAACGGCGCTGCACCGGAACAACCTTCTGCAGGCGGGGGTAACGGTGGTGCAAGACAATTCTCCCCGCTACCCGCCCTGCCTGAAGGCGACGAGGTGCCGATAGCGCAATATGCCGAGCGTGCCTATCTCGAATACGCGGTATCTGTGGTCAAGGGCCGCGCGCTGCCGGACGTGAGTGACGGCCAGAAGCCGGTGCAGCGGCGCATCCTCTATGCGATGCGTACGATGGGGCTGGGCCACGGCAACAAGCACGTCAAATCGGCGCGCGTGGTCGGCGACGTGCTGGGCAAATACCATCCGCATGGCGACGCGTCTGCCTACGAGGCAATGGTGCGGCTGGCGCAGGATTTCTCGCTGCGCTATCCGCTGGTGGACGGGCAGGGCAACTTCGGCACGCGCGACGGCGACAACGCGGCGGCGATGCGCTACACCGAAGCGCGGCTGACGCCGTTGGCGGAATTGCTGTTGTCCGAGATCGACATGGGCACGGTGGACTTCGTGCCTAATTACGACGGCGCTTTCAGGGAACCCGCGATGCTACCGGCGCGCCTGCCGATGGTGCTGCTCAACGGCGCGTCGGGCATCGCGGTCGGCATGGCAACGGAGATCCCCTCGCACAATCTGCGCGAAGTCGCCAAGGCCGCCGTGCGGCTGGTGCGCGATCCAGACCTCGATGACAAGGCCCTGCTTTCCTGCATACAAGGCCCGGACTTTCCCGGCGGCGGGCAGATCATCTCCTCCGCACGCGACATCCGCGATTGCTATCTGAGCGGACGCGGTTCGCTGAAGATGCGCGCGCGCTGGACAGTCGAGGAACTGGCGCGCGGACAGTGGCAGATCGTGGTGCACGAACTGCCTCACGGCGTTTCGACCCGCAAGGTGCTGGAAGAGATCGGCGAACTGACCAACCCCAAAGTCAAAGCCAACAAGAAGAGCCTGACCCAGGACCAGGTGCAGAACAAGCAGCTGCTGCTCTCGGTGCTGGATGCGGTGGCCGACGAATCGGACAAGTCGCAGGCGATACGCCTGGTGTTCCAGCCCAAATCTTCGCGCCAGACACAGGACGAACTGATGAATGTGCTGCTCGCGCACACCAGCCTGGAATCTTCCGCGCAGGTCAACATGACCATGATCGGACTGGACGGACGCCCGCAACAGAAGTCATTATCAAAGATCGTCCGCGAATGGGTTACGTTTCGCCTGCACACTGTTCGTCGCCGCTGTGAATACCGCCTCGGCCAGGTCAATGACCGGCTGCATATCCTGCAAGGCCGCATGGTGGTGTTCCTCAACCTCGACGAGGTCATTGCGCTGATCCGCGAGTCGGACGATCCCAAGGCTGCATTGATTGCACGCTTCGAACTTTCCGAGCGGCAGGCCGAGGACATCCTGGAGATCCGCCTGCGCCAATTGGCGAAGATGGAAGGCATACGCATCGAAAAAGAAATCAAGGCGCTGGAAAAGGAGCGCAAGGAACTGACCCGCTTGTTGGGGAAGGAAAGCGCACTGCGCGAACTGGTCGCCACCGAGATCGAAGCCGATGCCAAGACCTACGGCGACGAACGCCGCACGCTGATCAAGGAAGAGGAAAGATCGGCACTGGTAGTGCCGCAGCTGGACGAACCGGTGACCGTGATCATCTCGGGCAAGCACTGGGTGCGTGCGCGCCAGGGACACGGACTGGACCTGTCCACCCTCGCCTTCAAGGACGGCGACAGCCTGCTTGAAAAGTACGAGTGCCGCACCACCGATCACTGCATCGTGATCTGCGACAACGGCCGCGTGTGCAGCATCCCGGTCGCGCAGCTTCCTTCCGGACGCGGTGACGGCGCTCCGCTCGCGACTTTCATCGAACTCGCTCCCGGCGCGAAGATCGCGCACGCACTGTGCGGCAAGTCCGATCAGCAACTGCTGGTCGCCACCTCCGCCGGCTACGGCTTCACCTGCGCCATCGGAGACATGGTGGGGCGGAACAAGGCGGGCAAGCAGTTCATCAGCGTGGATCAGGAAGCCATCCTGCCCCCGGCCCCGTTCACGCCGACCGAACACTCGCTGGTCGCCGCAGTGTCGAGCAGCGGCAAGTTGCTGGTGTTCCTGCTTGCCGAAATGAAACACCTGCCCGGCGGCGGCAAGGGCGTAATCCTGATGGGACTGGGTGACAAGGAGGAACTGGCTGCAATAGCCGTAATCAACCGGGCCGAACTGAAAGTTGCCGGCATGACCGGCAGCAAAGAGCAAGTCATCAACTTGTCCGGCGAGGTACTTCATGGTTTTTTCGGCAAGCGCGCACGAGGCGGCCAGAAATTGCCTTCAAGAATCAAACCGGTACGAATCGAGTGAGCCGCTCACCGGCGCTTTGGCTTGCACAATTGCGACAATAAGAAAGCTTGCGCGAACTATTTGAGGCCGGATTTAAATGCGGAGATGCGTTCTGGCTTGGACCGGATCGCTGAAACATGCATTAATACT
>JBAVGB010000048.1:0-15503 GCA_049684555.1 Gallionella sp. | reverse complement strand
CTGGCTCCCCGACCTGGACTCGAACCAGGGACCTGCGGATTAACAGTCCGTCGCTCTACCGACTGAGCTATCAGGGAATGAAGAGGTGCGCATGATAGTGATTTTGCCTTGCCCGGTCAACCTCAATTAGCCTTGCCGCGTTGGATTTCGCGTTACGCATCCGCTTTGCCATGTTTGCGCCAGGCATGATTATATTGCCGTGCCGCGTGTTCACCCCGATTGCAAGCAGCGCCGCAAGCAAAGCGCGCATGTCCCTGAAGGTGCGGAAACGCAAAATAAAATCATCCGGATTTTTGAAATGACATACTGTAACCGCGCAGCCCGGATACAACCGGTTACCTCTCGCCCTAACACCTCTAACAAAATGATTTAAAATCGTAATAAAAGCGCGCTATCAGATAGAATGGGCAATGGACAATAAATCGATTTTCGTCAGAACCAGCACAGGCGAAGAACAGGTGCAGAGCAGAACTTCCCATCTTTCCGGGGATGTCAAACGCGCCCTGTCGATGGTGGACGGGATCTCGACTTTCGGCGAAATCAGCAAGCGGTCCGCGCCCAGCATGCGGGCCGGCCTTGCCGAGGTGTTTGAAGAACTGGAAAAAACCGGTCTGATCAAGGAAAAAGGCGTGACCGGCAAGACGGCGAAACCTGCCATGCCGCCCAATATGGTCATACCCGTCAAAATCGCAACCCCGCGCAAGCCGACGGCGCCAAATAAAGATACCGACGAATTGGATTTCATGTCCGGACAAAATGCCTACTCCCGGGCGGCAACTGCGGGCGGGGGGCAGGCCGAGATGTCGGGAGCCGAGACGCCGGGGGGCGGTGTCGAAGAACGATTAAAACGTGAAATCGAAGCTGAGAAATTAAGGTTAAAGCAGGAAGCCGAGGCCATCCTGCGAAAAACCGAACAGGAAGCCAGACAGCGTCTTGAGGCCGCGGCCAGGGAACAGCGCGAAGCCGAGGCGGCGCGCATCAAGGCTGAGCAGGAAGCCAGGCGGGTGCGCGAAGAACTGGAGGCCGCGCGGCTGAAAGCGGAACGTGAAGCACAACTTCGCCTGGAGGCAGCAGAGAGGGAGCGCAAGGAAGCCGAGGCGGCGCGCATCAAGGCTGAGCAGGAGGCTCTGCGGGTGCGCAACGAACTGGAAGCCGCCAGAGTGAGGGCCGAGCAGGAAGCAAAACTTCGCCTCGAGGCCGAAGAAAGGCAACGCAAGCAAGCCGAAGCAGCACGTATCAAGGCGGAACAGGAAGCAGAGATGCGCCAGGCACAGCTGGCCTTGCGCAAGCATGCGGAGGAAGAAGCCGAGAGGGCAAGGCAGGCAGCCGAAATTTCCGCCCGGCGGGAGCTTGAAGCGGCCCAGGCGAAGGAAGCTCATGCGCAATCCAGCCGTGCGAGCGAACCGGCTGCGGAATCGTTTTCCTTCGACGAATTCAAGATTGACGAAATCCAGCTTCCCGCCGAGCCTCAGAAAAAACCGGAACCAGCCAGGAAGGCCGGGCCGCCGCAAGCCACACCCGCGAAACAGGACGCATTTGCTTTCGATTCTTTCAATGTCGATGAAACGGCCCGCCCGGCCGAGCCGCAAAAGGCCATCCATCCCGAAGAAACTTCACGAGAAGCTGCCAAACCTGCACAGCCTGCCGAGGCGAGGGAACCAGCCACGCGCGCCGTTCCACCTGCAACCGGTGAAGCGGACCAGGCCGGGATCGCCAGGGAAAAAGCAAGCCGGGACGAGCTGAAGCGACAGGAGCAGGAGCGTATCGCCGAAGAAGCACGCGCCAAGGAGATGGCGGATGCCCAAGCCAAGGTTTGGGCCGAAGCCGAGCAGCGCGCGCTGGAAGCAGCCCGCGCCAGCGCCGAGCACGTTGCCTATTTGGCAGAGCATGCCCACGAGGTTGCGCGTGCCGAAAAGGCGGCGCGCCCCGCGCGTGCGCGGCGCAAGCCTTTTGCATGGGGCAAGCTGGCGGGGTTCTTCGCCATGCTGGCAACATTCTTGCTGGTGCTGCTGGTGGGCGCGCTGTTTATCGTTCCTTATTTCCTGCCGATGCGGGATTACATGCCCGAGGTCCAGAAAATGCTGTCCGACGAATTGCACCAGCCGGTGCACCTGGGCTATATGTCCGGGCGCTTCCTGCCGACGCCGCGTCTGGATCTGGGCGAGATCTATATCGGCGATGCGAAGCAATTCCAGGCAGCGACGGCGCAAATCAATTTTGACATCCTGGGTTTGTTCGGCGACAACAAGCCGATCGACAGTATCGATTTTCAGAATGTCAAAGTCAGGGGTATCGCGTTGCGGGACTCGGCCGTATGGCTGCAACAGCTGGCCGGCAACAAGCAATATCCGGTGAGCAGCATGACGATCGGACAGGGCACGCTCGATGCCGATGCCTTCCAGTTGACCGACGTGAAAGGGAATTTGAGCTTCGACCAGGGCGGCAAATTCACCCATGCCGATTTCACCACAAATTCCGGAAAATACTCGGTGGTTATCGATTCCGCGCCGGGAGATAAGCTCAAGGCAGACATAACGGTGCGCGCAGGCGCCTTGCCACTGTTGCCAAGCTGGAATTTCGACGAACTGGATGCAAAGGGCGAGATATCGAGCGACGGGATGCTGATCAGTAAATTCAATGCAAAGATACTGGAGGGCACGATGCAGGGAAATGCGAGCATCAGCTGGCGTTCGGGCTGGCGTGCAGAGGGCGTGCTGAATGCCAACAAGATCGTGATGAAGGACTTCAGCAAACTGCTGGATGGATATGTCGATGGCTCCGGCCACTTCAAAATGAACTCGATCGATCTGGCCGGTCTGACCGATTCGGCGGCGCTGGACGGCAGCTTCGTGTCGAGCGACGGATTGATCGGCGGGCTGGACATCGTCGAGACCGCCCGCATGCGCAGCACGGCGAATCTGCCGGGCGGCAGGACGCATTACGACGGGTTGCGCGGCGACTTCACCTATGCCAGGGACGCCTATCATTTCACCCAGGTCAGGATCGACGCCGGTGTGATGAATGCAACCGCCAACTTCGACATCAGCAATCAGCAGCTGTCGGGAAAGATGAAAGTGAATTTGTCGCTGCATGGCCAGACCAGCGCCGACCTGAAATTGGGCGGCGCGGTAGACAATCCGACGCTGGTGTATGCGCCCTGATCCGGGCGGAGTTTGCACCGCCGTGCTTGCAGCAAAGGCAGGCAATCCACCACGCAGCTTGTTGCGTGTGGAATTGTCACCAAGGGGCTAATAGCAAAGCCGGGCAATTTGCTACTCAACAAGTTGAGTGCAAAGTTGACACAGCCACGGCAACTCAGGCAGGCCACGCTTCTGCAAGTCGCGATAATTCCGGTTTTAGCGCGTCAAGACAGAGCTTTCGCGATGCGCTCCAGCACCGGGTGGTTTTGGCTACGGCCAACCTGACGGCCAGCCTTCACCGCAACCTTACGACAACGCCTTCGCCATCCGCTCCAGCGCTTTCTTGAGATTTTCCATCGAGGTGGCGAACGACAGGCGGATATAGCCCTCGCTGCCGAACGCCGATCCGGGCACCACGGCCACGCCGGCTTCCACCAGCAGATATTCCGACAGCGCAAGGTCGTTGGCATCCTTGATGACGCCCTTCTTGTGCAGCGCCGCAATCGCGCCGCTGGCATCCGGGAAGGCGTAGAACGCGCCGCCCGCCATGATGCATTTCAAGCCCGGTATCCTGTTCAGCCCATCCACCACGAACGCATGCCGTTCGCGGAACGCCTTCAGCATCGGCGCAATGCAGCCCTGGTCGCCGTTCAGCGCGGCCTCCGCGGCCACCTGCGAGATTGAGGTCGGGTTCGACGTGCTCTGCGACTGCACGTTTTCCATCGCGGTGATGATCGCTTCCGGGCCGGCCGCATAGCCGATGCGCCACCCGGTCATCGCGTATGCCTTCGACACCCCGTTCAGCACCATGGTGCGAGAATACAGGTCGGGACACGCGTTCAGGATGTTGGCGAATTTCGCGTCGGTCAGCGCGATGTGCTCGTACATGTCGTCGGTTGCAATCAATATGTACGGATGCTTGCGCAGCACCGCGCCCAGCGCCTGCAGTTCGGCAAGCGTGTATACCGCGCCGGACGGGTTGCTCGGGCTGTTGATCACCACCATCCTGGTCCTGGGCGTGATCGCCGCTTCCAGCTGTGCCGGCGTCATCTTGAAGCCCTGTGCGATGCCCGCCTGCACGATCACCGGCTTGCCTTCCGCGATCAGCACGATGTCCGGATAGGACACCCAGTAAGGGGCGGGAATGATCACCTCGTCGCCCGGATTGATCACCGCCAGCGCCAGATTGAAAAAGCTCTGCTTGCCGCCGCACGAAACCAGGATCTGCTTCGGTGTGTAATCCAGTCCGTTGTCGCGCTTGAATTTGGCGATCACGGCCTGCTTCAGCGACGGCGTGCCGCCCACCGCGGTGTACTTGGTGAAGCCCTTGTTGATCGCGGCAATCGCCGCATCCTTGATGTGCTGCGGCGTATCGAAATCCGGCTCGCCCGCACCCAGTCCGATAATATCCTTGCCTTCGGCTTTGAGTTTGGCCGCGCGTGCGGTGACGGCAAGGGTAGGGGAGGGCTTGATGGCTTGTACGCGATTCGAGAGTGACACGGGTTTTCCTTACAGGTTGAATTTGGTGCGGATTATACTCTTGCCGCGGGGAGAGTGGATTGGCGAAAAGCGGGGCGATAGTTGCCGTACCGGTCCGTTTGCTCAGTTTTTCAGGCGAGCGGGCTGGATGTTGCGGATGCGGCAGCGCAACACTGGTTACGGCTCGAGCGCCCGGGGTAGAATCCGGCCAGAAAATATAATTGACCGGAAGCGAACAAATGATCGGATTGATACAGCGCGTAACCCAGGCGAGTGTGTGGGTCGAGGGCAACGTCGTCGGGCAGATCGGCGTCGGCCTGCTGGTGCTGCTCGGCGTCGAGAAGCACGATAACCATGCGGGCGCGCAGCGCCTGCTCGATCGTTTGCTAGGTTACCGCGTGTTTCCCGACGAGACCGGCAGGATGAACCTGTCGCTCGCCGACATCGGCGGCGGCATGCTGCTGGTGCCGCAATTCACGCTCGCCGCCGACACGCGCAAGGGCACCCGCCCCAGCTTTTCCTCGGCCGCGTCGCCGGAACTCGGCGCCGAACTGTTCGATCATTTCGTGAAGATCGCGCGCGGCAAACATGCCGGCGTGGAGACCGGCGTGTTCGGCGCGGACATGAAGGTGAGTCTGGTCAACGACGGCCCGGTGACCTTCTGGTTGCAAGTCGGGACAGGAGGACAGCAATGAGGCTGGGTATTGATCTTGGCGGAACAAAAATAGAAATCATCGCGCTCGACGACAGCGGGAAGGAATTGCTGCGCCGCCGCGTGCCCACGCCGAAAGATCATTACTACGAAACGCTGGAGACTATTTCCCAATTGGTGCGCGATGCCGAAGCGGAACTCGCGCAGCAGGGGTCGCTCGGCATCGGCACCCCCGGCGCGCTGTCCCGTGCAACCGGCCGGCTGAAGAACTCCAACTCGGCCGTGCTCAACGACCGGTCCATCCTGCAGGACCTCGAATCTCTGCTGCTGCGCAAGATCAGGATCAGCAACGACGCCAACTGCTTTGCACTCTCCGAGGCGGTGGACGGCGCGGCGGCGGGCGCGCCGGTGGTGTTCGGCGCGATCCTCGGCACCGGCGTCGGCGGCGGCATCGTGGTCAACGGCAAGGTGCTTACCGGGCCGAATTCGATTGCCGGCGAATGGGGCCACAACCCGCTGCCCTGGCCGCAAGCGCACGAACTGCCCGGCCCGCCATGCTACTGCGGCAAGCATGGCTGCATCGAGACTTTCCTGTCCGGTCCCGGCATGATGAAGCTGCATCAACAGGAGACTGGAGAGGCACTGAGCCCGGCAGAGATCGTGCAGCGTGCGGAACAGGGCGACGCAGCCTGCGAACGCAGCCTGCAAAACTACGAGAACCGCCTTGCGCGCTCCCTTGCACACCTCATCAACATCCTCGACCCGGACGTCATCGTGCTGGGCGGCGGCATGTCCAACATCGGGCGGCTGTATGCGAGCGTGCCCGCGCTGTGGGGTAATTGGGTATTCTCGGATCGGGTGGACACCAAACTGGTGAAGAACCGATATGGCGATTCCAGCGGCGTGCGCGGCGCCGCGTGGCTATAGGGTAATTGCACGACACACATCGCCAGCCTCCTTGATGCCGGCGGGGTGAACAATGCAACGGGTTTGCCGGTAGAATACCGGGCTGACCATGGCCACCAAAACCTTTCCCAACAGTCCCTACATCCTGCACCAGCCGTTCGAGCCGGCGGGCGACCAGCCCGCGGCGATCGCGCAGCTGGTCGAGGGCATACGCGACGGGCTGTCGTTCCAGACCCTGCTCGGCGTGACCGGCTCGGGCAAGACCTTCACCATGGCCAACGTGATCGCGCAGCTCGGCCGCCCGGCGATGGTAATGGCGCCGAACAAGACGCTGGCGGCGCAGCTGTATTCCGAATTCCGCGAGTTCTTCCCGGAGAATGCGGTCGAGTATTTCGTCTCCTATTACGACTATTACCAGCCCGAGGCCTACGTGCCGTCGCGCGACGTGTACATCGAGAAGGATTCCAGCATCAACGAGCAGATCGAGCAGATGCGCCTGTCCGCGACCAAGGCGCTGCTGGAGCGCGAAGACTGCGTTATCGTCGCGACCGTCTCGGCGATCTACGGCATCGGCGACCCGGTCGATTACCACGGCATGATTTTGCACTTGCGGCATAACGAGAAGATGCACCAGCGCGACGTGATCAAGCGCCTGATCGAGATGCAGTACGAGCGCAACGAGATTGATTTCTCGCGCGGCAAATTCCGCGTGCGCGGCGACGTGATCGACGTATTCCCGGCGGAGAGCAGCGAAAACGCGCTGCGCATCACGCTGTTCGACGACGAGGTGGAAACGCTGTCGCTGTTCGACCCGCTCACCGGCCACATCCTGCACAAGGTGCCGCGCTACACCGTCTATCCGTCCAGCCATTACGTCACGCCGCGCAGCACCGTGGTGTCCGCGATCGAAACCATCAAGGTCGAGCTGGCCGAGCGCATCGCGTTCTTTGTGCGCGAGAACAAGCTGGTCGAGGCGCAGCGCATCGAGCAGCGCACCCGCCACGACCTGGAGATGCTCAACGAGATCGGCTTCACCAAGGGCATCGAGAACTATTCGCGCCACCTGTCCGGGCGCAAGCCGGGCGAGCCGCCGCCGACGCTGCTCGATTACCTGCCGCGCAACGCGCTGATGTTCCTGGACGAGAGCCACGTGATGATTCCGCAGGTGGGCGGCATGTACAAGGGCGACCGCGCGCGCAAGGAAAACCTGGTCAACTACGGCTTCCGGCTGCCCTCCGCGATGGACAACCGCCCGCTGCGTTTCGACGAATTCGAAAGGATCATGCGCCAGACCGTGTTCGTTTCCGCCACGCCTTCCACCTACGAGGCCGCGCACACCGGCCAGGTGGTCGAGCAGCTGGTGCGTCCCACCGGGCTGGTCGATCCGCAGATCGAAGTGCGCCCGGCGCTCCACCAGGTCGACGACCTGATGTCCGAGGTCAACCTGCGCGTGGAGCAGGGCGAGCGCGTGCTGGTCACCACATTGACCAAGCGCATGGCCGAGCAGCTCACCGAATATTTTTCCGAGCACGGCATCAAGGTGCGCTACCTGCATTCCGACATCGAGACCGTCGAGCGCGTCGAGATCATCCGCGACCTGCGCCTGGGCATGTTCGACGTGCTGGTCGGCATCAACCTGCTGCGCGAGGGGCTGGACATCCCCGAGGTGTCGCTGGTCGCGATACTCGATGCCGACAAGGAGGGCTTTTTGCGCTCCGAGCGCTCGCTGATCCAGACCATCGGGCGCGCCGCGCGCCACCTCAACGGCAAGGCCATCCTGTATGCGGACCGGATCACCGACTCGATGAAGCGCGCGATCGACGAGACCGAGCGCCGCCGCACCAAGCAGGTCGCGTTCAACTTCGCGCACGACATCACGCCGGTCGGAGTGCAGAAGCGCATCAAGGACATCATCGAGGGTATGTACGAACCGGAAACCGCGCGCGAACAGCTCAGGGCCATGCAGGAACAGGCCAAATACCTTGCGATGAGCGAGAAGGAAGTCGCGAAGGAAATCGCGCGGCTGGAGAAGGAGATGCTCAAGGCCGCGAAGAACCTGGAGTTCGAGCACGCCGCCGCGCTGCGCGACGAGCTGAAGAAGCTGCGCGACAGCGTGCTGATCTCGCCGCTGTGACGTTCCGATACCTTGCCGGCTAAACGCCGCCCTTTGGCTTCGCCATCGCTTCCCTGCACTCCATGGTCAATTCGTCCTGATGCTGCTTTAGGCATTGCACGATCCGGCCGCCGCCGGCTTTGACACCCTCGCACAGCGTTTGTGCATCTTGCTTGCACGCTTGCTTCCATTTGGCGGCCTTCCTTTTCGCCTTTGCGATGCTTTTCTTGCAGGCCGGCGACAATTCGGCCGCATGTTCCTTCAGGCATCTGGCCAAGCGTCCTCCGCCCGGCTGTATGCCCACGCAAAGCCTGGCCGCATCCTCGGCGCAGGGCTTTGCATTTTGTTGTGCCGATGCACCCGTCGCGATGGCCAGACACAACACCCCGGCCAGCACCGCAACCCGTTTCGTTTGAACGCCGTTATACACTGTTTGATATTTCATTTGCATTGCTCCTTGCCCAGTGGCTAAAAGAATCGGCGGAAATTGACAAATGTCATCCTGCACGCCGAGCGAGCCGGACGAAGCGCCCGCGCCCGCATGGCTATTGTATTCGGAAGGCCAATTAGCTTTACTTGCCGGTAGCGCGGCTATACTATTCATGCGGGTTCGGGATGGCCTTCGGGACGGCGATTCCTGTATCAGCAGGCAGGATGACTTTAAGGCACCTGTATAAAGAGGAGAGAAATAATGAATATTGAAATCAGCACATTGATCAGCATCGCTGCGATTCTGGTCATGATTTATTGTCTTTTTCTGGTGCTCAAGCTGGGCAGGCAGGTACCCGGCGGCGTGGTCGGCAAGAACTGGAAATTTCTCACTCTTCTGGTGGTCCTGTTCACGCTGGGTTACCTGACCACCCCGTTCTTCGGCATGTTGCCTGCTGAAATCGTGAACGTGATGGTGTCGCTGATCTTCTTTTTCGGCGCGATCTATGTCGTGATCACCGTCAAGCTGATCTACCGGATCATTGAAGAACTATCAGCGTAATTCAGATGAACCCGGGCACTGTTTACGTCAAAACTGAAAAAGGCAAGGCACGATTCGAGGCGCGGGATATTCCGACCGCACTGCGCCATGCGCTGATCCTGGTGGATGGGCACTCGACGCTGGCGGAATTAATGAGAAAGGGCGAGGGCCTGGAGAATCTGGCAGACGTCTTCGAGATGCTCGAGGAAATGGGGCTGATGGCGCCGCTCGGGTCGGTCGCCGCAAGCCCGACCCCGCCACCATCGGCACCTTCCGCCGCGACCCCGGTTCAAACGCCGTCGGCAACCCCCGTCGGCCCGGTCAAGCGGCAATTGGTCGGCTTGGCCATCAGGGTACTGGGCGACAAGGCCGAGAAAGTCATCAAGAAAATCGACGATACCGCCGATTCGAATATCGCGCTGATGTACACCATCGATATCTGCAGCAAGATGATCAAACTGACCATCGATGAAAAAAAAGGCGCAGCGTTTCTCAAAGCCGCCAGGGATATTCTGAACAAGCAAAGCTAGGTGGCCGGCAGGACAGCAAACGCTCCCGCATTTAACGCCCGCTACGCTTCCCCGTTCAACCTGACCCGCTGCGATTGGTGCAGCTGCTTCAAATAGTGCAGCGTCTGCATCTCGGTCAGCCGGCTGGCGGTGCGCGAAAACTCCCCTGCCGCCATGTCATCGCTGAACACATCCTCCAGCGGCACCGCAGAGGTCGCCACCAGCCTGACATGATTGTCGTAAAACACGTCGATCAGCCAGGTAAAACGCCGCGCCTCGGAGGCAAAATCCTCGGTCAGCTTCGGGATGTGCGACAGGAACACCGTCGGATAGCGGTGCGCGATGTCCAGGTATTCCGGCTGCGAGTGCGCGCCGCCGCACAGATTTTTGAATTCGAACCACACCACATTGTGCCCGATCTCCTTCACCGGGATCTTGCGCCCCAGCACTTCGACATGCCCATCCTTGCGCCGCGCCTGCCCGGCGATCTTGTCGAACAGCGCCGCCATGCGCGCCTCGTTCGCCGCAGCGCCCGGCTCATCGTGCGCCACCAGGAACAGCGGCTCGCGCGTCAGCGCCCGCAGGCGGTAGTCGCTGCCGTCCTCGATGTTCAACACCTTCAGCTCGCGCTTGAGCAGCTCGATCACCGGCAGGAAGCTCTTGCGCTGCAGGCCATGCGCGTAAAGGTCGTCGGGCGGAATGTTGGAAGTCGTCATCAGCACCACGCCGCGCTCGAACAGCGCGGTGACCAGCCGCCCCAGTATCATCGCATCGGCGATATCGTCGACATGAAACTCGTCCAGGCACAATACGCGGGTGGATTTGGCGATGCTGTCGGCCAGCGCGATCAGCGGGTCGGGCTCGCCGGCCAGCGCCTTCATCTCGTGATGCACCTCGGCCATGAAATTGTGAAAGTGGATGCGGCGCTTGCGGCGATACGGCAGGCTGGCATAAAACGCATCCATCAGCAGGGTCTTGCCGCGTCCGACCCCGCCCCACAGATACAGCCCCCTGGGCACCTCCGGGCTGAGCAGGCTGCGCCCGAGGAACTGGTTGCGTTTCGACTTGAAATCCACCAGCTGGTGCCACAGCACGTCCAGCTCCTCGATCGCCGCCGCCTGCGCCGGGTCATGGACAAAGTCCGGCAAAGCGCTGGCGGCCTGATACCAGGCCTTGGGGCTCAGGTTGCCTTCGGTGGATTTTGGGAGGGTGGGTCGGGGCATGGGCGCAAATATTATACTGTCCATTCAACACTTAAAGTGTGACAGGGAAATGACGAAACCCGGAAGGTTCCTGATCTGCAATTAGGTAGAATGCCGCAAGGAATATCCCGCCAACCCACCATGACCACGCGCATCTGCTTCATCCGCCACGGCGAAACCGACTGGAATGTCGAGAAACGCATCCAGGGCCAGATCGACATCCCCCTCAACGAGACCGGCCGCGCCCAGGCGCTGGCGATGGCGTTCAATGCCGCGCACCACAACTTCGATGCCATCTACAGCAGCGACCTGGTGCGCGCGCACGATACCGCCAATATGCTTGCCGCACGGCGCGGCATCGAGATCAACATCTTGCCGCAACTGCGCGAACGGCATTACGGCATCTTCCAGGGCCTCACCGCGGCGGAAGGCAAAGTGCGCCATCCTGAGGCGCATGCACGTTATCTCGCGCGCGACCCCGACTATGATTTCGACAGCGGCGAAAGCATGCACAACCTCGCCAGGCGCGTGGCAGCCGCCGTGCACGAGATGACACAACACCACGTCGGGCAAACCATCGCCGCCGTCACGCATGGCGGCGTGCTCGATATCCTCTACCGCAAATCCACCGGCAAGCCGCTGCATGCGCCGCGCGACTTCAGCATCCCCAACTGCGCGCTGAACTGGTTCCGATTCCAAGGGAATGGATCAGCGGACCGGAACTGGCACCTCGAAGCTTGGGACGACCACCACTACCTCGCCAGGGTGATCAAGGATTCGGCGGAATAATGAGTTGTGCCGCTGATCTATCGTTTCAATCCAGCGCGCGAAGTGGCGGGCAAGGAATGGCTGGAATAGGCGTGCCAAATAGCTTTAACGAAATCAGTTCCCGGCTGCGTGCCCGTCGTCATCGCCAGCGCCGCCTGGCTGGTGGTCGCCTGCACCCATTATTCCGGCGACGGTTCCGGCCTGCCGTATATCCCGCTGCTCAACCCGTTCGACCTGGTCGCCGCGTTCGTGCTGCACGCCTGCCGGGAATGGACAACCGGCGAGACCGATACCCCATCCGCCGGATCGTTGCAGGAACCGGTCAGGTTGGGCTGCTATCTCGGCGCCTTCCTCTGGCTCAATCATCAGACCTTACACCTTGACGCTTGTCCTTGACCCTTTAACCTTGAACGATGTGGTCCGCGTCGCTGATCGGCATGGCGCTGCTGGTGATCGCGGCAAGCGTCTTTTCGCCGGCGCCGCCGAAGCACGAGGCGGATGCGGTGGGGGAATGATCGGGTCAGCGACGAACTGAAGAAACTGTGCGCGAGCGTGCTGATTTCGCCGCTTTAACTCATTAAGCACATCGCGCCACTAAAGAACCTTGTCATCCCGGATTCGGCCCGGAATCCATCAGCCGCTTTACACTATTAACGCGCTACGTTAATATGTGATCATCATTGTATCGTTCAACTGCAAGGTCACCGAAGCCCTGTTCAAACGTGAACGCGCACCTCGCTTCGCCAATATCGAACGAATCGCGCGGCGCAAGCTGGAGCAACTGGATTGGGCGGGCGACATCGAAGATTTGCGCATCCCGCCGGGTAACCGGCTGGAAGCATTGAAAGGCGACCGCAAAGGACAATGGAGCATCCGCATCAACGACCAGTGGCGCGTGTGTTTCAAGTTCAAGAACGGCAACGCGCTGGACGTAGAGATTGTCGACTATCACTGAGGAAAATTTATCATGAAGCAAACCAAAAAACCAACCCCGATCCACCCCGGCGAAATTCTGCTGGAAGAATTCCTGAAGCCGATGGGCATCAGCCAATACGCGCTGGCCAAGGCCATCGCCGTGCCGCCGCGCCGCATCAACGAAATCGTGCATGGCAACCGTGCCATCACGGCGGACACCGACCTGCGCCTGTGCAAGTTCTTCGGGTTGACCGAAGGCTACTGGCTGCGCGGGCAGGCGCGTTACGACACCGAGATCGCCAAAGACAAGCTTGGCGATGTGCTGTCGCGCATACAACACTTTCAGCCGCTGGCGGCGTAAGTGAAAGCCAGTGAAATCCTTAGTGGCAAGCGCCAGATCAACGCGCGGCAAGCCAAGGCATTGGCAGCGCGCTTCGGCGTGTCGGCTGCGGCGTTTATATAGGCGAGAGTTGGATTGTTAATCATGTTGACCCATTTGATTCTTATCACACAGGGCGTATTTGCGGCTTATTTTGCAGCAAACAAAAGACGGCGTGAGTTAGACTATGTGCCCGTGCGATAACAATAATATGGACTTTATAAAGAATGTCCTCAGAATCACAAGCCAGGGAGAATATAGACCACTTGCTCACGCAATCGGGTTGGTATGTGTGCGACGCTGACAAAGCCAATATACATGCAGCGCGTGGCGTGGCGATTCGCGAGTTTCCATTGCCCGGATACGGATTCGCTGATTACTTGTTGTATGTCGATGGCAAGGCCGCTGGGGTAATCGAAGCCAAGAAGGAAGGCATAACCTTGACCGGTGTTGAAACCCAATCGGACAAATACACCAAAGGATTGCCGGCTGGTCTGCCGCGATGGAGCGATCCGCTGCCCTTTTCCTATCAGACCACAGGCATCGAAACTCGCTACACCAACGGCCTTGATCCGCATCCGCGCTCCCGACCGGTGTTCGCCTTTCACAAACCGCAAATGCTTGCTGAGTGGATCAGCCTCCTACCGCAAGCCACAGTGTTGCATATAGGTAAGAAACCTGCTCTAAGTGTGCAACTGGCACCCGCAACATTTCTGGCAAATATGATCAACATGCCGACTTTGCACAAAGAAGGCCTCTGGCCCGCCCAAGTTACCGCTATCCGCAACCTCGAACAGTCGCTCAAGGAAAACCGCCCGCGTTCCCTCATCCAAATGGCCACACAGCATCTCTTCGCAAAGACGGCATGATCGGCTATGACGGTCAGCTCTATGACAGCCCGAACGCCGCAGCGTCGGCGGCACTGGGAAAGCCAGCAGGCGGTTGGGGGTTCTGGCGATTCAAAGATAAGAGCGGCGATTGGGTGCTGCTGCGTATACTTAAGGGGCAATAAACAAATAATAAGCCAGGCTCGATTTATCCAGCCAAACTGGGAAAGTGATACAAGCCATCGTTTGAATGATGTGAAGAAAAGTGCTGATTTAGCGGTGTTAGTGGGCATATGAGATATTGGTGGGTAAATCAGAACCAGACATTCGCCCACGAGGTAGCGGGGGGCTATCTATGGTCGCCCAAACGTAAAGCGGATGGTAGTCGTAATCCATTTTATGAATACATGCGTGAAGTTTCACCTGGTGACCTGATTCTTTCCTTTTCAGATACATTTATTCCTGCTGTTGGCGTTGCGAAATCCTACTGTTATGAATGCCCTAAGCCTGCTGAGTTTGGGAAGGCTGGGGCTTATTGGGATCAGATAGGTTGGAAGGTTGATGTGTATTACCGCGCCTTGAATCACAAAATTCGACCCAGTGAACATATGGAGCGCCTTCGTCCAACATTGCCAGAGAAGTATTCACCTTTGCAAGCGAATGGTAATGGCAATCAAGGCGTCTATCTCGCCGAAATATCTTCAGTATTTATGGCTGCGTTGGCGGAGCTTATTGGACAAGAAGTAACACTTCTTATAAGCGGCAACTACGTCGCTGAACCACAAATTGACTACCATAAGATGCAAGCCGTAAGTCTTATCGAATGGGAAGAGTATTTGCAGCAGAAACTTCGTGATGACGCCAAGCTTGAAGAAACTGAGAAAGAAGCGCTTGTTATGTCTCGGCGTGGACAGGGCAAGTTTAAGCAAAACGTAAGTCTGTTAGAAAGTAGATGTCGAATTACGCGGGTCGATAGACCAGAGCATCTTCGTGCTAGCCATATTAAACCGTGGCGCGATAGCAGCAATCAAGAGCGGCTTGATGGTGAAAATGGATTTCTACTTACACCATCTATTGATCATCTTTTCGATCGTGGGTTTATCTCGTTCGAGGATAATGGGAAATTATTGATATCTCCTGTTGCACACGAGCCGGCTCTACAGCGCATGGGAGTACCGACAGACGAAGCATTAAATGTTGGGAGTTTCACAGTCGAACAAAAGCGAAATTTGGATTTCCACCGCAACTTTGTATTTCTTGAGGCTAAGCGGTAGTTTTTTCAATAATTCTAGGCAGACCACGAATATTGCACATGCAAAACCTCGCATCGCTGCGAGGTTTTTTGTTTCAACTGCTAAAGGCCGCTGCCAGGTCCGCGATCAATGAGGCGGGCTTCACGTCGCTGCAAGAAAACCAGCGCGTAAGCTTCGATGTCACCACCGGCCCCAAGGGCAAACAGGCGGCAAACATCCAGGCTGCGTAAGCGCTCTGGCTGAACAAAAAAGCCCCGGCATGCCTAGCCGTTGGCGAAAGGTGTGTATAAATTGTAGTTGAGAAGCTTATAATGCCCTTCAGTGTGAACTGGAGGGCATTATCATATCCGGCATAAAATCTCCTTCAGGAACTTCTAGCCGAGTACCCGC
>JBAVGB010000047.1:0-182267 GCA_049684555.1 Gallionella sp. | reverse complement strand
CTAGCCGTTGGCGAAAGGTGTGTATAAATTGTAGTTGAGAAGCTTATAATGCCCTTCAGTGTGAACTGGAGGGCATTATCATATCCGGCATAAAATCTCCTTCAGGAACTTCTAGCCGAGTACCCGCTACGGTAGAAGGCATTCAGGTCAATTTCTGCAAGAACCCTACGTGCGAGAACTATGGCATTCCAGCGCTAGGCGTTGATGGCCGAAAGCAAAATGACCGGTATTCAGCCAGTGGTGGAGGCTCCAGCTCTTTTGTCCTGAAATGCAAGCTTTGCGGCGAATTCTTCCCGATCAAAAGCAATGCCGCCATTGCCGAGGAGCGGGACCGCTTTCTCAAGGACATGGCAGTAGCACCTCCACCGTCCTGTCCGGACGAACACTGCCCCAATCACACCGTTCCCGTCGGCAAGGGCTATCAATCCATCGGACTGTCGCCATCCGGTTCTCAGCGTTACCGCTGCAACGCCTGCAAAAAGACCTTCTCGGTCGGTAAATCAACCACCGGTCAAAAGCGACCCCACAAGAACCGAATAATCTTCTCCCTGCTGATGAACAAGTCACCGTTCAGGCGTATTTGCGAGGTTGCTGATATTGATCCGAAGACACTCTATGGCAAGATCAACTTCATCCAGAGCCAATGTATGGCTTTTGCAGCTGATCGCGAAAAGCGCCTGTTGAACGGAATGGAGATACCAAGGTTGTATCTTGGCGTCGACTGCCAGGATTACGTGGTGAACTGGACGCGACACGCAGATCGCAGGAACGTCAAGCTCCATGCTGTGGGCTCTGCGGACAACAAGACAGCGTATGTCTTTGGTATGCACCTCAACTACGATGCGACACTGGACTCGGATTCGGTTGAAGTACACGCGATCGCCGCCGGTGACTATCAAGTCAAGGGTGCGCCGTTCCGGCGCTACGCGCGGTGCTGGCTCAAGGAAGATTACGCAGATGCCGTCAATAAGAAAAGCAGGCTGAAACAGGCGAAACAATCCGGGCTACAAGGCGATATCGAGGCAGTGTACGAAGCGTCAAGCCAACGTGAGGATGTTGAAGTCTCGGAAACGCAAGACCGCGGGCAACAACTCCCGACCCGCGGCATGCAGATCCATGCGGAATACAGCCTGTACGGCCATTTCTTCTACCTGAAACAACTGTTTGGTGGCGTGGAGAAACTGCGCTTCTTTCTCGATCAGGACTCCGGGATGCGCGCCGCCTGTTTGGCGGCATTCCAGCCGGAGATTGCCGTACGCCGGGCCGATGCGTTCTACGTCCGGATATCCAAGGAAATGACCATCGCTGAAAAGCAGGTTGCCATTGCTCCCGGTCGCGCGGCATTCAGGGCGGCGCGCAATGCCAATCCGGAATTGACAGATTCAGTGTTGATCACGCTGATCACCAAAGAACGCATTGCCAATATGGTAGCGATCGGCAAGTGGCAGGACAAATGGATGACACATCCCTTTCCCAATATGAGCGAACCGGAAAAAGCTGTGTGCTACCTGACAGACTACCGAGACTATGAACCGGACCACTTGGCCAGGCTTTACAATAAAGCCTCGATGCACGCGATTGATAACTTCTTCATGCAGGTGCGCAGGCGGTTGTCGATACTGGAGCGACCAATCTCGTCAGCCAATAATGCCAGGCGTACCTGGTATGGGTACAGTGCCTATAACCCGGAAACGATCGTAAAGATGCTGGGTATCTTCAGGGTATTCTATAACTACTGCGTGGCTGGAAAGGATGGTCAAACGCCAGCAATGCGGCTGGGTTTGGCCAAGGGCAAAGTTAGTTTGGAAGATATTATCTACTTCCAAAAGTTCTAAGAATATCTCTCATAATGTGGTAAAAGATGGTGGTTTTTAGGCCACCACCCTTTTACACACCATTCGCCAACGGCTAGCCGGCATGCCGGGGCTTTTTTATGGCTGATGCCCTTTTGCCCCTGTGGTGGAAAACGATGCCCAGCAATCATTCGCGGGCATTTTCTTTGATCAATCATAAACACAGCTTGCTGCTTGCACGTCATGGCGTGTCTGTTCCAGCCCTGCCAATTTCGTACTGAGACACCACCAATAACTGCCCGTCCTTCGCCGGTCAAATATCAACCACCAGGCCGGGGTTGAATTCGAGATTTTCAGCGCCACGGGCAGTCACATAGCCCCTCGGGTTGCAGACAACGCGGGTGCCGTTCGCCTCATAGTCGAAACTGTCATGCGTATGGCCATGTACCCACAGGCTCATTTTGCCGAACAGGTAGTCCAGTTCTGAGGCAAAGCATGCGGAGACCAAATCCGCCTTGTACCTGTCTGCGACCGAGCGGCTGGACGGCAGGTGATGCGTCACCACGACCGTCTTGCCGTCAAATGGCGTATTGAGCATGCCTTTTAGCCATGCGAGGGCTTGCTTGTGCAGTTCGATCGAGCGCTCCGGGGTAAAGCGCCCAGAGGTAAAGCGCCCGGACCCTTCGCGTATGATTCGGAAATCGGCCAGGGCCTTCTCACCGGCAGCCGTCGCGTCGTGCAAGCGCTTCTCCCCGAACAGGCAAAAGTCCGTCCACAGGGTGCACCCGAGAACGCGCACGCGTTCCTGCCCGTCCCTGGTCTGGATAACGACTTCATCCTCATCGAGCAGGTGAATGCCGTTTTCCCTGGCCGCGATACGCATGGCGGCCAGCGTCTCGGGCCTGTCTGCGCGATAGAATTCGTGGTTGCCGGGCACATAGACGACGGGTTGGTCTGCAAAGGTATTGCGCGCCCATTGGATGCCCTGCGACGCGTGCGCGATGTCCCCGGCAAGGACGACCACGTCGACAACCGGCCTGGGCGGCTCGAATGCGGAAAACTCCAAATGTATGTCGCTCAGGATATGTAACTTCATGTCGACCTGCCATCCATTTCAGCTTGTTTCGTCATTGTGCCTCGGCAGCATCGACGATGCCGGCGGTCTCGGCGCCGATGAAGAAGCTGCGCGTCATGGCACGTTGCCTGTCTTCTTCGTCCTAGTAGCAAAGTCGGGGTCAGGTCTTGCAATCAAGCATGCGCCAGTAAATGCACATTGTTGAGCAGCTTGCCCAGGCTGGCCTCCGCTGTCTTCAAATCATATGCCGCTTGCAGGTTAAGCCAGTATTGCGGCGACTGGTCGAAAGCTCGCCCGAACAGCAGTGCCAGTTCGGCCGTTACCGGGCGCGATCCTTTAATGACATGCGAAATTCGCATGGGCGATACACCGATTGCGCGGGCGAACCCGGCCTGTGAGAGGTTTAACTCGCCCAGTGTCTCGCCCAGATATTCTCCCGGATGGATTGCGGGCAGTCCTTTTTTTGCCATGATGATTCTCCTTAGTGGTAGTCGACAATCTCAACGTCGTAAGCATCGCCGTTTTCAAAACGAAAGCACACTCGCCATTGCTCATTGATGCGTATGCTCCATTGTCCTGCGCGGTCATGAGCCAAAGCCTCAAGCCTGTTTGATGGCGGCAATCGCAAGTCTTCGATACGTGTGGCGGCATCCAGTTGGGTCAAGCGCATTGCCGCCCGTTTGAGAATTTCCGTCGGAAATCGTCGCGATTTACCCGAGACAAAGAATTGCTCTGTTTCTGCGCTGGCGAAGTTACGTATTATTGCAGAACAGTAAACAAATAGTTTATAACCGTCAAGTGCTATTTGTCCAAGAACGGATAGATCAGGAATGTTTCCCAAGCAAAACCGCGCATCGTTGCGCGGTTTTTTGTTTCAACTGCCAAAGGCCGCAGTCAGTGCAGCAATCATGAACGCGTGGTCATGCACACCGGCGCTCTCGCGCGCGCTGTGCATCGCCCACATCGGCGAGCCGACGTCCACACTCGCAATCCCCAGTTGTGCAGCCACGCTAGGCCCGATGGTGCTGCCGCAACCCAGGTCGCTGCGGTGCGCGTACTGCTGGTACGGCACCCCGGCCTTTTCGCAAAATCCGATGAAGCGGGCTGCGGTCTCGGCGTTGGTGGTGTAGCGCTGGTTTGCGTTGGTCTTGATCACCGGCCCGCCATTCACCCTTACCTTGTGGCCGGGTTCGTAGGCGTTCGGGAAGTTCGGGTTGTAGGCATGGGCCACTTCAGGCAGAGAGCCAACGGTGGTGGCAGGGGGTTGCTATTGTTTGTGGTGGCTCAGTTCGACACAAGCGAGATTCTGCTCTGCCAACGCATGCTCGATTTCTTCGCGGTGATCCAACAGAATGTTGAGTACGACAGTTTTGGCGTGGTTGGGGATTTTCAGCCACACAACTTGCGGCGGGTGGCCCGCAACCAGTGAGCGTTCCTGAAAATCAGAATCACGGCTAACGATCACAAAACCGTTGCCTTTTGCGTACTGCCAGATTTCAGAATCGCTCGCACTTTCCAAGCCAAGCAAGGCAACTTGTGAAGAGCCGGGGAAGGCGGCTTGCGGGTAGGGGACGATGCGCCTCGACAGATTTTCGTCGAGCAGCAGTTTCATTACACGGCCACGGTGTACAGGTTGTGTTCGCGATCTGCGGCAAAGGCGAGGCAGGCGCGAATATCCGCAGACTCAAGCTCCGGGAAGTCTTCGATGATGTCTGTTTCGCTCATGCCTTCGGCAAGCATCTCCAGCACGTCATAGACGCTGATGCGCAGATTGCGGATGCAGGGATGCCCGCCACGTTTGCTGGAATCAAGTGTGATACGCGAGTCAGTCATTTTCACCATCCTGCCGGTTATATTATTGAATGCACTATAAGTGACATGGGGCGATTATTCAACAACGTTATTGGGCTTTGGAATAATAAATTCATAGGGACTGGGAATGATAAATTCATAGGAAATTCGTAGGATCGGACCACGAATTTTGTTCAAGCAAAACCTCGCAGCGCTGCGAGGTTTTTTGTTTCAACTGTCAAAGGCCGCTACCAAGGCGGCAATCATGTAGGCGTGGTCATGCACACCGGCGCTCTCTCGCGCGCTGTGCATCGCCCACATCGGCGAGCCGACGTCCACACTCGCAATCCCCAGTTGTGCAGCCACGATAGGCCCGATGGTGCTGCCGCAACCAAGGTCGCTGCGGTGCGCGTACTGCTGGTACGGCACGCCGGCTTTTTCGCAAAATCCGATGAAGCGGGCGGCGGTCTCGGCGTTGGTGGTGTAGCGCTGGTTTGCGTTGGTCTTGATGACCGGCCCGCCATTCACCCTCACTTTGTGGACGGGTTCGTAGGCGTTCGGGAAGTTCGGGTTGTAGGCATGGGCCATGTCGGCGCTGATGAAGAAGCTGCGCGCCATCGCACGTTGCCGGTCTTCTTCGTCCAGCTTCGCATGCCCACTGATGCGGGCCAGCACGTCGGTGATGAAGCTGCTGCCGGCACCCGCGGCGCTCTCGCTGCCGACCTCTTCATGATCGAATAAGGCCGTCACGCAGGTGGCCGCCGGCTGTTTAGTTTCGATCAGCGCGGTGAGAGACGCATAGCAGGAGGCCAGGTTGTCCAGCTGGCGACTGGCGATGAATTCTTCGTGCGCGCCCCACACGCAGCCCTTTTGCACGTCGTAGACGGCCAGCTCCCAGCTCAGCAGGTCCGCCGCATTCGCCTGCACGGCATCGGCCAGCAGCTTGCGCAACAGGGCTTCGGCGTCCTTGGTTTCATCTGCGCCTTCGCCAAGCTGGCCCAGGGTCAGCGGGAGTTCGGTCTGTTTGTTGAGCTTCAGGCCCTGTTCGTTGACATCGCGGTTCATGTGGATCGCGAGGTTGGGCAGCCGCAGCAGCGGCCGCTCGAAGCGCAGCAGACGCGTTGCCTGACCCGCCGCCGTGCGCAACACGACACGCCCGGCCAGGCTCAGGTCGCGGTCGGTGAACGTGGCGAGTATCGGCCCGCCATAGACTTCCACCGCCAGGCGCGCGAGTCCGTCCCCAGCCAGCGCCGCCTTGGGCTTGACCCGGAACCCGGGCGAATCGGTATGGGCGCCGACGATGCGAAAGCCGGATTCCGCTATCGGCTTGCTGCCCTGCACGAATGCGATCAGCGACGCACCGCCGCGCACCACGTAATAGCGCCCGCCCGCCGCGAGTTGCCAGCGCGACTCCTCTTCAAGCCGGGTGTAGCCGTTCTTCTGCAGGCGCGCCTCGGCACTCGCCACCGCATGCCAGGGGCTGGGGCTGGCGTCGATGAAGCCAATTAGATCATTGGCCAGTTCAAGGGCAGCGGTGCGATTTTGCGCGGATTCTGGGGCGGGCTGGGATATGGTAGGGGCCATGATGGATATGTGTGAGTGTCAATGTTGGTGAAGTATACAAGAGGCGTGAAAAGAATAAGGCCGCGCCCCTGTGTCATTGCTATGTAATTGCCACCTTTTCTTGGCTGATTGACAAAAGAACGATCGTTCTCTAGGATGCGGATGTCGTTCTGTACGTGGGTGATTTTGCAGAATGTCGCAAAGGAAAAGGGTTATGGCGGAAAAGAAGATTATTGCGTCTGTTGAGCAGATCGAGTCGCGGATATTTGTTATCCGTGGACAGAAGGTCATGCTGGATGCCGACTTGGCAGAGCTCTATGGGGTGGATACCAAGGTGCTGAATCAGGCGGTCAAGCGCAATCTTGATCGTTTTCCGGATGATTTTATGTTTCAGTTGAGCACTGAAGAGTTTGCCAACTTGAAATCCAAAATTGGGATTTCAAGTTTGAGGTCACAAATTGTGACCTCAAACATTCCGTCTGGGCGAGGCGGTCGACGGCATCTTCCTTATGTTTTTACCGAACATGGCGCGCTGATGTTGGGCAACGTGTTGAAGTCCGAACGTGCGGTTGAAGTCAGCCTGATGGTAGTGCGCGCCTTCGTTCGTTTGCGCGAGCTGGCTTCTACCCACAAGGAGCTTTCGCAAAAACTCAACCAACTGGAACGCAAGGTCGGCGCTCATGATCGAGCGATAGCAGAATTGATTAACGCCATTCGCCAACTTATGACTCCGTTGGATCCAAAAAAGAAACGCCCCATCGGCTTCGCGCCGTGGAAAGAGAAATGATGCTGGAATAATTATTGGCGCGACATTCATACCAATACGCCCTTCGAAAGCGCCCATGCCGGCATGTTAAAATTGCGCACTATGAAAATGAAACCCCATCCCGATTCCCTGCGACGTTTTCTGTTCGAACAATCCCATGTGCGCGGCGAGCTGGTGCATCTCGATGATGCCTGGCGCGAGGTGCTGAAGCGGCACGACTATCCACCGGCGTTGCGCGCGGTGATGGGCGAGCTCATGGCGGCGGCGGTGCTGCTGGCGGCGACGCTGAAGCTGAAGGGTTCGCTGATCCTGCAGATACAGGGCACCGGGCCGGTGACGCTGCTGGTGGTGGAATGCGACGGCGAGCTGCACGTGCGCGCCACGGCGAAGTGGCAGGGCGAGCTGGACGGGATCGGCTTTGCGCAGATGGTGGGCGACGGGCGTTTCGTGATCATGCTGGATTCGCGCGACGGCGGGCAGACTTATCAGGGCATCGTGGAACTGGACGGCGCCAGCGTGGCCGAGGTGTTGCAAAACTACATGCTGCGCTCGGATCAGCTGGAGACGCGCCTGTGGCTGGCGGCGGACGCGCAGGGCGCCGCGGGGCTGCTGTTGCAGAAGATGCCGGGCGATGGCGGCCATGCGCTTGCCGGTATGGACGAGGAGCGGGATGCCGACATGTGGCAGCGCGCGACGATGCTGACCGACACGCTGAAGCGCGAGGAGCTGCTCGGCCTGCCCGCGCTGGAATTGATCCGCAGGCTGTATGGCGAGGAGGATGTGCGCCTGTTCAAAGCCCATCATGTCGCGTTCCGGTGTACCTGCTCGCGCGAACGGGTGGCGCGCATGATGAAGATGCTCGGCTGGGACGAGGTGCAATCGGTGCTGGCCGAGCAGGGCGTGGTGGAGGTGAACTGCGAGTTCTGCAACCACCAATACCGCTTCGACAAGGTGGATGCCGAACAGGTGTTCGCGGCAGAGGTGTTGCTGGACGGCAGTGACTCTGTGCATTGAGCTGAGGCAATAACCAGGACCAGTCTGCGAATATTATCCATGCAAAAGCCTCGCAGGATTGCGAGGCTTTATTGTTTGTGCGGCGCAACAGGGGGTGATTCTGGTAGCAGGACTGCACTAATAATGGGGCGGCCGCTCGTTCGCGGGCTTGCCCTCGGTGCCCGCTTCCGCCAGTGATTGGATATGTCCTGCGAGTGTTCTGCAAACCTCTTCGAGCTGGTCCAGTTTTTTCTGCTGCTGGTAGACGGTTTTGTTCAACTCCTCGACCTGGTCTTCCTGCAGGGAGATTTTTGTTTCGATGTTGACTAGACGCTCTTCGATCATGAGACGGCCCTGAAAATTAGGTAATTGGAAAAAGCGGTAACCGGGAAAATCTGGCGCTGGCCCGCTTGCATGACGGGCGGATGACGGCCATTTTAGCGCGGACCGGGGCCAAGAGGCGGCTGACGTATAACTTGACGGATACCCGGCCATGCATCCGGCGCTTGATTAATCGTACTATTAAACGTACTATACAGCGCACTACCAATAACTCCATGAGGAGATGTGCCATGTCCAACCTGACTGCCAATGATCTGAAAACAAAAGGTGTCGCCGCCATTGAAGCTGTGCTGGCTGAGCGGCCTGAAGCAATCGTCTCGGTGCGCGGCAAAGAGCGCTTCGTGGTGATGGAGATCGCGCAATACCATTACCTCCGGGAATGCGAACTGGAAGCCGCGCTCGCCGAGACTCATGCCGACATCAAGGCGGGCCGCTTTGTAAAGGAATCGGCAGCGGCGCACGTCAAGCGAGTCAAAAAGTCGCTTGTATAAACAGTACCCCGGCATAAACAGTACCCGGGCATAAACAGTACCCGGGCATAAGCAGTAACCCGCCATGGCCTTTCAACTGATCTTCACCGAGCAATACAATAAACGCGCCGCGCGCTTCCTCAAGCGCCATCCCGGGCTGGAAATGCAATACCTGAAGACGCTGCAGCTGCTGGAGATGAACCCGCAGCATCCATCGCTGCGTTTGCATCCTTTGGGCGGCAGGCTGGCAGGGTTGCATTCGGTTTCCATCAATGTTTCTTACCGGATCACATTGGAACTCTTGATCCACGAACAGGAAATCATCCCGATCAATGTGGGTGATCATGATGTAGTGTAGTGTATTAAGGATGGTGTGATGTGATGCCGGGCAATGTTTTGAACTGCGTTTTGCGCTGACTGAAAACCAGCAAGCTTTACTGCCACAACGTTATATTTTTTAAGAGAGACATCCATATGCAAATCGACCCCTCCCAACACTCCGCCCCCGACAACTACAAGCTGCTGACCAACCTGGTGGTGCCGCGGCCGATCGCGTGGGTCACCAGCCAGAATGCCGGCGGCGTGATCAACCTCGCGCCGTTCAGTTTTTTCAACGCGGTCAGCGGCAATCCGATCTACCTGATCATCAGCGTCGGCGCGGATGAAGCCAGAGAAACGGATGGGGCGATGAAGGACACCGCAAAGAATATTCTGGCGAGCGGAGAATTCGTGGTGAACATGGTGACCGAGGAACTGTTCGATGCGATGAATGTGTCGGCGGCGGATTTTCCTGAAGGGGAGAGCGAGCTTTCTGCGGCCGGTCTGCACACCGCGCCTTCGGTGAAAGTGAAGCCGCCGCGGGTGGCGGAGGCGCAGGCCAGCATGGAGTGCAAGCTGCACAGCTCGCAGGTGCTGGGCAAGAACACGCTGATCATCGGCGAGGTGGTGATGTTCCATGTGGACGATCATCTGATGGGCCCGCGCATGCATGTCAATGGTTTCGCGCCCATCGGCCGGCTCGGCTCGCCTTCGGTTTACTGCCGCACCACCGACCGTTTCGATGTGCCGCGCATCAGCTATGCGCAGTGGCGCAAGGAGAAGGCAAAGTAAAGTGCAGCGCGATCGCAGCTATTATGGTTCCATTCTTGATGAAATCCGCGGTCAGCGGCAACGTTGAATGTTGAGCAGCAGGCAAGGAACGACGGCTGGTAAGATGCATTTGCACGATAATCATCAAGGTAAATTTCGCGTGAGTTTGACATGCCATTAGAAGAACAATGCAAAGTGCTGGTTGTGGGGGGAGCCGGTTATATCGGTTCCCACATGGTAAAACGCCTTCTGCAAGGCAATCATGCCGTTACGACGCTTGATGATTTCTCTACCGGGCATCGCGACGCCATCGTGGGCGGAACGCTGATCGAGGGAAACTTGTCGGATGTAAATTTACTGGACAGGATGTTTGCCGGGAATTGCTTCGATGCAGTGATGCATTTTGCATCGTTCATCCAGGTGGGGGAGTCGGTCGCCCAGCCAGCCAGGTATTACAACAACAACCTCGTCAACACCATCAATCTGCTCGATGCGATGAACGGGCACGGGGTGAAGCGCTTCGTGTTTTCGTCGACTGCCGCGATATTCGGTGAGCCACAGTATGTGCCGATCGATGAGAAACATCCGGTAGCTCCGATCAATCCTTACGGTTGTTCAAAGGCGATGGTGGAGCAGGTACTGCGCGATTACGACAAAGCATACGGGCTCAAGTCCGTCTGTTTGCGTTATTTCAATGCTTGTGGTGCCGATCCCGACGGGGAGCTGGGGGAACGGCACGACCCGGAGACGCACCTGATTCCGCTCGCATTGCAGTCGGTATCGGGACGACGCGGGCCGCTGACGGTGTTTGGACGTGATTACGAAACGCCGGACGGGACATGCATCCGCGATTACGTGCATGTCGCGGACCTGTGCGAGGCACATGTGAAGGCCCTGGATCGGCTAAATTCAGGCGGTGCAAGCGCGGCATTCAATCTCGGCAACGGGGAAGGCTTTTCTGTGGACGAAGTGATCAAGGCTGTCGGCAGGGTAACCGGTATCCCGGTTGTCGTGAATGAAGGTTCCCGCCGAGCGGGTGACCCTGCGCGACTGGTTGCGGATTCTGCCCTTGCACGTCAACAGCTGGGATGGAAACCGCAATATGACAATCTGGATACAATCATTTCTCATGCATGGTCGTGGGAAAAGAAAATGGCCGGACTCAAGTAGCCGCTCCGCCCGGCAAATTCCCCGGCAATTGTTGCCGGATGATGCCATTGTTACCGCTTCGTTAAATTTTTTTGTTATGTAATGAAGCTGTAATATTAAACGGGCATTGTGCGCGCTTGATGAAAGCCAACGACAGCGCAATCCTTCCCGAGAACCCCGCCGCAGCGGTGGCCCCGGCTCCCCCTTCGAATCCGTTACGCGGCCAGAATGCCACCGGATATATGTGCCGCGCGTTGTTCGCGGTCAGTTCCCTGGGGCTGGGCCATGCCACGCGCACGCTCGCGGTGATACGCGAGTATCTGCGCCGCGGCTATGAAATCACCGTGGTATCCAGCGGCAACGCGCTCGCGTTCCTGAAGCTGGAGCTGGCAGGCGAGAGCGGCGTCGAGCTCTGCATGATGCCGGACTATCCGCCGCTGGAGCGCGG
This sequence comes from Gallionella sp., assembly GCA_049684555.1. Lineage (GTDB taxonomy): Bacteria > Pseudomonadota > Gammaproteobacteria > Burkholderiales > Gallionellaceae > Gallionella. The sequence goes on along the minus strand of JBAVGB010000047.1, from coordinate 170,788 downwards.
CACCGGTTGGCGCCTGTACTGGTATTTGCTGGTCGATCTGCTGCAGACCTGGCGCGTGATCCGCAACGAGCACCGGGCAGTGCAGGAAATCGCGGGGGATTACGATTTCATTTTCAGCGACGGCAAGTACGGCTTCTACAGCCCGTGGGCGCCGTCATTCATCCTGTCGCACCAGATCGCATTCGTGCCGCCCAAGGGCCTGCGCGAGACAGCCTGGCTGACCGAAAACGTCAACGTCGCGGCGCTGCGCAAGTTCGACATGCTGTTCATCCCGGACTATTTCGGGCCCAGCCTGAACCTGGCCGGCCACCTGGCGCATTCACCGGCACTGCACCGCTGCCCGCATCGCTACATCGGCGTGCTGTCTTCCTATGGGCATCTGGCTCTGGCGCAGGACATCGATTACCTGTTCGTGATCAGCGGCTACCTGCTGGAGCACAAGGAGTCGTTCGTGCGCGACCTCCTGGAACAGGCGGGCAGCCTGCCGGGCAAGAAAGTGTTCGTGCTCGGCAATGCGAGCGGCGACGAGGCGGAATATGAACGCTACCGCCGCGACGACCTGGAGATCCATGCGGTGGCGAGCGGCGAACTGCGCCAGGAACTGTTCAACCGGGCGCGCGTGATCGTCTCGCGCGCCGGCTACACCACGGTGATGGATCTGGTGGAGCACGGCAAGCGCGCGCTGCTGATACCGACGCCGAACCAGACCGAGCAGGAATACCTGGCTGGCTATCTCGGCAGCCAGAACTATTACGTCGCGCGCACGCAGCAGCAGAAGTTCGATCTGGCTCCGGTGCTGCGCGAGTGCGAGCAGACGCGGCTGTTCGAGCCGCCGTGGAAGACCGATGAATCCCTGCGCCGCATCACCGACGCCGTGGAGGAAATGATGCGCAAAAATTTCATCTCGATCATCGTGCCGGCCTACAACGAAGAGGCCGAGATCGAGGCGACACTGCAGTGCCTGCTGGCGCAGCGCTACCCCGCCGACCGTTACGAGATCGTGCTGGTCGAGAACGGTTCCGCCGACCAGACGCTGGCGATCGCCCGGCGCATCTCGGCACGGGCCGGCGACGGACGCCTGCGCATCGTGGCGATCCACGAAGGCGGCGTATCGCACGCGAAGAATGTCGGGCTGGACCAGCTGGCGCCGGAATCGGAATGGGTGGTGTTCTGCGACGCCGACACCCGGCTCGGCGCGCATTTCCTGCAGCAGCTCAACACCTGGCTCAACCGCCGCGGCGGCGACGACCTGAGCGTGGGCACGACCAGCGTGCAGCCGGAAGCGGGCTGCAGCTGGTATGGCCGCACCTGGTTCCGCGCCTACGATCACATCCATCGCTTGACGCGCACGTCGTTCTCCATCCAGGTGGCACGCACCCAGGTCGCCCGCGGCGTGCGCTTCCGCGAGGACCTGAATTTTTCCGAGGACCTGAATTTCATCCAGGAATGCCGGCGCTACGGTCGCTTCTTTTTCGTGCCCACCGACCAGGTGAGCACCTCGACGCGTCGCTTCGATTCGCGCGGCTACCTGCGCCTCAGCCTGCGTTGGACGTATGAGGCGTTGATGCCGATGCGCTACAAGGTCAACAAGAAATACGATGTCGTTCGTTGACCCTGCCGCCCTCCAGCAGATGACCGCCGTCCTCGGCGAACACGACCGATTGGCCTATGGCGTGCTGTTCCTCGGCGCATTCTTCGAGACGCTGATGCCGACTTCGCTGGTGGTGCTGGGCGAGGTGTTCTTCATACCGGGCGCGATGCTCGCGGGCATGGGCGTGCTGAATGTCTGGGCAGTGGGGGCCGCGCTTTATGCGGGCGGCATACTGGGCGACAATGCCAGCTACTGGCTGGGAAGATATTTCGGCGTGTCGTTGTTCGAGCGCCTGGCGCAGCTTCCGCTGGTCGGGCGCTTCCTGCACGAGGAGAACTACCGGCGCGGGGTGGCGTTCTTCGAGCGGCGCGGCGCGCTGGCGGTGTTCGCGGCGCGCCTCAGCGGCCCGCTGTCATGGGTGATGCCGGCGATGGCGGGCATGTTTCGGCTGGACTACGCGACCTTCATACGCTTCAACACGCTCGGCGTGATGCTTGGCATCGGCCAGTTCATCGCGGTGGGATATTTTTGCGGAGCATACCTGCCGGCAATCGTGCACTTCGGCGAAAGCTACGGTCCCGTGATCTTTGCTTCGCTATGCGTGCCGCTGGGGCTGGCGGTCTGGTACGGATGGGCGAAGCGCCGGGCGCAGGCGGTTGCCTGATCATCCGTAATTCATTCAGTTCAAGCCTTCTTCCCTCAGCGCGACCTGCACCGCGGGACGCGCGGCCGTGTGTTCCATGTAGTCCTTCAGCACCGGCCAGTTCGACAGGTCGATCCCGAGGCGCGGCATCCATCTCAGCACTGTGAACAAATAGGCATCGGCAACGGTGAAATGACCCATCAGGTATTTCCTGTTGTTCAGCGCATCGGCTGCGAAAGCGAGGCGTTGCGCGAGGCGCGCCTTGAAGGCAGCCCTGGCTTCATCGTTCAGTGTCGGGTTGAACAGCGGGCTGCAGCCCTTGTGCAATTCGCTCGAGACGAAGTTGAGCCATTCCTGCAGGCGGTAACGCTCCAGCGTGCCGGCGGGCGGCGCGAGGGTTTTGTCGGGGACCTGGTCGGCGAGGTATTGCACGATCACGGCGACTTCGGTCAGGACCTGGCCGTCGTTCATGACCAGCGCGGGGACGCTGGTTTTCGGGTTGATCGCGGTGTAGTCGGCGCCGGTCTCGGTCTTCTTGTCGTCGCGGCCGACCTTCTCGATGGTGTAGTCCAGCCCGGTTTCGCGCAGCACGATGTGCGGGGCAAGGGCGCAGGTGCCGGGAACGTAATAAAGTTTGAGCATGATTGATCTCCGTCGGTTGGATTTGCAAGTTTATCCTGGGGCAGAACCACGATATTAGCAAGAATCCCGAGCTTCGGTTTCGTGTCCATTTGTATGATCGGATAGCCCGGCGCGACGTGTGAGACCCGCATTCGGCGTAAGATTCGTCCCGTTGTGGATATTGGCGCCGGCGCCAACGTGATCAAAAGAAAGAGCTGACATGTGTGGTCGCTTCGTGTTGAGCGGGACTTACCGCGAGCTTGCCGAGTACTTCGATTTGTCCGGTGATATCGATTTTTCACCCTCATGGAACATCGCGCCATCGTCGCGCATCTGTTCCATCACGGCGGACAAGGTCGGAAACCGGCATCTCGGCAGGATGCAATGGGGGCTGATCCCATCCTGGGACAAGGAGGCTTCCATCGGCCACAAGCTAGCCAATGCGCGCGGCGAGACGGTCGCCGAGAAGCCTTCGTTCCGCTCCGCCTTCAGGCAGCGCCGCTGCATCATTCCGGCAACGGGCTTTTACGAATGGAAAACCGAGCGGGGCGTGAAGCAGCCGTGGTATGTGAGCCTGAAGTCCGGCGAGCCGATGGCGTTTGCCGGGCTGTGGGAGAGCTGGCATCCCAAAGAGCAACCCCTCCCGGCCTCCCCTGCTCAGGGTAGGGGTGAAGAAATCATCACCAGCTGCTGCATCATCACCACGTCGGCGAACGCTCTGATGGAGCCTATTCATGACCGCATGCCGGTGATCCTGGACAGGTCGCAATGGGCGACCTGGCTTTCGCCGCAGGTACACGAGGCGGACAAGCTGCTGCCGCTGATTCGTCCGCACGATGCTGCGTCGATGCAGGCATGGCCGGTTACGCGCGAAGTGAACCGGGTGGGCTTGCGCGACGATGCGGGGCTGGTGGAACGGGCGGATGAGCGCGTGAAACCGGCTCCTTGACCGGGCGCACAACCGCTGAAATGCGACCTTTTATCCGTTTGTCTGCTGCTCCATCCGCTTGTCCGCTGGTCCCCCCAAGTTTTCTGCGCAAGGTTACAATCCGCCCCGCCTATTTTGCGGGTAACGCCGCCAGGAACCAGTAATGAACGCAATCAAGTATGTGCTGCTCGGGTTGTACGGCCTCATCGGCATGCTGATCTCGATATTCGGGCCGTTCCGGGTGCCCTATGCGGAGACCCTCGCCAAGGAACACTACCGCTATGCGATTGCCGGCGTGCTGGTCGTCCTGATGATCATTCCGATCGCGTTCATCCTGTTCATCCTGTCGTTCAACGCGAACCATTTCAAGACGCAGATCGTCCAGTATGTGAAGAACCACACCCAGCGCGAGCTGGTGTTGCAGGGCGACATCAAGGTGACCTTCTTTCCCAAGCTGGGTTTGGACACCGGGAAGATGCTGCTGAGCCAGCGCAACAGCGCGAGCGAATTCGCGTCGGTCAACGATGCCCGGCTGTATATCGCGTGGCTGCCGCTGTTGAAGAAACAGCTGGTGTTCGACCATGTCGAAATCGACGGCGCGCGCGTCAACCTGATCCGCTTCAAGGACGGCACGACCAATTATGACGACCTGCAGATCCAAGATGAAAAGCTGGCGCCGCTGACATTCGACATCGACGGTATCCGCGTGACCAATTCTTCAGTGAATTGGCAGGACCAGATGAAATGGCAACGGGTCGCGCTGCAGGACGTGCAGATCGAAACCGGAAGGCTCGCCGATTCGGTGCCGGGCAACCTGAAGGCAAGCTTTCGCGTCAATTCGGAAGTGGCGCGCAGCGACTCGGTGGTGGATATCAAAAGCCGTTTCTTTTACGACCGCAAGGCGGGGCGCTACGAGTTCGCCGACATCGACGGCACGCTGGGCGGCACGGCGGGCGGGTTCAGCAATATCAACCTGAGTTTCAAGGGCGGCCTGAACTTCTATCCCGCCCAGCAATTGCTGCTGGCCGAGAACGTCGTCGTTGCGGGGACCGGCAATTACGGGCAGCGCAGCATCGATGCAAAACTGAATGTGCCCAAGCTGCAGTCGGCCAAGGGCCTGTTGAGCGGCAGCGATCTTGCGTTCGATGCAACCGTGTCGCAGTTCGACGAGAAGTGGACCACATCCGTGCAGATACCGGCCTTCGCGACCGTCAACAAGGCATTGAATGCGGCCGCACTCAACGCCGATTTCGCTTTCAATGGCGGCGGGCGCACGCTGCAGGGCAAGTTGACCAGCCCGGCCAGTCTCGATCTCGCCGCCGCGCCCAAGCTGCAACTCGGCGCGATCATGCTGAATCTGACCGCCAACGATCCGATGCTGTCGGCCGGACTGGCGGCCACCGCGAGCGGCAGCATGCAGGCGGATCTCGCCGCAGGCAATGCGAACATCGACTTCAAAGCAAAGATCGACGACAGCGCGATTACCGGCAAGCTGGCGTTGCTGGATTTCAGCCACCCCGCCTACTCGTTAGATCTGGCGGTCGACCGCCTGCCGCTGGAACGCTATATCTCGGCCGACTGGATCAAGCGCTACCAGAATGACACCACGCGGATCGATCCGGGCTTCCTCAAGGATACCGAGTTGAACGGCGCGCTGCATGCCGGCGAGATCAGCACGGCGAAATTCCGCGCCAGCGCGCTGGCAGCGAACATCAAGATCGAGCAATCCGCACTGACTATCGCGCCGCTGACCGCCAGGATGTACGGTGGCGCACTGACAGGGAGCATCAGCGTGACCGCCCAGAGCACGCCGCAAATCGCGATCAAGCAAAACCTGGTCGGCTTCCAGATGAAGGCGCTGCTTTCCAATACCGCGAACGCCGGAAAACTCGAGGGCAAGGGCGATCTTGTGCTGGACCTCGGCGCGGAAGGCGGGAGCATCGGCGCGCTGCGCAAGTCGCTGAACGGCACCGTTTCGCTCGCGCTGTCGCGCGGTTCGCTGGAGGGTATCGATATGCGCACCGCGCTGATCAGCGGCAATGACAATCTGGCCACCACGAACGATGCGCAAATCCATGAAACCAGGCTCAGCGAAAGCACCAATTTTTCGAATCTGGACGCGGTGTTCAACATCGCGGATGGCAGCGCCCGCGGCAACAGTTTCGACTTGAGGTCGCCGCTGTTCCGCATCGCGGGGGAAGGCGACTATGCACCCGATACCGGCCGCATCGATTACCAGCTCGCCGCCACGGTCAGCTCAACGCTCAAGCGGCGCAGTGCCGGAGAGCTGGCCGAGCTGCGCGGCGTCACGGTGCCGGTCCGGGTCAGCGGGCCGTGGGCCGCGCCCGGCATCGCATTGAATTTTGCCGCGGCCAGCGGCGAGATCGTGACCAAAAAAATCGAGGCCAGGGCAGCGGCCGAGCAGGCGGCCAAGGCGGCCGCAGCGCTTGCGGCTGCCAAGCAGGCTGCCCCGGTAAAAAGGAAGCCGGTGAAAAAGAAGCTGGCGAAAAAGATACCGGCCACGACAATCAAGAAAAAACAGACCGCGCCGCAATAGGCGCGGGCTGTATTGGCCTATTGGGCCTGCCTATTCCACGCTGCCGAAAGACGGGTCGCTGGCATACGGCGGCACGGGCAAGCCGGCGATGCGGCTGGCCTGGCTGACCGGCCCGCCGGGGAACAGCTCGTACAGGACGCGGCGCCCGCGTCCATCGGTGAATTGTTCTTCCAGTTCGCGCATGATCTCCCGTGCGCTTTTGGCGTCGCCGTGCGCGCGGTAGCGCTCGCGCAAGTAGTTGATGATGGCCCAGTGTTCATCGGTGAGCACAATGCCTTCGGTTTCCGCCTGTTGCTTGGCGAACAGCGGCGACCAGTGCGCGAGGCCGAACATGTGGCCTTCGAGATCGTTTGGGGAAGTGGTGGCTTTGTTCACATCCAGCATGACGTTATCCTCCTTTCCTTATCGTGTTTGCGGGCTAAATTTGATACGCGGTAGCGAAAAAAGTTTTGCATTGGTTATGGATCAATATCGGCCGACACTAACTATGTAATTAATAAGAAATAACTTGCGCCGATACAAATTGCTACAGCAGCCAGTGGAAACCTGAGAAGAACTCTGGGAGAATAATCGTCCGTTCGAAGTGTGTTGTACGGTACGAGGAGGGATTCATGGATAGCGTTGATCTTTCTGTACTGAGAACCCTGCACGAATGGCAGTCAACCGAGCAGTCTCTGTGGCTGGTAACGGTGGTGGAAACCTTCGGCTCCAGCCCGCGTCCTCCCGGGGCGATGCTCGCGCTGCGGGGCGACGGCCAGGCAGTCGGCTCGGTATCCGGTGGCTGCATCGAGGACGACCTGGTGCTGCGCGCAAAGCGCGGCGAATTGCCGGTTGACCGCTGCGACGTGCTGACTTTCGGCGTTACCAAAGAAGAAGCCAGACGATTCAGACTGCCTTGCGGCGGCGTGATCCGCGTGTTGGTCGAACCGGCGCAAAAACGCGACTGGGTCGAGCAGCTGCTTCAGCTGGTCCAGGCACACCGCTTGGTCAGGCGAACATTGCACTTCGATACCCAGCAGGTTGAGCTCGACGACGCCGGCCGCACCGACAAAATTTCCTTTGACAACTCGACATTGGTCACGGTGCACGGCCCGCGCTGGCGCATGCTGATCATCGGCGCCGGCCAGACTTCCGCTTATCTTGCGCGCATGGCGCAGGCGCTGGACTACGAGGTGCACGTCTGCGATCCGCGCGCTGAGATGCGCGCAACCTGGGATGTGGCGGACACCACGCTGATGGACGGGATGCCTGACGATGCGGTGATCGCACTGCAGCCGGACAGCGCGACCGCGATCATCGCGCTGACCCACGATCCCAAGCTGGACGACATGGCGCTGCTGGAGGCGTTGAAATCGCCGGCGTTCTATGTCGGCGCGCTGGGCTCGAAAGCCAACAATGCCAAGCGCTGCGAGCGGCTCGCGCTGTTCGACCTCACCGCGCAGGAGATCGACCGGCTGCACGGCCCCGTGGGCCTGGATATCGGCAGCCGCATGCCGCCGGAGATTGCGGTGGCTATCCTCGCGCACTTGATTTCGATCCGCAATAAACCGGCGAGATCAGCCGGCGCTCTTAACAACAACAATCAGACTCACACTCTCAATCAAGTTCAAACTGGCAAGCAGGAGGTATGCTCATGATCACTTTATACATCAACGGAACCAAGATCAAAGTGGATGCCGATCCCGGCACGCCGTTGCTGTGGGTGCTGCGCGACAATCTGCAGCTGACCGGCACCAAGTACGGCTGCGGCATCGCGGCGTGCGGCTCATGCACCGTGCATCTGGACGGCCGCGCGGTGCGTTCCTGCGTGACGCCGGTGTCGATGGCCAGCGGCAAGCAGGTCACCACGATCGAGGGTCTGGCCGAAACCGCGCTTGGCAAGACCGTGCAAGACGCTTGGCAGCAGGTGGACGTGCCGCAATGCGGATACTGCCAGTCCGGCCAGATCATGGCCGCCACCGCGCTGCTGAAGGAAAATCCGCATCCGAGCGAATCGCAGATCGGCGCGGTGATGGACGGCATTCTGTGCCGGTGCGGCACCTACAACCGCATACGCGCTGCAGTCCAACTCGCGGCGGAACAGGCCGCGGTCGCGAAGAAAGGAGGTGCCGCATGAAAACCGAAACCACCCTGAATAATTCGGTTGCCCAGAATCCGGATGTGTCGAATCCTTCGCGCCGCCAGTTCATCAAGGGCAGCGCCGCGATGATGGGCGGCCTGGTGATTGGCTTCTACCTGCCGAAGCAGGGCGGCCGTGCCTACGCGGCCGAAGCGCCTGCCGGTCAGGCCAAACCGGTCTATCCGCCCGATGCATTCATCCGCATCGCGCCGGACGACAGCATCACCATCGTGCTGAACAAATCCGAGATGGGGCAGGGTGTCTACACCTCGCTGCCGATGCTGCTCGCGGAGGAACTGGAAGCCGACTGGAGCCGCATAGCCGTGGTCACTGCGCCGGTGGCCGCGGTGTATAACCACACCGGTTTCGGCATGCAGATGACCGGCGGCAGTTCCAGCATCCCGTCATCGTGGGACCAACTCAGGCGCGTCGGCGCCAGCGGCAGGATGATGCTGATCCGCGCAGCAGCGCAACAATGGGGCGTGCCGGAAAGCGAATGCCATGCCGAGAACAGCATGGTGATTCATGCCGGGAGCGGCAAGACCGCGAGTTACGGCTCGCTGGCCGATGCCGCGAACAAGCTGCCGATGCCGGAAGATGTCGTGCTGAAGTCGCCGAAGGATTTCAGGATCATCGGCAAGCCGACCAAGCGCCTGGACACGCCGGCCAAGATCAACGGCACCGCGCAGTTCGGCCTGGACGTTTATCTGCCCGGGATGCTGACCGTGGTGATCGCGCGCAGCCCGGTGTTCGGCGGCAAGGTGAAGCGCTATGACGCAACCGAGGCGAGCAAGGTCGCGGGCGTGCAGGGTGTCTACCAGGTGCCGACCGGGATCGCGGTGGCCGCATCCGGCTTCTGGCCCGCGAAGACCGCGCGCGACCTGCTGGAGATCGACTGGGACGAGGGGCCGGGCGCCGTGCTGTCCACCCCGCGGATGTTTGCCGAATATCATGAGTTGGCCAAACAGCCGGGTGCGGTCGCGCGCAAGGACGGCGATACTGACAAGGGGTTCAAGGAGGCGCACAAGACTGTCAGCGCCGAATATGAAGTGCCTTATCTCGCCCATGCCGCGATGGAACCGCTCAACGTGGTTGTCGACCTGAAGCCCGATCACTGCACCATCTGGACCGGCACCCAGGCGCAGACCATGGACCGTAACATGGCGGCCAGGATTGCCGGGCTCAAGCCGGAACAGGTGGAGGTCCACACCACTTTTCTCGGTGGCGGCTTCGGGCGGCGCGCGAACCCGCGTTCGGATTTCGTGATGGAGGCGGTACAGGCGGCGGTCGCGATCAAGCAGCCGATCAAGGTGGTGTGGACGCGCGAGGACGATACGCAGGGCGGCAATTACCGGCCGATGTGGGCCGACCATATCGAGGCGGGCATCGCGAAGAACGGCAAGCCGGTGGCATGGAAACACACCATCGTCGGCCAGTCCATCGTTGCCGGCACGCCGTTCGAGGGCTTCATCGTGCACAACGGCATCGACGCCACCTCGGTGGAGGGCGCGGCGGATATCCCCTATATGATCCCCAACCTGCAGGTCGATCTGCACACCACGAAGAACGAGGTGCCGGTGCAGTGGTGGCGTTCGGTCGGCCACTCGCATAACGCGTTCGTGGTCGAAACGATGATGGACGAGCTGGCGCATCTGGCCAAAAAGGATCCAGTCGCTTACCGGCTTGAACTGCTGCCCGCCGATTCGCGTTGCCGCGGTGTGCTGAAACTGGCCACGGAGAAGGCCCGCTGGGGGCGGAAGAAATTGCCGGCCGGCCATGCCTACGGCGTTGCGGTGCACAAGTCGTTCAACAGCTATGTGGCGGAGGTCGCCGAGGTGTCGCTGGAAAACAGCAAGATCCGGGTGCATCGCGTGGTTGCCGCGGTCGATTGCGGCCAGGTGGTCAATCCGGACGGCGTGCAGCAACAGCTCGAGAGCGCAATCGTCTACGGACTCTCCGCCGCGCTGCATGGCGCGATCACGCTGGACAAGGGCCGCGTGATGCAATCGAACCTCAACGATTATCCGCCGCTGCGCTATTCGGAGATGCCGCGGGTTGAGGTGCATCTGGTCGAAAGCCACGAGGCCCCCAGCGGAATCGGTGAACCGGGATTGCCGCCGATTGCGCCGGCAGTGGCCAACGCGGTGTTCAAGCTGACCGGCAAACGCATGCGGCGCATGCCGTTCGACCAGCAGGCTTTTGCCTGAACGGGCGACAGACCTGTGCATGACGCGATGACAGACGCGAGCCACATCGCAGCGGTGGTGCTGGCAGCGGGGGCTTCGCGCCGCTTCGGTTCGGACAAGCTGCTGCATCCGCTGTCCCTGCGCGGTGCGATGCTGCCGCTCGCCGCGCACAGCCTGCAGCCCTGGCTGGAGATGTTCGGACAGGTCACCGTCGTGGTCAGGCCGGGTGCGGAAAGATTCTGCAGTGCGATCGAAACCGCGCTGGGCGAGAGCCTATCGGCGCAGATCGACTGGATAGAATGTGCGGATGCCGCGCAGGGCATGGCAGCCAGCCTGGTCTGCGGCGTGCGCGCCAACAGTGCTGCGTCCGGCTGGCTGGTTGGACTGGCCGATATGCCTGCAGTCCCGATGGCCGCGATCGCGGGCGTGCGCGATGCGCTGGCGCAAGGCGCGGCGCTGGCGGCCCCGTCTCATTTCGGCAGGCGCGGCCATCCGGTCGGGTTTGCCGCGCATTACTACGATCAATTGCTGGGCCTGCAGGGTGATAACGGCGCCAAGCGCTTGCTGGAGCGGGACAGGGCCAGCGTCACCGACATCAAGGTCGACGACGCCGGTATCCTTGCCGACATCGACATCCCGGGCGACCTGCAGCGTCTGTGAACACATTGCGGCAATGGGCAACCCGGGATGAATCAAGAACATCCGGAACTGCCGGACGCGCGCCAGATTTGATGTTTGATGTGCGGCATCGCACAAAAGCCGCAAGTCCGCCGCGATGGGATCAAGCTGCTATTATCTGCAACCCATGAAGCTCATCGATCCGAAAACAAGCTACGTTCTGAAAAACCCGGTCGCCTTCGCGCTCGTGGTCCTGAATGGGTTTCAGGCCAATCAGGGCCTGCTGCTCGCCGGCGCGGTTGCCTACTATGCATTGCTCTCCATAGTGCCGCTGCTGATCCTGATGGTGATCGCACTGTCGCAGGTGATCGATCAGGACATGCTGCTGGCGACGCTGAACACGGCGCTGGCGTATGTGGTGCCGGGCGAAGGCAAGGCGGTGGTGGCGGAGTTGCAGGCGTTCCTCGATCACCGCGAGGTGATCGGCTGGGTGCTGTTCATCACGATGCTGTTCTTCAGCTCGCTAGGGTTCAAGGTGCTGGAAAGCGCGATCTCGGTGATCTTTCTGCATCGCATAGAGAAGCGCAAGCGGCATATTCTCGTTTCCCTGCTGGTGTTGCCCTTCGGTTATATCTTTTTCATCGGCGCGGTGCTGTTCGTGGGCACCTTCGTGATCGTCGACCTGATGGCGATAGCCGGCGAGCATATCGTCATTCTGGGGCATAGCTGGTCGCTGGGCGGCTTCTCGCGCTGGCTGATCTACGTTGCCGGCGTGTTCGGGGAGATCCTGCTCATTTCGGCGTTCTACTACTTCATGCCGGTGGGCAGGTTGTCGGCACATCACGCGCTGATCGGCGGAGCCACGGCGGCATTGTTGTGGGAACTGATCCGCCATGCGCTGGGCTGGTATTTGAGCACATTGTCGCAGGTGAGCGTGGTGTACGGCTCGCTCACCACGGCCATCATCGTGCTGCTGAGCATGGAAGTGGCCGCCACGCTGCTGTTGCTGGGCGCGCAGGTGATTGCGGAATACGAGCGCATCGGGATCGGTTCCGAGCCTGGCGAGCGGGAGCTGTTAGGATGAATCATCAGCACTTGGAACTGCTGCTCACGCGCGAAATGCCTTACGGCAAATACAAGGGCCGGGTGATCGCCGACTTGCCCGGAAATTATCTCAACTGGTTCGCGCGCAAGGGTTTTCCGCCCGGCGAACTCGGCCAGCTGCTGGCACTGATGCAGGAACTGGACCACAATGGTTTGTCGTCCCTGCTCGGGCCGCTGCGAAAGGGGTTGGGCGCAAATGCTGAATCTTCGTGCCGGGTTGTCCGCCAGAATGGATCGTGACAAACCGCATAAAAACAATTTGTTAGGTTAATTTTGCTGTGTGCTCGATGCTGGGGCGTATAATGTTTTCCCGGAAGCGCGGGAAAGCGCTATTCCCGAATATCATGAAGAGATTAGAAAATTGACGACGATTAGTTTTGCAGATTTACAGTTGGCTCCGGAAATCCTCAAGGCGCTGACCGAATCCGGTTACACCACCCCCACCCCGATCCAGGCTCAGGCCATTCCCTTGGTGCTGGAAGGCAGCGACCTGATGGCGGGCGCGCAAACGGGTACCGGCAAGACGGCCGCGTTCGCGCTGCCGATGTTGCAGAAATTGCTGCCGGAAGCGAACGCGAGCGCCTCGCCGGCGCGCCATCCGGTGCGCGCGCTGATCCTGGTGCCGACCCGCGAACTGGCGATCCAGGTGGAAGAAAGCGTGAAGGCATACGCGAAACATACCAGGCTGCGCTCGCTGGTGGTGTACGGCGGGGTGGATATCAAGACGCAGACGCCGACCCTGAAGCGGGGTGTGGAGATTCTGGTCGCCACACCGGGCCGGTTGCTGGATCACATCGAGATGAAGTCGGTGCAGTTGAACCAGGTGCAGATACTGGTGCTGGACGAGGCGGACCGCATGCTGGACATGGGCTTCATGCCAGACCTGAAGCGCATCCTGGCGTTGTTGCCGAAGCAACGCCAGAACCTGATGTTCTCTGCGACGTTCTCGAACGAGATCAAGAAACTGTCGGCGGAGTTCCTGACCAGGCCGAAGCTGATCGAGGTTGCGCGCAGCAATGCCACCGCCGAAAACGTCACGCAAAAAGTCTATCTGGTCGAGCAGGCCGATAAGCACGTGCTGCTCGCGCAACTGCTGCGCGGCAGCGATGCGTCGCAGGTGCTGGTGTTCACCAAAACGAAACTGACCGCCGGCCGGCTCGCCAAGCAATTGCAGAAAGAGGGTGTTGCCGCCGACGCGATCCATGGCGACAAGACCCAGCTGGAACGCATCCAGGCGCTTGATGCTTTCAAGAACGGTGCGGTCACCGTGCTGATCGGCACCGACGTTGCCGCGCGCGGCCTGGATATCGACCAGTTGCCGATGGTGATCAATTACGAGATACCGAGCGCCCCGGAAGATTATGTGCACCGCATCGGCCGCACCGGCCGCGCGGGCGCTTACGGCAAGGCGATCTCGCTGGTGTCGCCGGAAGAGGAAAAATACCTGAAGGAGATCGAGAAGCTGATCAAGACCGAGATCCCGAAAGAGAAAGCGGATGTGCCGCATGCGGCCCAGAATAGTACCCGTTCTGCCAGGGCACCGCGCGAACATCACGAGCGCAGCCATGCACCCCGGGGCGAACATGCAGAGCGCACTCACACGCGTCCTGCCGCACCGAAAAAGCCCAGCCATGATCCGTGGTTCGACAAGCCTTACGAACCCAGCAGCAGCGCTACGCCAGCCAAACAGCCGGAACAGCCGGCGAACAAGCCGAAGAAGCCGGTTGCGGCGATCTTCCAGCGCAAGCAAGGCTAGCGCTATCCCTGCGGGAGCGGGCCCAACACACACAGGACCTGCTCCCAAACACTCCCACCCGATTGCCTGAAAATGCCGGTTTTTCAGCGCGATGCATTCAGGGACCAAATTTCTATTTTGTGTGGTAGATTGTGCGTGCTTCAGCTTGGTGCAAGACTGCTGTTCTGGCAGGCAGATGGTGATATTCCTCGATCGATCGAAATACCTTTATGGAGCGATAAATCATGATTTTTTCCGAAGAAACTTGCAAGGTCTGGACCCCCCGCATTCTGGGCATCATGCGCATCATCGTCGGCTTCCTCTTTTTGCAGCACGGCGCGGCAAAACTGCTGGGTGTTCCGCATATCGCGATGTTCGACGGACTGCAGCTGGTCTCGCTGATGGGCTTGGCGGGGATACTTGAACTGGTCGGCGGTTCGCTGATCCTGCTTGGGCTGTTGACGCGGCCGGTCGCATTCATCCTGTCGGGCGAAATGGCGGTGGCCTATTTCATGGCGCATGCACCGCATGGCTTCCTGCCCATCCTGAACCAGGGTGAGCTGGCTGTTGTGTACTGCTTCGTGTTTCTCTACCTTTCGGTTGCGGGAGGCGGAGCATACAGCCTGGACGGAATGCGCAAGAAGGCCTGATCCACTTCGGCTTCAGCTGCTAGTCAGGACGAGCAGCTGACCTCGATCTGCCGCGCCCAATCCGGCGGCGCGGCAGCATAGTTCTCCATTCCCGGTTGTTCGTCGAACGGTTTGGCCAGCAGTGCCAGCAGCCGGTTGATTTCCGAGAAATCGCGCTGTGTCTCAGCCAGCCCGATCGCCTTCTGCGCGAGGTAATTGCGCAGGATGTATTTCGGATTCACCGCGTCCATGCGCGCCTTGCGTTCGCGGTCCGTCCCGGATTGCTGATTCAGTCGCGCTTTGTAGGTCGCGCCCCATGCGTCGAATGCTTCGCGGTCGATGAACCGGTCGCGCAACACGTCGTTGCCTGCGCCATCTGACGAATCGAAATTCCCCAGGCGGCGGAACAGGTTGGTGTAGTCAACCTGGCTGGCGTGCATGATTTCCAGCAGCGAGCCGATCAGCTGGATATCGTCTTCGCGGATTTTTTCCAGTCCCAATTTTGTACCCATCAATTCCGCATAATGCCGGTGATAGGCCGGGGCATAGCCGTCCAGCACTTCATGGGCCTGTTCCTTCGGGACCAGCGGCGACAGCGCCTGCGCCAGGCAGGCAAGGTTCCACAACCCTACCTGCGGTTGCTGTTCGTAGGCGTAGCGCCCGCGCGGATCGGAATGGTTGCAGATATAGCCCGGATCGTAACTTTCCATGAAGCCGAACGGTCCGTAGTCGAAGGTCAGGCCAAGTATCGACATGTTGTCGGTGTTCATCACCCCGTGCGAGAACCCGGCCGCCTGCCATTGCGCCATCAGTCTCGCGGTGCGCTGCGTGACCTCGTTCAGGAACAGCCGGTACTTGTCGCTTGATTTATCCTCGGGATCATCGGCGAGATGCGGGAAGTGTCTGGCGATCACGTAGTCGGCGAGTTCGGCGATCTGCCGATATTGGCCACGCGAGAAGAACACTTCGAACGAGCCGAAACGCACGTGCGACGGCGCGAGGCGGGTCAGCACCGCGGCGGTTTCGATGCGCTCGCGATAGACTTCTTCGTCGCTGCCGACGATGCACAGCGCACGGCTGGTCGGGATGCCGAGCCCGTGCATCGCTTCGGAACACAGGTATTCACGGATGCTGGAGCGCAGCACCGAGCGGCCGTCGCCGTCGCGCGAGTAGGGCGTGATGCCGGCACCCTTGAGCTGTACATCCCATAACTCTCCGGCGCGATTGCGTATTTCGCCCAGCAATATTGCGCGGCCGTCGCCCAGTTGCGGCACGAAGTGGCCGAACTGGTGTCCGGCGTAAAGCATGGACAGTGGCTCCGCACCTGGCAGCAGACGGTTGCCGGCAAAGTACTCGGCGAAATCGGCGCGCAATGCTTCATCAATGTCGAGTTCGATCAGGCGCGCAGCGTTCGCATTGAAGCTGACCAGGTAAGGGTCGGGCAGCGGCGTCGGGGACAGACGGCTGTGAAAGCTGTCCGGCAGGCGCGCGAAGCTGTTGTCGAAATTCAGTCGGTCGAGTCTGTTCATCGGAAATGACGCAGCGCCCCGCGAAGGAGGCGCTGCCGGATATTTGTTGCAGGATAGAGGATCAGACGCAGCCGGTCGGTTTCGGCAGGCCGCCGTATTTGGTAATCGGTTTCATCGGGCCGGTCATCCACAGATCGAACACTTCCTTCTGGTCCTGCTCGATGTATTTGGCGAATTTGCGGATCGGCGGCACGGAGCCGAATTCTTCGTAGAATTCGCGCGCTTTCAGGATTTGAGCCCATTTCTCGTCGTTCAATTCGTAATTGTCCGCCTCGGCCATCGCCTTGGCGATCTCCGGTGTCCAATCGTCCATGCTCTCCAGATAACCGTCGCCGTCGCGTTTTGGGATTTCCATTTGCAATACTCCTTAGTTCAATGATGAATGAGTGTGATAATAATTAATCCGACTTAAATGGTCAAGTAATAATGCCTGGCGACAGCGCGGTTACAATACCGCAGCATAAAAGAAATCAACCCGGGACCGGTCAACGTATGGAGCTAATGGGAATATGAGGGGATGGCGGTGGGTACCTTCGCTGTTACTGCTTGCCGGTTGTTCCGGGGTGCCGAAAGGATTG
Source organism: Gallionella sp. (assembly GCA_049684555.1). Classification (GTDB taxonomy): domain Bacteria; phylum Pseudomonadota; class Gammaproteobacteria; order Burkholderiales; family Gallionellaceae; genus Gallionella. The sequence continues at coordinate 153,950 of JBAVGB010000047.1, read as the reverse complement.
CAGCCGGTGACCGGTTTCGATGTGCGGAAATATCTGGGCCACTGGAACGAGATTGCGCGCCTTGACCACAGCTTCGAGCGCGGGCTTTCCGATGTGACTGCGGATTACCGCAAGCTGCCTGACGGGCGCATCGAGGTAATCAATCGCGGCTTCGATGCCCGCAACAACAAATGGAAAGAGGCGAAAGGCGTGGCGCGCTTTCAGGGTAAAACCGATGTGGGGAGTCTGGAAGTCTCATTCTTCGGGCCGTTCTACGGCGCTTACAACGTGCTGGTGCTGGATCCGCAATACCGCTACGCGATGGTCGCCGGACCAAACCGCAATTATCTTTGGATACTTGTGCGCGACAGGCAGCTTGACACTGATACGCTGGCTGAACTGGTCGGGCGCGCCAGGGGTTGGGGCTTTGCAACCGGCAAGCTGATCTATGTCGAACACTCGCACACACCCATTCTGGTCAATTGAGATGAAGAAAAACATTTCTGTGATATTCGTTTGCATGGGCAATATCTGCCGTTCCCCTACTGCTGAGGCAGTGTTTAGACATTATGTCGAGAGTGCCGGGATGTCAGGCCAAATCTTGATCGATTCGGCCGGTACCCATGATTACCACATTGGCGACAAGCCGGATGCGCGCGCGGAGCGCGCGGCACAGCAGCGCGGCTATGACATGAGCAATTTGCGCGGCCGGCAGGTGGAAGTGGAGGACTTCCGCCGCTTCGATTACGTGCTGGCGATGGACAGCGCCAATCTCGCGATGCTGCAGCGCATCGCTCCGCGTGACAGCGATACCCGGGCGCGGCTGTTCCTCGAATATGCGCGCCATCACCGCGAGCGCGAGGTGCCCGATCCGTATTACGGCGGCGCGGATGGATTCGAACGCGTGCTGGATATGGTGGAAGACGCGGCGCAGGGCTTGCTGGAAGAGATAAGACAGAAGCACTTTGCGGACTAGCACGCCTCGCCCCCGCAAATAAAAAAAGCCGCACGACATTCATCGTGCGGCTTTGTCAATTACAAACCGGAATCAGCCCTGGGACGTATGCTGCGTCTCGATCTGCACCAGCGGTTCATTCTCGACGTACACTTCACGCTGGCGCGCGCGCCGGCGCGGTGTGTGCTTTTCCACGGGAGCGGCGGGGAACTCCGGCACGGTCTGCAGCTTGATCGGATCGGTCTCGATCTGGATCAGGCTCGGCCCGCTACCGGGAGTCTTGCTTGTTGCCGGGGCCGCTGTTTTTGCATGGACCGCAACCGGAGCGGGCGGCATGGTTGCGGGCAAGTTCTCGGCGACAACCTGGGGCAAGTTCGCTGCAACCACTGCCGGCAGTGCCGACTCTATCACCGCGGGAAGGCTGGATGTGTAGTTCGCCGGCATCGCGATGTATTCGCTGGGTCTGGCATATCCGTCCGGATAGGCGACATATTCCGTCGGGCCTGTCGTTGTGGGGCTTGCCGGCGCGGCACCCGTCAGTGCGTCGGCTTGCTGTGGCGTGGTCACTTCGCCATTTGCCGCGGCCATGCTCAGCGCGGCATTTTCACGGTGTTCGCGTTCCTTGCGACCGCCACGGCGACCGCGACGGCGCCCACCTTCGCGCGGAGGACTGGCCGCATCGGGTTGTTCCAGCGCGGCAATCTGGCTTTCCAGCACCGGTTTTTCTTCGCTTGCCTTGTTGGCCGTCGCGACGCCGGCCGCGGGTATGCCCTTGGCTGCACCCTGTGGTGCACCTTCGGCAGTGCCCCGCTGCGGACGCGGTGGCCTGGGTTGACGGGGTTCCTGGATTCTGGCTTCCGTTTGTGCAGGCTTCTGGCCGTTGCGCGGTTCGTTGCGGTTGCGGTTGCCGCCGGCTGCTTCGCTGCGTTCACCGCGATCCCCGCGTTCTCCGCGTTCTCCGCGCCTGCGGCGCTTGCCACCATCGGGACGTTCACCGCGTTCCGGACGCTGCCCGCTGCGCGCCTTGCCTGGAGCAGTCCTGGATTGCGGCTGTTCTTCCTCGCCCAATGATTTGAACCACGAGATGATTTTGCCGAACATTGAAGGCTGGGCGGCTTCCGCTTTCATCGGTGCGGCCTTCATCGGCGTGACGCCCTGAACCACGGCCTGCGCGCGGGTGGCTTTCTGCTGCTCTTGGCCCGCGCTCAGTGGTTTTTCTTCGGCCGGTTTTTCCACCAGTTTGTAGCTGGCCTGCAACATTTCGCTGCTCATGTCGTCCTGGCGCAGGCGGTTGATGCTGTAGTTGGGTGTTTCCATATGCGGGTTGGGGATCAGCGTGATGCCGACCTTGAGGCGCGATTCGATGCGGAATATGTCGGCGCGTTTCTCGTTCAGCAGGAAGGTGGCGACATCCACCGGCACTTGCACATGTATCACCGCGCTGCTTTCCTTCATCGCCTCTTCCTGGATGATGCGCAGGATATGCAATGCCGAAGACTCGATGCCGCGGATGTGGCCGATGCCGCTGCAACGCGGGCAGGGCATGTAGTTGCTTTCGCTCAGGCTGGGCTGCAAACGCTGGCGCGACAATTCCAGCAGGCCGAAGCGGGAGATCTTGGCGGTTTGCACGCGGGCACGGTCGTAATGCAGCGAATCGCGCAGGCGGTCTTCCACATCGCGCTGGTTGCGGTTGCTTTCCATGTCGATGAAGTCGATCACGATCAGGCCGCCGAGGTCGCGCAGGCGCAACTGGCGGGCGATCTCTTCCGCTGCTTCGAGATTGGTATGGAACGCGGTAGCTTCGATGTCGGAACCTTTGGTGGCGCGCGCCGAGTTGATGTCGATCGCGGTCAGCGCTTCAGTGTGATCGATCACGATCACGCCGCCGGATGGCAGGCGCACTTCGCGGGCGTGGGCGGATTCGATCTGATGCTCGATTTGGAAGCGCGAGAACAGCGGCACGTCGTCGATATAGCGCTTGATGCGGTTCACGTTGCCCGGCATCACCGTACCCATGAACGCCAGCGCCTGCTGGTAGACTTCCTCGGTGTCGATCAGGATCTCGCTGATCTCCGGGTTGAAGTAGTCGCGGATCGCGCGCACCACCAGGCTGCTTTCCAGATAGATCAGCGACGGGGCTTTTTCGGACTCCGCCGCGCCTTCGATCGCATCCCACAGTTGCTTCAGATAATCCAAATCCCATTGCAGCTCTTCGGTATTGCGGCCGATGCCGGCGGTGCGCGCGATGATGCTCATGCCCTGGGGCACGTCGACGTGCGCCAGTACCTGGCGCAGTTCGTCGCGCTCCTCGCCCTCGATGCGGCGCGATACGCCGCCGCCGCTCGGGTTGTTCGGCATCAGCACGATGTAGCGGCCGGCCAGGCTGATGTAGGTGGTCAGTGCCGCGCCCTTGTTGCCGCGCTCGTCCTTTTCCACCTGCACCAGCAATTCCTGGCCTTCGCGCAAGGCTTCCTTGATCGAGGGACGGTTGCCGCTGCCTGGCTGGTAATACTGGGGGGCGACTTCCTTGAACGGCAGGAAGCCGTGCCGGTTGCCGCCGTATTCGACGAAACAGGCTTCGAGGCTGGGCTCAAGGCGGGTGATGACGGCTTTGTAGATGTTGCTCTTGCGTTGCTCTTTGCCGGCGGTTTCAATGTCGAGGTCGATGAGTTTTTGACCGTCGACAATGGCGACACGGAGTTCTTCCGGTTGTGTCGCATTGAATAACATGCGTTTCATTATATTTTCTCCCGCGCTCTGACACGGGCGAGACCAGGCTAAACGCGGTTAAGCGTTCCAGATGAGCAAACAGTGAGCAATCGTGCAAACAGTCTTGTGAAGTGCAATCGGTTGGTCAATTCGGTTCTCTATAGTTAGCTGGTCTAAAAAATTCGTTCTTTGGGACTTCTGTATCGGTGGCTGCGTCTGCATCGCTGCATTCGCCACGCCGGTCGTTACAAAGGTTCCTTAGGGGGTATCGCAGCCCTTTATTGTCTAGGCTGCAACACATAAAATCCACAGGTGCTTTGAGCGCGCAAATCTATTACTATCGCTGCTGGTTCCGGTGAGCGATATTAACCGGGCTGCGGCTGGAAGGGTGGCGGTACATTGCACCGTCGCTTGTGCCAAATGATGCTTGGCGGGGATGTAGATCCCAAACTTACCCAATCCAAAACGCGCGAGCGGCGAAGTATAAGCAAAATGAATGGTTTAAGCAAAGATTCTGTAACTTTTCTGACCATTGATGAAAGTGGCGAAGCGCAGCGTATCGACAATTTCCTGTTCAAACACCTGAAAGGTGTGCCCAAGAGCCACGTCTACCGCATCCTGCGCGGCGAAGTGCGGGTCAACAAGAAGCGCATAGACCAGACCTACCGGCTGAAACTGGGCGACCTGCTGCGCATCCCGCCGATCCGCGTCGCGGAAAAGCATGAAATCGAACACGTGCATATCCCGGATGTCGAGTTTCCGGTCATTTACGAGGATGACGCGCTGGTTGCGGTGAACAAGCCCGCCGGCGTCGCGGTGCACGGGGGCAGCGGCGTCAGCTTCGGGGTCATCGAGCAGATGCGCCGCGCCCGTCCCCAGGCAAAATTCCTCGAACTGGTGCACCGGCTCGACCGCGAGACCTCCGGGGTGCTGCTGCTGGCGAAAAAGCGTTCGGCGCTGACCGCGATGCACGAGATCATGCGCGAGGGCAACAGCGACAAGCGTTATTTTGCGCTGGTTTTGGGGCAATGGAAGAATGCCAAGCAGCACGTCAAACTGCCGCTGCACAAGTATGACACCCCGCAGGGCGAGAAGCGCGTGATGGTGCGCGAGGACGGGCAGCCCTCGCACACCGTGTTTGCGCTGCAAAAAAGCTGGGCGCCGCATAATGGCGAGCCCGGATTCAGCCTGCTGGAGGCGCAACTCAAGACCGGCCGCACCCACCAGATCCGTGTGCATCTCGCCCATCTCGGCTTTCCGATCGCCGGCGACGACAAATATGGCGACTTTGCGCGCAACAAGGTGTTGATGAAGCAGGGGTTGAAGCGGATGTTTCTGCATGCTTACAGTATCGCGTTCGCGCATCCGCTGACGGGAGAACCGATGCGGCTGGTCGCGCCGTTGCCGAAGGAACTGGAGAGTTTTATCGCAAAGCTCGATGCGCAGGGTTCTCCGGATAAATAATCAACTGCCCAAATCCGGAGCAGACGCCTTTGCAGGGCAACATTGTGCCGGAGATATTCAATTGGAACGCCGGCAACTTTTCTTTTGCGGCTTCAGCCGGCTTTATCCAATTTGACCGCAAGCGATCCCGAGCGTATGTGCAAATCCCTTTGCGGGAACGGGATTTCGATATTGCGTTTCCTCAGTTCATCCTCGATCGCCCATAGAAACACCGCCTGGGTCTTTCCCGGTGCAGTGATCGTGTTTGGGCCCACCCACACCACCAGCTCGAAATTCAGGCTGCTGTCCCCGAACCCGACCAGCCAGACATCGGGCTCGCGTCCCGGCTCATGCAAGCTGCCGGCGACGCTCTCCGCCGCAGCGATGCCGGCCTCCCTGACCAGTTCCTTTTCCGTGCCGTACGCGACACCGAACGGGACATGCACGCGGCGCACCCGTTCTCCCAACGTCCAATTGACCACCCGGCCGCTGATGAATTCGGAATTGGGCACGATGATGTCAATCAGGTCGGTCGTTGTGATTCGCGTATAGCGCAGATTGATCTCGGTCACTTTTCCCATGACTCCGGACTGCAGATCCACGAAGTCGTCAACCTTGATGATCTCTTCGATCAGGATGATGATGCCGGACACGAAATTGCTGATGATGTTCTGCAGGCCAAACCCGACCCCGACACCGATCGCCCCGCCAATGACGGCGAAGCTGGCCATGTCGAAACCGATGTAGCTGAGACCGACGACAAATCCGATGATCCAGATGGCGTAGCGGCTCATCCGGCTTAACGCATACCAGCCCGGACTGATCGCTTTGTCCTGTTCATGGCCCAGCCGGGCAATGACTTTCTCGATCATCACGCCGATACGCCAGACGGCGACCAGAATGACCAACAGGCCGATCAGCCTGACCAGATTGATCTGCGTATCTGCGATCGAAAACCACGGAACGGTGGCGGCCTCTTTCAGCCTGCCATAAATATCCAGAAACACTTCCATGCTTGATACTCCAGGTTCGAATTTCGGTGGGGCATTCTACACATCCGGGCGTTAGTTCATGCTGGCGATATACAACGAAATTTGCACTGTGTGAAATACTTGAAGGCTGACGACTTGTTTCATTCACATCAGCAGGTTTTCCCAACCGGGCAAGACATGCGCCCGTGTCCACACTATCATTCGGAGGCGGACAAACTAATCGGCGGGGGAAATATGGCGGACAAGACACTCAGGTACATGATCGCTTTGGCAATCGCGATGCTGCTGATCTATCAAATTGGCACCCTGATTTCGGGTGTTTTCGGGATGGTCTGGGGCGCGGAATCTGCTATCGTGGTGGCGGCTGTATCCTTTCTTTCGGCACGCCTGGCCAAGGCCGGCGGCAAGGAGTCGCTATGGTTTCTGCTTCCGATCATTGTATTTACGCTCATTCCGATCGCCTTGATGATCTGGCGCGGCATCACCCAGGATGAAACCTGGCTGGATATGCTTATCAGGCTGACCCCATTCACGGTCGGTTTCGGCGCACCGATCATATTGATGCTGCTAACCTATTATGAGTTGCGCAAAAGGGATATGAAGGAATGACATCATGTGCCGGCGGTGTCCTGTCCGGCGGCGCGGATATCGGCTAGCCGGAAAGTGCAATTTGAGCTAGGCCGGTTTGAGTTGCGTCTTTCGCGAGCCGAGCATGGCACCTGTCGTGACCGCGCCCAGTCCCGCCAGCGTATATACGGAGAGCGGTTCACCCAGAACGGGTACGGCGGCAAGCGCTGCCAAGCCGGGGACGACCGCCATCGCCAGGGTGACCGTCTGGGCACCGAGACTGCGGACTGCAAAGGTGTAGAGCAGCATCGCGACGAATACCACCAGGATACCTTGATAGACTGCCTGGATCGCAATCTCGGCGGCGGGCGCCTGGTTCATCGTGCTGGGCAGGAACAACCACCAGACAGGCAAATACAGGATCGCGCTGCCCAGCGTGGTGCTGACCGCGGCAGCCAGCGGCGACATCGGGTGGCGACGCAGCAACAGTGTGAACACCGCCCAGATCGACGAGCCGCAAAGATACAGCAGGTCGCCGAACAATTGCATGCCGGTAATGTGCGCTCCGCGGGAAAAAGTGTCGACAGCGGTGAAGGTGATGCCGATAAACACCAGTATCAGCGCGCTTTGCTGTACCGGGGACGGTTTTTGGCGCAGCCACAGCCAGGCGATCACGGCGGTGGTAAACGGCAGCGCGCCGGGCAGCAGCACCGCCGCGTGCGCGGCAGGTGCCATGCGAAAGGCGGTATACACGGTGACGGCGTAACCGACGCCGCCGAACAGTGAAAATGGCAGAATCACTTTCAAGGGCGGCAGGGTCACGCGCGGCAGGAAGAACAGCGCAATCAACGCGCCCACGCCGAAACGCAACGCGGTTACATCCCAACCGGTCAATACGCCCTTGCCGCCGTAGCGGCTGACCAGTATGAATCCGGCCCAGATGCAAATTGCAAATATCGCCGCGATCAAGCCTGCGCGGGTTGAATGGTGTTCGTTCATCAGTGTTTCTAACTCGAATAATTGTTTGCCGGTGCCGGTCAATGTTTTGTGCGTGTCAAAAACACCGTCACTTCCTCGCGGTCATGATATAGCTGTTTTGCCATCATCCGGTAATTGATGCCTTCTTCATCCAGCTGCTTGCGGATGCCGCCCAATGCGCTGTCCAGTGCGGCGAGGCGCTGCTTCATCGGCAGCTTCAGGTTGAAGATCGCGTGTTTGCACCATCCCGCGGCGAACCATGCCCCGATCAGCGCGGCGACCCGGGAGGGTTTTTCCACCATGTCGCACACCAGCCAGTCCACCGCCTTGCGCGGCGCGTATTTGAAGCCGTCCTGCCGAAGATGTTGTACAAGGGGGTGCTGCACCAGCGGATGATTCGCCAGCGCGCCCTTCATCGGACCGTTGTCCACCGCTGTCACGCGGATGCCGCGCTTGACCAGTTGCCAGGTCCAGCCGCCCGGTGCCGCGCCCAGATCCACCGCCTGCATGCCCTGCCGCAACAGCCGCGCCTGTTCGCCGCGATCCATGAATACCGCGATCGCCTCGGCCAGTTTCATCGTGGAGCGGCTCGGCGCCTCGGCGGGCATGGACTGGCGGACGATGCCCATGATCGCATCCGCGCTGTTGTGCGGATCGCTGCTGCCGATCAGCACGGAAGACTTGTCTGGAAAGAATAGATGGAGACGGGCCGAGCGCGGATCGTCCTGCAGTCGTCCCTGCTCCCGCAATGCGGTTTCCAGCAGCGGCTGGAAACGGCGTGTAAAGGCGGACAACAGCTTGCCATCGTTGGTGTCCGGCACCTCCAGCCACAGCGTGCCGAAGTTGCCCGGCAATGCAGCGATTGCATCGAGTATCGGCGTCAAACGGTCGCGTTCCGGCAGTGTTTCTATGCGGTGATGCAAGCGCATCAGCTGGCGCGCGAAGATCAGTTCGCGGTAGTTCAGGGTCTGCCCGTTGAGCGCGACAACCGCATAGGCGCTGTCGGCAACGATGGCAGGTTGCTCTGTGGCGACGATCGGCTTTTGCTGTTTCGCCTGGCGCAGCGCTTCCTGGGCGCAATCCAGCTCGAAGCCGGCGCGGCAATACAATAACCAGTTTTGTCGGATGGACTTTTGCATCCGCGCATTGTTGCACAGGTTGGGCTGGAACCAGGAAGGTGGTAATATCCGCGCCTTCTTTTTGGCCGTGATGCAATGAGCAAGCGCTACGATTTGATCGTGTTCGACTGGGACGGCACGGTAATGGATTCAACCGCGGTGATCGCCGGTTCGATACAGGCCGCCTGCCGCGACCTCGGCCTCGATGTTCCCGACGATGAAACCGCGCGCCATGTGATCGGCCTCGGTCTGGACCAGGCGCTGCGCCATGCGGTGCCCGATATGCCCGATGCAATGCGCCCGGATCTGGTGGAACGCTATCGCCATCATTTTCTGGCGCAGGACAGGGCAATCCCGTTGTTCGACGGTGCCCGGGAAACCATCGCGGAGTTGCACGGTGCGGGCTATCAGCTGGGCGTGGCGACCGGCAAGAGTCGCGCGGGACTGGCCAGGGCGCTGGAAGCCACCGCGATGAAGCGCTATTTTCACGCGACGCGCACCGCCGACCAGACCTTGTCCAAACCCGATCCGGCAATGCTGTTTGAACTGATGGATGAATTGGCGGTCAGTGCCGGGCGCACCCTGATGGTGGGCGATACCACCCACGATGTGCAGATGGCGAAAAATGCCGGGGTGGACGCGGTGGCGGCAGGATACGGCGCGCATCCGCCGGAACAGTTGCAGGAACTGAATCCGCTTGCGCTGGTGCAGGATTTCGCCGAATTGAGGAAGTGGTTCAAGGCCAACGCTTAACGTATTTCATATAAGGAATTGCAATGACAGATCAAAACGGCAACTGGGAACGCGGCGTGCTGGAGAAACTGGCGTATTCGTCCCTGCAGGAACAGCGCCGCGCGCGACACTGGGGGATATTTTTCAAGACCTTGACGCTGGGATTCATGTTCATCCTGCTGTTCCTCTGGATGGGCTGGATCGGCAAGAGCGATGTCGAGCTGGGCAAGGGCAAACACACCGCGCTGGTGGATCTGCAGGGCGTGATCGCTGCCGACAGCATGGCGAGCGCCGACAACATCATTCCCAGCCTGCAGGACGCGTTCAAGGACAAGAACACCAAGGGTGTGATCCTGCGCATCAACAGTCCCGGCGGCAGCCCGGTGCAGGCCGGGCAGATCAACGACGAAATACGCCGGCTGCGCGCGCAGTACCCGAAGATTCCGCTGTATGTGGTGGTCGACGATATCTGCGCTTCGGGCGGCTATTACGTGGCGGTGGCTGCGGACAAGATCTATGTGGACAAGGCCAGCCTGATCGGCTCCATCGGCGTGCTGATGGACGGTTTCGGCTTCACCGGGACCATGTCGAAATTGGGCGTCGAGCGCCGCCTGATCACGGCCGGTGCGAACAAGGGATTTCTCGATCCGTTTTCGCCGCTCAATCCGTCGCAAAAGGCATACGCCGAGCAGATGGTCGAGGAGATTCACCAGCAGTTCATCGATGTGGTGAAGCAGGGACGCGGCAAACGCCTCAAGATAACGCCTGATACGTTCAGCGGCCTGGTCTGGAACGGCCAGCGCGGCGTGGAGATGGGACTGGCCGATGGTTACGGCACGGTGGACTCGGTGGCGCGCAATGTGATCAAGGCTGAAAACATCGTCGATTACACGGTGAAGGAAAACTTCGCGGACCGCCTGGCCAAACGCTTCGGCGTGGGTGTGATGAGCGCGCTCGGATTTTCCGCGCAAACCTGGGTGACGCTGCGCTAGTGCGATCCCTGGTCTAGGGTAGACAGGTCGAGGACAGACAGCAGCTCGTCAACGTCAGTAATCGGCGGCAGGCATTGCGTGCCGTGGCATAGCCAGGCGGTGGTATTTTCACCTGACGGCTTGTCCAGTACCGCGGGCAGGTCCGCAACGCGCCCATTCAGCACGATCGTGATCACGCCGGGCAGGTAACGCTCGCGCAACCTGTCCCGCCATGCGGCCGTATCCTCGCCTGTTCCGCGCAAAACCAGCAACGAAGGCGGCTGCAGAAATTCGGCGAGCGCGGTGCACAAACTGCTGTGATAGCTGGCAGCCTGCTGCATTGCCGGGAAGAACAGCTTCAGGCAGCGTTCCGCGGCTGCCGCGTATTCGCGCTTCCCGGTCAGTTCGGCCAGGCGCAGCAAGGTTTGCGCGGCGATGCCGTTGCCCGACGGCGTGGCGTTGTCCGGTCCGACCTTGTTGCGCTGTATCAGCATTTCGTGGTCGTGGCTGGTGAAGAAAAACCCCCCATTCTGCCGGTCTTCGAATCTTGCCAGCAATGCATCGCCGAGCTGCACCGCAAAAGCCAAGTCAGCGCTGCGGAATTCGGCCTGCAGCAATTCAAGCAATGCGTTCAGCAGAAACGCATGGTCGTCCAGGTAGGCGTTCAGATGGGCCTTGCCGTCCTTGTACGTCGCCAACAGTTTGCCGTCGCGCCACAGCGTATTGCGCACGAAATCCATCGCCAGCTGCGCCGAATGCAGCCAGTCCGCACGGTCGAATGCCCATGCGGCACGCGCCATCCCGGCGATCATCAGGCCGTTCCATGCGGCCAGGATCTTTTCGTCGCGGCCCGGGCGGATACGCTGTTCGCGTGCCGCAAACAATTTTTTTCGGGCGCTTTCCAGCAGTGCGGCAGCCTGTTCTTCCGATAGATTGAGCTGCTGCGCGATATTTTGCAGCGGCGCGCTGACGCGCAGGTTCCATGCATGGCCTTCGAAATTGGCCGGACGATCGAGGCCGTAATAGGGTGCGATCAGCGCGTACTCATCGTCGCTCAACAAAGCGCGAACCTCGTCGCGCTGCCACACGTAGAACTTGCCTTCCTCGTGTTCCGAGTCTGCATCCAGCGACGAGTAGTAGCCTCCCTGCGGCGATTGCATCTCGCGCAGCACCCAGCCGGCGGTCTGCTTGACGATGCGCGCGAACAGCGGATCCCCGCTGACCTGCCACGCGTCGCAATACAGGGCCAGCAGCAGGCCGTTGTCGTACAGCATCTTCTCGAAGTGCGGGATGTCCCAGCGTTCGTCAACGCTGTAGCGGCAGAAGCCGCCTCCGAGCTGGTCATACAGTCCGCCGTGCGCCATCTGTTGCAATGTGAACCGCACGGCATTTCGCGTCTGTGCGTCGCCGGTTATCTTGCTGCGGCGCAGCAGCAGGTCGAGTTCCGCGGGGTGCAGGAATTTCGGCGCGCCGCCGAAGCCGCCATGCACGTTGTCGAAATGTTCGAGGTTTTGCTGCACCGCCAATGCGAGCGGCGCGTCGTTCAGCGGGACTTCTGCATCGCCCGCTTTTGGCAGGGTTTCGTTCAGCACCGCGATCAGGTGTTGACCCTGTTCGGCAAGCTCTGCACGGTTCTCGGCATACACCTGCGCGACGCGCTTCAACAGGTCGGGAAAGGCCGGCAGGTTGTAACGCGCCTGTTTGGGAAAATAGGTGCCGCCGAAGAACGGCGTGCCGTCCGGGCTGAGGAACATCGTCAGCGGCCAGCCGCCGTTGCGCCGGGTGAGCAGGTGATGCGCGGTCTGGTAGACCTGGTCGAGGTCGGGGCGCTCCTCGCGGTCCACCTTGATATTGATGAAATGCGCATTCATCACTGCGGCGACTTCCGGGTCCTCGAACGATTCGTGCGCCATCACATGGCACCAGTGGCAGGCCGAATAGCCGATCGACAGCAGGATGGGCTTGTCCTGCTCGCGGGCCAGGCGCAGCGTTTCGGGATTCCACGCATGCCAGTCCACCGGGTTGTCCGCATGTTGCAGCAGATAGGGGCTGGTTTCCAGAGCGAGGCGGTTTGCCATGGCGGTCAGCGCAACAACGGCTTCAGTTCACGCAGCACGTTCTGCATGATGTGCGGCTGTGCTGCGGCGACCGGATGCAGGTTGTCGGCCTGGAATTGATCCGCGTTGACGCCGTCCAGCAGGAACGGAAGCAGCGGGATGCGGAATTTCTTTGCGAGGCGCGGATACACGCCCGCAAATTGCGTGGTGTAACCCGGCCCATAGTTGGGCGGCAGTTTCATGCCGAGCAGCAGAACTTTCGCGCCTGAATGCCGCGAGCGTTCGATGATGTAATCCAGGTTGGCTTCCATGTCCCTGATCGGCGTGCCGCGCAGTCCGTCGTTCGCGCCCAGTTCCAAGATCACGATCCCGGGACGGAACTGTTTCAACGCCCCGGCGATGCGCTGTTTTCCGCCGGCGGTGGTCTCGCCGCTGATGCTGGCGTTCACGACACGGTATTCAGGCCAGGTCTGCTTCAAGTCCTGTCGCAACAAATACACCCAACTTTTGTCTATCTCGAGGCCGTATCCGGCTGATAGACTGTCGCCGAACACCAGGATGTTCTGTGCGGCGTGTGCGCAGAGCGGCAGCCACAGCGTGATGAACAGCAAGATAATTTTCGAGGATGGATTTTTCATGGGTGTGATTGTGCAGGCAGTTGATCTGACGAAGCAAGTTTTAAGCGGCGACCAGCCGTTGACTATCTTGCACCAGGCAAGTTTCAGCGTCGAAGCCGGCGACAGCCTGGCGATACTCGGTGCATCCGGTTCGGGCAAGTCCACGCTGCTCGGGTTGCTGGCCGGTCTGGACTCGCCCAGCAGCGGCACGGTGTATCTCGACGGCACGGATATCTTTTCGTTCGACGAAGACGGCCGCGCGCGGCTGCGCGGAAAGCTGGCGGGCTTCGTGTTCCAGTCGTTCCAGTTGCTGCCCGCGTTGACCGCGCTGGAAAACGTGATGCTGCCGCTGGAGCTGCACGGCGCGCGGGATGCACGCGAGCGAGCTGCGGAAGCGCTGGATCGCGTGGGTTTGATGCCGCGCGCGCATCACCTGCCCAAGCATCTTTCCGGCGGCGAACAGCAGCGCGTCGCAATCGCGCGGGCCTTCGTCGTCCGGCCCAAGATACTGTTCGCTGACGAACCGACAGGCAACCTCGACGCCGCCACCGGAAGCCAGATCATCGAACTGATGCTGGAACTCAACCGCGCGCAGGGCACCACGCTGATCCTCGTCACCCACGACGAAGCGCTGGCGCGGCGCTGTCACCGGCAGTTGCACCTGGCCGATGGGCAGGTGCAACAATAAGGTTACCGAATCAAATGAACCTCCTGCTCTCGATGAAATTGCTGCGCCGCGACTGGCGCGCCGGGGAATGGCGCGTGCTGCTGATCGCGCTGGTGTTGGCGGTGGGCAGCATCGCCACCGTCGGATTGTTCGCGGACCGGGTGCGGCTGGCGCTGCAACAGGAGGCGACCAGCCTGATTGGCGCGGACTTGCGCATCTCCTCGACGCGGCCCTTGCCGCCTGCCTACCGCCAGGCCGCGCAACAGCGCGGGCTGCGCGTCATGGAGTCGGATGCTTTTCCCAGCATGGTGACGGCCAGGAACCAGAATCTGCTGGCGGACATCATGTCGGTGGAGCAGGGCTATCCCTTGCGCGGGAAGATCATTATCGACGATGGCAGCCAGCATGTGATCCGAAACGAAAACAGCAGCATCCCCGCGCGCGGCACGCTGTGGGCGGATGAGCGCCTGATGCAGCGTCTGGGATTGCAGCTGGGCGACGAGGTGAGCATCGGCGCGCTGCATTTGAAGGTGGCGGCGCGGGTGGTGCGTTTCGTGGACCAGTCGGTCGGCTTTGCCAGTTTCTCGCCGCGCGTGATTCTGAATGCGGCCGACTTGCCCGCCAGCGGGCTGGTGCAGGAAGGCAGCCGTATCGGGTACCGTTTGATGGTGGCGGGCGATGCTAAGCAAGTCGCTAATCTGCGCAATTGGCTGAAAACCCGGTTGATGCTGGGTGAAAAGATGGAGGACGTGCGCGACGCGCGACCGGAAATACGCAACGCACTGGATCGCGCCGAGCATTTCCTCGGGCTGGCCGCGCTGACCGCGGTGGTGCTGGCGGGCGTCGCACTGGCGCTGGCGTCGCGGCATTTCATCTCGCGCCATCTGGACAGCTGCGCGATGATGCGCTGTCTGGGTGCGAACCAGGCGCAGGTGCTGCGCATCTTCCTGTATCAGTTCCTGCTGCTCGGATTTTGTGCCGTGCTGCTGGGCGAGTCGCTCGGCTATCTGTCTCAGGCCGTGCTGGTGGATTCCATTCCTTCGATGCGCGACGCTGCATTGCCCGCACCCGGCTGGACGCCGTTGTGGCAGGCTGCCGCGAGCGGCATGGCATTGTTGCTGGGCTTCGCGTTCCTGCCGTTGTGGCAATTGAAAAGCGTTTCGCCGTTGCGCGTGATCCGCCGCGAACTGGGTGCGCCGCAAGCGGGTGCGTGGTTGTTGTACGCCTCCGGCGGTGCTGTGCTGTGCGGACTGTTCCTGTGGCAGGCGGGGTCGCTCAAGCTGGGCCTGACGGTGCTGTGCGGATTGATCGCGGGTCTGCTGCTGTTCGGTTTGCTGGCCTGGTTGATCGTGCGTGCGCTGGCCAGGTTCGGCAGCCATGTATTCTCCAACATGGCACGGCATGCGCGCAGCAACGCGGTACAGACCGTCGCACTCAGCCTGGGCGGCATGGCCCTGCTGCTGCTCACCTTCGTGCGCGCCGATTTGATGGACAGCTGGCGTTCGCGCTTGCCGCCCGATGCGCCCAACCGTTTCATCGTCAACGTCCAGCCCGACCAGCGCGCCGCGGTGCTGGATTTTTTCACGAAGCAAAAATTGCCGCGTCCGGAGTTGTTCCCGATGGTGCGCGGGCGCCTGGTCGCGATCAACGGGCGAGAGATCAATGGCGACGATTACCCGGACCCGCGTGCGCGCGCATTGGTGGAGCGCGAGACCAACCTATCATGGCTGGATCATGTGCCAACCGGAAATGTATTGGTCCAGGGTAAATGGTTTTCCCCGATAAATGAGGAGGATAGCCAAGCACAGAAGACGGATGGCACGGCACAGAAAATCGGCGAATTGTCCGTGGAAGAAGGCATCGCGAAGACGCTGGGCATCAATATGGGCGACATGCTGACCTACGACGTGGGGGGCAACCGGTTCAGTGCGAAGGTGGTAAACCTGCGCAAGGTGGAATGGGATTCGATGCAGGTGAATTTCTTCGTGATTGCCGCGCCCGGCATGCTGGAGGATTTTCCGGCCAGTTATATCACCAGCTTTTATCTGCCGCCGGAGCGGGGGCAAGCCATGAATGCATTGCTCAAGCTATTCCCCAACCTGCTGCTGATCGATGTCGAGGCGATGATTGCGCAGGTGCGCCACATCATGGACCAAATCTCGCAAACCATGACCGCGGTGTTCCTGTTCACCTTGCTGAGCGGCCTGGCGGTGCTGTATGCCGCATTGCTCGCGACCCAGGACGAGCGCATCCATGAAGCCGCGATCCTGCGCACGCTGGGCGCGGACAGCCGCTATCTGCGCCGCCTGCACCTGAGCGAGTTTGCGGTGCTTGGATTGCTGAGCGGCCTGTTTGCCGCCGGAGGTGCGGTGTTGCTGGGTTGGGTTTTGGCGAGCCGCGTGCTGGATATTCCGTACCAGACCGGCATCGCGATCTGGCTGGCCGGCGGACTGGGCGGGATGAGCGTCGTGATGCTGGCTGGGTGGCTGGGGACGCGACGTCTGACTATGCTGTCGCCGCTGGCGATATTGCGCGAGTAGCTCAAAAATCCAGATTTCATCCCAACTGATGAAGCTACTAGCCATTCCACTAAGGTCGCCAAAAGACAGCAACCAAGTGGCTGGTTATGCTGTGTTGCGCAAAAATTTTCTTGCTTACATATCGTCCCATATGCGGCGCTGCGCAGTGGGGTAGGCAGGTAATCCGCATAGCGGATGCTCGCAAAATTTCTACGCGCCTTGCATTTGGGCGAACTCTGAATTTTTAGGCACTTTTTATAAAATGAAGAAAGGATTTGTTTATGAGTAGATTGTCGGGTGTGTTAGGTCTGGCAATCATTGTAATGAGTGCCGGATGCAGTTCGGATATGGCTCAGCGAACCGCCTATGAAACGATGCAGAACGTCCGCGAGCAGGAATGCCTCAAGAATCCGGCCATGGAATGCGGTAAGCGGCAGAGTTACGACGATTATAAGCGCCAGCGCATGGCCCTGGAACCTTCGCAATGATCCGGTTTCAGGCTTCAGCGCAGCCGCGAACTCACGAGTTCCTTCCGACAATCACGCCCGCTTTGCGGCAGCGGGTGCCAGTCGATGGGTTAATATCCGGTTTGATGCCGGTTTAGGTTGAGTGAAGCGGCGTATTGATGTTAGAATGCCCGCCGCTTCGGGATAGTTAGTTATATATTTCCCCCGGGCAAATTTCCCGTTCGCACAAGTTGGGGTGCTCGAAAGAGTCAGGCTGGCGAATGGTAGTTCTTTTCCTGTTTCTGAGGGGAATGAGCACAAGGCGGCGAGGATGAGGCGACGAAGACAGCACTTTATAGTGCGGCTAGGAGCTGAAGACGAAGCCAACGCAGTGATCGTTTCTGTCAGGAATTGGAAATAACCCTTACGATTGGAGTAATCAAAATGGCTGTAACTATGCGTCAAATGCTGGAAGCTGGTGTGCATTTCGGACACCAGACACGTTTCTGGAACCCCAAGATGGCACCCTTCATCTTCGGTCACCGCAACAAGATACATATCATCAACCTGGAAAAAACCGTCTCGATGTTCGCCGAGGCGGAAAACTTCGTGCGCAAGCTGTCCGCGAAGAAAGGCACCATCCTGTTCGTCGCGACCAAGCGCCAGGCACGCGACATCCTGCAGGAAGAAGCCATGCGCGCAGAATCGCCGTTCGTGAACCACCGCTGGTTGGGCGGGATGCTGACCAACTACAAGACCGTGCAGGAATCGATCAAGCGCCTGCGCGAACTTGAGCAGATGACTGCCGACGGTGCCGCCGAAAAGATATCCAAGAAGGATGCGCTGATGATGAAGCGCGAACTGGAGAAGCTCGAGCGCAGCCTGGGCGGCATCAAGGACATGAAGGGTCTGCCGGACGCGCTGTTCGTGATCGACGTCGGCTACCAGAAGGGTGCCATCGTCGAGGCGCAAAAGCTCGGTATCCCGGTGATTGGTATCGTCGATACCAACAATTCGCCGCTGGGCGTGGATTACGTGATTCCCGGCAACGACGACTCCACCCAGGCGATCCGTCTGTATGCCCGCGCCATCGCCGACGCGGTGCTGGAAGGACGAGCCCAGGCCATGAACGAGCTGGTCGAGCAAATTGCCGAACAGCCGGCCGAGCAGGCAGCCTGAATTCAATCAAGCCGCAAAAAGGGGCGCGAGCCCCTTTTTTTATAAGTAATTTTGCAGGGCGAATATCATGTCAGACAATCATAGAAGCAGCATTGTCACCCAGGGCGTGCAGCGTTCACCAAACCGCGCAATGCTTCGCGCGGTGGGATTCGGCGACAAGGATTTCGACAAGCCCATCGTCGGTGTGGCGAATGCGCACAGCACGATCACACCCTGCAATATGGGCATCGGCGCATTGGCGGGTCGCGCCGAAGCCGCGTTGAAAAAAGCCGGTGCGATGCCGCAGGTGTTCGGCACAATCACCATCTCGGACGGCATCTCGATGGGGACCGAGGGGATGAAATATTCGCTGGTGTCGCGCGAGGTGATCGCCGATTCCATCGAGACCGTGTGCAACGGCCAGAGCATGGACGGCGTACTCGCGATCGGCGGCTGCGACAAGAACATGCCGGGCGCGATGATCGCGATTGCGCGTTTGAACATCCCGTCCATCTTTGTCTATGGCGGCACCATCAAGCCCGGCCACTATCATGGCCGCGACCTGACCATCGTGAGTTCGTTCGAGGCGGTGGGGCAGTACACCGCGCACAAGATCGACGAGATCGAATTGACCGAAATCGAGCGCCATGCCTGTCCCGGCGCGGGCTCGTGCGGCGGCATGTATACCGCGAACACGATGTCTTCCGCCATCGAAGCGATGGGTATGAGCCTGATGTATTCATCGACGATGGCTGCGGAGGACCTGGAAAAGGCGGAGAGCGCCGCGAAATCCGCCGAGGTGCTGGTGAACGCGATCAGAAAGCAGATCCTGCCGCGCCAGTTGTTGACACGCAACGCGTTCGAGAACGCGATCGCGGTGATCATGGCGGTGGGCGGTTCAACTAATGCGGTGCTGCACCTGATGGCCATTGCCCATGCCGCGGAGGTGACCCTGACCATCGATGACTTCGAAATGATACGCGCCCGTGTGCCGGTATTGTGCGATCTGAAGCCCTCCGGAAAATATGTCGCGACCGATCTGCACCGGGCCGGCGGAATTCCACAGGTGATGAAGATATTGCTCGCGAACGGCGCGCTGCATGGCAATGAGTTGACCATCACCGGGCAGACCATTGCGGAAATACTGAAAGATGTGCCGGACGAGCCGCGCAAGGACCAGGACGTGATCCGTCCGTGGAACGATCCGATCTATGCGCAGGGACATCTTGCCATCCTGAAGGGAAATCTCGCCCAGGAAGGCGCGGTGGCCAAGATCACCGGCGTCAAGCTGGCCAAGATCACCGGACCCGCGCGCGTGTTCGATTCGGAAGAGGCATGCATGGAAGCCATCCTCGCACGCAGGATAAACGCGGGTGATGTGGTGATCATCCGCTACGAAGGTCCCAAGGGCGGGCCGGGCATGCGCGAGATGCTGTCGCCCACGTCGGCCATTATCGGCGAAGGTCTGGGCGATTCCGTCGGACTGATCACCGACGGCCGGTTCTCGGGCGGGACCTACGGCATGGTGGTGGGTCACGTTGCACCGGAAGCCGCGGTGGGCGGCACGATCGCGCTGGTGAGGGAAGGTGATTCCGTGACCATCGATGCGGAACAGCGCCTGTTGCAATTGAATGTGAACGACGAGGAAGTGGCGCGCCGCCGGGCCGCGTGGCAACCGCCGCAACCGCGCTATACACGTGGCGTAATGGCGAAATATGCCAAGCTGGTGTCGACGGCGAGCAAGGGTGCCGTCACGGATTGATGTAAGCAGAAAATCGCCGCGTTTGTCCGCGACGATTATTAGCACCCTGTCGAGAGTTTTCGGAATATTTGTTTAATTTAATATATGGAGCAGAAGATGTCTGAAGTTACCGCAAGTATGGTCAAGGAACTGCGCGAGATGACCGGTCTCGGCATGATGGAATGCAAACGCGCGCTGGTCGAAGCCAAGGGCGATCTGAAAGCGGCCGAAGAGCAGCTGCGCATCAAGAGCGGCACGAAGGCCAGCAAGGCAGCCAGCCGGGTGACCGCCGAGGGCGTGGTCCGCACCTATATTTCGAACGACAGCAAGAGTGGCGCGCTGGTGGAAGTGAACTGCGAAACCGACTTCGTCGCCAAGAACGATGACTTCATCGCGTTCGCAAAAAATGTGGCCGAGACCGTGGCAAAGCACAATCCGGCCGACCTTGACGCGCTGTCCGGCATGGCGATCGCCAACGGTTCCGGGACCGTCGAGGAAACCCGTAAGGCGCTGGTGATGAAACTGGGCGAGAATGTCACCGTCCGCCGTTTCGAGCGCTACGCGACCACGACCGGCAAGCTGTCCAGTTATCTGCACGGCAGCAAGATCGGCGTGCTGCTGAATTTCACCGGAGGAGACGATGCGCTGGGCCGCGATATTTCGATGCATATCGCCGCCAGCAAGCCGAAGTCGATCGATGCCAGCGGCGTGAATCAGGAAGATATCGCGACCGAACGCCGCATCGCGATCGAAAAAGCGCGCGAAGGCGGCAAGCCGGAAGCGATGCTGGAAAAGATCGCGGAAGGCACAGTGCAGAAGTTCCTCAAGGAAGTCACCCTGCTGGGCCAGGTGTTCGTCAAGGCAGAGGACGGCAAGCAGACCGTCGAACAACTCCTGAAAGCCAAGGGCGCTTCGGTGAGCGCGTTCCGGATGTTCGTGGTGGGCGAGGGCATAGAAAAGAAGGTCGAGGATTACGCTGCCGAAGTGGCCGCCGCGGCTGAAGCGGCGAAGGGCTGATTTTCATGAGTGCTCCCGCCTATAAACGCATCCTGCTCAAGCTCAGCGGCGAAGCCCTGATGGGCGACGACAGCTACGGCATCAATCGCGAAACGATCGCGCGCATCGTGGCGGAGATCGCGGAAGTGGTCGAATTGGGTGTGCAGGTCGCGATCGTGATCGGCGGCGGCAATATCTTCCGCGGCGTGGCTCCGGCAGCGGCGGGGATGGACAGGGCGACTGCGGATTACATGGGCATGCTGGCGACGGTGATGAATTCGATGGCGTTGCAGGATGCGATGACGCGTGCCGGCCTCGATTGCCGGGTGCAGTCCGCGCTGAACCTGGAGCAGGTGGCCGAACCGTTCATTCGCGGCAAGGCGCTGCGCTATCTGGAGGATGGCAAGGTGGTGATCTTCGCTGCCGGAATCGGCAGCCCGTTCTTTACCACCGATACTGCCGCCGCATTGCGCGGTGTCGAGATGTCCGCCGAGGTGGTGATCAAGGCGACCAAGGTGGACGGTGTATATACCGCCGACCCGAAAAAGGACCCGCACGCGATCCGCTATCAGAGCCTCAGCTTCGATGAGGCGATCAGCAAGAATCTCAAGATCATGGACGCGACTGCGCTGACGCTGTGCCGCGACCAGAAGCTGCCGATCATCGTGTTCAGCATATTCAAGCCCGGCGCGCTGAAACGGGTGGTATTGGGCGAGGGGGAAGGCACGCTGGTCCGGGTTGACTAGGGTTTGCGATGAACAGGGTGCGTGTTGACTGATTCAGGAGATAAATCGTGATTGCTGAAATAAAGAAAACGACCGAACAGAAGATGCAAAAATCACTGGACGCGTTGAAGGCGGACCTGGGCAAAGTGCGTACCGGGCGTGCCCACACCGGTTTGCTGGATCACGTGATGGTGGAATATTACGGAAATCCGACCTTGGTCACCCAGGTTGCCAACATCACGCTGATCGACGCGCGCACCATCGGCGTGCAGCCATGGGAAAAGAATATGGTCGGCCCCGTCGAACGTGCGATCCGTGATGCGGACCTGGGCCTGAACCCGGCCACCAACGGCGACTTGATACGCGTGCCGATGCCGATGTTGACCGAAGAGCGCCGCCGCGACCTGATCAAGGTGATCAAGGCTGAAGGCGAGACGGCCAAGGTGGCGGTGCGCAACATTCGCCGCGATGCCAATAACACGCTCAAGGATGCGCTGAAGAACAAGGAGATCGCCGAGGACGAGGAACGCCGCACCCAGGACGAGATCCAGAAACTGACCGACCGCTTTGTTGCGGAAATCGACAAGGCGCTGGCGGCCAAAGAAGCCGACCTGATGGCCGTCTAGAACCAGTCCTCCTTCATAAGGCGGCAACATTACCGCACGCGCCGTGCGTTTGCCGCGGCCTTTTCTCACCTTCAAAGTGAAACTGGAATAAGTGAAAATTTGAACAATGGCTAACCTCCCCCCGAGTTCCACCCGCACGATACCGGATACAACCGCTATCCCGCACCATATCGCGATCATCATGGACGGCAACGGGCGCTGGGCGAAACAGCGCTTCATGCCGCGCGTGGCGGGACACCAGCGCGGGGTCGAGGCATTGCGGGAAGTGGTGAAGGCGTGCCGCGAAATGGGTGTGAAGTACCTGACGGTGTTCGCGTTCAGCAGCGAGAACTGGCGGCGTCCGGCCGAGGAAGTCTCCTTCCTGATGTCTTTGTTTCTGAAAATGCTGGAACGCGAGGTCGCCAAACTGCACCAGAACAATATCCGTCTGAGAATCATCGGTGACCGTGCCCGATTCGACGAAAGGCTCAAACAGAGCATGCTGGAAGCCGAGCAGCTTACCCAGGGTAATTCCGCGCTTACGCTGACGATCGCGGCTAACTACGGCGGACGCTGGGATGTGATGCGCGCGATCAAATCGATGCTCCGCGAGCACCCTCTCCTTGCGCAAACCTTTACCGAGGAAGATTTGCAGCCCTACCTGTCGATGAGCGACGCTCCCGAGCCCGATCTGTTCATACGCACCGGGGGCGAACAGCGCATCAGCAACTTCATGCTGTGGCAACTGGCCTATACCGAATTGTATTTCACCGGCACGCTATGGCCGGCCTTTGACCGCAACGAATTGAACAAGGCGATTGCCTGGTATCAGCAGCGCGAGCGACGTTTTGGCCGGACCAGTGAACAGCTGGTCGGTGCCACCGAAGGAGAGCGAAATGCATAGGATGCGTGTGATGGATAAAGCAGTTGCAGGATTCGTGGCAAAAGGTCATGAGAAGAAATTCGATGCTTAAGTCCCGCGTGATCACGGCTGTTATCTTATTGGCACTGTTTTTGTTGGCATTGTTCGCTTTGCCCGACGCCGGCTGGGCCCTGCTGGTGACGGTGGTGGTGCTGCAGGGCGCTTCCGAATGGACGCGATTGTCCAGATTCGGCCATAGAGCCGCGAACGTTTTCTGGGGACTGACGCTGCTGGTGATGGTGGGTCTGATCTGGTTCGATGCCTATCACACCTTTGAGCAGGCTTTATTCACCCATCTGGCGGTTTACAGCTTGTCTGTAGTGCTTTGGCTGGTGGTCGTTCCAGCCTGGTTGATCGCGGGCTGGAAGCTGGACTTGCCCGCCCCTGAAGCGTTACCGGACCAGCACGGCGAAAGCGGAAGACATGGAATCATCCCGGATGCTGCGCAACACCGTGTCCTGCCGTCCGTGCTGATGGCGCTGATCGGCTGGGTGGTGCTGATCCCGACCGGTTTGGCGATGCTGGATTTGCGTCTGGGGCACCCGTGGTGGCTGCTGGGCATGATGAGCCTGGTATGGGTGGCGGATATTTCCGCTTACTTCGCCGGCCGCAAGTTTGGCAAAACCAAGCTCGCGCCCAGCATCAGTCCCGGCAAGACCTGGGAGGGTGTGGCGGGCGCAATGCTGGGCGTGTCGGCATGCGTGTTGCTGGGATGGATATTCGCGCCGTTCAAGATCCATATCGCGTTCCTGCCCACCGTGCTTATGGCTTCCTGGTGCTGGGTTGGCCTGGCCGTGATCGGCGATCTGTTCGAGTCGCTGATCAAGCGCCAGGCGGGTGTCAAGGATAGCGGCGGCCTGCTGCCCGGACACGGCGGATTGCTGGATCGCATCGATGCGCTGACCTCGACCCTGCCGCTCGCCGCACTGGCGATATTATTGCAACATATTTGACGATTCATGCCACAGGTCACGCTGCAGAACATCACCATCCTCGGTTCCACCGGCAGTATCGGTACCAGCACGCTGGACGTGGTGGCGCGTCATCCCGAAAGATTCAGGGTCCTTGCGCTGACCGCGAACAGCCAGGTGGATTTGCTGTTCAGCCAATGCCTGCAATTCAAGCCGGCCTTTGCGGTGATGCTGGAAGAGGGTGCCGCGGACGAGTTGCGCCGGTGTACCCGCGAAGTCGGGCTGGGCACCGAGATATTGAGCGGCATTGCGGCACTGGAGCAGGTCGCGGTGTTGCCGGAAGTGGATGCGGTGATGGCTGCCATCGTCGGGGCGGCGGGATTGCGACCCACCCTGGCGGCGGCGCGGGCCGGCAAGAAAATCCTGCTGGCGAACAAGGAGACGCTGGTGATGGCGGGCAATGTGTTCATGGATGCGGTGCGCGAGAGCGGTGCCAGCCTGATGCCGATCGACAGCGAACACAACGCGATATTCCAGGCTTTGCCGCGCGGCTACAACGGCAACCTGGCAGCCAACGGCGTGCGCCGCATCCTGCTGACCGCATCGGGCGGCCCGTTTCGCGATATTCCGCTGGACGAATTGCACAACGTCACACCCGAACAGGCTTGCGCGCATCCCAACTGGGTGATGGGGCGCAAGATCTCGGTCGATTCGGCAAGCATGATGAACAAGGGGCTGGAAGTCATCGAAGCGCACTGGCTGTTCAATGCTGCAGCCGATGACATCCAGGTGGTGGTCCATCCGCAGAGCGTGATTCATTCGCTGGTAGAATATGTAGATGGGTCGGTGCTGGCGCAGCTCGGCAATCCGGACATGCGCACACCGATCGCCTATGGCCTGGCTTATCCGGGACGTATTGATGCGGGTGTGGCTCCGCTGGACCTGTTCAAGGTCGCGACGATGAACTTTGCCGCGCCAGACTTCGAGCGTTTCCCCTGCCTGGCTTTGGCATACCAGGCACTGCGCGCGGGGGGTACGGCTCCGGCGATATTGAATGCGGCAAATGAGGTGGCGGTGGCGGCGTTTCTGGACAAGCAGATATCTTTTCTGGCCATACCGGCCGTGATCGGCGCGGTTCTGGATGCGTTGCCGGTCGCTGCGGTCGGCACCCTGGACGATGTCCTCGGTGCTGATGGCGAGGCGCGCCTGGAGGCGCAACGACGAATCCAAGGAATGAAAAGATGACTACCCTGTTTGCCTTTGTGCTCGCGCTCGCACTGCTGGTGGTGTTCCATGAATACGGACACTATGTGATGGCGCGCCTGTTCGGTGTCAGGGTGCTGCGGTTTTCGCTGGGCTTTGGCAAGGTGATCTACAGCAAGCGCTTCGCCAAAAGCGAAACAGAGTGGGTGATTTCCTCGGTTCCGCTGGGCGGCTACGTCAAGATGCTGGACGAGCGCGAAGAAGAGGTCGCGCCGCAGGATTTGCCCTATGCCTTCAACCGCAAGCCGGTGCTGCAGCGCATGGCCATCGTGATCGCCGGGCCGCTGGCGAATTTCCTGCTGGCGATACTGCTGTATTGGGGGTTGTTCGTCCACGGCGTACCCGGGCTGAAACCGGTGCTGGGCGAGGTGCCGCAGGGCACACCGGCTGCGGTCGCCGGGATGCAATCGAAAGAGACCATACTGAGAGTCAATGGCGAACCAGTTCCGAGTTGGCAGGATTTGCATTGGTTGCTGATGGAGTCGGTGGTCCGGCAAAACCGGAACGATGCGAATCACCGCATCGTGAAAATCGAGGCGACCGGTGCCGGCGGCGCAAGGATGGTTCATACACTCGATATAAGCGGCCTGAAAGCAAAGGATCTGGACGGCGATTTTCTCGACAAGCTCGGTTTGCATCTGTATCAACCCGTCGTGCTGCCCGTCATTGGAAATATTGCCGAAGGCAGCGTGGCGCAGCGCGCGGGCCTGCAGCGCGGCGATCGTATTCTGAGCGTCAATGGCGTGCCGCTGACCAAATGGATGGACATGGTGGACGCGATCCGTGCGCATCCCGACCAAACCGTGCTGCTCGATGTCCGGCGCGGCACAACCAATATGCAGGTCAGTGTGGTTCCGCAAGCGGTGGATGAATCCGGCAAGACCATTGGCCGGATCGGCGCGGGCCCGGAAGTCGACGATGCCGCATGGCAGGCTATGCTCACCTCGGTGAGTTACAGCCCGCTCAATGCATTGACGCAATCCCTGCGCAAGACCTGGGAAACTTTCGCGATCAGCCTGGATATGATGGGCAAGATGGTGATGGGCGAGGTATCAGTGAAAAATATCAGCGGCCCGATCACGATCGCCGATTACGCCGGCCAGTCGGCGAAAATGGGCGTGGTGACCTACCTGAGCTTCCTTGCGTTGATCAGCATCAGTCTCGGCGTGTTGAATTTGTTGCCCATCCCGTTATTGGATGGCGGGCACTTGCTGTATTATGTCGTCGAACTGGTCAAGGGAAGTCCGGTTTCCGAAATGGCCATGGAGTTCGGACAGAAGATAGGCATCGCGCTGCTGGGCACGCTGATGGTTTTTGCGATATATAACGATTTGAACCGCTTTGTTTCAGGCTAAATAATGTACACAAAAAAACTGGCGGGATTGATGTTCCTGCTCTGTATCATCTCGCGCGCCTGGGCAATCGAGCCATTCACCATCAAGGACATTCGCGTCGAGGGAATCCAGCGTACCGATCCCGGCGCGGTGTTCAGTTATCTGCCTGTGAAGGTCGGGGACACGATGAATAACGAGCAGGGGGCCGCGGCGATCCATGCGCTGTATGCCACGGGATTCTTCAAGGATGTCCGGTTGAAAGTGGATCACGGGGTCTTGATCGTGCAGGTGGTGGAACGTCCCACGATCGCCAGTATCGAGATACACGGTGCCAAGGATTTTCCCAAGGATCAGATCCTGCAGAACATGAAGTATGCGGGGCTTGCCGAAGCAAGGATCTTCGACAAGGGTGCTCTGGAAAAAGCCACCCAGGAATTGAAGCGCCAGTATATCGCGCGCGGAAAATACGATGTCAAGGTGACCAGCACCGTAACCGAACTGCCCCGCAACAGGGTTAGTATCGTGTTCAACGTGATCGAGGGCGAAGTTTCCAAAATTAAGCAGATCAATGTGATCGGCAATCATGTCTACCCGGAAGCGGAGTTGCTCGATATGATGAAACTGGGCACGCCGGGATGGTTTGCCTGGTTCAGCAGCAACGACCAGTATTCCAAGCAGAAACTTTCCGCAGACCTGGAAACCCTGCGTTCGTTCTATATGGACAACGGCTACCTGGAATTCAATATCGATTCAACGCAGGTTTCGATCACGCCCGACAGGAAGAATATCTACATCACGATCAATCTGACCGAAGGCCCGAAATACACCGTTTCCGGGGTAAAGGTATCCGGCGACACGGTGGTGCCCAAAGCGGACATCGAAAAACTCGTGCAGGTGAAAGCGGGCGATACCTTTTCGCGCAAAGCAATGAGTGAAACCAGCAAGAAGATAGGGGAACGCCTGGGCCAGGATGGATACGCGTTTGCCAACGTGAATGCGATTCCGGAGATCGACAAGAAAAATCACACGGTCGCATTCAACTTCGTCGTGGATCCCGGCAACCGCGTGTATATCCGCCACATCAACATATCCGGAAACAACAAGAGCCGCGATGAGGTGATACGCCGCGAATTCCGTCAGACCGAAGGCGAGTGGTTCGATGTGGACAAGATCAAGAGATCCAAACAGCGCGTAGACAAGCTGGATTTCTTTTCCGAGGTCAATATTGAGACGCCGCCGGTACAAGGGGCTGCAGACCAGGTGGATGTGAACATGTCGGTGAAGGAAAAATCGACCGGCAGCATCTCTTTGGGGGCGGGTTTCTCGAGCGGTGAAGGCCTGATCCTGACCGGTAGCGTATCCCAGGCCAATCTGTTCGGGAGCGGCAACTTTCTTTCCACCCAGATCAACACCGGCAGGATCAACCAGGTCTACTCGGTTTCCTACACCAATCCCTATTTCACCGACGACGGAGTCAGCCGCGGGTTTGATGTTTACAAGCGCAACCTTGATTCGCAGACCACTGCAGTCAGCCAATACTCGTCGCATACCCTGGGTACCGGCGTGCGGTTTGGCGTGCCGATCAGCGAGGAACAGACCATCAGCTATGGTCTGGCAGCCGAGAACACCCAATTGGGCTTGTTCACGTCCAGTCCGACGCGCTTGATCGAATATGTCAACGTTGCCGGTGCAATCAGCAACAGTTTGCTGGGAACCGTCGGCTGGAGCAGGGATAGTCGCGACAGTGCGATCTATACCACATCGGGGTCGGTGCAACGTGCGACCGCGGAAGTTTCCATGCCGGTTTGGAATTTGCGCTACT
The DNA here is from genome assembly GCA_049684555.1 of Gallionella sp. Classification (GTDB taxonomy): domain Bacteria; phylum Pseudomonadota; class Gammaproteobacteria; order Burkholderiales; family Gallionellaceae; genus Gallionella. The sequence continues at coordinate 125,723 of JBAVGB010000047.1, read as the reverse complement.
ACAAACTTGACTATATGCATCAATGGTTTCATCCATTGAGTGACGATCTGACCTTGTTGTTGCATGGCGAGGCCGGTGTCGCGGGCGGATATGGCGGCGAGGTATTGCCGTTCTTCAAGAATTTCTATGCGGGCGGCCCGGGTTCGGTGCGCGGCTATGAAGCAAATTCGCTGGGTCCGCGGGACTCGACCGATTCGGTATTGGGCGGTCCGCGCAGGGTGCTTGCAGGAGTCGAGGTTTTGTCGCCTCTTCCCGGCCTGGGCAAAGAGCAGTCCGTGCGGTTGAGCGAGTTTATCGATGGCGGTGCGGTCTATGGACCCGGTGATCTGCCGGGCAGTGCCGGAATGCGCTATTCTGCCGGCGTGGCCTTTACCTGGATATCCCCGGTAGGGCCGCTTAAATTCAGTTATGCTTTGCCTATCGAGAAGCAGCCGCAGGACAGATTGCAGAAATTCCAATTTACTTTGGGCTCGGTGTTCTGACAGATACCAGCTGCGGCATAAAGGGCAACATCTCGGTCGCCGGATATGCTGTAGCCATTGCGTTATCCGAGCGACGATTTGCCAGATCCCGGTAGTGCGCAAGGAGTGCGCTACGTTTGAATGGGGATGGTAACAAGACCAAGTTTTGTCACTCGACAATTTGAATGCAAGGTTGGCAAAGCCATAACTGCAGTTGCGGGTAGTTAGATGATGAAGGGGAAATGGCAATGAAGACAATGATCAAAGCGGGCATGTTGGCCATATTGTTGTGTGCCGGCGCGACGCAGGCCGGAGAATTTAAAGTGGGCGTGGTGGACACCGAGCGCGTGTTGCGTGAGTCCGCCCCGGCGATGAAGGCGGAAAGCAAGATCGAACAGGAATTCTCCGGACGGGACCAGGCGATCAAGAAGTTGATGAAACAGGCGAAAGATTTGCAAACGTCGCTGGACAATGATGACGGCAAGCTTTCGGATGCCGATCGCCGCAACAAGGAGCGCGAGCTGACGGCCATGAATGTGGACTTGCAACGCATGCAGCGCGAATTCCGCGAGGATTTGAATTTGCGCAAGAACGAAGAACTGGCCATTGTGCTGGAGCAAGCCAACAAGGCGATCCAGGCGATTGCAGAGTCCGAGAAGTATGACCTGATCCTGCAGGAAGCGGTATATCGCAATCCGAAAATCGATATTACCGACAAGGTGATCAAGATGCTTGCCGACACCAAACCCGACGACAAGGCGGACAACAACCCCGGCAAATAATCCGGATATTTCCGCATGACCGTTTCCTACCGATTATCCGAGATTGCCGAGCGCCTGGGCGGGCGCGTGTTGGGCCGGGCCGATACATGCGTCTCACAGGTTGCGACGCTGGAAGCCGCCCAGCCTGCACATATCAGCTTCCTCACCAACAGCAGGTATCGCGCGCAGCTGGACAGCACCAAAGCCGGCGCAGTCATCCTTGGCGAAGCCGATGCCGAAGCTACCGGTTTGCCGCGCATCATCTCTGCGAACCCTTACGCGTATTTCGCCAGGGTTTCCGCGCTGCTGAATCCATTGCCGCAAGTCGAGCCCGGCATACATCCGCGAGCAGTCATCGGTGCAGGCGCAATGATCGACCCTGCGGCCAGCATCGCGGCGACTGCAGTAATCGGCGCGGGGGCAAGGATAGGCGCGAACAGCGTGGTCGGCGAAGGTTGTTATATCGGGGAAAATGCGATCCTGGGCAGCCATGCGCGGCTCTATCCACGCGTGGTGGTTTATCACGGCTGCGTAATAGGAAATAACCTGATCGCCCACTCCGGTGCGGTGATCGGCTCCGATGGATTCGGTCACGCGATGGATGAGGGGCGCTGGATCAAGATTCCGCAAATAGGCCGGGTGGTGATCGGCAACGATGTGGAGATCGGCGCTAACACCACCATCGATAGGGGTGCGCTGGACGATACCATGATCGAGGACGGCGTGAAGCTGGACAACCAGATCCAGGTTGCGCATAACGTGCGCATCGGCGCGCATACCGCCATCGCCGCCTGTGTTGGCATTGCCGGCAGCACGAGCATCGGGCGCTACTGCCAGATCGGCGGCAGTGCCGGGATACTCGGACATCTGCATATCGCGGATCATGTCGAGATTGCGGCGTTCACACTGATCAGTAAATCCATCCGTGAAGCGGGGGCATACGCGGGGATATTTCCGTTTTCCAGTGCGGACGACTGGCGCAGGAATGCCGTGCATCTGCGTCATTTCGACGATCTGGTGAATCGCATAAAGAATCTGGAAGCAGAAATTAAAACCTTGGGCCCGAAGCTTTCAGACGGGCATCAATAACCGGGACATACTGATGACTACACAGATGGATATACACGAAATAATCGAACTCTTGCCGCACCGTTACCCGTTCTTGCTCATCGATCGTGTTCTGTCGATGGAACACGGCAAGAGCATCGTTGCGCTGAAGAATGTGACGATCAACGAACCGTTTTTCCCCGGGCATTACCCGCACCATCCGGTGATGCCGGGTGTGCTGATCATCGAGGCGATGGCTCAGGCTGCCGGTTTGTTGTCGTTCAAATCGATGGGTGCCGGAGCGAGCGAAAAATCGGTGTATTATTTTGCCGGTATCGATGGCGCACGGTTCAAGCGCCCGGTCACTCCCGGCGATCAAATGATCATCAAGGTATCGCTGATCCGCAGCATGCGCGGCCTTTCCAAATTCAGCGGAATCGTCGAAGTGGACGGCCAGCTGGCCGCCGAGGCAGAGTTGATGTGTACCATCAAAGCAGCCCCCTAATGCGCCATCCCACCGCCATCATCCACCCGAACGCCAGACTTGCCGATGATCTCGAGGTGGGTGCCTATTCCGTCATCGGCGAGCACGTCGAGGTCGGCCCGGGAACCTGGATCGGACCCCATGTCGTCGTCGAGGGGCACACCCGCATCGGCAGGGCCAATCGCATCTTCCAGTTTAGTTCGGTGGGCGCGATGCCCCAGGACAAGAAATATGCGGGCGAGCCGACGCGCCTCGAGATCGGCGACAACAACACGATACGCGAATTCTGTACGCTCAATACCGGTACCGCACAGGACGCCGGCGTCACGCGCATCGGCAGCGACAATTGGATCATGGCGTATGTGCATGTTGCGCACGATTGCCAGATCGGCAGCCATACCATCATGGCGAACGGGGCGACGCTTGGCGGCCACGTGCATGTGGGCGACTGGGTATTTCTGGGCGGTTTGTCCGGCATACACCAGTTCGTGCGTATCGGCGCACACGCGATGACCGGCTTCCAGACGCGCTTGTCGCAGGATTTGCCGCCTTATGTCACCGCTGCCGACAATCCGGCCGTGGCGCACGGCATCAACTCGGAGGGTTTGAAGCGGCGCGGATTCTCCGGCGAGTCGATCATGGCGATCAAGCGCGCGTACAAGACACTGTATCGATCCGGCCTCAGCCTGGAGGATGCCAAAGCCGCATTGCAATCGCAGGTGGCGGAACATCCCGAGGTGAAATTGCTGGCGGATTTTCTCGCCGCTTCAACGCGCGGCATCATTCGCTGATCCCCTATTATTTGTTAATTCCCTTTTTGTTATGGCTAAGAATGTTGTGATCGGCATAGTCGCCGGCGAAGCGTCGGGCGACCTGCTCGGCAGCCACCTGATCGAAGCGCTCAAGGCAGCGCGTCCCGGACTGAAATTCGTCGGTATCGGCGGACCGAGGATGAAATCCGCAGGAATGGAAATCCTGTTTCCGATGGAAAAGCTCGCGGTGCGCGGCTACGTCGAGGTGCTGCGCCACTATTTCGAGATCCTCGGCATACGCCGCAAACTGCGCGCCTATTTTCTGGAGCATCGTCCGGATCTGTTCATTGCGATAGATGCGCCGGATTTCAATCTCGATCTTGAGCTCGTGCTCAAGCAGCACGGGATAACCACCGTACATTACGTCAGTCCGTCGATCTGGGCCTGGCGCGGCGAACGTATCCACAAGATCAAACGCGCGGTTTCACACATGCTTGCATTGTTTCCGCATGAGCCCGAGATATACCGGCAGGCCGGCGTGCCGGTCGATTATGTCGGACACCCGCTTGCCGATCTTTTTCCCATCCTGCCGAAGCGCGCGGAATTTCGCGATACCATGCGCATCCCGTTGAGCGCCAGGGTATTCGCATTCCTGCCCGGCAGCCGCCAGAGCGAGGTGCAGCATCTCGCTTCCACCTACATTAAAACCGCAAGGCTGATCCTGAATAAACTGCCGGACGCGCGCTTCCTGGTGCCGCTGGTAAGCCGTGAAACGCGGACTATCTTTGAACGGGCCATACACGACAGCGAAGCGCATGAATTGCCGATCACACTGCTGTTCGGGCATGCGCAGGAAGCCATGATCGTCGCGGACGGGGTGCTGGTCGCGTCGGGTACCGCCACGCTGGAAGCGGCCCTGCTCAAGCGACCGATGGTGATCACCTATCGCATGCCGGCACTGTCATGGTGGCTGATGAAGCGGAAAGGCTACCAGCCATATTACGGCTTGCCCAACATATTATGCGAACGCTTCGTCGTGCCTGAACTGATGCAGGATGATGCGACACCGGAAAATCTTGCCCAGGCGCTGCTGAACCTGGTCAATGATGCCCATACCGTGGCAGAGCTGGAACAAACCTTCACCGAACTGCATATGAAGCTGCGCCAGAACACCGCGCAAAAGGCGGCCGCGGCGATCCTGCCCTATCTGCCCAATGGCTGACAGAACCACTGGTGTAACGGCCAGCCATCCTGCCAGGCAACCAGAAAGCGGTTGCCGGGTGATCGGTTATGCTCATGACACCATGCTGGTCTGCGGCGTGGATGAAGCCGGACGGGGCCCATTGGCCGGTCCGGTCAGCGCGGCAGCGGTGATACTCGATCCGGATCATCCCATCGCCGGTCTGGCCGACTCCAAGAAATTGACCGAACGGCAACGCGACCAGCTTGCTCCCGTAATCCGCGAGCGCGCGCTGGCATGGGCGGTGGCCTATGCGGAAGTCGATGAAATCGACCGACTCAACATCCTGCAGGCCACGCTGCTGGCGATGCGCCGTGCCGTGCAGGCGTTGCCCGTCAGCCCCCGGCAAGTGCTGGTGGACGGGTTGCATTGCCCGGATACCGGCATTCCCAGCCTAGCGATCGTGAAAGGCGACAGCAGGGTCGCCGCGATTTCCGCCGCTTCCATCCTGGCCAAGACCGCCCGCGACGGATTGATGCTGGAGCTGCACGAGATCTACCCGTACTACGGATTCGCCGCCCACAAGGGCTATCCCACCGCAGCGCATCTTGCCGCATTGCGCAAACATGGCGTGTCGGCCGTGCATCGCAGGAGTTTCAGGCCGGTGCGCGAGCTGCTGTTTCCCCGCCGGGAACCGGGCCGGGACCAGGGCCAATAGAAGGGGTGGGGAAATGCGCTGTTTTCAGGTATCGTGTCAGACATTCAACCAACCTTGACGGATGACTATCATGACCCTGTTCAAATTGATCCATCTGCTTGCCGTCCTGATCTGGGTGGGCGGCATGTTCTTCGCCTATGTGGTGCTCCGGCCGGCTGCGGTGGAGGTGCTCGAGCCGCCGCAACGCTTGCGTTTGTGGGATACGGTATTTCGCCGCTTCTTCGTCTGGGTGTGGGGTGCGCTCGCTGCAATCCTGGTCAGCGGCTTGTACCTGATCTATCTGTTCGGCGGCATGGCGCATGTGGGGGCATACATCCACATCATGCTGACGATGGGCCTGGCGATGATGGTGATCTTCGGCTATGTGTTTTTTGCCTGCTATGTGCCGTTCCGACTGAATGTTGCCAAGCAGCGCTGGAAGGATGCGGGGGATTTGCTGGGAAAAATCCGCAAGCTAATTGCGGTGAACCTGGCATTGGGACTGCTGACCGTGTGTGTGGCGGTGCTTGGCATCGGGTGGGCGTAGTTTGGCATTGCTGAACCAGGTTTGATGCAAGCGTGCGGCTGAGGTGCGTCGTCGCCTGGTTGACGGCAACCTGCATTTTCGGCATGAAATGGTCAGCGCTGTTCGATTATTGAAGATCCAGGCTGGAGAACGAGGTTATGGAACAAGACAAAGCTGTCGCTCAGCTCAAGGCGCGCCTTGACAGGGACAGCGACGATATCGATGCCGCGATCGCTCTCGGTAATGTCTTTTACGACCGTGGTGATGCAGGACAATCCATCGTCTATTACCGGCGCGCACTGGACATCAATCCCGATCTCGCGGGGGTGAGGACCGATCTGGGCACGATGTACTGGCGCAATAACGATATCGCGCTGGCCGAACAGGCTTTCCGCGAAGCGATGGCCCGCGACCCCGGCTTCGGCCATGCCTATGTGAACCTGGGTTTGTTGTTGCTTCGTGCCAAAAACGACGTCAGCGAGGCGCGCGCTGTCTGGCAAAAGCTGCTGGCCTTGAATCCCGAACATGATGCGGTGACCAGGGCCAGGGAGTTGTTGCAGGAGACTGCAGCGATGGTCGATTAGACTTGAATAGTCTGGTTTGCCGGCGTTCGCTCGCACACCCTGAAAAATTCCCGGGCTGCTCAGGTCTGCGCCGTTTAGCCGGCGTGTCCTGTTTGATTACTTCCCTTCGCCCAGATCGAGCCTGCGCATATAGTGACAGGTATAGCCGCCGCGATTCTTGACCAGATATTTCTGGTGATATTCCTCGGCGCGCCAGAACTCCCGGAACGGCACGACCTCGGTCACCACCTTGGCGTTCCATTCGCCTGAAGCGTCCACGCTGCGGATGACTTCCTCCGCAACCTGTTTCTGTTCCTCGTCCATGTAAAAGATCGCAGACCGGTAAGACGTGCCGAGGTCATTTCCCTGGCGGTTCTTCGTCGTGGGGTTGTGCATGCGGAAGAATTCGAACAGCAGGTGGCGGTAGGTCAGTTGATTGGGGTCGAACACCACCTTGAGCGCTTCCGCGTGTCCGTTGTGCCGCTCATACGTCGCGTTCTGAACATCGCCGCCGGTGTAGCCGACCTCGGTTTCCAGCACGCCGGGAATCTGGCGCACCAGTTCTTCCATGCCCCAGAAGCAGCCGCCGGCGAGGTAGGCGGTTTGTGGTTTTGCGCTTTCTTCCATGATTGCTCCTAGCACCGCTCTCTTTTTTTCATGGCCTGAGCGGCTTCCAGTTTGGCCTCCTTTTTTTTGCCCGTTTGTGGCCACGGCCGCCCTGCGGGCTTAACATTCGCGATGCTCATGTTAGCCTGCGCCGCAAGCGCGCGATTTACTACCTTCTCTCCTTCTTCATCGCCTGTGCTGCTTCGCGTTTGGCATCCTTTTCCTTTTCGGTGGCGCGCTTGTGGCTACGGCCGCCCGCGTTGCGGGCTTAACATGCGCAAGCGCAAATTAGCCTGCGCCGTAAACGGGCAATCTTTCAACGCCGCTCCTTTTTTACAGCCTGAGCTGCCTCGCGCTTTGCGTCCTTCTCCCGTTCTGTTGCCCGTTTGTCATGTTGCTTCTTGCCCTTGGCCAGGCCGATCTCCAGTTTTACGCGGCCGTTCTTGTAGTGCATGTCGAGCGGCATCAGGGTGTAACCGGCACGCTGCACCTTGCCGATGATCCGGTCGATTTCCAGTTTGTGCAGCAGCAGTTTGCGGGTCCGGACCGGATCGGGATGGATGTGCGTGGATGCGTTCAGCAACGGGCTGATATGCGATCCGATCAGATACAGCGCGCCGTCCTTTGCGATTACGTAGGCTTCCTTGAGCTGGGCGCGGCCGGCTCGAATGGCCTTGACTTCCCATCCTTCCAGCATGATGCCGGCCTCGTATTTATCCTCGATGAAGTACTCGTGGTAGGCTTTTTTATTCTGGATGATGCTCATATCAGGTGAGTTTTGCGGTGTGTTAGGCTATTCTACCAGTCTTTGGAATCACGGCTTCCCGGATAGTAATGGCTTTAGTTGAAAAAACGGTGTTGGTGGCGCACAGCGCCGAGCAGATGTTCAACCTCGTGGATCGCGTGGAAGATTACCCGGGGTTTTTGCCCTGGTGCGGCGGAGCCAGCGTCGCTGAGCAGGAAGGCGATGTGGTCCATGCCACCGTGCATATTGACTACCACCATATCAAACAGAGCTTTACCACCGAGAACGTGCGCAGGCCGCCGCATCAAATCGACATGACTTTGCAGCAAGGCCCGTTCAAGCATCTTGACGGTACCTGGCGCTTTATCCCGTTGAGCGAATCGGCCTGTAAAATAGGGTTTTCACTGCACTATGAATTTTCCAGCAAGTTGCTGGAAAAACTGGTCGGTCCGGTGTTTCATTACATTGCAAACAGTTTCGTGGATGCCTTCATCCAGCGCGCAGAAAAGGTTTATTCGAATAAATGAGCGACAAGATTAATATCGAAGTGGTATATGCCCTGGCGGGAGAGCAGACGCTGCTCCGGCAAGCGGTGGCGCCGGGCGCCACGGTGGCGGAGGCGATCCAGGCCAGCGGGATTTTGCAAAAATATCCCGAGATCGACCTGGCGGTCAACAAGCTGGGCATATTCGGCAAGCTGACCAAAGCCGATGCGGTGGTTCGTGACAGGGACCGCATCGAGATCTATCGGCCGTTGATTGCCGATCCCAAGGAGGTGCGCCGCAAGCGGGCCGAACAGGGCAAGGTCATGAAAAAAGGAGGCGGTGCCGCCGCAGAAGCCTGATGCTTGATTACGACCTGCATTGCCATTCCAACATTTCCGACGGTACGCTGACACCAGGCGAATTGGTGGATCGCGCTGCCGGACGCGGCGTGAAGGTGCTGGCGCTGACCGATCATGATGATGTGGACGGGCTGGATGAGGCGCGCGCCGCCGCAAGCCGGCACGGCATCACCTTCGTCAATGGGGTGGAAATCTCCGTGTCCTGGCGCACCCACACGCTGCATGTCGTCGGATTGAACATCACGCCCACTTATCCTCCCCTGGTCGAAGGCCTGCGCATCGTGCGCAGCGGACGCGGCGAGCGTGCAAGGAAAATGTCCGACGCGCTGGCCAGGGCCGGTATCAGCGGCGCGCTGGAGGGCGCATATCAATTTGCCGGCAACCCCAACATGATCAGCCGCACCCACTTTGCCCGCTATCTGGTCGAGTCCGGGCATTGCAAGGACGTAAAAAGCGTGTTCAACCGTTACCTGGTGAAAGGCAAGCCGGGCTATGTGCCGCATAAATGGGCGGAATTGGCCGATGCGGTCGGTTGGATACGCGGCAGCAGCGGTGTGGCGGTGCTTGCCCACCCCGGTCGCTATATGTCGGGGCGCGTCGGCATGGGCAAAAAAACCATGCATGAATTGCTGGGCGAGTTCGTCGAACTGGGCGGACAGGCGATCGAGGTCGTGACCGGCAGCCACACTCCCGATCAATATGCGGAGTTTGCGCGCTATGCCGGGGAATTCAATTTGCTGGCTTCGTGCGGATCGGATTTTCACGGCCCGGGAGAGAGCTATCGGGATATGGGACGTCTGCCGGATTTTCCGCTGGGCTGCCGTCCGGTCTGGGAATTATGGCAGAACGTCACGGATGAGAAAGCTGCCTGATGTCGCAGTTCTTTACTATCCATCCCGACAACCCCAACCCCCGCCTGATACGCCAGGCCGCGGAATTATTGCGCAACGGCGGGGTCGTGGTGTATCCCACTGATTCCTGCTACGCGCTGGGCTGCCATCTCGACGACAAGGATGCCGTGACGCGCATCAGGCAGATCAGGCAACTGGATGAACAGCATCATCTGACCCTGATGTGCCGCGACCTGTCGGAAATTTCCCGCTACGCCCAGGTGGACAACACAAAATTTCGCCTGCTGAAAAGCAACACGCCGGGCAGCTATACTTTCATCCTGAGGGCGACCAAGGAAGTGCCGAAGCGCTTGCAACATCCCAAGCGCAGCACGATCGGTATCCGGGTACCAGATCATCCGGTGGCGCTCGCCTTATTGGCGGAGCTGGGCGAGCCGATGTGCAGCACCACGCTGATCCTGCCGGATGAGGAGGGGCCGTTGAACGATGCCGGACACATACGCGATCTGCTGGAAAAGCGCGTTGATCTGGTGATCGACGGCGGTGCGGTGAGTCTGAACTTCACCACCGTGATCGATTTGACCGGCGATGTACCGGTATTGGTGCGGCGCGGCAAGGGCGAGGTCGCGCCCTTTGGGATTGAAGATTGAATTAACTGACAGGAACCCGATGCAAATACAACAACTGATTCAGACCGTGGCCATTGGCGCCATTCCGGTGCTGTTCGCGATTACCCTGCATGAGGCGGCCCATGGCTATGTGGCGCGGCATTTCGGCGACATGACCGCGGCCAAGGCGGGACGCATCAGCCTCAATCCGCTGCACCATATCGATCCGTTCGGCACGGTATTGCTGCCGTTGCTTACGCTTTGGATGGGCGGTATCCTTTTCGGCTGGGCCAAGCCGGTGCCGGTCAACTTTGCCGCTTTGCGCCACCCCAAGAAGGATATGCTGTGGGTGGCGATTGCCGGCCCAGCTTCGAATCTGGCCATGGCACTGGGTTGGGCATTAATGTACAAGATCGGGATGATGTTCCCGGACAATTATTTTGCGGGACCGCTGCTTGGCATGTCACAGATCGGGATTCAAATTAATGTGGTTTTGATGGTGCTGAACCTGTTGCCGCTGCCGCCGCTTGATGGCGGACGCGTCGCGGTCAGCCTGTTGCCGCATCGCCAGGCATTCCAGCTGGCAAAGGTCGAGCCTTACGGCATGTTCATTTTGATCTTTCTGGCCGTCACGCCGGTGTTGAGTCTGATACTCATGCCGCTGGTAAACCTGGTGTTTAAATTGATTTTGATGATATTCGGGATTTAGTCATGTTTGCTGAACGTGTGTTATCGGGTATGCGCCCCACCGGAAGTTTGCATCTGGGGCATTATCACGGGGTGCTGAAAAACTGGGTGCGGATGCAGAACGAATTCGAATGCCTGTTTTTCGTGGCCGACTGGCACGCGCTGACTACGCATTACGACACGCCTCAAATCATCGAACAAAACGTGTGGGACATGGTGGTCGACTGGCTTGCCGCGGGCGTCAACCCGGCGCGTGCCACGTTGTTCATCCAGTCGCGGGTGCCGGAGCATGCCGAACTTCATTTGTTGCTGTCGATGATCACCCCGCTGGGCTGGCTCGAGCGCGTTCCGACCTACAAGGACCAGCAGGAAAAACTCTCCGAAAAGGATCTGAGCACGTACGGTTTCCTCGGCTATCCGCTGCTGCAAAGTGCGGACATCCTGATTTATCGTGCCACCCAGGTGCCCGTTGGCGAGGATCAGGTTCCGCATATCGAATTCACCCGCGAGATCGCGCGCCGCTTCAATCACATTTACGGACGGGAACCGGGTTTCGAGGAGAAGGCACAAGCAGCAGTCAAGAAGCTGGGCAGCAAACGCGCCAAGCTGTACAACGAGCTGCGCACCCGTTTTCAGGAACAGGGCGACGACGAGGCGATCAAGTCCGCCAAAGCCCTGCTGGACGAGCAGCAGAGCCTGAGTCTTGGCGACCGGGAACGTCTGTTCGGTTATCTGGAAGGCGGAGGCAAGATGATTCTGTCCGAACCGCAAGCCATGCTCACCGCCGCCGCTAAGATGCCCGGACTGGACGGCCAGAAGATGTCAAAGTCCTACAACAACACTATCACCCTGCGTGAAGACGAGGCCAGCGTGAACAAGAAGATCCGCACCATGCCCACCGACCCGGCGCGCATCCGCCGCAGCGACACGGGCGATCCAGACAAGTGCCCGGTTTGGCAACTGCACATGGTTTATTCGAACGAACAAACCCGGGAGTGGGTGATGCGCGGTTGCAAGAGCGCGGGGATAGGCTGCATCGAGTGCAAGCAGCCCGTGATCGCCGCGGTGCTGGAGGAGCAGCGCCCGATGCGTGAACGCGCGCAACAGTATCTGGATGATCCGGCGCTGGTGCGCAACATCATTGCCGACGGCTGCGAAAAGGCGCGCAAGCTGGCATCCGAAACCATGCGCGATGTGCGCGAGGCGATGGGGCTGGGTTACAGCTGAGCGGCGATGCCGGAAAAACGCGAAGAACGATGATCGATACGCCAAAATCCGCGGTTCCCTATGCGCATATCCACGGTGAGCCGCTGATGGAGTTGCCGCAGGACCTGTATATTCCGCCGGACGCGCTGGAACTGGTGCTGGAAACATTCCAGGGACCGCTGGATCTGCTGCTATACCTGATCCGCAAGCACAACCTCGACGTGCTGGATATCCCGATGGCGGAACTGACCCGCCAGTACATCGGGTATATCGAGGTGATGCAGAAACATCGTCTGGAACTGGCAGCCGACTACCTGCTGATGGCGGCGGTGCTGATCGAGATCAAGTCGCGCATGCTGTTGCCGCGTCCGCCCAGGGACAGCGGGGAAACCGACGAAGACCCGCGCGCCGAACTGATGCGCCGTTTGCTGGAATACGAGCAAATGAAACTTGCGGCGCAGAAGCTCAACGAACTGCCGCAAGCCGGACGCGACTTCGAGATCGTCCAGGTGCTGATCGAAAATACCGTACGCGAGCGTTTGCCCGAAGTCAGCGTGGAAGACTTGCGGCTGGCCTGGCTGGGGTTGCTGGCGCGCGCCAAGCTGAACACACACCACAAGGTTAGGCGCGAACAGCTCTCGGTGCGCGAACAGATGACGCACATCCTGCGCAGCCTGCATGGTGGAGAATTCGTCGAGTTCGGCAATCTGTTCGATGCGGACAGCGGCGTGCAGAAACTGATCGTGACCTTTATCGCGATCCTGGAACTGGCCAAGGAATACCTGGTTGAAATCCAACAAAGTGAAACATTGGGGAACATTTATGTCCGAACAAGCCGAGCCATTACCGCTGAGTAATCCAGATACGCCGGGTGATGTGTTGCCCGACATGGGGCAACTCAAACGTGTGCTGGAAACCGCACTGCTGACCGCCACCGAGCCATTGCCTGTGGCGGAGCTGAAAAAACTCAGCGATAGGCCGGTCGATAACCGCCAGATCGAGGCGCTGCTCGAAGCGCTTGCGCTGGAGTGGCAGGGACGCGGAGTCGAATTGGGCCGTGTCGCGAGCGGATGGCGCTTCAGGGCAAGGCCGGAGATGCAGCCGTTTCTCGACCGCCTCAATCCGCAAAAGACGCCGCGTTATTCGCGTGCGGTGCTCGAAACCCTGGCCATCATCGCTTACCACCAGCCTGTCACGCGCGGCGATATAGAGGAAATCCGAGGTGTGGCTGTCTCCTCCCAGGTGCTCAAGACGCTGGAGGGGCGCGGTTGGGTTGAAGTGGTCGGCACGCGCGATTCGCCGGGGAAACCCGAATTGTTCGCCACCACCAGCCAGTTGCTGGACGATCTGAATCTGCGCGCCCTGCAGGAACTGCCTTCGCTGCAGGAAATCGGCGCGTTGCTGGAGCAGGATACGGCTGCTCAGGCATAAATAACGGCAGTCGAGGAATGAAATCGATCCGGTCCCGCGACAACCCTTTTTACAAGGAGCTTGCCAAACTCTCTGGTTCTGTCCGGCAGCGCAACAAATCCGGGCAGACGTTGCTGGACGGCGCGCATTTGCTTGATGCATATCTGGATAGCGGCAATCGGCCGCAGCACATCTTGCTGAACACGGCGGCGTTGCGCGACGCCGAGATTGCCGGATTGATGCAACGCATGCAGGGCGTTCCGGTCACCCTGCTCGATTACAGCTTGTTTGCGGAACTCAGCGAACTGAAAACACCGACCGGTATCCTTGCATTGATCGATATCCCCGGGCGCCCGCAAGGGGAATCCCGAGCCTATGACTCGACCCTTTCGCCGTCGGATATGCAGGTTGCGCAAAGCCGGTTAGCGTTGCTGCTGGAGGATATCCAGGATCCGGGCAACCTGGGGTCGATGTTGCGATCCGCGGCGGCGGCGGGATGCGATGCGGTGTACTTGTCGCAAGGTTGCGCCGATGCATGGTCGCCCAGGGTGCTGCGTGCAGCGATGGGCGGACACTTTGCGCTGGATATCCATGAGCATGCCGACCTGGCGGATATTGCCGCCAGGTTCGACGGCGCCACTTATGGTGCTACCTTGCAGGCAAATGAAAGCCTGTATGGACACGACTATGCCGGCAATGTCGCGTTTGCTTTCGGGAACGAAGGCGCCGGATTGTCCCGGGAGCTGGTGGAGGCGGTTCATCACGCGATCCTGATTCCGATGTCCGGGAAGGTGGAGTCGCTCAATGCCGCTGCAGCCGCAGCAGTATGCCTGTTTGAAGCTGCGCGCCAGAGAGGCTGGAAAAGCTAGCGCTTCAGCCCGGCCTGGAACAGTATGGTGGTCGCGATTTCTTCCACCGACATGCTGGTCACATCGAGGCAGGTTACCCCGGACTGGCGCAGCAGGCTCTCCGCCTGCTGTGTTTCAAAGCGGCAATTCTCCAATGACGCATAGCGGCTGTTCGGCGATCTTTCCGAGCGTATCTGCTGCAGACGCTCGGCTTGTATGGTCAATCCGAAAATCTTGTTCTTCAGCGATCTGAGGGCGGGTGGAAGGGCGTTGGAAGAGAAATCCTCGGCGACCAGCGGATAGTTTGCCGCATATACGCCGAACTGCAATGCAAGATAGAGCGAGGTCGGTGTTTTCCCGCAACGCGATACGCCGACCAGGATCACATCGGCGCTGTGCAATTCCTTCGAGATACCGCCGTCGTCATGGTTCAGCGCGTAATTGACCGCATCCATCCGCGCGCTGTAATTGGCTCCTGCAGCATGGGATCGGCCCACGGCATGGGAAGATTGTTGTCCGAGTTCGGTTTCCAGCGGCACGATGAACATTTCGAACAGATCGAGGATCAGCGCATCGCTCTGTCCGATGATATTCAGCACCGCGGGGATGGTCAGTGTGCTGAAAACGATGGGACGCTGGCCATCCTTCATTGCAGTCTCGTTGATTCGAGCTACTGCATCGCGCGCCTTTTCCACCGAATCCAGGAATGGCAGGGTGATTTTATCAAAGCTGATTCCCTCGAACTGGCTCAACAGACTGCGCCCAAGACTTTCCGCGGTGAGACCGGTACGGTCCGAGACAAAAAATGCGCTGCGTCGTTTGCTCATCACTTCGCCTTGTTCAATATGGTTTATTATAGCCAGTTGAACCAGCTAAACGGGAAGCATTATGACGCAATATATCGCCAGCTTTACTTCTTTGCGCATGACTGATGTGGGCAGCGTCGGCGGGAAGAACGCCTCGCTCGGCGAAATGATCAGCCAGCTTGCCCATCTCGGCGTGCGCGTCCCCGACGGCTTCGCAACGACGGCGGATGCCTACCGCGAGTTTCTCGCGCAAAGCGGTCTCGACAAACGCATACAGGGCCTGCTGGATACGCTCGATATCGAGGATGTCACTGCACTGGCGAAAGCCGGAAATCAGATACGGCTATGGATAACCGAGACGCCCTTTCCGGCACACCTCGACAAAGAGATACGAGGCGCCTACGAAAAGCTGCAGGCAGAGGCGGGCGACGAGGCGACCTGGGCCGTCCGTTCCTCCGCGACCGCGGAAGACCTGCCTGATGCTTCCTTTGCCGGGCAGCAGGAAACCTATCTCAATATCCAGGGTGCAGACCATGTGCTGCATGCGATCAAGGAAGTGTTTGCTTCGCTGTATAACGACCGTGCCATCGCCTATCGCGTGCACCAGGGTTTTGCCCATCACGACGTGGCCCTGTCGGCAGGCGTGCAGCGTATGGTGCGCAGCGATCTGGGTTCCAGCGGTGTGATGTTCACGCTGGACACCGAATCCGGTTTCGACCAGGTGGTTTTCATCACCTCGGCATTCGGTTTGGGCGAGACAGTGGTGCAGGGCGCCGTCAACCCGGACGAGTTTTATGCCTACAAACCGGCGCTCAAGGCGGGCAAGCGCGCGGTCATTCGCCGCAACCTCGGTACGAAGGCGATCAAGATGGAATTTGACACCGCGCGCCAGGCCGGCCGCTCGGTGCGCACGGTGGACGTGCTGCCGGCAGATCGAAACCGCTTTTCGATCAACGATGCGGAGGTGGAAGAATTGGGCCGCTATGCGCTTGCCATCGAGCAGCATTATGGCCGTGCAATGGACATCGAATGGGGCAAGGATGGTGTCGACGGCAAGCTCTACATCCTGCAAGCGCGGCCGGAAACGGTGCGAACACGGGACAAGCTGGAGACCCTGCGCCGTTACCGGATCAAGCAGCCGGGTACCGTGCGGGTCAGCGGCCGAGCGATCGGCCAGCGCATCGGCAGCGGGCGTGTTTGCCTGATCGCCCATGCCAGCGAAATGAGCAAGGTGCAGGCGGGCGATGTGCTGGTCACCGACATGACCGATCCTGACTGGGAGCCGATCATGAAACGCGCTTCCGCCATCGTGACCAATCGCGGCGGGCGGACCTGCCATGCGGCGATCATCGCGCGCGAACTCGGCATTCCGGCCGTGGTCGGGTGCGGGGATGCGACCGAGATACTCAAGCAAGGCGAAGATGTCACCGTGTCGTGTGCCGAGGGAGATGTCGGCAAGGTGTATGCGGGCAAGATCGATTACGAGGTGATCGATTTGGCACTGGACAAGATGCCCGTGCCTCCGGTCAAGATTTCCATGAATGTCGGCAATCCGGAGCTGGCGTTCGAGTTTTGCCGCTTGCCCAATGCCGGCATCGGGCTGGCACGGCTGGAGTTCATTATCGCGCGCATGATCGGCGTGCATCCCAAGGCGGTGCTCAACTATCCCGATTTGCCGGCCGACTTGAAGGCCCAGGTCGAGGCGAAATGCGCGGGTTATGCCACTCCGGTGGATTTCTACATCGAAAAACTGGTCGAGGGTATCGCGACCCTGGGCGCCGCATTCG
This sequence comes from Gallionella sp., assembly GCA_049684555.1. Taxonomy (GTDB): domain Bacteria; phylum Pseudomonadota; class Gammaproteobacteria; order Burkholderiales; family Gallionellaceae; genus Gallionella. Next base: position 108,854 of record JBAVGB010000047.1, on the reverse strand, counting down.
CGCCCAAACCCGTGATCGTGCGGCTGTCCGATTTCAAGTCGAATGAATATTCCAGCCTGATCGGCGGCAAGCAATACGAGCCCGAGGAAGAGAATCCGATGCTCGGTTTCCGCGGCGCGTCACGTTACATCGCGGAGAGTTTCCAGGATTGTTTCGCACTGGAATGCCGCGCCATGAAGCGCGTGCGCGACGAGATGGGGCTGACCAATGTCGAAGTGATGATCCCGTTCGTGCGCACCGTGGATGAAGCGTGCGGTGTGATTGCCGAGCTGGAAAAGAACGGCCTGAAGCGCGGCTTGAACGGATTGCGCGTGATCATGATGTGCGAGATTCCTTCAAACGCGCTGATCGCGGACCAGTTTCTCGAATACTTTGACGGTTTCTCCATCGGCTCCAACGATCTGACCCAGCTTACGCTCGGCATCGACCGCGATTCAAGTATCGTCGCCGGCAGTTTCGATGAACGCAATCCCGCAGTGCAAGTCCTGCTGAGTGCCGCCATCAAGGCTTGCCGGAAGGCGAACAAATACGTCGGCATTTGCGGGCAGGGTCCATCCGACCATCCCGATTTTGCACAATGGCTGGTGGAGCAGGGCATAGAGTCGATCTCGCTGAACCCGGATACGGTGGTGCAAACCTGGCTGCTTTTGAGCAAGACGGCGAATGCTTGACGGGGCCGCATAAACTCCTTGACCTGTAAGCCTATTTCGCTATAATGCGCGCCCCTGTGAGGCTGTCCGTAATTCGTGACATGGGTATTCGTGTCATGGGCGGTTTCACTTACCTTGCTCCACCGCACCGCAAGCGGGGGGCTTTAACCACAAGGAGAAGCAATGCGACATTATGAAATCGTATTTATTGTGCATCCCGACCAGAGCGAGCAAGTACCCGCGATGATCGAGCGATATCGCACGCTGGTCACGACCAACAGTGGCCGCATCCACCGTCTGGAAGACTGGGGCCGCCGGCAACTGGCATACCCGATCCAAAAGATCCACAAGGCACACTATGTGCTGATGAATATCGAATGCAACCAGGAAACGCTGGACGAGCTGGAGCACGCCTTCCGCTTCAATGATGCGGTGTTGCGTCATCTGACCGTGAAGACCAGGGCTGCCGTTGTTGAGCCTTCTGCGATGATGAAGGAAGAGAAGACCCGTGCCATGCCGACCGAAAGCAGCGCTCCAGTGACTGCCGCCCCTGCCGGTACGGCGGAAATCGCGACGGAAGCTTGATGCGGCTGGCAATTGGCGCTTAACCAGGTTGTCATCAGCGGAGAATTGATCGCGCTGGATGGTTTGCGTTATACCCCGGCAGGGGTGGCCAGAGTGGCGCTGACCATCAGTCATGCGTCCCAGCAGCCGGAAGCCAATGGTTTGCGGCAGGTGCAGTGCGAAGTGGATGCGCTGGCCTTTGCGGAAGTGGCCGACAAGGTTGCCCGCTTTGCGGTTGGACAGAACGTGAAAATGCGGGGGTTTTTAGCCCGGCGGAGCATCCGCAGCAGACAACTGGTTTTGCATATAAACGACATAATTTTGGAATAAGGAAATATCATGGCTCGTCCATCGGACAAAAAGAAAGATGACAAGAACAAGCGTTCTTCCCGCAACAATCTGTTCAAGCGCCGCAAATTCTGCCGCTTTACAGTCGAGAAGATCGCCGAAGTTGATTACAAGGATATCAACATCCTCAAGGAATTCATTTCCGAAAACGGCAAACTGATTCCGGCACGCATCACCGGCACCAAGACGCGCTATCAGCGCCAATTGAGCACTGCGGTGAAACGCGCACGCTTCCTGGCCCTGATGCCTTACACTGATCTGCATTAAGGAGCCTCGACATGCAAATAATTCTGATGGAAAAAGTGACCAACCTCGGCTCATTGGGCGAGGTCGTCAAGGTCAAAAACGGGTTTGCGCGCAACTTTTTGATTCCGCAAGGCAAGGCGAAACGTGCCACTGACGCCAATATGGCCGAGTTCGAGGCGCGTCGCGCCGAACTTGAAGCTGCCGACAAGGCGAAATTGGCAGAAGCGCAGACACGCGGCGAAAAGCTGGCGGGCCTGACCGTGCAGATCGTGCAAAAGGCAGGCGTGGACGGCAAGCTGTTCGGCTCGGTCACCAACGCCGACATCGTGTCCGCGCTCGCTGCACAGGGGTTCACAGTCGAAAAATCGCAAGTGCGCATGCCTGAAGGCCACCTCAAGCAGATCGGGGACCATCCCGTAAACATTGCGTTGCATACCGACGTGGTGGTCGGTATAACCGTTTCGGTGCTTGGCGAACAGTAATCCTTTGCCGCATCAACGCAATACAAAAAGGGACTGGCAACAGTCCTTTTTGCTTTTAGGCTTTTACCCATTAGCAGGTTAAAATGCCTTTCGCTCAACAGTTCTTGTAATTTACTTCATGCAAAACTTTTCCAGCTCGGACGCGCAACTCGACCAGATCAAATTGCCGCCACATTCGGTGGAAGCCGAACAGTCGGTGCTGGGCGGGCTGCTGCTGGAAGCGAGCGCGCTGGACAAGATCACCGACCTGGTGAACGACGACGATTTCTATCGCCAGGAGCATCGCTTGATCTTTCGCCAGATCACGCGGTTGAGCGAGCAGGCCAAGCCGGTTGACGTGATCACCGTTGCCGAAGCATTGGAGATTGCCGGCGAATTGGACAAGGTCGGCGGTCTGCCTTACCTAGGCGGGTTGGCGCAGAACGTTCCCTCTGCAGCCAACATACGCCGCTACGGCGAAATCGTGCGCGAGCGTTCCATCATGCGCAAACTGGCGGAAGTCGGCAGCGATATCGCCAGCAGCGCGTACAACCCGACCGGACGGGATGCCGCGCAATTGCTCGACGAGGCGGAAAGCAAGGTGTTCGAGATCGCCGAGGCGGGTTCGAAAGGCAAGCAGGGTTTCGTTGCGATGCCTCCATTGTTGACCGAAGTGGTGGAGCGCATCGAGACGCTGTATGGGCGCGACAATCCCAGCGACATCACCGGAACGGCAACCGGTTTCACCGATCTGGACCGCATGACCTCGGGCCTGCAGCCGGGCGACCTGGTCATCATCGCGGGCCGCCCGAGCATGGGCAAAACCGCGCTTGCGATCAACATCGCCGAAAACGTGGCCATGGACAGCAAGCTGCCGGTGGCGATCTTCAGCATGGAAATGGGCGCGACACAACTGGCGATGCGCATGCTCGGCTCGGTCGGCAAACTGAACCAGCAGGATTTGCGCACCGGTCGTTTGCAGGACGACGACTGGGGCCGGCTGACGCACGCGCTGGGCAAACTGAATGATGCGCCGATACACATCGATGAAAGCGCCGCGTTGTCTGCACTGGATCTGCGCGCTAGGTCGCGGCGCCTGCATCGCCAGAGCAACGGGCTCGGCCTGATCGTGGTCGATTACCTGCAATTGATGAGCTCCAACGTGGGCAAGGCCAGCGAGAATCGCGCCACGGAAATTTCGGAAATTTCCCGCTCGCTAAAAGCGCTGGCCAAGGAATTGCAGGTGCCGGTGATCGCATTGTCACAGTTGAACCGCAGCCTGGAGCAGCGTCCCAACAAGCGGCCGGTGATGTCCGATCTGCGCGAGTCGGGTGCGATCGAACAGGACGCCGACCTGATCCTGTTCATTTATCGCGACGAAGTCTATAACAACGATTCCCCCGATAAAGGCAAGGCCGAGATCATCATCGGCAAACAGCGTAACGGACCGATCGGGATGGTGGCGCTCGCGTTCCGTGGTGAATACACGCGCTTTGACAATCTGGCGCCCGGCAGCTATTGATATGGTTGCACCCGGAACAGCTTGCTATCCCGATTCGATTCTAACAAGCCGGCGCCCTTATCGATCATCTGGATATTCTTCCATGCCTGTACTAAATTTTTTGGTTGACCCATCCAGAACTTGACCATGCTTCCCGTTCGTCAAATTATCCGTGCCCGCCCGCGGTTGACATTTGCAGTCGCCGCGGGCTTCGCCGCGGAACTGGTTATTCCTTTGCAGTGGAATCCGGTTACACGGGTATTGATAGGCTGGAATATCACGGTATGGTCCTATCTGTGTCTGATGGGGTGGCTGATGATGCGCGCCAGCCATGACAGGGTTCGCCTGATTGCAGAGCAGGAGGACAAGGGATCGGTCGCGATTCTGGCTATCATGTCGGTTGCCGCCATCGTGAGTCTTTTTGCCATTGTTCTGGAGCTTTCATCGGCCAAGGAATTGGCGTTCAGCGGCCGCCTGGTTCACTATGCGTATACCGGCATTACGGTAATGGGCTCATGGTGCCTGGTAGCAACGCTGTATACCTTTCACTATGCACGCATCTTTTACAGGTCGCCAGTCGAAAGACGGGCACTCCGATTTCCGAATGATGAACAGGCTCCGGATTACTGGGATTTTCTTTACTTCTCCTTTACGATTGCGGTCGCCGCACAAACCTCCGATGTCTCGGTCATGACACGTTCGATGCGCAAGACGGTGCTCGCACAATCGATACTCAGCTTTTTGTTCAATGTTGCCATCCTCGGTTTGACGATCAATATCGCAGCCAGCCTGGTTGGATCGTGAGTTCGCCGATTCAGCGATTTTGTTCGGCTTAAGCAAGCAAGCCTTCAAGATTATCCGCTTGATTCATTGCAACCATGACACGCCGCGACCATTACCACGTCTATGTTATCGAATTGTCGAAAGACGTTTTGTGCAAGGGCCGTTTCATGAAAGCAAATCCGGATTACGTCACCGGCAAACCGTGTGTATACGTCGGCATGACAGGGTTGGATCCCGATGTGCGCTTTGACAAACACAAGGCAGGCATCCAGTCCAATCGTTACGTTCAGGAATTCGGATTGCGATTGTTGCCTGAGCTTTACGAAGTCTATAACCCGATGCCCTACGACGGAGCGCGCAACATGGAGGTGGAATTGGCGATAGGCCTGCGTGAAGCCGGGTATGGGGTTTGGCAGGCCTGAACCAGGCGCCGTTTGTAGATTGCAATTCCACGCATTTCGTTTGAAGCGCGATACCCTTTCGGGTACAATCCGAACCCGGTAACAGGCGCGTAGCTCAGCTGGTTAGAGCACTTGGTCGACATCCAAGGGGTCGTTGGTTCGAGTCCAATCGTGCCTACCAAAAATCAAGGAGTTAGGTCAAAAGCCTGACTCCTTTTTGTTTTGCTCTTTACAAAACCATAGTTATATTTTCATCACATTTACTTCAGCCTGAGGCATTAGCGAATCTGATTTTCCTCGCTGTTGCCTTGCGCTTGCTGTTCGACCGTAAACAATACGGCGGCTTTGACCCTTGATGACAGGTTGAGTTTGGTCAGGATATGCCGAACATGCTGCTTTACGGTGTCATAGCTGATGGAAAGTGTTTGTGCGATGGCTTTGTTGCTTTCACCACGCGATAGCAGTTGCAGGATCTCGCGCTCGCGATCGGTAAGCAGCTTGAGAGAATTCTTCGGTTCGTCTTCCGGTTGATCGCCGCGCAGCATCTCGATCATCTTGACCGTCATGGTAGGCGCGACCACCAGTTCTCCCGCCGCCACCCGCCGGATGGCGTCAACTACATCTTCGGGCGCCATGTCCTTGAGCAGATAGCCGCGCACCCCCGCGCGTATCGCGTTTGCCAGATCGGTTTCTGAATCGCTCATGGTCAGTATGACGGCAGGCGTGGCGCAACCCTCTTTGCGAATCTGCTCCAGCATGGCCAAACCGTCCAGCGGCTTCATGCGCAGATCCATGACCAGAAGGTCCGGTTCTTCGTTCAATAACACACGCAACCCCTCGATACTTCCGGTTGCGCCAAGAACGGAAAAGCCATAGCAATTGCCCAGCAGTTCACTCAATCCGCTGCGACAAAGATTCTGATCATCTACCAGAACGACTTTCAACTTTTCATTCATTAACTTCTCTCCAATCTGACCTCGGCTCGGGGAAAAACAGCCTGACGCGGGTTCCGGATCCCTGGGTGCTTTCTACCATAATCTCTCCGCCAATACGTTGCGCACGCTCGCGCATGATCTTCATACCATAGTGTCCTTCAACGGGTAAAAAGGTGCAACCTCCGCTGCCATTGTCATCAATCGTGAAAATATAATAGTTGTCCGACATCGCTACCGCCAGGCGAGCGTGCGTGGCTCCCGAATGTGTGGCGATGTTCGCCAGTGCCTCTTGCACTATATGGGACACCTGGATTTCATATTCAAGCGGCAATTCGAGCTTGGCGACCAGATTGATGTACTCGAGCTCGATGTCATTCCGTTGGCGAAATTCGTCAACGATGACTTGCAGTGCATGGAGAAGGCCGGATGGATCGACGGCACAGCGAAAATCCGTGATCAGTTCGCGAACGGTTTTTTGGCTGCTTTCCAAAGCATCATCGATATCGTTGGCATATTTGGTGACCATTTTTTCATTCTGCGTGCGTATCGATTCAAGCAGCAAACTGGTTCGCATCCTGGTATAGACCAGCGACTGGGCCAAGGAATCATGAATTTCGTTGGCGATAGCTTGCCTTTCTGCGATCAAGTCGGATCGATTGGCCTCGCGCGTTGCCTGATGATGTTCGACGAGGGAGCCAAGCAGGCCGGCGAATGAATGGACCGTTTTGGAAATATGCTCAAACGGCCCCTGCGGTTCGCTGAAAAACAGCGTGATCATGCCGACCGGATGTTTTGATATGGTATGGCTTTCAATCGGAGCGGTGATCAGCGATTGTATCCGGCAGGCGACATTGGGACAGTCTTGCCGCTTTTTGCATGTTCTCAGGTCGGTAGAATAAATTCCGCGGCCGATCGATGCTTTGCAGCGCGATTCACAATGCAAATCGAGGTCGCTGCCAAGTTTGAGCAATTCCGAGGTAAATCCGACCGAACTGAACAATTGATGGATCTGGCCATGGGCGGGAAGTATTCTGGCAACTCCTGAGGCTGCATTTACGCTGCTGATAAGGGTCTCCAGCAGTTTTTCAACTACAGACCTGAAATCGCCTCCTTGCGATATGGCCGGCCCGTGTTTGTCATTCGCTGGCGTAACCTTGCAATTTTCAGTGGCGCAATGTTCAGCCGGGGAGAAATGAAAATCTTCGGCCCACGAAAAATCGTCCGGTAACGAGTTCAGCATGGAGCTTGCTTTCTTGTTCATAAAATTGACATTACGCCTTAATGATTTACGCCTGCCTATCTGGATAACAGGCGGCAACAGGATAGCGTATTTGATGCTGAGTTATGCCTAATCTTTACGCAAAGCTGCAGAACAATGTTTGCTTCAGGTTGCTTGATTCAACGAGTCTACAAGTATACCCCTCATTCGGGTTATATCAACGCTACCCCGTTATGGTTATAGACATTAAAACTGCTCCACGGGTTTAATGAATTGATTAAAAAATAATATAATTTATTGAAATCAGTGAACATTCCCGGGTATTTTTCCAATACGAATTCTAAATAATGAAAATCTGCATCGTTTCCGACAGTCATGACCGTGCAGAACCGCTTGCGGCGGCGATAGCCGAAGCACAGAAGAGCGGAGCCACAACGGTCATTCATTGCGGCGATCTGATCGGTGCAAATACCTTGCGATTGTCGCTCAAATTGAATATCCCCCTGCACGTTGTACACGGCAACAATCTCGGCGACCAAGTCGCGATGCACAGATTGATGGCAAAATCAGGCGGAACACTTTTTTATCATGGACCGGATGCCGAGTTGGAGCTTGGCGGGCGAAGCATTTTCGCAACTCATTACCCGCACTATGGCCGTGGCATTGCGTGTACTGGCGATTATGATCTGGTATGTTGCGGTCATAGCCATATCGCCGAAATTGTCAGGCAGCCCAACATCAAGGGCGGGCATACCTTGCTGGTCAATCCCGGGTCGGTTGCGGGTATCGGCGCACCCAATGTGGATGAGGCATACACCTGGATATTGGGCGATTTGGCTGACATGACTTTTGAAATTCATACGCTGAAGCATTGACCATTTCTCCAGCCTGTAGTATTCAGATAAATCGCTAAAAGCAAAAATTCCAAGGGAGGCTCGTGTGACGACTTCAATTGCAACCAACCAGACCATCCTTGTTGTGGGAGGCGGGATAGGCGGCATGAGTGCGGCTCTGGAAGCTGCCAACTTTGCCAAGCCAATGTCGAGGTTTACCAGTCCGAGATCAATAAAAAGAAAGGCACCAAACTGGCCATGCCGGTGGTGTACTATTCGCAGCTGATGACGGTGGCCTATGGCGGCAATCTGAAGCAGGCCGGTCTGGACGGACATGTCATTCAACCAGAACGGTTGCAGAAGATAGCCGAACGAAAAAAATAATCGGTACTTGCAGAGCAATTCTGGCTCCATTCAATCAATCTTCAATAAGACGGGATATCCGGATCGGGAAAGGAGGGTGGCGATAGACTGACAAATTATCAGTTGGTAAAGCACGAAGTTCTATTAGCAAAATAGCAAAGCAGGTCAGCAACCATTAAAACGCAATCAACAAGGGAGGGTTTCGTGATGGAAAAGACTCAAGATGCATGGAACGAAAGTGGAGAACCGCAGAAAATCCGCAGCATGGGATGGAAGGAGCTGTGGCTTAAAGAGGACTGGTGGGCGATCTATCTTGGTTTAGGTATTATTGCCGTCGCCTACCTGTTTTTTGCAAACGGCTCGAGTATTAAATGGATTGCCATCACGCCACCGGCCAAGTGGACCGATTTTTCTGTAGTTACACAACACTTTGCTGACCACATAGTCCAATATATCGCCCAATTCGTCATGTGGTCGGTCGTCTTTGGTATCAGTATAAAAGCGCTCAGGTTCAAACTTTCGGAGTTCTATCCGTCGTTCCTGTTCATCTATATTTTCTCAATCATCATTTTGGTGGTTGGGCAAAACAAATCGGTGACCAACCTCAATCTCGAGCCTCCTTTGCTTGCATTGCTGCTGGGGTTGATCATTTCCAACTTCATTGGCACGCCAAAGTGGATGGATACCGGTTTTCGGGTTGAGTTCTACGTCAAGACCGGTATTGTGTTGCTCGGTGCCACTTTGCCGTTTACTTTGATCGTGTGGGCCGGACCAACCGCGATTGTGCAGGCATCCATCGTTTCGATTACGACGTTTTCAGTGATCTTTTTTACAGCCACGAAAATGGGGCTTGACCGTCGTTTAGCCGCTACCATGGGTGCCGGTGGCGCGGTGTGTGGCGTATCCGGTGCGATTGCGATTGCCGGTGCTGTTGGCGCCAAGAAAGAGCACGCGCCGATCGCGATTTCCCTGGTCATCGTCTGGGCCATCGTGATGATCTTTGTGCTTCCACTCGTATCCAAGTCCATGCATTTGCCTGTCGGTGTGGCCGGTGCCTGGATTGGGACATCCGAATTTGCCGATGCTGCCGGTTTTGCCGCTGCGAGTACCTATGACGGTTACGCCGGTCAGCCAGGTATCGCCGGCAATGCGGGGGATGCAGTTCAGGCATTCACCTTGATGAAGGTTGTCGGTCGTGACGTGTGGATCGGTATCTGGGCTTTCGTTCTCGCCTTGATTGCCACCACTCGTTGGGAAGTAAAGACGGGAACGAAGCCAAATCCCGCCGAAATCTGGTGGCGGTTCCCCAAATTCGTTTTCGGCTTTGCTCTTGCTTCCATTTTTGTGACACTCGTTGCCAGTCACTATGGTGAGGCAGTTTACGGTAAAGTGGTTAAACCGGAAATGGTGATCCCGATCCTGAACCTCCGCACCTGGGCCTTCATCTTCTGCTTTTTCAGCATTGGACTGACTACGCGTTTCCGCGAGCTCGTGAGTGCAGGTAGAAAACCATTGATGGCATTTACTACCGGCGTGGTAGTCAACGTCATCCTAGGCTTTATCCTGTCTACAATCGTGTTTGTGGATTATTGGTCGAATCTGAGCCACCACTGATCCGCCTGCCCGTCCCGACGAGTCAATGCTCGCACGGGACGGGATTCTCACTTGCCAAGGAGATTTGACGATGGCCCAATCCAGTGGCGCCGAATGTTGTTTCGGTTGTACGCACTTCAGTAATTCGCCAGAATATCTGGAAAGGATCTATCCGGGCATCAAGACCATGAGTTCGGGGCATGCATCGGTACGCAAGGACGATGGAATCTGCTCCCTGCACGATCTCTACCTGTCGGCTGATGCATATTGCGATCAATACTCCGCTGACGGTACGGAAAATAGCTAAAACGATGCCGCAGCTTTGTAAGATCGTTGTTTGATTCCATACATTGGTGTTTTTTTCGGCGAACGGGCATGTGGATTACCTGAGCAGGCCTAAAGTGCCTATAATTGGCCTCAGCTAAAGTTCACCCGGAGTTCATCAAACATGCAACACATGACACCCAAGCAGGCATTTGAGTTCTTGCAGGCAAATCCTGAGGCTGTTTTTATCGACGTACGCAGCGAGATGGAACATATGTTTGTCGGCCATCCCAAGGGCTCTATCCTGATCCCCTGGGTCGACGGACCCGAGTGGGACATCAATCCCCACTTTGTTTCCCATGTGAAAAAGGCCGCCAGCGTAAATCGTCCGGTTGTACTGATCTGCCGCTCAGGGCGCCGCTCGGCAGATGCCGGGCTGGCTTTGGAGCAGGCCGGGATTGCTGAGGTGTACAACGTGCTGCACGGTTTTGAGGGCGATCTGGATGAAGAACATCACCGAAATTCACATAATGGCTGGCGGTTTGAAGGGTTGCCCTGGGCACAAACATGATCATGGACACAAGTATCCCTGATTTCACCGAAGCAGAACAGAAACCGGTTTCCGGTATATTGTTCGAGCGTTATGGCAAGCTGGTTCCTATGCAATTGGCAGACAGCGAATTTCAGCTTGATGAGCTTTTCGATGAGCTGACTTTGTGTCCGACCATATATTGGGCCGACGCGGCGCGCAATTTGTGGTGTGCAAAGTGGCACAGGAGCGTTACCGTTGCCAGTTCTTCTATTCCGAGACCGAGCAATACGGGACCGGACATGAACAATATGACAGCGTTGGGGACTGTGTCGTGACCTTGTTGCAGGTGCAATCGGATCATGAAAGGCAAATGGCGAGTATCTCTTCCAGCGCCACGCTGGCCAAAGACGTTGAAGATTATCATGGGCCGGTTGTGATTTGACCTTGGGGTGTTTTACTCCTAAATCTTGGTGGGGATAACCTTTCGGGCGGCGCATCGCCGATAGGGCATGAGCCATCCTTGTAGACGTAAACTCCGCCCAGAAGGCTGCCGTCATTGTGCTTTTGCCGCCGGCAAACGTGGCAATCGCGGTGCCGATTTGGGGATACAAATCTGCAGATATTGGCGTGCGGTGCAATAATAGCTCGGCCAAGCGGCACCTTAACTTAGATACGTTGTCCGAAGTTTTCGGCGGTCATCACTTTATTTCCCTGTAAACATGTTCACAGCCGCCCCGGAATCCAGTAAAGTGCCAATTCGTTCCAAACTATAAGAGCAAAAACATGAGTGAAAAAGGACAGCAACTGCAAGACCCGTTTCTCAATATGCTGCGCAAAGAGCATGTGCAGGTTGCCATTTATCTGGTGAATGGAATCAAGCTGCAAGGCCAGATCGAGTCGTTTGATCAATACGTGGTGTTGCTGAAGAACACGATAACCCAGATGGTATATAAACACGCTATTTCGACTATTGTCCCTGCACGCGCGGTCAGCATACCCCACGAAGACGCCGAGTAATGCAGCGCCAGCCTGCCGGCTCAGAGGGCGCATTATTGGTCAGTATCGATTTTGGCAAGAGTGACCATAGTGAAAGCCTGGCAGAGCTGAAATTGCTGGCCGAAACTGCCGGCGTTCGTGTTTTGGCGATCGTCGAAGCAAGGCGGCAAAGACCTGATGCTGCATTGTTCGCCGGCAGCGGAAAGGTGCAGGAAATCGCCGGACTTGTCGAGCAATTGGACGGCCCGCTGGTGATCTTCAATCACGATCTTTCTCCCGCGCAGATGCGCAATCTGACTGCCAAACTGAATACGCGCGTGATCGACCGGACCATGCTGATCTTGGACATTTTCGCCCAGCGGGCGCAAAGCCATGAGGGCAAAGTTCAGGTGGAGCTGGCGCAACTCAAATATCTATCAACGCACCTGGTTGGAATGAACCAGGACATGGGCCAGCAAAAACATGCTGTTGGTGCACGGGGTCCCGGCGAAACCATGCTGGAGCTGGACAGGCGCAAGCTGGAAAAGCGCGTTCATCTGTTGAAGGAACGCCTTGAAAAACTCAAACGTCATCGAACTATACAGCGGCGTGCGCGCAGTCGCCACGATGTGCTGTCTGTATCAATTGTCGGTTATACCAATGCTGGCAAGTCAACACTTTTTAACAGGCTGACCCGGTCCAGCGTGTATGTGGCTGATCAATTGTTCGCCACACTGGATACCACTTCGCGCCGCATGTTCATTGAAGAAGACGACCTTCCAGAGGGAGATGCCGGGGATGTGAGGCATCACCAGACTGGAGAAATCGTGATTTCTGACACGGTGGGATTCATCCGGCATTTGCCGCACTCCCTGGTTGCCGCGTTCCGCAGCACACTCGAAGAAACGATGCAGGCTGATTTGTTGCTGCATGTGGTTGATGACAATAATGCGATGCGCGACGATCAGATTGCCGAGGTTAACAAAGTATTGCGCGAAATCGGGGCAGCGGATATTCCCCAGCTTCTGGTATTCAACAAGATCGATCTTCTGGGCGTGGCGCCCGGCGTGCAGCGGGACGAATATGGTAGAATTACACGTGTTTCCCTGAGTGCAAAAAGTGGTGCGGGACTGGATGGTTTACGGCTTGCCTTGAAGGAATTCAGGGCGTTGCGCCAAGCTTCGGAAGTAATTGTGGACAAAATTAACCAAGCGAGTGAGTGACAAATATGGGACTGAATGACCCGCAATGGGGCAACAAGAACAACAACAGCGGCCCGCCTGATCTGGAAGAGATGCTGCGCAGGTTTAATGCAAGGATTTCTTCCCTGATGGGTGGCAAAGGCGGTGCCGGCAAACCAGGCAGCGGCCAGCCGCCGCACGGTTTTGCAGGCGGGATCGGGTTGATCGTCACGATAATTTTGCTGATCTGGGTAGGCAGCGGTTTCTATATCGTGGACGCGGGCCAACGCGGTGCAGTGTTGCGTTTCGGCAAGAACGTGGAGATAACCGAACCGGGTCCCCATTGGCATTTGCCTTTCCCAGTTGAGGCTGTAGAAATCGTAAACGTGAGCCAGGTCCGGACGGTGGAGATCGGTTATCGCGATAACGTCAAGAACAAGATATTGGATGAAGCGCTGATGCTGACCGATGATGAAAATATCATCGACATCCAGTTTGCCGTGCAGTACTTCGTCAACAATCCATCCGACTACCTGTTCAACAACCGCGAACCGGATGAAAACGTGCACCAGGTCGGAGAGTCGGCGATACGCGAGGTGGTTGGCCATAACAAGATGGATTTCGTGCTGTATGAGGGCAGGGAGCAGGTGACGGCGGAAACCACCAAGCTGATGCAGGCTATCCTCGATCGCTACAAATCTGGAATCATCATCAGCAAGGTCACCATGCAAAACGCACAGCCGCCGGAGCAGGTGCAGGCATCGTTCGATGACGCAGTGAAGGCGGGGCAGGATCGCGATCGTCAGACAAACGAAGGCCAGGCCTATGCCAATGACGTGATACCCCGGGCAAGCGGTGCAGCTGCGCGTTTGATGGAGGAGGCGCAGGGGTATCATCAAAGCGTGATCGCGAATGCTGAAGGAGATGCCAGCCGCTTCAAGCAGATATTGGTCGCATACCAGAAGGCGCCTGCTGTGACCCGCGAGCGCATGTATCTAGATGTGATGCAGCAGATGCTCACCAATGTCAGCAAGGTGATGATCGATCAGAAGAAGGGCGACAGCCTGCTTTATCTGCCGCTTGATAAATTGTTGAAATCCACACAGGGCGCAAATACACCTGAATTGCCGCCTCCAGGAAAGGTCGATGCAGCACCTGCGACAACCCAGGGGAGTGATAATCCTGCAGCACAGGGTGACCGCGATTCACTGATTAGCCGCGACCGGGAGTCAAGATAATGAAAATGAATATGACTAATCTCCTGATCGGGTTGGTGCTTGTGCTGGTCGCGGCCAGCTTGAGCATGTTCGTGGTGGATCAACGGCAGACTGCGATCGTGTTCCAGTTGGGTGAAATGGTTAGCGTGAAAACCCAACCGGGGTTGTATTTCAAGGTGCCGCTTACGCAGAATGTGCGTTTCTTTGATTCGCGCATACTGACATTGGACTCGGGAGAGCCTGACCGTTACATCACGTCGGAAAAGAAAAACCTGATGGTGGATTATTTCGCGAAGTGGCGCATCGCGGACGTCAAGCAATACTATGTCAGCGTCGGCGGCGATGAACTGAGGGCCAGGACACGCCTGATGCAGACGATCAACTCGAGCATGCGCGAGGAATTCGGCAAGCACAACATTCATGATGTCATATCCGGCGAACGCGATCAGGTGATGCAGGCGGTGCTTCAGAAAACCGAAGCCGATGCCAAATCGATAGGCGTGCAGGTGCTGGATGTGCGTCTCAAGCGCGTCGACTTTCCAACCGAGATCAGCGATTCGGTATACCGGCGCATGGAGGCCGAGCGCAAGCGCGTCGCCAACGAACTGCGCGCAACCGGCTATGCCGATAGCGAGAAGATCCGTGCCGATGCCGACCGGCAGCGCCAGGTCATCCTGGCGAATGCCTATCGCGATGCGCAGCGCATCAAGGGCGAGGGCGATGCAAAGGCCTCTCTTATATATGCCGCAGCCTTTGGCCGAAACCCCGAGTTCTATTCGTTCTATCGCAGTCTGGAAGCTTACAAGCAGAGCTTCAAGAACAAGAGCGACGTGATGGTGCTGGATCCGAGCTCGGCCTTCTTCAAATATCTGAAAAATCCAGGCGGGGCGGGTAAATAGTGTGCTGGATTATTGGCTGCTTGGTCTTGCGATGATGCTGGTACTTGAGGGCATGATACCCTTCGTGTTGCCCGGACTATGGCGGGAAACATTCCGCAAACTGTTGGCGTTGACGGAGGGGCAATTGCGCTTCGTCGGTCTTACGGCGATGTTGTCAGGTTTGCTGTTGCTGTATTGGATCAAGTGATGCAAAACTGGCTGCTTCCCGAACATGTAGAAGACATGCTGCCCGACGAGGCGTGGAGCGTTGAATGGATGCGCGCGCAAATCCTCGATCTGTTGCGCCGATCGGGATATCAATTGGTCGCGCCGCCGTTGCTGGAATATGCCGAATCGTTGTTGATCGATGGCAGTGCCGACATGAATTTGCGCACTTTCAAGCTGGTCGACCAACTGAGCGGGCGCACTCTGGCACTGCGCGCGGATATCACGCCGCAAGTGGCGCGCATCGATGCGCATCTGTTGAATCGCCAGGGCGTGGTGCGCCTATGCTATGCGGGTAGCGTGCTGCACACCCAGCCGATCGGGTTGACGCGTACCCGCGAGTTGTTGCAAATCGGTGCGGAGCTGTATGGCCATGGCGGTTTGGAAAGCGATCTGGAGATCCAGCAGCTGATGTTGCAATCGCTGGCACTTATCGGCATCAAGGACGTGCACCTCGATCTCGGCCATGTCGGCGTGTTTCGCGCGCTGGTGAGCCACGCAAAACTCGACAAGGATACGGAAAGCGCCCTGTTCGTCGCGTTGCAAAGCAAGGACAGCGCGACTTTGTTGAACTTGTCACAAGCGCTGGGCGCCGGCTTGCGCAAAGCGTTGCTGGCATTGCCGTCTCTGTATGGCAATTGCGCGAACGTTCTGGCCGAGGCTCGCAAGTTGTTGCCTGATTATCCGGGCATCATTGCGGCACTGGATGATTTGGAGAACATCTGCGGAAAATTGCAGCCGCTGGTTTCGAGTGTGGGCATAGACCTTGCCGATCTGCGCGGTTATCACTATCACAACGGGATGGTGTTCGCCGCTTACCATGCCGGCAGCCATGATGCGATCGCGCTGGGCGGACGCTACGATGATCTCGGCAGGAGTTTCGGGCGCGCGCGCGCCGCGACCGGTTTCAGCATGGATCTGCGCCAGCTGTATCGGCTGTTGCCGCCCCAGACAGCCAGACTGGGCATATGTGCACCTCTCTTGGAGGATGCAGCGCTTCGCGACAAGATTGCACAATTGCGTGCAACCGGCGAGGTGGTCGTGGTGGACATGTCGGGCGATGAGGCATTGCGCGGGGAATTGCAATGCGACCGCGAACTGGTTCTGCGCAATGGGATTTGGCATGTTGTTGCGCTTTGATTTCTAAATTGGGAAATGTGCTAATGGCAAACAACGTGGTGGTAATCGGTACCCAGTGGGGTGATGAAGGCAAGGGCAAGATCGTCGACTGGCTGACAGATCACGCGCAGGGTGTGGTGCGTTTTCAGGGCGGCCATAACGCCGGCCATACCCTGGTGATTGCCGGCAAGAAAACCGTGTTGCACCTGATTCCTTCGGGAATCCTGCGCGAGCATGTGATGTGCTACATCGGCAACGGCGTGGTGCTGTCGCCGTCCGCGTTGCTGAAGGAGATGGACGAACTTCAAGAGGCCGGGATCGATGTATACAACCGCCTGAAAATATCCGAGGCTTGCCCATTGATCCTGCCCTATCACGGCGCGATCGACAATGCCCGCGAGCTGGCCAAAGGTGCTGCCAAGATCGGCACCACCGGACGCGGCATCGGTCCGGCCTATGAAGACAAGGTGGCGCGCCGCGCGATCCGCCTGCAGGATATTTTTTTCCGCGAACGATTTGCCGCCAAACTGGGCGAGGTGCTGGACTATCACAACTTCGTGTTGAAGAATTATTTCCAGGCCGATACCGTCGACTTTCAGAAAGTGCTGGATGACACGTTGTCGCTGGCGGAACGCATCAAGCCGCTGGTGATGGATGTGCCGCGCGCGTTGTATGAAGCCAACCAGTCAGGCCGAAGTTTGCTGTTCGAAGGCGCGCAGGGCGCCTTGCTCGATATCGATCACGGCACGTATCCGTTCGTTACCTCCAGCAACTGCGTTGCAGGGGCAGCCTGCGCCGGTGCGGGGGTGGGCCCGCAGATGCTGCATTATGTACTGGGCATTACCAAGGCTTACACCACGCGTGTCGGTTCCGGCCCGTTCCCGACCGAGCTTTATGACGCGGTGAACAAGCGCGACCCGATCGGCGAAGGGCTGGCCAAACGCGGGCACGAATTCGGCTCTACCACCGGGCGCGCGCGCCGCTGCGGCTGGTTCGATGCCGCAGCGCTCAAACGCTCGATCCAGATCAACGGCGTGTCCGGCCTTTGTGTCACCAAGCTGGACGTGATGGATGGAATGGAAACCGTGCGTCTTGCCGTGGGTTATCGCATCAATGGCGCAGAAAGCGATATCCTGCCCGCGGGTGCCGATGCACTTTCCGATTGCCAAGCCGTGTATGAAGAGATGCCCGGCTGGGCTGAAAGCACCCTCGGCGTGCAGCATTATGAAGCGCTGCCGAAGGCGGCACGCAACTATCTGGAGCGCATCGCCGAAGTGTGCGGCGTGCCGGTCGATATGGTTTCGACCGGACCGGATCGGGATGAGACCATCGTGTTGCGCCATCCGTTCGAGTAATCGGGCGGGTAGCAATCGATAGAGAAGCCGCGCCACAAATGCCGCGGCCCCGGTATCGGCTGTATCGGGCGCGAAAAGGGAAATGGCCCGCTTGTGCGAGCCATGTTTTGTACTGGTGCCCAGAAGAGGACTCGAACCTCCACACCTTGCGGCACACGGACCTGAACCGTGCGCGTCTACCAATTCCGCCATCTGGGCTTAAGGATTTGCGCTGAAAACTTGCAGAAGGCGCGCAATTTAATTGTTAAAGGAAATATTGTCAATGAAAAGTAAAAAGAATATTCGGCTCCAGGACCCATTTTTGGAACGCGAACGCGAACAATACGAACAACCCTTGCCCAGCCGCGAGTTCATATTGCAGATACTGACCGAGCTGGGGGCACCGGTGGCCGATGAAGAACTGCTGGGAATGCTGCATATCAAGAAAGAGGAAGAAGACCTGTTTGCCCGCCGCTTGCGCGCGATGGAACGCGACGGGCAGATCATGCGCAACCGCAAACGCGACATCTGCGTGGTGGAGAAACTCGATCTGATCAAGGGCAAGGTGCAAGGCCACCCCGATGGTTTCGGGTTCCTGATCCCGGAGGACGGCAGGCCGGACATGTTCCTCAGCGAAAAGGAGATGCACCAGGTGCTGCACGGCGATGTCGTGATGGTGCGGCAGAGCGGCGTGGACCGGCGCGGCCGCCCGGAAGCCAAGATCGTCGAGGTGCTGGAGCGCGCCAACAACCGCGTGGTTGGCCGTTTGTACGACGAGCATGGCATCAACTTCGTGGTCGCGGAGAACCGCCGCATTACCCAGGACATCCTGGTCGCGCCCGGCGAATCCGGCGGGGCCAAGGCCGGGCAGGTGGTGGTACTGGAGATCCTGCAGCAGCCCGACAAGCATGCCCAACCGATAGGCCGCATCGTCGAGGTGCTGGGCAATTATGCCGATCCGGGCATGGAGATCGAGATCGCATTGCGCAAGCATGATCTGCCGTACGAGTTTCCCAGGGATGCCGAGCGCCAGGCCAAGGCGATCTCTCCCAGCGTTGCTGCCTCGGATTGGGCGGGGCGCGAGGACATCCGCAACCTGCCGCTGGTCACGATCGACGGCGAGACCGCGCGCGATTTCGACGATGCGGTGTATTGCGCGCCGGAAAAAGGCGGCTACCGCCTGGTGGTGGCGATCGCCGATGTCAGCCACTATGTGCAGAGCGGCGACGCGCTGGATCGCGAGGCGATCAACCGCGGCAATTCGGTGTATTTTCCGCGCCGCGTGATTCCGATGCTGCCGGAAGAGCTTTCCAACGGCTTGTGTTCGCTGAATCCGCACGTGGACAGGCTGTGCATGGTCTGCGACATGCATATCAGCAGCAGCGGCCAGATCGAAAAATACCGCTTCTATCCGTCGGTGATGCACTCCAAGGCGCGGCTGACCTATAACCAGGTCGCCGAAATGCTGGCCGAGCCGGATAGCGAGATGGCCAAAACCAACAAGACCATTGTGCCGCATCTGCAGGATCTGCACGAACTGTTCAAGAAGCTCTTGAAAGCGCGCGAAAAGCGCGGCGCGATCGACTTCGAGACGGTCGAGACACAGATGATCTTCACCGGGCAGGGCAAGATCGAGCGCATCGTGCCGGTGGTGCGCAACGATGCGCATAAACTGATCGAGGAATGCATGCTGGCGGCCAATGTCTGCGCGGCCGGATATTTGCACGAACACGGACATACCGTGCTGTACCGTATCCATGAAGGGCCGACGCCCGAGAAACTGGAAGCGCTGCGAGAATTCATGAAGGAGTTCGGCCTGCAGCTGACCGGCGGAGACGATCCGCAGGCGGCCGATTATTCCAAGCTGCTCAAGCGCATCAAGGGTCGTCCCGATGCCGGCTTGCTGCAAATGGTGATGCTGCGTTCCTTGCGCCAGGCCAAGTATGAGCCGGAGAATGTCGGTCACTTCGGCCTGGGCTACGAAGCCTACACGCACTTCACCTCGCCGATCCGCCGCTATCCGGACCTGCTGGTGCATCGCGCGATCAAGGCGGTGTTGCAGGGGAAGCAATACAAGCCCGCGCAGAAATGGTCGGAACTGGGTGCACATTGCTCGATGACCGAGCGCCGTGCCGACGACGCGACGCGCGATGTCGAGGCATGGCTGAAATGCTTTTACATGCGCGATCACTTGGGCAGCGTGTTCACCGGCTCGGTTTCTTCGGTCACCAGTTTCGGCTTGTTCGTGTCGCTGGATGACCTGTATGTCGAGGGCTTGGTACACATCTCTGAACTCGGCAAGGATTACTACCAGTTCGATCCCGCCAAGCATCAATTGCTCGGCGAACGCACCGGACAGCGCTATCGCCTCGGCGACCGTGTTCAGGTGCGCGTCGTGAAGGTAGACATGGAGAGCACAAAGATCGATTTTGTATTGCATGAAATGATTGAAGAGCCGGACCACGAGCATGCTGCCGGGAAGAAACCAGCCAAGGCAGGCAAGAAACCTGCCAGGGAAAAGAAGCGCCATGACTGATCTGCGCCTGATCTACGGATTTCACGCAGTCACATCGAGAATACGCCAGAATCCGGATGGCGTGCTGGAAGTCTATTTGCAGGCGCAGCGCCAGGACCCGCGCATGCGGGAATTAATCAAGCTCGCCGAAAGCAACGGCGTGCGCATTATTTCGGTCGAACCAAAGCGACTTGACGGCATGGCGGGCAATGCACGCCATCAGGGTGTGGCGGCGCGCGTCGACGCGGCGCGCCGTGTGCGGCATCTTGAGGATG
The DNA here is from genome assembly GCA_049684555.1 of Gallionella sp. GTDB lineage: Bacteria > Pseudomonadota > Gammaproteobacteria > Burkholderiales > Gallionellaceae > Gallionella. The sequence continues at coordinate 88,442 of JBAVGB010000047.1, read as the reverse complement.
TGCTCGATACGCTGGAGGAACCGCCATTGCTGCTGGTGCTGGATGGCGTGCAAGACCCGCATAATCTCGGCGCGTGTTTGCGCAGCGCCGATGCGTTCGGTGTGCACGCGGTGATCGCCCCGAAAGACCGGGCGGTAGGCATCACCGCAACGGTGGAGAAAGTCGCCTGCGGCGCGGCCGAAACTGTCCCCTATATCACCGTAACCAATCTTGCGCGCACACTGCGCGACTTGAAGCAACGCGACATCTGGGTGGTCGGCGCGGCGGGCGAGGCAGATCAGGATTTGTACAACTTCAAACATGCCGGCGCACTTGCCTGGGTGCTCGGCGCGGAAGGGGAGGGTCTGCGCCGGCTTACGCGTGAAACCTGCGACGAACTGGTGCGCATCCCGATGCTGGGCAGCGCGGAAAGTCTGAATGTTTCGGTCAGTGCAGGCATCTGTCTGTTCGAGGCAAGAAGGCAGCGCAGCGCAGCTGGATAGCCGATAGGTTCACACCTGTATATTCTTTGGGCATAGAATAGCCATTGCATTTGTAATTCCGTGCCTAATTCCGGCCAGCCAATGGCCGGATAACATCAGGAGAGCGCTATGATATTTCGTGACCGGGAAGATGCAGCGCAAAGACTGGCGGAAGCGCTTGAGCAATATCGCGGCCAGAACCCGCTGGTGCTGGCGATACCGCGCGGCGCGGTGCCGATGGCTAAAATTATCGCCAAATCGCTGGGCGGTGAAGTGGATGTGGTGCTGGTGCGAAAACTGCGCGCGCCGGGCAACCCGGAATTCGCGATCGGTTCGGTCGACGAGACCGGTTGGACCTACCTCGGCGATTATGCCGAGCGGGTCGGCGGCAGTTCGCAATACATCGAGGCAGAGAAGGAAGCTCAACTCAAGGTGATGCGCGAACGACGCGCGAGCTACACTCCGATTCGTCCGCCCCACGACCCATCGGGGCGCATCGTGATCGTGGTAGATGACGGGCTGGCCACGGGTTCCACAATGATCGCGGCATTGCACTCGCTGCGTGCCAAATCCCCCAAAAAATTGATTTGTGCCGTGCCTGTGGCTCCGCAGGACACCCTGGCAAAAGTCGAACCCTACGCCGATGAAGTGGTGTGCCTGAGCGCGCCGGCGGTGTTCTATGCGGTGGGCCAGTTTTACCAGTCTTTCAATCAGGTCAGCGACGAGGAAGTGATAAAACTGCTGGCCGAAGCATCGTAACCCGAGAACTTAGAGATACCGCGCGAACCAGTCTGCCGCAAGGCCGGCCGCCTGTTGCAGGGTACCGGGTTCTTCGAATAAATGTGTCGCGCCGGGGACCAGCTTGAGTTGTTTTTCGCAGTTCAGCAACATCTCAGCTTGCTGGTTGAGTTCGATCACACCATAGTCCGCACCGCCGACTATGAGCAGGGTAGGTGCTGCCACCCGGCGCAGAGCCGTTGCGCCAGCGAGGTCGGGTCGTCCGCCGCGCGAGACCACGGCCAAGATGGCATTCCCCATTTCGGCCGCAGCCTGTAATGCCGCAGCCGCACCAGTGCTTGCACCGAAATAACCGATGCCAAGCTTTTTGGTCTCAGGATTGGTCTGTATCCATTTGGTCGCCGCTATCAACCGTGCGGTGAGCAGCGCGATGTCGAAGCGAGTCTCATAAACCTGATCCTCTTCTCGCGTCAAAAGATCGAACAGCAGCGTGCCGATCCCGCGTTGCTGCAGCACCTGCGCGACATAGGTGTTGCGGGGGCTGAAGCGGCTGCTGCCGCTGCCGTGGGCGAACAACACGATGCCCTTTGTGGCCTGCGGCAGAATGAGTTCGCCTTCTAGCGCTACGAGTCCTGCGGAGATATGTACGGTACCCATGTGATGCCTCCCGTCAAGTAGGTAATATGTTCCTGTTCGGATATTACGGCCTGGCTGTCATTGTCGGCGATTAATGAATGTCTCTTGCGACTGTGCAAAGAATAGCGCAAAAACACGGCTTCAACACGCAAAAGTCTGGGTATAGGGATGCGGTATAATTTCCGAAGCCTGTTTCCCATGGGGTAGCAGCGGTGCCCTCGCTGTCGTCCATGCCGGTGTATAGGCCCACCGGCTGGAATTAACCGCTGTATGCATTGCCTGCTACCATGCATGTTGCAAAGCCGGAGCACAGTTTGGCTTCAGCAGAATGATCCCTAAGCCATACTCCGGATCGTTGAGCCCGTTCGCGTTGCCACGTCGCCCCCATATTACTTCATGAAGAAGCCGTTCTTATGCCCTTAAATTTCAAATCATACGACACCGAAAATTTCTACGATGAATTGATCGATTCCAACGGGCTCCCGCGTCCCGGGGCCAGAATACTTGTCGAGCGCATCGAAACCTTGCCGGACGGCGAAATCCTTGACCGCCAGAAAGCGGCAGAAGCAGCGATGTATAACATGGGGATCACGTTCACTGTCTACGGCAGCGACGAAGGTACCGAAAAAATATTTCCGTTCGACATTGTTCCGCGCATCGTGGAAGCACGGGACTGGGGATATATCGAACGCGGCCTCAAGCAGCGCATCCATGCCCTTAACCTGTTCCTGGATGATATCTACCACGGACAGAAGATTCTGAAGGACAAGGCTATTCCGGAGGAGATCATCCTCTCGGCCACATCCTTCCGCCCGCAATGCGTGGGGCTTGATGTGCCACGCGGCATCTGGTGCCACATCACCGGTACCGACCTGGTCCGGGACCGCGATGGACAACATTACGTGCTGGAGGACAACTTGCGTTGCCCGTCCGGCGTATCGTACGTGCTGGAAAACAGGCAGGTGCTCAAGCGGACTTTGCCGCTGGCATTCGAAGCCTCCCGGGTGCGGGCTGTAGACGATTATCCCGCGCGATTGCTTGAAACGCTCCAGTTCCTCGCGCCGGATCACTTGTCTTCACCCACTGTCGTGGTATTGACGCCGGGCATGTACAACTCGGCCTATTTCGAGCACTCGTTCCTTGCGCAGCAAATGGGCGTCGAACTGGTTGAAGGCAGCGATCTGGTGGTAATGGATGGTTTTGTTCATATGCGCACCACGCGGGGCTTCCAGCGCGTGGATGTGATCTATCGCAGGATCGATGATGATTTTATCGACCCGAAGACATTCCGTGCCGACTCTGTACTGGGAGTGCCGGGCCTGATCGACGTATACCGCAATGGTCGGGTAGCCTTGGCCAACGCCCCGGGTACCGGTATTGCGGACGACAAGGCGGTATACGCTTATCTGCCGCAAATCGTGAAGTATTACCTTGGCGAGGACATGATCCTTCCCAACGTGCCCACCTATATCTGTGCGGATAAAAAGGAACGCGAATACGTGCTGGCCAATCTGGACAAGCTGGTCGTCAAGGCGACCAACGAGTCCGGCGGTTACGGCATGCTGGTCGGACCGCATTCCACGAAAGCGCAACAGGCAGAATTTGCCGAACTTATCCGCAACAATCCGCGCAACTATATTGCGCAGCCGACGCTGGCCCTCTCACGCGCGCCGGTCCTGGTGGAAGATCATTTCGAGGGGCGCCATATCGACCTGCGCCCTTATATACTTTATGGCAAGGACATTTATGTCATGCCAGGCGGATTGACCCGTGTCGCGCTGAAAAAAGGCTCGCTGGTGGTCAACTCATCCCAGGGTGGCGGCAGCAAGGACACCTGGGTGCTGAGCGAATGAAGACGCTGAAAATGAACAGGACGGGGGGCAAATCAACATGCTGAGTCGCGTTGCCAATTCGATCTACTGGATGAGCCGCTATCTGGAACGGGCAGAAAACGTTGCGCGATTTATCGATGTGAATCTCAACCTCACTCTGGATATGCAGGGCCAATTGGACGAACAGTGGGCGCCGCTGGTGAACACGACCGGGGATTATGATCTGTTTGCGAAGCGCTATCGTGTTCCCACCCGTGAAAATGTCATGCACTTCCTCACTTTCGACCGGGAGAATCCGAATTCGATTCTGAGCTGTGTGCGTCATGCGCGCGAGAATGCGCGCTCGGTGCGCGAGATCATTTCTTCGGAAATGTGGGAGCAGGCCAACCGCTTCTACCTGCTGGTCAAGGAAGCGTCCAGAGACAAATTCTTGCTGGAACATCCGCACGAATTCTATTCCTCGGTAAAAATGGCGAGTCACCTGTTCGACGGCATCACCGAGGCCACCATGTCGCATGGTGAAGCATGGCATTTCCTGCAAATGGGCGAACTGCTTGAGCGTGCCGACAAAACATCGCGCATCCTGGACGTGAAGTATTTTATCCTGTTGCCTGAAGCCCAGGCAGTCGGCACGACCATCGATAACATCCAGTGGGCGGCGCTGTTGAAATCCGCAAGTGCGCTGGAGATGTATCGCAAGCACTTCAAGCAGATCGATCCTTTCAAGGTGGCCGATTTCCTGATCCTTAACCGCGACTTCCCGCGTTCGGTGCTGTCCTGCCTGGATCGCGCCACGCTTTCACTCCACGCCATCACCGGTTCTTCCGAGGACGCTTTCAGCAACAAGGCAGAACAGGGATTGGGCCGACTGCTTGGGGAATTGAATTACACGCAAATAGAAGAGATCATTCACGAGGGCTTGCATGAATTCCTTGATAAACTTCAAGACAGGCTGAATTGGATCGACGATGCAATCTACGAATCCTTTTTCACCCTGCGTCCCCTGACCGGGAAGAACACCCATCTAACCCAAGAACAATAAGACACCATGACATTCTGCGCGGCAATCAAGGTTGAGGACGGACTGATCGGTGTTTCCGACACTCGCATCACATCGGGATCGGTGCGCACCACCGCCCGCAAGGTGACCATACACCAGCACGGCAAGCACTCCATGTTCCTGATGACTTCGGGGTTGCGATCGGTTCGCGACAAGGCGCTGACCTATTTCGAGGAGGTGGTGGAGGAGAAGGACACCTATTTCGACAAGTTGTACAAGGCGGTGAATTCATTCGCGGAACAGGTGCGCCGGGTTGCCGAGGAAGACCGTGAGGCGCTCAGGAAGAGCGGTCTGGATTTCAACCTGTACTCGATCGTCGGCGGCCAGTTGGAGAAAGACAAGGAACACAAACTCTACATGCTCTACCCTGAGGGAAACTGGGTGGAGGTGCCGCCGGGATCGCCTTACTTCCTGATCGGGGAGTCGAGTTACGGAAAGCCCATCATCGACCGCGTATTGCGCTATGAATCCTCAATGGAAGTGGCGCTCAAGGTGGCCTATCTTGCGTTCGACTCGACGCGCATCAGTGCAGTCGATGTCGATTTTCCGATCGATGTGGTGCTGTACAAGCGCGACTCGTACGAAATTGCGCAGCATCGCTTCCAGCGCGAGGATCTTCAGCATTTGCCGGAATGGTGGCAGGACCGCCTGCGCCGGGCGGTGGAAGAGATGCCGGACGAATGGGTTACCGAGGCGATCGCCAAGCTGACGCCGAAAAAATAATATCGCTACGCCTGCTTTTGAATTCAGCCATCGCGCTCGCTGCTGCCCCGATATAAGAAGCGGAGTATAAGAATCGGACCCGGCAGTCTTTCTCCTTGTGCTGCTGAATCATCTTCCCGACATCATGATCGGGATGCGCTGCCTGCCGAACGGCTTGTTGAACGGTTCGAAATGTCCGGCCATTGCTGTGCCGCACTGGGGACAGTTGCCCTGTGCATCGAGCGAGTAGTCGCGAATCTCGTGCCAGTCGCGCACGATCAGCGGCTGCTTGCAACTCGGGCAGAGCGTGGTGCCGCCGCCCACATCATGCACATTGCCGGTATACACATGCTGCAATCCCGCGGAATGGGCTATCTGCCGCGCCTCGGTCAGTGTCTTTGCCGGGGTGGCGGGAATCGCGATCATCTTGTAATCCGGATGGAACGCGGTGAAGTGCAGCGGCACATCCACGCCGAGTTCCTTCGCGATCCATTCGCTCATCTTGCCGATCTCGTGCGCGCTGTCGTTGTAACCCGGGATCAGCAGCGTGGTGATCTCCACCCATACTTCGGTTTCCTGGCGCAAATATTTGAGCGTGTCCAGCACCGGCTGCAGGCGCGAGCCGGTCTGCTTGAAATAGAATTCGTCGGTGAACGCCTTCAGGTCGACGTTGGCCGCATCCATCTTGGCGTAGAAATCGCGGCGAGGCTGGTCGTGCATATATCCCGCAGTGACCGCCACCGCCTTGATGCCGCGCTCGTGGCAGGCATCGGCCACGTCCATCGCGTATTCGGCGAAGATTACCGGGTCATTGTAGGTAAATGCGACACTCTTGCAGCCGAGTTGCTCGGCGGTGCGCGCGATCGCTTCGGGCGTGGCCTGGTCGGCCAGTTTGTCGAAGCTGCGCGATTTCGAGATATCCCAGTTCTGGCAGAATTTGCAGGCAAGGTTGCAGCCCGCGGTGCCGAACGACAGGATGCTGCTGCCGGGATAGAAATGGTTGAGCGGTTTTTTCTCGATCGGGTCGACGCAGAAGCCCGAGGAGCGGCCGTAGGTGGTCAGCACCATCGCATCGCCGACGCGCCCGCGCACGAAGCATGCGCCGCGCTGGCCTTCGTTCAGCTTGCAATCGCGCGGGCACAGGTCGCACTGGATGCGCCCGTCATCCAGCTTGTGCCAGTACTTGGCGGGGTATTGCTCTTCTATTCTGATCGGTTCATCCATGCTGGTATTCCTTTTCGCTCCATTTGGTCACGGTGTAGCGCGACAGTTTCACGCCTTCAGCCCAGAAGTCATCCGGCAGTCCCGCCTTGCGCCTGAGCATCGCGAGAAAGTCGCGCGGCCGGGCAAGGTTTTCCCATACCTGCGGCAGGAAGGTGCTGCGATATCTGCCGTACTCGAAGATGATGCCATCCTCACCGGGGCGCATCTGCGCGAGCGCATCGGCCTCGTCGCGAATCTGCATTTCCTGCGACGCCGAGAGCAGCGAGACTTCGACGGTGGTGATGTCGAGTTCTTCAACGGTAAGCGGCGTGAAACGCGGATCGCGCAGCGCGGCGGACACGGCGTTGCTTTTGACGTCGGCGAGCAATGGACGGTGTGCCTGCAGCGATCCGATGCAGCCGCGCAACTCGCCGAATTGCGTCAGCGTGACGAAACATGCGCCATGGTCGGACAGCCAGGGCGCGGTTTCATCCGCCGCGCATGGTACGTTCAGCGCGCGCGAGATTTCTGCGCGTGCGATCGGCAACAGGACGGTTCCACTTTCGCTGTTCATCGCTGCCCCCCTTCTTCGGTAAAGGCGAAGGAGGCGTAGCCGACCACCTGGTCGCGCGTGCCGGCGGTGTCGCCGGAATTGCGAAGATCAAGCAGATGCGGAGTCAGGTGATGCTGCTGTGCCGCGATGATCAGGCCGCTGACAGGGGTGCCGCCGCAAGCGTGATCGTGCGCGATGGGCTGGCGCAGCTGCAGGATAGCCTGCGCGGTTTCATTGTCCAGGCGCTGTGCGGTGGCATAAGCCAGGTAGTGCGAGAGGTCGGAACTGACCACGATCAGTGTTTCTTCGCCGCCCCACACGGTTTCCAGCACTTCCGCGACTTCCTCGGCGGTTGCCATGCCGACCGCCAACGGCAACAGCGTGAAATCGGGCAAGACGCTCTGCAGGAAGGGCAGTTGCACTTCCAGGGAGTGCTCCAATGCGTGCGCCTGCGCGCTGACAGTGACCTGCGGCAGGCGGGCAATCGCGGACACCGCCGCGGCATCCAGCATTACCCGGCCCAGCGGTGTGTCGAATGCATCCGCACCGGGCAGGGCCAGGCCGCGAACCGCAACACGGTGGGTCGGGCCGAGCAGCACCACGCGGCGGATCCGTGCCGCATAAGGGACTAATGTTGCGTACGCGGTTGCTGCAATTGCGCCGGAATAAATGTAACCCGCGTGCGGGACGATCAGCGCTTTGGGAAGCAGATCAAAAGCGCTGGCACGGGCCAGCAGTTGCTGCACATTGTGTGCCAGCTGCTGTGTATTGTTTGGGTAGAACATGCCTGCAACGGCAGGCGGGCGGACAGTAGACATAACGACCTCCATTCATGCGATGTGCACTAAATGAGGGCTGCCCCGGCAGAATCAAGTGCCTGCAAGACTGATGCGCGAATTCATCTGCCGGCCATCAGAAGATCACCCCAGCAGCTGTTTGACATGGTCGCGTTCCTCGATCAGTTCCTTGTAGCTTTCTTCCATGTGTTTGTGTCCAAGTGCACTGATGGAAAGCCCCTGAACGATTTTGTAATGCCCGTTTTTGCAGGTGACCGGAAAGCCGTAAATCACGCCTTCCGGGATGCCGTAGCTGCCATCCGACGGGACGCTCATCGTGACCCAGTCGTTATGGTGGGAACTGAGCATCCAGTCGTGCATGTGCGAGATTGCGGAGTTCGCGGCACTGGCTGCGCTGGACAAGCCGCGCGCCTCAATGACCGCCGCGCCGCGCTTTTGCACGGTGGGGATAAATTCGCGCTCCACCCAGCCCTGGTCCGGCAGCAGCTCTCGGACGAGGCGGCCGCGGATTTCCGCGTGATCAAGATCCGGATATTGGGTGCCGGAATGGTTTCCCCAGATGACCATCTTCTTGATGTCGCGGATCGGCTGGAACAGTTTGAGTCCGACTTGCGCGATCGCGCGGTTGTGGTCAAGGCGCATCATCGCGGTAAAGTTGTGGGGGTCCAGATCGGGTGCGTTCCGCATCGCGATCAGCGCGTTGGTGTTGGCGGGGTTGCCCACCACCAGCACCTTGACGTGGCGAGCGGCATATTCGTTGAGGAGTTTGCCCTGGGCGGAGAAGATCGCGCCATTGGCCTCGATCAGATCCTTGCGTTCCATGCCCTTGCTGCGCGGGCGGGCGCCGATCAGCAGCGCGATCTCCGTATCCCTGAAGGCGACTTTTGGATCTTCGGTGATGATGATTTGTTGCAGCAGAGGGAATGCGCAATCTTCCAGTTCCATCATCACGCCGCGCAACATCTGCTGAGCCTGAGGCAAGTCAAGCAATTGCAGGATGATGGGCTGCTCATGCCCAAGCATATCGCCATTTGCGATCCGGAAAAGTGTCGCATAGCCGATCTGGCCTGCTGCGCCGGTAATGGTGATACGAACGGGTGCTTTCATGGCTGGCCTCCTGTAAATGACAGGCGCATCATAAATCTTTTGGCAGGTTTGCGCGCATGATGAGACGTATTATGCGGTTGCGACGCGGGTACATTGCGGGCCGTGTTGGAATCAGAATGGCACGTCGCCCGCCACATTCCATGTCATGTAGATCGCGGCCGCCGCGAAGGCGAGCGTGATCAAGGAAAGCAGCAGGCTGCGCATCCGGATTGACCAAGGCGGCAGCGGAGCGAAACGTGATGCGATCGGGATAGCCGCAAGGACGGGCAGCACATACCATGGAAGTTGCGCGCTCAGCACGGCTACGCAGCCCGTCAAACCTGCAATCACCGCGAGCGGCAGGGTGAACGTGGCTCCGGTCGGCAGCGATTTGTTCGTCGCCATCTGGATCAGCAAGTGCGCGCCCGCGGCGAAACCGAGTGCGAGACCGAACTGGCCGAGCAGGGCAGACGCGCCGACCAGCGCCGATCCGCCGGTGCCGATACCCAGCGCGCTGGCAGCGCTGGCAGCGCGCAGCGGTTCCTTGTCCGAAAGTTTGCCCATGCCCCACACCAGTATCGCAACATAAACTGCGCATCCCGCGCCCCACAACAATATTACCTGGAGAGTCTGATGCTGGATGATGCGCTGCACCGTCCAGACCCCGGCCGCGCCCCCGAGTACGGGAAGCAAAGAATCAATCCGGCGCAGCTGCACAAGGCTGAGCAACAGCGCGAGTGCCGTGCTGATCCAGCCCAGCAGGACGATTTTCCGCGCGGCAGTGAACGGTTCGATGGTGAAGTCGCTGGCGAGGTAGATGGTGACGGCAAATCCGGCGATGATTGCCAGTCCGCTCAATTTGACACGTTGAAAAAGCAGAGCAGTAACCAGCGCTGCGAGGAAAGGGGCGATACCGGCTTGTATTGCTGGATTATTGAGCAGTGCCTGCAACTGGTCCTCCGGTCGGATGTCTCAAGGTGGTAAGTTTACCATTGTTGAAACCGCCAGCCATATGGTCATCATGCCTGCAAGCGGTTGATGGCCAATCGACTAGGCTGTCAGAATACGCCGGGCAAGCCGTTGGTTCTTGCGAGCATGGCATTGATCAAGCCATGGCAAATCTTGAAATCCGGAGAAGGATGCCCAACATTGCCCCTGTTGATCAGTACGTGATGGCAAATCGCTTATCAAGCTTCGATATTGGAGGATGTGAGTGTATGAAACGGATATTCCTTTTTGTGTTGACCAATCTGGCCGTGGTGTTCGTGATCAACATCACGTTGCGATTGCTCGGCGTGGATCGCTGGCTGGACCAATCCGGCGGCATCAATTTCAGCGCGCTGCTGGTATTGTCGGCCGTGATCGGATTTGCCGGTTCACTGGTCTCGCTGGCCCTGTCCAAGTGGTCGGCAAAGCGCATGGTCGGCGCGCAGGTCATTGATGACAATACGATTGATCCGACCGAGCGATGGCTGGTTGATACGGTGCGCCGCCATGCCCAATCTGCCGGAATCGGAATGCCGGAAGTTGCGGTCTATGACGCGCCGGATGTGAATGCATTTGCCACCGGCTGGAACCGCAACGATGCGCTGGTCGCGGTAAGTACCGGGCTGTTGCGCAATATGAGCAGGGAAGAAACGGAAGCGGTGCTGGGGCACGAGATCAGCCATGTTGCCAATGGCGATATGGTTACCCTTGCGCTGATCCAGGGCGTGGTGAACACTTTCGTGATTTTCTTTGCAAAATTGTTCGGCTTCTTCGTGGATCGGGTATTGCTCAAGAACGACGGCCGGAATGGTCCCGGTATCGGCGCCTTTGTCGCGGAAATAGCGGCGCAACTGGTGCTTGGTGTGCTGGCCAGTATCATCGTGATGTGGTTCTCGCGCCAGCGCGAATTTCGGGCCGATGCGGGCGGGGCACATCTGGCCGGCCGGGAAAAAATGATTGCGGCACTCGAGCGTTTGAAGATCAATCATGAACAGGCCAGCTTGCCCGAGAAGATCGCAGCCTTCGGCATCTCTGGAGGGCATGCCTTCGCAAAAATCTTCATGACGCATCCGCCGCTTGATGAGCGTATCGCTGCTTTGCAGAATGGGCGTGCCTAGTCATTGCCCAACATCAAAGTGGTTTGCCTAGGTTTGCAGGCGGGAGACGTCAGCCAAGGGAGTTTGTTCCACGAAACTAATGGGTGGAGGCAGAAGCGGAAACACCCGCTGATGCAGGAACGGTGCTAGTGGCGGGGGAGGGCGGGGAGCTTTCGTCGCTCTGGTCGTCATCGTAATTGTAACTCGGACGCGGCGGCTTGCCGTCATAGATCTGGCTTCTGCGGCGAAGCAGGTAGCCGTCGCGAATGAACTGGTACGGATCTATCATTGCCTGGTCCAGAACCTGTTCCTTGTCTAGAAATTCGGCGCGGTTGCTGAGTCCTCTCAGCAGGTAGGATTGGTTGCGTGCGCGCATGTCGTTCAATTGATACATCGGGCTGGCATAGCCGTCGCCATAAAGCCCGACCGTGTCACGCAACGTGCTCGGTCCCAGTATCGGCAAGACGAGGTAGGGGCCGTCGCCGATGCCCCATTTCCCCAGGGTCAGACCGAAATCCTGGTTGTGTTTTTTTAGGTTGCCGGCTGATGCAACATCGATCAGGCCAAAAACACCGATGGTGGAATTGACCAGAAAACGCATCCCGTCGGAAAAACCCTGTGCCAGCTTGAACTGCAGCAAATCGTTGGCGGTTACGTCGATATCGTCCAGGTTCGAAAAGAAATTCGATACCATGCTCTTGGCGAACGCGGGCATTACTGCCTGATATCCCTTTGCGACGGGTTTGACCACAGCCTTGTCGACGGTGTCGTTGAACTTGAAGATTCCCCGGTTTATCGGTTCCAGGGGGTCTGCCGGATTGGTCGGGCGGGTCGAGGCGCAACCGGCCAATGCAACGGCGGCAATGACAATAATGGAGCGTATGGCGTTCATTGTTATTTTTTGTGATTCGGAGTTGCTGGGTTTGACGGGATTATACGGGAGCAGGGACGGCCCCGTTAAGGCCGATTGTCAGCGTTGCGCCGGAGCTGCCAGTTCGCCGATGTGAAAGCTGAATTTTCCGCTATTTCGTTCGGCAAAATAATATTCAAGGCTGTAGCGCACCGGACGAAAGGCAATTTCATCCCAAGGGATTTCAGTTTTGCTGAACAGCCTGACTTCCAGGCTTTCCTGCCCCGGGCCGAAATCCAGGTCGAGCAGTTTGGCGCGGAACAGTATATGAACCTGATTGATATAGGGCAAGCTGTACATCGAATACAGGTCGCCTATCGCAATCCGCGCATTGGCTTCCTCCAGCGTTTCGCGTGCGGCCGCTTCGGCGGTGGTTTCGCCGTTTTCCATGAAGCCAGCCGGAAGCGTCCACAGACCATGCCGGGGTTCAATGGCACGGCGGCACATTAGGATCTTGTCCTCCCATTCCGGAAGGGCACCGACGATCAATTTCGGATTCTGGTAATGGATCTCGCCACAGCCGGTGCAAACATGGCGTGTGCGGTTATCGTCCGGCGGGATCCGCAGTTCAACAGGGGCACCGCACAGGCTGCAATATTTCATGGAAAATCCGTCATGCAAGATTGGCGCGAAACGGCATCGCGTTCCGACCACTACCGGGAACTGGCCTCGCTTGATGTCAAAGCGGCCCGTGGGAAGTTCATGGTCAGCACCCGCTGCGCATCGTCGCGCAGTTTGTCCAGGCCCAGCACGCCATAGCCCTCAACCAGTACCTGCAACGCATCCTTAGTCCAGTTCGAGTTCGGATATTCCGTCAGCACTTCCTTGGCGCGGTTCACGGCGGCGACATCGGCGCCTCGGCGCAGGTAGTATCTGGCAACATGAATATTGTACTTCGCCAGTGCGTCAACGAGATACTGTATGCGCAATCTTGAATCCGGCGCATAACTGCTGGCTGGGAAGCGCGTCACCAGATCCTTGAAGGCAGCGAACGAATCCTTTTCAGTCTGGGGGTCCCGTTCGGTCGGGTCCTGCCCGAAAGCCAATCCGAAAGCGCCGATATCCGGATTGAAATTCGCCAAACCTTTCACGTAGTAAGCATAATCCACATGTGGGTTGTTCGGGTATTGCTTGATGAAGGTATCGGCAGCGGAAATGGCAGAATCTGGCTCGCTCTGCTTGTAATAGGCATAGGCCAGATCGAGTTGAGCCTGCTGCGCGTAACGGCCGTATGGATAAACGGATTGCAGGGATTCCAGCTGCTTGCTGGCAGCCTCGAAATTGTTCTTGTCGAGGTCTTTCTTGGCTTCCTGATACATTGTTTCCGCGGAAGCGGTTTTGGCATCGGGCTTTGAGCCTGACGAGCTGCAGGCAGCTAACGTAATCAGCATGAAAACGGCTAATATGTGGCGCATGACTAATCCAGAAAAAAATTTGCGCAATTATACCACCCGCGGGGTCGGCGGGCTTGCGCGCAATACGGGCAACACCGAAGCCGGCTCGGGACCCCCGGACAGCGACGAGCAGCAAGCTGCCGACAATACCCAGTATCTGGTTCTTCCCGTCGATTGCGCAGGACTGCGCCTTGATCAGGCATTGGTCAAACTGTTTCCCGAGTATTCTCGAAGTCGTTTGCAGGACTGGATCGCGGGGGGACAGGTCAGGGTGGACGGCGAACTTGCCACCACCAAACAAAAAGTCTGGGGAGGCGAAAAACTGGAAGTGCTTCCGCAGGCGCATCCTGCCGAGCAGCCGTATTTGGCCGAGAACATCTCGCTGGCCATCGTGTACGAAGATGAATCCCTGCTGGTAATCAACAAGCCGGTCGGACTGGTGGTGCATCCTGGCAGCGGGAACTGGGAAGGCACATTGCTCAACGCGCTCCTGCATTACGCGCCGCAGTTGGCAGAGGTACCGCGCGCAGGGATTGTGCACCGGCTCGACAAGGACACCAGCGGTTTGCTGGTGGTGGCCAAAACCATCCCGGCGCAAACTGCGTTGGTGCGGCAGTTGCAGGCGCGCAGGATGCAGCGTGAATACCTGGCCCTGGTGCATGGTGAACTGAACCGTGCCGGCAAAGTGGATGCACCGATAGGACGTCATCCCACCCAGCGCGTCAAGATGGCGGTGGTGAACACCGGCAAGGCCGCGGTCACTCACTATGAGATCGAGAAAAAATACCCGAGCTGCACGTTGTTGCGCTGCCGCCTGGAAACCGGCCGCACCCACCAGATCCGTGTGCATCTGGCAAGCATCGGCCATCCTTTGGTGGGTGACCGCGTGTATCTCAAGGGTCCGCAAAAATGCGCGCCGCAATTGCGCGCATTGCTCACCGGATTTCCCCGCCAGGCATTGCACGCCACACGGCTCGCGCTGGAACATCCGGTTACCGGCGAATGGATGGAATGGCATGTGCCCTTGCCGCAGGACATGCAGGACCTGCTGCTAAACATCAAGGAAGTGGCGAATGGACCTGCGTGAACATTTGATCAGTCCCGATTGGCCTGCTCCCCTGAATGTGAAGGCGTTGCAGACTACCCGTACAGGCGGCGTCAGCAGCGCGCCCTATGACAGCTTCAATCTCGGCGACCATGTGGGCGATGCGCCGCTTGCGGTCGAACGCAACCGAATATTGCTCAACAGACTATTGCCGAGCGAACCGGTGTGGCTGAACCAGGTGCATGGCACCACAGTCGCCAATGCGGACACGGCGAGCTGTCTTCCCCAGGCCGATGCCTGCATCGCGCGGCACCGTGCGTCGGTGTGCGTGGTGATGACAGCGGATTGCCTGCCGGTCCTGCTGTGCGATGCACAAGGCAGCGTGGTCGGAGCGGCGCACGCCGGCTGGAAAGGATTGGCAGCCGGGGTGATCGAGGCAGTTGTGAAAAAGATGGATGTCGCGCCGGGCAATATCATGGCGTGGCTGGGTCCGGCGATCAGCCAGGGTGCATTCGAGGTCGGCAATGAGGTGCGCGAGGCTTTTATCGCGGTACAGCCGCATTCGGCATCCGCATTCATTCCCGGGCGGAACGGGAAATGGTTCGCCGATCTGTACCTGCTGGCGCGCCTGCGGCTTGACGCGCTCGGCATCATCCGGATTTACGGTGGCGGAAGTTGCACTTACCGCGAGCGCGAACGATACTTTTCCTATCGCCGCGACGGCGCGACTGGACGCATGGGTACCTTCATCTGGTTGGCTTAGCCGGAGCGGAGCGCCAACCTGATATAATCCGCGCCTTGTTTTCCCCGCAATCATCATAAACGTTGTGGACCGGGTCGCAAATCTCTGTTCAGATTCAGTCCAAGTGTCAGATTTAACCTACCACCGCGATGAAAAAAAAATCCATACCGCAAATCGGCTTCGTCTCGCTCGGTTGCCCGAAGGCTACCGTTGATTCGGAGCATATCCTCACGCGACTGCGCGCCGAAGGTTACATTATTTCCGGCAGCTATCAGGATGCCGATCTAGTGGTGGTCAATACCTGCGGATTCATCGACAGCGCGGTGGCCGAATCGCTGGATGCGATCGGCGAGGCGCTGGCGGAAAACGGCAGGGTGATCGTCACGGGTTGCCTGGGCGCCAGGGGCGATGTGGTGAAACAGGCTCATCCCAGCGTGCTCGCCGTTACCGGCCCGCATGCAGCGGAAGAGGTGATGGAGGCGGTACATCGGCACCTGCCCAGACTCCATGACCCCTATTCTGATCTGGTTCCTCCGCAGGGAATACGCCTCACCCCAAAACACTTCGCCTATGTGAAGGTCTCCGAGGGCTGCAACCATCGCTGCACCTTCTGCATCATTCCCAGCATGCGCGGCGATCTGGTCAGCCGTCCGGTCGGCGACGTGATGCAGGAAGCACAGACGCTGGTCAACGCGGGTGTGAAGGAGCTGCTGGTCATCTCGCAGGACACCAGCGCCTACGGCGTGGACGTGAAATATCGGACCGGCTTCTGGGGCGGCAAACCGCTGAAGACCCGCATGACCGAACTGGCTGCGGCGATGGGCGAACTGAGAACACCGGATGGACAACGTGCTTGGGTGCGCCTGCATTATGTGTATCCATATCCCCACGTCGACGAAGTGATCCCGCTGATGGCACAGGGCAGGATACTGCCCTACCTGGACATCCCGTTCCAGCATGCCAGCCAGCGCATCCTGAAACTGATGAAGCGTCCGGCCAGCAGTGAAAATGTGCTGGCGCGCATCAAACAATGGCGAGAGATTTGTCCCGACCTGACTTTGCGCAGCACCTTCATCGTCGGTTTTCCGGGCGAGACCGAGGAGGAATTCGTTGAACTGCTGGATTTCCTTGAAGAAGCGCAGCTTGATCGGGTCGGTGCTTTCGCCTATTCGCCGGTTGAAGGCGCGTTGGCTAACGCACTGCCTGACCACATCCCGCCCGAATTGCAGCAGGAGCGTCTTGGGCGGCTGATGCTGCTGCAAGAGAAGATCAGCGAGAAGCGTTTGAAACGCAAGATCGGCAAGCGGATCAGCGTGCTGGTTGATGAAGTGGACGAGCATGGCGCGGTTGCGCGCAGCTCCGCAGACGCGCCCGAAATCGACGGCGTGGTGTACATCGACAATGGATCACAACTGCAGGCGGGTCAATTTGTTGATGTGAACATAACCGATTCCGACGCCCACGATCTTTGGGCCGAGATCGTCTAGCAGCTAAGCATGCGCCGGGGGATTAGCCGTTGGCCGGATTCCTGTCGCCAGCCGCCTTCTTGCGGGGATAGTCGTCCCCCTGAAAAGGCGCGACATCCAGCATATTCATGTCACTTTTGAATTGCCGGCGTTCTTCGGGTGACATGTTGTTGAAGTGTTCGCGCATTTCCTTGCGGCGTTCCTCGCGTTGCTCCTTGGGCATGCTCTTCCAGTGTTCCTTCATTCTTGCGCGAATCTGGTCACGTTCTGCGGGTGACATTTGTTCCCAGTGAGCGCGCATTTCCTTCCGTTGTTCTGCGCGTTGTTGCGGGGACAAGTTCCCCGTTTCCTGGCGCAACAACTCGCTTTCATAAATCCGTTGCTTCGGCGTCATGTTCTTTGTCCGCTCGATGCGTTCCTGAGGGGTGAGTTGCTGTTTCCCGCCTGCGTCCGAAGCGGTTGCAGGACGGGTAACGGTGGGTTTGGGTGTGTCGCCAGCGGGTGCATTCAGGCTAAAGGCGGCAAAGACGAGCGCAACAATAAGCATTGGCAATCCCGCAATTCCGGCGGGCTTGCCTGTCGCCAGCCGCCGGCCTGTCGATTTTGGACCGATTGACGGAATGGCGGGTATCACCTCGAGTGAATTGGCAGGTTGTATTGCTCGCCCATTTGGCAATTTACACATGAATTCTTTCAGAAACTCGGAGGTCCGGACCGGGATTGTGTGCATGGTAGTGCGAGCGTGTAAGCAAAGTATTTTTTTTGCAGGGGAAGTTGTAAATATTTGTTTCAGTCATGCATCCACACTCAACCACATCACTTCTGTGTATCATTCTGCCATGACCATTGCGCAACGTATTTTGATTGTTGATGACGATGCCCGTTTGCGCGACTTGTTGCTGCGTTACTTGTCCGAGCAGGGATTCGAGGCAAAGGCGGTAGGCGATGGCAATTCGCTTGACAAGGCATTGACGCTGAGGCGTTATCACATGCTGGTGCTGGACCTGATGCTTCCGGATGAGGACGGGTTGGCGATATTGCGGCGGTTGCGCGGTGCGGGAGAGAACGTCCCGGTGATACTGCTCACCGCCAAGGGGGATGAGATCGATCGCATCGTCGGCCTGGAAATGGGCGCCGATGATTACCTGCCCAAGCCGTTCAATCCACGGGAGTTGGTTGCGCGCATCCATGCGGTGCTGCGCCGCAAGGGCTCGCTACCCGTTGGTGCACCCGAAATCGAGGAAAAAACCGTCTCGTTCGGCGATTGCGAATTGGATCTGGCCACCCGCATGTTGACAAGATCAGGAGAGCAAATCTCCCTTTCTACCGGAGAATTTGCGCTGTTGCGGACCCTGGTGTTGCATCCGCGCCAGCCGCTCTCGCGGGACAAGCTCATGGAGCTTGCGCGCGGCAGGGATCATGATCCGTTTGACCGTGCCATCGATGTGCAGGTTTCGCGACTGCGCAAGCTGATCGAGCCTGATCCAGCCAAACCGCGTTTCATCCAGACGGTGTGGGGGCACGGATACGTGTTCGTGCCCGACGGAGCGAGTTCTTGATTCATTTGCCAAGGTCTTTGCTGGCGCGTTCTTTTTTGCTCATCGTTGTTTTGATTGTGCTGTCACTTGCGGCTTCTGTGGTCATATTTCGCCATGTTCAGCAGGAGCCCCATGCAAAACAGATGGCGCAGCTGGTTGTGTCTGTGGTCAATCTGACCCGAGCCGCCTTGCTTTCAGCGGCACCCGAATGGCAAGACGCACTGCTGGCTGAATTGGCCGGATCGGAAGGATTGCGCCTGCATATGGCCGAAAACACTGACGTGCTCAAACCCTTGCCGGATCATCCGGAAGAAATGCGCCTGATGAAGGAGAAGGTGCGCTATAGACTGGGCAACAACACCCGTTTCGCGTCCGAACGCAACGGCGAGGAAGCATTGTGGGTAAGCTTTTTTATCGGCCACGAAGAATTCTGGATAGCACTTCCCAAGGAGCGTTTTGAGCAACCGGTATCCGAGGTATTGTTGCCCTGGAGCCTGCTGGTATTCGTGCTTGCAATTCCCGGCGCATATTTCACCGCGCGCCAGGTTGCGCGTCCGCTGAAGAAAATTGCACAAGCAGCCTTGCAGGTCGGGCAGGGAACCTGGCCCCAGCCTCTGCCGGAAAGCGGGGCGCAGGAAATTGTCGCCGTATCGCGCGCGATCAACCAGATGTCAGCAGATCTCGCAGCCAACGAACGCGAGCGTGCCCTGGTGCTGGCGGGCATCTCGCATGATTTGCGTACCCCGCTGGCCCGGGTGCGGATCGCCGCCGAATTGAGCGCGGACGAATCATTGCGCGAGGGGCTGGCTGCCGACGTGGAGCAGATGGATGCCGTGATTCAGCAATTCCTGGATTATGCGCGGCTGGATGAAAACGAAGCTATGGTTCCAACCAATCTTAAATCGCTGGTGCAGGAAGTCGCGCAGCAATTTTCCGCGCAGGCCCGGTCGTTAACGCTTGAATTGCGCAATGTGATTCAGATTCCCGTCAGACCGTTGCTGTTGAAACGCGCACTCAGCAATCTGCTGGATAACGCAATCAAGTACGGCGGAGGCGATGTCACCGTGCAACTCCGGCGCGAAGACGACAATATCATACTCGCGGTTGCCGACCGCGGCGCAGGCATCCCCAGCACTCAGCATGAAACGGTGAAACGACCATTCACCCGACTGGAATCTGCACGCAGCAACTCGACCGGCTCTGGTTTGGGTTTGGCGATCGTCGAGCGAGCCGCCCGGTTGCACGACGGCGAATTCATACTGGGAGATAATGTGCAGGGCGGGTTGGTGGCCAAGCTGGTGCTGCGCATGCCGGCAAAGTCGGCGCATGAATAATCATTTTTCTGACGGCGACGAGAGATTTAGACATTATCACTATCTGGTCAGGAAGTTGAAGCAGAATATTCTGGCGGCCGCAATGAGCTTGCTTCGACTTCAGCCGAACACGCCTTGCGGTGCGTTAATTCCAGCGCAAGGTGCACAAAGTGATAGTCACTCCACTGCCAGCGTTCCAGGCGGTATGGAGTCTTTCAGAAACTTCGCCAGACTTTCCATCGTTGGCGCGATCGGCGAGCGCCGCCGCCAAACCAGTCCGATGATGCGTGACGCCCCCGGGGCTGCGAGGGGTCGCAGCACGACACGGGTACCAATGTCGTGAGATTGTGCTCCGGCGAGTGCCGGAATCAGGGTAACTCCCAGTCCCATGCCGACCATCTGGCGCAGGGTTTCCAGACTGGTCGCGCGAATCTCTTCATTGGCGAGTCCCTCCAGGCCGCAAGCTTCCAGCGCCTGATTACGCAGACAATGTCCTTCTTCCAGTAAAAAAAGTCCGGCATCAACCAACTCATTGAGATTTATCTGCTTTGCTGTTGCCAGGCGATGACCGGCAGGCACCGCAGCCATGAACGGCTCGCAGAACAACGGAACCGTTTCCAAAGATGGATCATCCGTTGGTAAAGGTAGCGCCAGCACGCCTGCTTCCAGTTTTCCCTCGGTAAGGTGGGCAAGCACGTGAGGCGTCATTTCCTCGCGCAGCAACAGGCGCAGATTCGGAAAATGCTCATGTATTGCGGGCAGAACATGGGGCAGGTAATACGGTCCCAGCGTCGGGATCACGCCGAGATGAATGGCGCGAGACATGGGGTCTTTGCATTGCTTGGAAAGTTCGCAGATGCGGTTGGCTTCCTCGATGATGCGCCGGGCTGAGTCGACGATTTCGACCCCGGCGGGTGTTAGTGTCACGCATTTCAGGCTGCGATCGAACAAGGTGATGCCGAGGTAATCCTCCAGTTTCTTGATCTGTGTGGACAGCGTGGATTGGCTGACGAAACATACTTCGGCTGCATGGCCGAAGTGTCCTGCATCCGCCAGTGCGACTACATAACGCAATTCTTGCAAGGTCATCGCTTGCCTCAGATAAGATCGATTGGAAGATTCCATGCTATTTCATTCTATACATCGATTGGACAAGGTTCTTAAGTGCCTTTATCGACGCGCGCCGGAACAAATTATTTCGCAAACAAGATTCTTGGTGAACGTCAAATGTCCCGGAAAAGCTGAAATACATACCACCCGGCATTGTGGCAGTTGAACCTGCATCTTTTTAAAACGATTTCAGGATAAACGATCAAACTGAAGTTATTTTTTTATATTATCAATCAACGTAAGAAATTGTACGATTGATTTTTTGAATCCTTCGGATTCATAAATTCCATGATGGGCCCTCGTCTGAAATAATCTAAAAAATAAAATAAAAACATATATATAGATAACTATTCAATCCGTCAATGATGTTGATTCAAACTATTCGTTAGATAAATTGAATTGGTTAATCTTAAATCCGCGTTGCTGAAGGGGTAGTGTAACTGTATGTAATACCCGTCGGCATCATAAAAATGGTAGAACCGTGAAGTACAGAGAAGCGATTCTTGATACCTGGCAAGCTTTGTCGGGTTAATTCAAACAATGAGGAGAACAGTAATGACTGACTTTGACAAGATGAGCAGGAGAGATTTTTTTACGATCAGCGGCAAGGCCGGATTGGCTACCCTGGCGGCAACTGCAGTGGGTACCAATTTTGGCATGGTGCAAGTTGCCGAAGCGGCAGTAGGCAAGGGCAAGGTCAGCCCGTTCCGCTTTGCGATACTGACTGATGCGCACCTTTACAGCATTGACAATCATAAATTTGACGCACAAATGGCCCAAGCTGTTGATCAAGTCATGAGCATGAATCCGCTTCCCGATTTTGTCGTTTATACCGGCGACATTGCCCAAAACGGCAGGGATGATCAATTGCAGAAGGGGATCAAGATCCTTTCCAAACTAACCATGCCTGTCCATTACATACCTGGCGAGCATGACTGGTATCTGGACATGGGGGCTGCATGGCGCGGTCATTTCGGCAGTCCAACCTGGTCTTTCGACCACAAGGGCGTGCATTTTATCGGCATGAACTCCATCCTGGTGCGGGATTTCTGGACCAAGTCCGGTATGTCTGATGTAGAAAGAATGACCACGATGCAGATGCTCGAAAGCCCGATCGCCGGTCCTTGGGGTGTGCGGGAAGAGCAGCTGGATTGGCTGAAGAAGGATGTGAAGAATCTTCCGTCGGATACGCCGGTGGTTGTGTTCACCCATTCGCCGCTGTGGGACTACTACCCGCGCTGGAATTTCCAGACCGAGGATGCCCCGGAGATTCGCGAGATACTGAAAAAATTCGAGCGCGTGATGGCATTCCATGGCCATGTGCACCAGACGGTCTACAACAAGATCGGCAATTTGTCCTCCGTCGGGACACTGTCCACTTCCTGGCCATGGCCTTATCCGGATGTCAAGCTGGCCTATCCATGGTCGCAAATGAACCGTTCGGATCCGGCAATCTTTACCGATGGTGAAGGCGCCCAGCATATCGATCTGGAGAAAGGCTTCAAGGGCGTGATGCAATACGAGCCATTCGGGGACATGTTGACCCCACAAATGAAAAACGGCTTCAAAATCTAAGGAGGGATGAGAGATGAAACTGAATACTAAAAATGTGGTTATGGGGTTGATCGCTCCGGTTGCAATGCTCGGGATGCTTGCATCCAATCCCGCGATTGCAAGAGAGCCATACAGCAAGGCCGAGCTGGCTGATATGCAGAATCAGTTGCTTGCAGCTGTGAATCAGGGTTATGAACTTTGGCACGGCAGCAAGGCGACAATGTCGACCAACGGCCTGGCTTGCGGTAACTGTCATCCCGATGCAGCCGCGACGAATCCCCAGACATTCCCCAAGTTCCAGGCGGATCTGGGCAAGGTCGGAGCCTTACGCGACATGATCAATTGGTGCATCCAGGTAGTGCAAGCCGGGCAAGCGCTTGATGCCGACGGTCCGGAAATGGTTGCGATGGAAGCCTATGCTTTCAACCAGCACCGCGGTCAGAGAATAGATCCGGGCATGGAAACCAGGCAGACTGGTCCTGACGTGGTGAAAGAAGGGCGCGGCTATCCATGGAAGGGCTCCGGTGCAGGTTACGACCAGGGTTCCAACGAATACCCGGCTCCAGGTCCAGAGCAACGATAGTCAGGACTGTTTAACTGGAATCAGTTAATGCCGGTTTGATCCGTTCATGGTGGTTTTTGAATCATGAACGGATCAACTTTTTGGCAATCTGTTTAGCAGACTTGCGGTATGCAGTGTTGAACGGTCTGTTAGCCGGTACTTAACCGATACCTGAAACTGTTCCAATCCGATAGGGTAAAAATGGCAGTGTTCTGCCGCCTATCAAATAATATAAATATATAGGGAGTTTTATCATGCAAAAGAAAATTATCGCCATGGCGATTGCAGGAATGGTTTCCGCGCCTGCTTTTGCCGATTCGCAAGTGAACTTTTACGGCGTTGTTGACGCTGCGGTGGTCAGCGTTAGCGGGTCAAACCTGAGCAGCAGCACGGTTCTTGAAAGCGGCGGTCCGGACAGCACGCATCTGGGTGTGAGTGCGTCGAATGATCTGGGCAATGGCTTGAAGGCAATCGGTACGCTGGAATACGGCACCGATCTGACAAACAGCAATGGCCTAGGCAGCTTTAATGCGCGCAAAAAAATGATCGGCTTGAGCAGCGACACCATGGGTACCTTGCAGGGCGGTTGGCTGCCATCGGAAGCCTATGCGTTCTCCTTGAAATTTGATCCGTTCGCGGAAGGCGGCGCCGACCCGATGGGTGCAATGGTCGCCGGCGGCGCATTCCTGATCGGCTGGACCGGCGGGGCAAATCATGGCGATCACGCGATCGACTACACCAGCCCCAACTTCAGTGGCTTCACATTTGAAATAGGCCACCAGACGACTGATGATACGCCGGGGACGGGCTTGGTTCTGGCCAGTGGTGCGTCAAATAACACCGGAACCCTGGCTTCGTTGAACTACGACCAGGGCCCGCTGTCCGTTGGCGGTGTGTATGCCACGACCAGCCCAGCCCATTCGGCGGATGCTCAATCGGAATTTGCGTTGGGCGCTTCCTATGACTTTGAGGTGGTCAAGCTGCTGGGCACCTGGCAGCAAGGAAAGTTCAAGAACGCGACGGCGGCCACCTTCGCCCCGTTAACGGTTACTGATCCCACAGCCAACAACACGGCATACAATCTGAGCGCGACTATTCCGGCCGGGCCCGGGTCGTTTGCATTGGGCTATGGCAAGACCTCCATGGGCATTGCGAATGATATTGACGGTTCGGCGTATGCCGCGTCTTACGGCTATCCGTTGTCCAAGCAAGCGAAGGTTTACCTTGCCTATGAGCACGTGACCAACGGTTCAGCCGCCAATCTGTACAGCGTACTCGAAAGCAGCATTGCTACTAATCCTGCTGGTAATCTTCAGACAGACAGTTCTGCCAGTTCCAACCTGCTGGCTCTGGGTCTGACCTTCGGCTTCTGATCACGCAAGCAATAAACCAGGGTTGGCGGCAGCTACTGCCAACCCTGGCATCTTTCGACAGCGGTTGGTACCGTGCATGGGTATAAGCAGCAACTTGCCAGGTTTTTTTTTGCGGGATTGATAGAATGGCGATGGAAATCCATGACGAGGCCGGCGGGTCGTAACAGCACAAGCATCAATGCGGTATTCGGCAAGCGGATTGATCATCCGCTTGCATTTTATTTTTTATGAGCCAGAAAAGGGAGTGGAACATGAAGTCAAGAATATTTCTATTATTGCTATCGCTGGGCATATTGCCGTTCTGCTCGACTGCCCGGGCTGAACAGACTTGCGACAAGTCCTTTCCGATGTCGGCTCCGGTCAAACGCTTCATTGACAACGGCAACGGCACGCTGACTGATTTCGAACCCGATCTGACCTGGATGCGTTGTTCGCTCGGGCAGACCTGGAACGGCAAAACCTGTACCGGCACGCCCGTTGCCTATTCCTGGCAAGCAGCGCAGGATGCGGCAGACAAGCTCAACAGCGCGGGTGGTTATGCCAACCGTCACGACTGGCGCGTTCCGAAAATCGCGGAATTGGCATCGATCGTCGAGCGCCAGTGCTTCAATCCGCGTATCAATCTTACGCTGTTCCCGGCCACGCCGGCTGCCTATTTCTGGACGGCCACGATGCGACCCAAGACGCCCAAGGACGATCCTTATGCCTATGCGATCAGCTTTGGCACGGAAGGTCCCATGCATGCGGGCAAGGAAGAACGACACTATGTCCGGCTGGTCAGCGGCGGAACGCCCAAGTAGGGCGGCTTTGCAGGAACCAAGTTAAGCGGTCTTGAAGAATGCCACCGCTTCCGCTGCGACCCGGGTGCGCTTCATCGGCGGCAGGCTCTGCCAGATGCGCTTGCCATAGGGTTTGCTGATCAGCCGCGGATCGCAGATCATCAGCACCCCCCGGTCGGTCTCATCGCGTATCAATCTTCCCGCTCCCTGCTTGAGCGCGATGATCGCGCGCGGCAGCTGGTATTCCATGAACGCGTTGCGCCCCTGTTTGTTGAGTTGCGCGATGCGCGCCGCCAGCACGGGATCGTCGGGCGGCGCGAACGGCAGCTTGTCGATGATCACCAGCGACAGGGCCTCGCCGCGCACATCGACCCCTTCCCAGAAAGACTGACTGCCGAGCAGCACGGCATTGCCGTGATCGCGAAACCGGGTCAGCAGTTCGCTGCGCGAGCCTTCGCCCTGCAGCATCAGCGGATAGTCCCAGCCGCGCCGGTCAAATTCCGCCTGCAGAATCTCGTGCGCACGCTGCATCGCGCGCAGGCTGGTGAACAGCAGAAAGGCGCGGCCCTCGCTCGCTTCGATCAGCGGCAACGCGGCCTGTACCACTGCCTCGGTATAGCCTTCGCTGTTCGGTTCGGGTAGATCGGCCGGCACATACAGCAACGCCTGCTCGGCATAGTTGAACGGACTGTCCCAGCAGGCGGTCTGCGCCTTGAGCAAACCCATCTCGCCCTGATAGTGGGAGAAATCCTGCTTTACCGCCAGCGTTGCAGATGTGAATATCCAGGCGCGCGCACTGCCGCCGATCTGCTTCTCGAAGATTTCTGCGATCGAAAGCGGGGTGGTGTTGAGTTGCAGCGAATGGTGGAATACCTCCAGCCATCTGACCTGATCGGGCTCGTCGCCATTTTGCCATTTTGCCAATTGTCGGGATAACACTTGGGTGCGCTGCCAGCAATTGTCAAGCCCTTCGCTGCGTTCGGCCTGCTTCTCCAGCATGTTGCCCAGTTGTGCAAGTTTCTCGCCGAGCTTCTTCAGTGCGCCCGGCCAATCCTTCATGCCCTCTGTCGCGATGGCGGGCATCCTGCCTTCTTTTTTGAACACCAGTCGCAGGTCGCGCGCGGCCTTGTCCAGCTCGTCGCACGCCTTGGGCAGCGGCGCAAAATCCCTGGCCGATGCGGCTGCTTCTATGCGCGTGTCGCGCGCCAGATCGAGCAGTAATGAAGTGGAAAGGCTTTCCCCGAAGAACAGGCTGGCCGTCTCCGGCAGCTGGTGTGCCTCGTCGAAGATCACCGTGTTGCAGGCCGGCAGCAATTCCGCCACACCCTCGTCGCGCAGCATCACGTCGGCAAAGAACAGGTGATGGTTCACCACCACGATGTCCGCCTTCATCGCATCGGCGCGCGCTTTCAGCACGAAGCATTCCTTGTGATTGGGGCATTCCTGGCCGAGACAATTATCGCGCGTCGAGGTCACTTGCATCCAGATCGGCGCATTTTCCGGAACGTCCGCCAATCCGCTCTTGTCTCCGGAGTCGCTGACCCTGGCGTAGCTCTTGATTTTGCCCAGATGCCTGATGTCCTCGCGCGTCTTGAACAGCCCGTCCGATTCCGTGCGCGCAAGATGATAGTGACACACATAGTTGGAACGCCCCTTGAGCAGCGCAACCGACACGGGCGCCTTCAGCGCGTCGCGCACCATCGGCAGGTCTTTCTGGAACAACTGGTCCTGCAGGTTCTTGGTGCCGGTCGAGATGATCACCTTGCCGCCCGCGAGCAGCGCAGGAACCAGATAGGCAAAGGTCTTGCCGGTGCCGGTGCCCGCCTCGACGATGAGGATTGCGTTGTCGCGTATCGCCTCGGCCACTTTCAATGCCATCTCGCGCTGTTGGGTGCGCGGACGGAACGACGCGACTTCAACGGCAAGCGGGCTTTGTTCGGAAAAAAAACGTTCGACTTCCAGGGACACGATAGGGAAATTTATCCGGGCTGATGGCGATATGTATATGATGGGCTGGGGCAGCACTATGTTGCGAAGCGAATTTTACGCGAGGGCGTATCATAGCGGTACGAATTTCGGGATTTATATGCGAAAGGAGGTGCGGCGATGGCAGAACGAAATTTTCCCTTGGCCGGCGTATACCGCTTGCTGGAGCCGGGGCCGGTGGTACTGTTGACCACGGCGCGCAAAGGCAAGACGAACATCATGACCCAATCGTGGCACACGATGATGGAGTTCGAGCCGCCGCTGGTGGGCTGCGTGATCAGCGGACGCAACCACAGCTTCGATGCGCTGGTCGCGACGAGGGAATGCGTGATAAGCATCCCAACGGTGGAACTGGCAAAGCAGACAGTGGGCATCGGCAACTGCTCGGGCAAGAAGGTGGACAAGTTCAAGAAGTTCAAGCTGACTCCGCTGCCCGCATCGCAAGTGGAAGCACCGCTGATCGCCGAATGCTACGCGAATCTTGAATGCAGGGTAGCCGACAGCCGTTTGGTGAACAAATACAACTTCTTCGTGCTGGAAGTCATCAAGGCGTGGATCGATCCATCAATAAAAAATCCGCGTACCATGCATCATCAAGGCAATGGTGTATTCATGGTGGGCGGCGAAACGATCAAGCTGCCTTCCAGGATGAAATGATCCATGCTGCGGCTATTCGTCGGCCTAGTGGCGAGGCTTTTTCTGCGCATACTATTGCCTCGCGGGCTTGTAATCCTGAGAAGTCTGGCTCAACATAGCTGTGAACAAATTACTTAAGGGGGATGTTATGCTTAATATTTCGCGTATTGCTGTAATTTTCCTTTCCTTTGTGTTGCTCAGCGCATGCGCCTCGGTCAAGGTAGGGCGCGATTTTGATGTCGGTGTATTTACGGCCAAGATCGAGCAGGGCTCCACCACACAAGCCCAGGTTCGCAGCTGGCTGGGAGAGCCTGGCAGTGTGGGAATCAGCCTGGCGACCGATGGCGAGCGTTATGATGAGTGGGATTATTATTACGCGGAAGGCGAACTGCCCGACATGAGCAAGGCGAAGGTGAAAATCCTGCAAATCAAGTTTGATCAGCAAGGGAAGGTGCGCAGTTACAACTGGTCGGCTTCCAGGCAATAGATTATGGATATTGCATGGGAAATGAGCGTTAATCCCGCTCATTCCCTGCAGGAAAATTATGTCAAGGTTTTGATCATGGCAATGCGGACAAACTGTGCCGGTCGCATCTGCCGTGCGCGAAATTTTATGTGTGTAACCTGCTAAGGCCTGATATAGCCGTATCCCTCGTTTTCCTTTTTCAGGATCTCGACTACACCCGATGGTACATAGGTGGTATTCGGCAGCATGTCGGCATCGGTCAGTTTCATGTGCCGCATCGTGTTTTGGCAGGCCACGATCGCGATGCCGGCTTTTTTGGATTGGTCTATCCGGTTTGCGATCGGTGAATCCATCTTGAGCATGCCTATTCCGGGACCGTAAGTAACGATCTCAATATCAACCTTGTCTGCCCCGATTGCCTGCTGGACATTATTGGCATTGTTGAGTGCCAGGTTCCATTTTCCGGCGTCTGCATCGCTAACTTGGATAACCACTCTTTCCTTGGTTGACGGTGTCGCAGAGGCAGTTGCATTGAACGATGCCAAAGATAGCGAAAGCACAAAAGCAGCCGTCAAAATATTGAAGTATTTCATCTGTGTTTTTCCTCGTGAGTTTAAAATTCCAAGCTGTTAATTGAACAGTGACTGCCATTCCCGATCGGCGCCGTAATGAAAATTCCCCTGATATTCTAAATTTACCTTGCCGCTGGTCGGGCGATTCTAGCATGGTGACCTTGATATTGAACCCGATTTTCCTTCGGTGAAAAGCGTCATGATACAAAGCCAACGTGAAGTGAAGAAAACGGCGATACTGTGCCATTTTGGCGCTTCAATATTAACGATCGATTTCGAGGTAATTGCGGTATCGGGAGAAAGCTAATGCAGATTCTGGTGGATGCCGACGCTTGCCCGAAGGTCATCAAGGAAATCCTGTTTCGTGCCGCGGAGCGGAGAAAGATCTACCTGACGCTGGTGGCAAACAAGATGCTGTATTGTCCGCCTTCGTCGTTTATCAGGGCGATGCAGGTGGCTGCGGGTTTCGATGTGGCAGATAACAGGATCGCACAGTTGGTCGAGCCGGGTGACCTGGTCATTACCGCGGATATACCGCTGGCCGCCGATGTGATCGCGCGCGGCGGCCATGTCCTGAATCCGCGCGGGGAATTTTATACACGGGATACGATCGAGGAGCGGCTGGCCATGCGCAATTTTATGGATGCATTGCGCGGCAGCGGCGTGGAAACGGGCGGTCCGCCGGTATTCAGCCACAGCGATCGCCGGGATTTCGCCAATCAGCTGGACAAATTTCTGGCTAAACAGCGGTGAATCCGGGTTGAGTTGCGCTATTATTTCATTACCTGATTTTGAGCCACCCCGAGCCGATGTTGTTGGCCACGTTAACGCTGCCTATAGTCATTCGATTTGATCATTACTGGCTTCCGGTATCAGGGTAGCGATAACCGGCATTAACTTTATCTGACTCGCCAAATAAATAGACATGGCAAAACCAAAAACGATTTACTCCTGTACGGAATGCGGCGGGCAGGTCAGCAAGTGGCAGGGACAGTGCCCGCATTGCGGTGCATGGAACACCCTGGTTGAGAGCGTGGCCGAAGTTGCGGCAAGCGGGAAGAACCGGTTCAGCGCGCTGGCGGCAACCGGCAAGGTGCAAATGCTCGCCGAGGTGGAAGCCGCAGAGGTGCCGCGCACGCCCACCGGAATCTTAGAGTTCGATCGCGTGCTGGGCGGCGGGCTGGTGCAGGGCGCGGTGGTGCTGATCGGCGGCGATCCCGGCATCGGGAAATCCACGCTGCTGCTGCAGACGCTGGCCCATCTTTCCTCGCACAAAAGAGTCCTGTATGTCAGCGGCGAGGAATCGGCCCAGCAGATCGCGTTGCGCGCCAAGCGGCTTGCGCTGGATGCGCATGCGATGCATCTGCTCGCGGAGATTCAGCTCGAACAGATCCAGGCGGCCATCGCTCGGGAAAAACCGGACGTGGTGGTGATCGATTCGATCCAGACCGTGTATTCCGAGCAGCTTACTTCTGCGCCCGGATCGGTGTCGCAGGTCCGCGAATGCGCGGCGCAACTCACCCGTGTCGCGAAGGGCGGCAACATCACCATGATCCTGGTCGGGCATGTCACCAAGGAAGGCGCGCTGGCCGGACCGCGCGTGCTGGAACATATCGTGGACACGGTGCTGTATTTCGAGGGCGATACCCATTCCAGTTTCCGTCTGGTGCGTGCTTTCAAGAACCGCTTCGGCGCGGTGAACGAACTCGGCGTGTTCGCGATGACCGAGAAAGGCCTGCGCGAGGTGAGCAATCCTTCCGCGCTATTCCTGTCGCAGCACGGCGCGCAGGTCGCCGGCTCCTGCGTGATGGTGACGCAGGAAGGCACGCGCCCGCTGCTGGTCGAGATACAGGCGCTGCTCGACGAAGCGCACTCGCCCAGCCCGCGACGCCTGTCGCTGGGCCTGGAACAAAACCGGCTGGCGATGCTGCTGGCGGTGCTGCACCGCCATGCCGGCATCGCCTGCTTCGACCAGGACGTGTTCATCAACGCGGTGGGCGGCGTGAAAATCACCGAGCCGGGTGCGGACCTTGCCGTGCTGTTCGCGATCGTGTCGTCGCTGAAGAACAGGCCGCTCCCGGAAAAACTGGTCGTGTTCGGCGAAGTCGGCCTGGCCGGCGAAGTGCGCCCGGTACAGCGCGGCCAGGAACGCCTGAAAGAGGCCGCCAAACTCGGCTTTACCCAGGCGATCATCCCCAGGGCCAATGCTCCGAAGCAAAAGATTGCCGGCATCGAAATCATCGCGGTCGACCGCGTCGAGGATGCAGTCACCAGGATGCGCTAGGGTTGCAACGAAAGGAAAGCGATGGGGAAGACGCGTTTGGAGGCGTTCAGCGACGGCGTGATCGCGATCATCATCACCATCATGGTGCTGGAGCTGAAAGTGCCGCATGGTTCGGATCTGGAAGCGCTGCTGCCTTTGCTGCCGGTCTTTCTGAGTTACGTGCTCAGCTTCGTCTATCTGGGCATTTACTGGAACAACCATCACCACATGCTGCACACGGTGCAGCGTGTCAACGGTGCGATCCTGTGGGCGAACCTGCATTTGCTGTTCTGGCTGTCGCTGGTCCCGTTTGTCACCGGCTGGATGGGCGAGAACCATTACGCCGCGCTGCCGACAGCGCTGTATGGTGCGGTGTTGTTGATGGCGGCAATTGCATACTGGATATTGCAGGGCCGCATCATCAGGGCCGGCGGCGGCAAGGAGTCGCTGCTTGCCAAGGCGGTCGGCAATGATCGCAAGGGTAAAATTTCACCATTGATATATGCCATTGCTATCCCTGCGGCGTTCTGGAATCAGTGGCTGTCGGACGCGCTATACGTATTGGTCGCGATCATCTGGCTGGTGCCCGACCAGCGCATCGAACGTATCCTGGCCGAGTGAAATCACCTGTTGCCGAAAGGTGAAAGCGCAGCCGAGACACATTTGCAGTCCGGATGGAGTGCTCGTCATTGTGCTGTTTGCGGTATCGCGTTAAAGTGCAACAGTAAAGAATAATAATGCGGGAGATGCAAATATCATGACATTGACCATCCTGGCCGCGCTGGCCATTTTCATTCTGCTGGCTTTTTTCCGCGCTTCGATCACCAGCTGGGTATTGGCGATCATGGTGGTGGTGCCGATGATCGCGATCATGGCGCGTTTCTCGGATAATGTGCTGATCGTGATCGGTGCCGCGCTGCTGCTGTTTATCGTGTTCTTCGGCATCCCGTTCATGCGCCGCAATGTGGTCAGCGCTGCGGTGTTCAGAATCTTCCGCAAGGTTCTGCCGCAAATTTCCGCCACCGAGCAGGAAGCGATCGATGCCGGCACGGTATGGTGGGATGGCGAGCTGTTCGGCGGCAATCCCGACTGGAACAAGTTGCTGGCCTTCCCGAAGTGCGGATTGAACGAGCGCGAGCAGGCGTTTCTGGACAACGAAGTTGAGCAGTTGTGTGCGATGCTGGACGATTGGGACATTACGCACAAGCGCGCCGACCTGCCGCCCGAAGCCTGGCAGTTCATCAAGGACAGGGGTTTCTTCGGGATGATCATCCCGCAGCGTTACGGCGGATTGGAGTTTTCCGCACAGGGACATTCGGCGGTAGTGAGCAAAGTGGGTTCTCGCAGCGGTACCGCAGCCGTGACGGTGATGGTGCCGAATTCCCTCGGGCCGGCGGAACTGCTGCTGCACTATGGAACGGAAGAACAGAAGGATAAGTATCTGCATCGGCTGGCGAAGGGCCTGGAAGTGCCCTGCTTCGCGCTGACCGGACCGTTCGCCGGATCGGATGCCGGTGCGATCCCCGATTACGGCATCGTGTGCCACGGCGAATTCGGCGGGCAGCAGCATGTGCTGGGCATACGCCTGACATGGGAGAAGCGCTACATCACGCTCGCTCCGGCGGCCACGCTGCTCGGCCTGGCGTTCAAATTGTACGACCCGGAACACCTGCTGGGCAGCGAAACCAACCGCGGCATCACACTTGCGCTGATTCCCACCGATACGCCGGGTGTGAAGATCGGACGCCGCCATTTCCCGCTGAATATTGCTTTCCTGAACGGACCGACCCAGGGCAAAGATGTGTTCATCCCGATGGACTACATCATCGGCGGCACGTCGCGCGTCGGGCAGGGCTGGCGCATGCTGATGGAATGCCTGGCGGCGGGACGTTCCATTTCCCTGCCGGCCAGCAGCATCGGCGGCATGAAGCTGGTTGCGCGCGCCAGCGGTGCCTACTGCCGCGTGCGCAAACAGTTCAAGGTGCCGATTGGAAAATTCGAAGGCGTGGAAGAACCGCTGGCACGCATCGGCGCGCATACCTACATGGTCGAGGCGGCGCGCCGTTTCATCGCGCTGGCGGTCGACCTGGGCGAGAAACCCTCGGTGATCTCGGCGATCATCAAATACCACTCCACCGAACGCTGCCGCGTCGTCATCAATGATGCGATGGATGTGCACGGCGGCAAGGGCATCAGCCTCGGGCCGGACAATTATCTGGGCCGGTTCTACCAGCAGATGCCGGTCGCGATCACCGTTGAAGGCGCGAATATACTGACCCGTACGCTGATGATCTTCGGTCAGGGCGCGATACGCTCGCATCCTTATGTCCTGAAGGAGATCGCAGCGGTCAATGACCACGACCGCAAGCGCGCGCTGCACCAGTTCGACGAGGCGCTGTTCGGCCACATCACGTTTGCGTTGAGCAATGCCGCGCGCAGCCTGGTATTCGGGATTACTGGCGGGCGCGGCATGGCAACCCCGGATGGCCGGGAAACACGGCGCTACTACCAGCAGCTGACGCGCTATTCCGCCGCATTCGCGCTGTGCGCCGATATCGCGATGGCCGTTCTGGGCGGTGCGCTGAAGCGGCGCGAAAAGATCTCCGCACGGCTCGGCGATGTGCTGAGCCAGCTGTACCTGTGCTCGGCGACCCTGAAACGTTTCGAGGACGAGGGCAGACCTGCCGAGGATCTGCCTTTGCTCGACTGGGCGGTGCAGGATTCGTTGTACCAGATCCAGCAGGCATTCGACGGGGTGATCCGGAATTTTCCGAATGCATTCATACGCCAATTGATCAGTGCGCTGGTGTTTCCGACCGGAAAGAATTTGTCGCCGCCTTCCGATCACCTTGGGCACCAGATCGCGACCCTGCTGATGCAGCCCGGCGCGGCACGGGATCGTCTGACGGCGGGCATCTATATCCCGGCGGATGAGATGGATGCGGTGGGCGCGCTGGAAGCGGCGCTGGCCAGCACGCTGGCCTGTGAACCCCTGCAGGCCATGCTGCAGCAGGCGCGCAAGGACGGCAAGCTGAAGTCGCTTGAGGAATTGTTGCGCATCGCCGAAGCGCGCGACCGGGGGTTGATCAGCGCGGAACAGGCATTGCAGCTGGAACGCGACTACGCGCTGCGCCGCAAGGTCATCATGGTCGATGATTTTGATCCGGCGCATTTGCGGTCTGCCGCCCAGTAACATCCGAATTCGATGGAGCACCCGGCCATGAACGAACTGCGCGGTAAAACGATTTTCATCACCGGTTCCAGCCGGGGCATCGGGCGCGAGATCGCGTTGCGCTGTGCACGCGATGGCGCGAATCTGGTGATCACCGGCAAGACGTCCGATCCCCATCCAAAGTTGCCGGGCACCATCCACACTGTTGCCGCAGAAGTCGAGCAGGCCGGTGGCAAGGCGCTGCCAATCCAGCTGGATGTACGCGACGAGATGGCGATCAAGGCGGCGGTTGAGCAGACAGTGCAGCATTTCGGCAGTATCGACGTGCTGGTCAACAATGCCAGCGCGATCAACCTGACGCCCACCCTGGATACCCCGGCGAGGAGACTCGACCTGATGTGGGACGTGAACATGCGCGCCACCTTTCTCGCATCCCAAGCCTGCATTCCGCATCTGAAAAAATCGGCCAATCCGCACATCCTCACGCTGTCTCCCCCTTTGAACATGGATCCGAAATGGTTTGCGCCGCATCTGGCTTATACCCTATCCAAATACGGCATGAGCCTGTGCACGCTGGGCATGGCGCGCGAGTTTGCGGCTGACGGTATCGCGATCAATTGCCTGTGGCCGCGCACCACCATCGCAACGGCCGCGATCGAGTTCAATTTCCCCGAAGCGGTGCTGCGCGCTTCGCGCAAGCCCGCCATCATGGCGGACGCCGTGCATGCGATCCTGACGCGCGGCAGCCGCGGTTGCAGCGGGAATTTCTTCATCGACGAGGACGTGTTGCGCGAGACGGGCGTTGACGATTTCGCGCCCTATGCGGTGTCGCCGGGAACTCCCTTGTTTACCGATCTGTTTGTTGAGTGAGAGAGAGATATGCCGCGGGGGATCGAGCACTACATCAAACCTGAACAGGCGGTCACGCTCTATGGCCTGTTCCTCGACCGGGCAGCACGCACCCCGGATACCCTCGCTTACCGCTATTTCGATAGTCACCGGGAAGCCTGGCTGGATCTGACCTGGTCACAGGTGCGCGGCCGGATTGCGTGCTGGCAGGCGGCGCTGTTGCGCGAAGATCTTGCGCCAGGCGACCGCGTCGCGTTGATGCTGCGCAACTGCCCGGAATGGGTGATGTTCGAGCAGGCGGCGATGTCATTGGGCCTGGTCGTGGTGCCGCTGTATACCGTGGACCGGCCGGACAGCGCCGCTTACATCATCAACAACGCCCAGGCAAAGGTGTTGCTGTTTGAGACTGAGGAACAGTGGCAGGCCATGCGCACCGTGCGTGACCAGCTCGGCTGCTTGCAACGCATGGTCAGCCTGGACAAGGTCATAGCTGATGATGAGGCGCGTTTGAGTCACGCCGAGGCGTGGTTGCCTGCTCAAGCGGCACTGCAACCGGAACACCCGCGCAATCGCGACGAACTGGCGACCATCATCTATACCTCGGGCACCACCGGCAAGCCCAAGGGCGTGATGCTGTCGCACCACAACATCGTGTACAACGCGTACGCATCGCTGATCACCTTCAAGGAAGGCCTGGACAGCACGGACATCTTCCTGTCCTTCCTGCCGCTGTCGCATACCTTCGAGCGCACTGCAGGCTACTACATGCCAATGATGGCCGGCGCTGCAGTGGCCTATGCGCGTTCCATTCCGCTGCTGGCCGATGACATGAAAATCGTCCGTCCGACCGTGCTGGCGTCCGTGCCGCGCATCTATGAGCGCATCTACAACGCGATCCACGCCAAGCTGGAAGAAGGTCCGGCGCTGCGGCACAAGCTGTTCACGCTCACCGTGGAGGTCGGCTGGGACCGCTTCGAGCACCAGCAGGGGCGCGGTAAATGGACGCCGAAGATGCTGCTGTGGCCGATACTGAGGAAACTGGTGGCTGACAAGGTGATGGACAGGCTCGGCGGTCGCATGCGCCTGTCCCTCAGCGGCGGCGCGGCGCTGCCGCCCAACGTGTCGCGTTTGTTCATCGCGCTGGGCCTGCGGCTGGTGCAGGGTTACGGCATGACCGAAACCAGTCCGGTGGTGTGCGTCAACCGCGTCGAGGACAACCGTCCATCCACCGTGGGAACGCCGCTGGAAGGCATACAGGTGCGCATCGGCGAACAGAATGCGCTGCTGGTCAAGGGACCGTGCAACATGCTGGGCTACTGGAACAATCCGGAGGCGACTGCCGCAATGATCGACAAGGACGGCTGGCTGAATACCGGCGACACCGCAAGCATAGGCCAGGACGGTTACGTCACCATCACCGGGCGGTTGAAGGAGATCATCGTGATGTCGACCGGCGAGAAGGTGCCACCCGCGGACATGGAGGAAGCGATACTGCGCGACAGCCTGTTCGACCAGGTGATGGTGTACGGCGAGGGCCGTTCCACGCTTCTGGTGCTGGCCGTGTTGAATCCGGACAAGTGGAAGGAGCTTGCGCAGCAGGCGGGAGTGCGTCACGACATGCCGGAAGCACTGCACGACTCGCGCTTAGAGCAGCTTGTGCTGCAGCGTATCGCGGAGCAGATCAGGGAATTCCCGGGCTATGCCAAGGTGCGCCGCGCATTGCTGCAAACCGAGCCGTGGAGCATCGAGAACGGCATGATGACGCCCACACTCAAGCTCAAGCGCGCCCATCTGGTGTCGCATTTTGCCAAACAGATCGAACAACTATACGAGGGACGCTAATCTTGGAAGACCATCCGTACACCACCCTGCCGCAGCGCGAGCCGACCATACGCGTGGCGGCGATGCCTTCCGACGCAAATTACACCGGCGACATCTTCGGCGGGTGGCTGATGGGGCAGGTCGACATCGCGGGCAGCATCCCTGCGGTGCATCGCGCCAAGGGCCGCGTCGCGACAGTGGCGGTGAATTCCTTCGTGTTCAAGCAGCCGATTTTCGTCGGCGACCTGGTCAGTTTCTATACCCGCATCGTCAAGGTCGGCACCACGTCGATTACCGTTGACGTAGAAGTGTTTGCGCAGCGCGATCCGGTCAAGCCGGTATGCGTCAAGGTGACCGAGGCGACATTGACTTATGTGGCCGTCGGCGAGGATCGCAAGCCACGGGCGGTGCCACCGGAGGAGTGACGGAAAAAACATTTGGCACAGACAGCACAGAGAGCATAGAGAGATTGGCGGTTTTACTCTGAGTAGCCACGAAGGTAAGTCAGTCCCTTGTTTCAGTCTTTTGCATTTCTCTGTGATCTCTGTGTTCTCTGTGGCTTAATTTGAGGTTGGAAAGATGTGGGTCTGACGGAAGAGGAAGGCCTGTGAATCAAACTGGAGAAAATGATGAGTGAAAATTTCGTGATCCGCAAAGTCGCCGTGCTCGGTGCGGGTGTGATGGGCGCGCAGATCGCAGCCCACCTGGTTAATGCCAATGTCGAGACGCTGCTGTTTGATTTGCCGGCCCAGAAGAGCGATGCCAATGGGCAGGGCGACCTCAACGGCATCGTGAACAAGGCGCTGGACGGTCTGAAGAAGCTCGAGCCCAGCCCGCTGGCCAGCCCGTCACGGCTGGCATACATTGCGGCGGCGAACTATGACCAGCATCTCGACAAGTTGCGCGACTGCGACCTGGTGATCGAGGCGATCGCCGAACGCATGGACTGGAAATCCGACCTCTACAAAAAGGTTGCGCCGTTCGTCGGCGCGCATGCGATTTTCGCGACCAACACATCGGGCCTGTCGATCAACAAGCTCGCTTCGGCCTTCCCGGAAAGCCTGCGCCACCGCTTCTGCGGCATCCATTTCTTCAACCCGCCGCGCTACATGCATCTGGTCGAGCTGATTCCGTGCGCCGGCACCGAAACATTGTTGCTTGACCAGCTCGAGGCATTCCTCGTTTCCACGCTGGGCAAGGGCGTGGTGCGCGCGAAGGACACACCCAACTTCATCGCAAACCGCATCGGCGTGTTTTCGATGCTGGCGACCAAGCACCACGCGCAGGCTTTCAATCTCGGGTTCGATACCGTCGATGCGCTGACCGGGCGCTATCTCGGGCGTCCCAAGAGCGCGACGTTCCGCACCCTGGATGTGGTCGGCCTGGACGTGTTCGCGCACGTGGTCAACACCATGCGCGAGAACCTGACCGACGATCCGTGGCACAAGCATTTCGAACTGCCCGGCTGGATGATCCGGCTGGTCGACCAGGGCGCGCTCGGGCAGAAGACCAAGAAGGGCGTCTACCAGAAGATCGGCAAGGAGATACGTGTGCTGGACCTGCATACCGAGGAATACCGCCTGACCGAAAGCGATGTGGACCATGCGGTGCAGGAAATCCTGCGCGAGCGCGACTGGGAGAAGAAGCTCACCGGGCTGCGCAATAGCCAGCACCCGCAGGCGAAGTTCCTGTGGGCGACGTTCCGCGACGTGTTCCATTACTGCGCGCTGCAACTGGAGAAAATCGCGGACAATGCGCGCGACCTCGACCTCGCGGTGCGCTGGGGATTCGGCTGGGACCACGGCCCGTTCGAGATCTGGCAGGCGGCGGGCTGGCAGCAGGTGGCGGGCTGGATCGCGGCCGACATCGCGGCCGGCAAGGCGATGTCCGATGTCCCGCTGCCCGGCTGGGCGACCGAGCCGGATCGCACCGGCGTGCATACCGCCAAGGGTTCCTTTTCGCCTTCCACCGTCAGCTACCAACCGCGTTCCACATTGCCAGTCTATCGCCGCCAGCCGTTCCCGGACCGCCTGGTCGGCGAGCCGGTGCAATACGGCGAGACCATTTTCGAGACTGACGATATCAGGATGTGGTTCACCGGCGACGACATCGCGATCCTCAGCTTCAAGTCGAAGATGCACGCGATCAGCAACGAGGTCCTGGACGGCATGCTGCGTGCGATCGACGAGGCAGAGGCGCATTTCTCCGCGCTGATCATCTGGCAGACCGAGGCGCCGTTCTCGGCCGGCGCGCACCTGCTGCAGCTGATGCAGGGCGTGCAGGAGTCTGCTGACCAGCCATCCGGATTGTTCGACAAATTGAAAAGCTCCGTGAACCGGGTGAAATACACCGTCGCGGGCGGCGGCGGGCTGGGCAACATCGTCAACGCGGCGGTCGGCAATGTGCCGCGGGTCGAGGACGTGGTCGCCAAGTTCCAGCAAGTGTCGCAGCGTCTCAGGTATGCGCAGGTGCCGACGATTGCGGCGGTGTACGGTCTGGCGCTGGGCGGCGGCTGCGAATTCTCGATCCACTGCACAAGAATCGTCGCCGCGCTGGAAAGCTACATTGGCCTGGTCGAGGTCGGCGTCGGCGTGTTGCCCGCGGGCGGCGGCTGCAAGGAGATGGCGCTGCGAGCAGCACAGGAAGCACGAGGGGGCGACATCTTCCCGCCCCTGAAGCGCTACTTCCAGCAGATCGCGATGGGCGAAGTCGCCAAGAGCGCCGAGCTCGCGCGCGACATGGGTTACCTGAAGCAGTCGGATCGCATCGTGATGAACCAGCATGAATTGCTGCATGTCGCCAAGGAAGAGGCGCGCGCGCTGACTGCCACCGCCTACCGTCCGCCGTTGCAACCGCGCCAGATACCGGTGGCCGGACGCCCTGGCATCGCGACGCTGAAGGCCGCGATGGTCAACATGCTCGAAGGCGGGTTCATCTCCGAACACGACTACGACATCGGCTGCCGCATCGCCGAGACGATGTGCGGCGGCGACGTGGAAGCAGGATGCATGGTGGACGAGCAATGGCTGCTCGACCTGGAGCGCAAGAACTTCATGGAATTGCTGGCGACACAGAAGACGCGTGATCGAGTGGAGTATATGCTGAAGAACGGGAAGCCGTTGCGGAATTAAATGATTCTTCAAGCAAGGTCTAAGAATTGGGAGTGTGATGGATATGCAAGATGTGAGTCAGGCCGACTTTCAGAAACAGGTGGTTGAGGCATCGTTCGAGCAACCGGTGGTGATCGATTTCTGGGCGCCGTGGTGTGCACCGTGCAAGGTGCTCAAGCCGATACTGGAAAAGCTGGCCGACGAGTATGGCGGGAAGTTCAAGCTCGCCAAGGTGAATTCGGACGAGAACCCGGAGATCGCGGCGCGCTATGCGGTGCGCGGTATTCCCTCGGTGAAGGCGATGGTGGACGGCAAGGTCGTCAACGAATTCACCGGCGCGCTGCCGGAGAGTGCGGTGCGCGACTGGCTGGACAAGATCATTCCGAGCCCGGCGGAAGAGTTGCGCCGCGAAGCACAACGTTTGGTGGACGCGGACGACCTCGACGGCGCGCTGCAGAAACTGGCGGAGGCCTCAAGGCTGGACCCGAACAACGAGGTGGTGCGCGTGGACAGCGCGGAGATATTGCTGGCACAGGACAAGCCGGACGAGGCACAGCGCCTGCTCGATACGCTGAAGGATATCGATATCCTGAAAGACCCGCGCGTGCTGCAGCTCAAGGCGCAAGTGAGGCTCGCGGAGATGCGGGAGGAAGGCGAGAGCGAAGCGGAGCTTGGTGCCGTGGTCAGGGCGAACGAGAACGATCTCGAGGCACGGCTCAAGCTCGCGAATGTGCTGATTGCGTCCAACCGTGCCGCCGAGGGGATGGACCAGCTGCTTGAGATCGTGCGGCGGGATCGGGGTTTCAGGGATGACATCGGACGCAAGACCCTGCTCGATGTGTTCAACCTGCTGGGCGGCCAGGGCGAACTGGTCTCGACCTACCGGCGCAAGCTGGCGGCTTTGCTGAATTGAGCACGGCAAAAGACAGTCGACGGACATTCTCATTCGAGAGGTAAACATCATGAGCAGGCCCATTCACCGGAGGTGTATATGAACAAACAGATACAGGAAGCCTACATCGTTGCCGCGACGCGCACGCCGGTCGGCAAGGCGCCGCGCGGGATGTTCCGCAACACGCGTCCCGACGACCTGCTGGTACACGTGCTGAAGAGCGTGCTGGCGCAGGCGCCGTCGCTGGATCCGTCGCAGATCGCCGATGTGATCGTCGGCTGCGCGATGCCGGAAGCGGAGCAGGGCATGAACGTGGCGCGCATCGGGCTGCTGCTGGCGGGGTTGCCGGTGGGCGTGCCGGGCGTGACGGTGAACCGCTTCTGTTCTTCCGGCCTGCAGGCGGTCGCGATGGCGGCGGACCGGATTCGTCTGGGCGAGGCGGACGTGATGATCGCGGCGGGCACCGAGAGCATGAGCATGGTGCCGATGATGGGCAACAAGATCGCGTTCAATCCGGAGATCTTCGCGCATGACGAGAATCTCGCCATCGCATTCGGCATGGGCATCACCGCGGAGAAGGTCGCCGAGCGCTGGAAGGTGTCGCGCGAGGCGCAGGACGCGTTTGCGCTGCAGAGCCATCAGCGTGCCATTGCGGCGATCAGGAATGGCGAATTCAAGGACGAGATCACGCCCTACACGATCGCAGAGCATGTGCCGGACATGGAATCGCGCGAGGTGAAGACGAAGTCGCGCGATGCGACCCAGGACGAGGGGCCGCGCGCGGATACGTCGATGGAGGCGCTGGCCAGGCTCAAGCCGGTGTTCGCGCAGAAGGGATCGGTGACTGCGGGCAACAGTTCCCAGATGTCGGACGGCGCGGGCGCGGTGCTGCTGTGCGCCGAATCCGCATTGAAGCGCTACAACCTGACACCGATCGGCAAGTTCCTCGGCTACAGCGTCGCGGGCGTGCCGCCGGAGATCATGGGGATCGGCCCCAAGGAAGCCATTCCGCGGGTGCTGAAGCAGGTCGGCCTGAAGCTGGACGACATGGGCTGGATCGAACTCAACGAGGCGTTTGCGGCACAGTCGCTGGTCGTGATCAATGATGTCGGTCTGGATCCGGCGAGGGTGAACCCGCTCGGTGGCGCGATCGCGCTTGGCCATCCGCTCGGTGCAACCGGTGCGGTCCGCGTAGCGACCTTGATGCATGGCCTGCGCCGCCGCAATGAGAAGTACGGGATGGTAACCATGTGTATCGGGACGGGCATGGGGGCAGCCGGGATTTTTGAATCGCTGTAAACCTGTTGCGCGCTTTCCCGCGCGGATACTGGCGACGCTTTTATTATGATCTGTACACACTAGTGT
Source organism: Gallionella sp. (assembly GCA_049684555.1). Lineage (GTDB taxonomy): Bacteria > Pseudomonadota > Gammaproteobacteria > Burkholderiales > Gallionellaceae > Gallionella. Next base: position 46,372 of record JBAVGB010000047.1, on the reverse strand, counting down.
CCGGTTAAAGGGAAAATCGCCGATTTAGACATCGTAACCTATTGATCTATATGAACCACAAAATGATGAGGGATTTCAAATCGACACCACATCTAATTACCTCGAAGCCAGTGCCATTGCTGGCTTCCAGCCATTTTCCCGTGCCTTTAACCGGACACTAGTGATCTGTACATTGGAATAAAAAAGTGAATAAAAAAATGAAAAGAATAATTTTGATGTTGTGCTGTGTTCTGTTCAGCTGGAATGCGAGTGCGCTGGAAGTGGCCGGTGTCAAGCCGGCTGACAGCGTTACGCTCGGTGACCGGGTGCTGGTGCTGAATGGCGCGGGTTTGCGCACCCGGTTCTTCTTCAAGGTGTATGTCGCCGCACTGTATCTGCCGGCGAAGCAGACGGCAGCGGACACGATCATCACCGCTGACGATCACCCGTATCGTATCGCGCTGCACATGCTGCGCGATCTGGGCGAAAAGCGGTTTCTGGATGCCTTCATCGAGGCGATCGACGAGAATCACACGAAAGCGGAAATGGAGACGATGCATGACCAGATCATGCAGATGACCGATATTTTTCAGCGGGTGAAGGATGTCCACTCGGGCGATGTGATCACGATGGATTATTCGCCCGGCAAAGGAACGCGGATCGCCGTGAACGGTGTCGAGTACGGCACAGTGGCCGGCGAGATGTTCCACCGTGCGTTGCTGAAGATCTGGCTGGGTACCCATCCGGTGCAGTCTGATCTGAAAGCAGCATTGCTAGGTGAAAAATAAGTGATCGACCCTGACAAGCTGAATGCCGATGGTCATGCGGCCGGCCTGGATCAGGCAACGCTCGAGCAGGTGCTCCGGGCGCAGGGTGATGCATGGCACAACCTGGTAAAGGAGCGATGCCCATATCTGTTTGCCGGCATGCCGGTTTATATCTCGCCGGCACAATTGCGCAAGATGTACGGGGTGATCGCGGCGGTCGAACGGGTGGTCGGTCTTGCGGGTTGGCAGGCGGCGGGCGATGAAATTCAACCGAAAGCCAAAGGCGTGTTCTTCGGCTACGATTTCCATCTCAATGGCCAGGGTGTGCACCTGATCGAGATCAACTCCAATGCGGGCGGCGCGTTTCTCAACGAGTTGCTGGCCGGCAGCCAACGCGACACCGGCCTGCCCGGAAAGACGGTTGCGATCGAGAATCTCGAACCCGCGATACTGGCGATGTTTCGCAACGAATGGAGACTGGAGCGCGGTTCCGCGCCGTTCAAGACGATCGCCATTGTGGACGAAAAGCCCGAGCAGCAATATCTTTATCCCGAATTCCTGCTGGCCAAGCGCATGCTGGAGCGCGACGGGCTGGCGGTCTATATCGTCGATCCGGTATCGTTGAAGACAAGTGAAGACGGTTTGTACTTTGGCAATGAAAAGATCGATATGGTGTACAACCGCCTGACCGACTTTTCCCTGCAGCAATATCCCGTATTGGCCAAGGCCTATGCGGGCGGGCGGGTGGTACTGACCCCGCATCCGCAGGCTTACGCGAAGTATGCGGACAAACGCAACCTGGCGCGGTTGACCGATGCATCGGGCTTGCGCGCGCTGGGCGCGGACGAGGCCGACGTCGACGCGCTGCAAGCCGGAGTGCCGCATACCTTTATCGTGAGTCCTGAAATGGAAGCTGCACTCTGGGCAGCGCGCAGGGACCTGTTCTTCAAACCTTGCAGCGGCTATGGCAGCAAGGGCGCGTATCGCGGCGAGAAGCTGACCAAGCGCGTCTTTGCTGACATATTGCAGGGCGGCTATGTCGCGCAGAAACTGGCACCGCCGGGCGAACGCGCGGTGTATGTGAATGAAGCTGTGGTGTTGCTCAAGTACGATGTGCGCTGCTTTGTGTATGCCGGACAAATCCAGCTTGTGGTGGCGCGGCTGTATCAGGGGCAGACCACGAACTTTCGCACACCGGGCGGGGGTTTTGCGCTGGTGCGTGTTGTAGAATGACGCTGGCGCGTTCTATGATCGCTTTTCTTCTGACGGGGTCTTGTTGATGATTTACAGTATTCTTGCGATCGGAACCGGTGCCGCATTCGGCGCATGCCTGCGCTGGGGTCTGGGGTTATGGTTCAATCCGGCGTTGCCGGAACTGCCGCTCGGAACACTTGCCGCCAATTTGCTCGGCGGTTATCTGATCGGCCTTGCGGTAGCCTTTTTTTCGCATTATCCGGGGATCTCGCCGGAATGGCGCCTGCTGGTCATCACCGGCTTTCTCGGCGGACTGACCACATTCTCCACCTTTTCCGCCGAAACGGTCACGCTGCTGCTGCGCGGCCAATACGCGTGGGGGTCGGCGATCATACTCACCCATCTCGGCGGTTCGCTGCTGATGACGGTGCTGGGTATCCAGACTTTCAAATTGCTGCAAGCTTAATATCATTCGGGGAGCGCGATCATGAACCTGCTTTCGTTTTATACCAGTGAGAAACAGCATCACTCGGATATGCCGCTGTATGAATGGCTGCTGGAAGAAGCCAGGGCCATGGGTGTCCATGGCGGTTCCGCGTTTCGCGCAGTCGCCGGATTCGGACGGCACGGACGCATGCATGAAGACACCTTCTTCGAGCTTGCCGGGGAACTGGCGGTCAAGGTCGAATTCGTTCTGGACGATGTGCTGGCCGACCAGTTGATCGAGAAGATTCGCCGGCTGAACATGAATGTCTATTATCTGAAGCAGAAAGTAGAGGCCGGCACAGCCTGAAATCCGGATAGCCGAGACGACCGGTGATTTGCCGTTGCGCTTGATTATTGCATTATTGCAGGGGAACGATGATGAAAGAACTGATGCTGGCAATGACGATATTCTGCCTGGGCGGTCCAGCTGCCTACGCTGCGGTGCAAGGCAGGGAAGTGGTCTATGAAGCGGACGGCACCACGCTCAAGGGCTATATCGCGTACGACGATGCGATCAAGGGCAAGCGTCCCGGCGTGCTGGTGGTGCCTGAGTGGTGGGGGCAGAACGAATATGCGCGCAAACGCGCGCGCATGCTGGCCGGACTGGGCTATACCGCGCTGGCGGTTGACATGTACGGCAACGGCAAGGTGGTCGACAATCCCGACGAGGCAGGCAAGCTGGCGGGTGGAGTTTACAAGGATATGCCGATGGCAAAGGCGCGCTTCGAGGCGGCGATGAATTTACTGCGCAAGCAAGCTACGGTGGACCCCGGTGAGATCGCCGCATTCGGCTACTGCTTCGGCGGTGGCATCGCGCTGAACATGGCGCGCATGGGCGAGGACCTGAAAGGCGTGGCGAGTTTCCATGGCGGGCTGGGCACCGCCACACCCGCGCAGCCCGGCATGATCAAGGCGCGCATCATTTCATTCAGCGGCGATGCCGATCCGACCATCGGACCCGACAAGGTTGCCACATTCAAGGAAGAAATGGAGCACGCCGGTGCGAATTTCCGCGTGGTCATCTATCCGGGTGCGAAGCACGCGTTCACCAATCCCACCGCCGACGTGATGGGCAAAAAGTTCAACCTGCCGATCGCCTACGATGCGAAGGCCGACCATGATTCATGGGAGCAGGCCAGGGTGTTTTTGCGCGAAGTATTCGCAGCGAAATGATCGCTGCAGGGAGAACTGCAGGCTGGATTATTTCGCGTCGTGCTTTGCCATGGCTGATACTGGCCATGGATTGACGTCCAGCAGTGCCAGCACCTTGCCATCACTTTTTCCCAGCAGTACCGCCTGATCCTGGTATTTGGCGCGCAACGGCACATAGCCGATATCCGAAGCGGCCCGCCCGCTGGACTGTACCGAACGGTCGATCTCGGCGGTCACCGCGGGGTTCAGCTTTATCAGTTCTGTTAACGGCATTGCGGCGCGCCCTTCGGTCTGCCCGTAATCGCTGTAAGGCTTATAGTACTGCGGGTATTGCGGCAAATCCTTGCCGCCGGTCATCGCGCTGAATACCAGCTCGTTTCTGTCCTTGATATCGGCCGGCATTTCCGAATAGGCGTAAACCGGACCGGTAAGCGGCAACGAACGGTATGCCGGATATTTTGCCTGGGCAATGTCCTGCTTGCTCAACATGTTGGCAGTGACCAGGTCGAACGAACCCTTGCTGAACACCACGAATACCGGGCGCGCCTCAAACATCACGCTGATGCCGAAGAGCAGCGCTGCGGTTTGCATTATCGCGATTGCCGATAAATCGAAAGTCAGCGCTTTCCGGCTTTTCTGCGGGTTGAAAATGATCAGTGTGATCAGGGGCCCCAGCGTCACGTCTACGCCCAGCAGGATCAGCAGGAGGTGTTTTCCGCCCAGTGCCGAAAAGAACGGGGGCTGGTACCAGAGCAGCATCATCAGCGTGATCACCGATGCGGCGATGGCCGCGCTGATAGTCAGGTGGATCAAAAATGCTTTTCGTCTGGATATGTTCGGTCGAGACACCATATTGGACCTATATTCTTGCCGGGAAGCGAAGCTGGATAGATGCGGTTTCAAATCGGGAGTTCATTTTAGCAACATTTCAGGCCTGGCTTTGGGGAAAATCCCGGGTAGTCGGAACGGCCATTACGCAACGAAGAAATCCTTGACCTTGTTCATCCACGACCGGGCACGCGGGTTGTGGCGATCACTGTCTTTTTCGTTGATGGCTTCAAATTCGCGCAGCAGTTCCTTCTGGCGATCGGTCAGGTTCACCGGGGTTTCCACCTCGACGTGGCAATGCAGATCGCCATGACCGGTACTGCGCACGCCCTTGATGCCCTTGCCGCGCAAGCGGAATACCTTGCCGCTCTGGGTTTCGGCGGGGATCTTGATGGTTGCCACCCCGTCCAGGGTGGGGATCTCGATCGAACCGCCCAGCGCGGCGGTGGTGAAGCTGATCGGCATTTCGCAATGCAGGTCGTTGTGGTCGCGCTGGAACACCGCGTGCGGCTTGAGATGTATCACCACATACAGGTCGCCGGGCGGACCGCCGTTCACGCCGAGTTCGCCCTCGCCTGACAAGCGGATGCGGTCATCGTTATCCACGCCCGCCGGGATCTTGACCGACAGCGTCTTGTGCTGCTTGATGCGTCCGTTGCCGTTGCAGTCCTTGCACGGGGAAGTGATCATCTTGCCGGAGCCGTGACAGCGCGGGCAGGTTTGCTGGATGGAAAAGAAACCCTGTTGCATGCGCACCTGGCCATGGCCGGCACAGGTGGTACAAGTGGTTGGCGATGTCCCGGGTTTTGCGCCGGTGCCGTGGCAGGTCTCGCATTCAGCCATGGTCGGGATGCGAATTTGCGTTTCGGTGCCGCGCGCGGCCTGTTCGAGGGTGATCTCCAAGTTGTAGCGCAGGTCTGCGCCGCGCTGCACGCTGCTGCGACCGCCGCCCCGACCGCCGCCGAAGATGTCGCCGAAGATGTCGGAAAAGTCGAAGCCCTGCGCACCCGCGCCGAACGGGCCGCCGCCCATGCCGCCGGATTCGAAGGCAGCATGACCGTGCTGGTCGTAGGCGGCGCGTTTCTGACCGTCGCTCAGTATTTCATAGGCCTCCTTGGCTTCCTTGAAATGCTCCTCGGCCTTCGGATTGTCGGGATTGCGGTCCGGGTGATGCTTCATCGCCAGTTTGCGATAAGCCTTCTTGATATCTTCTTCGGAAGCATCGCGGTTGAGGCCGAGCACTTCGTAGTAATCTTTTTTTGGCATGTTTGGTGACTAAATGCTTGTGATAAATGGAACACTTAAAAGGCTGGAGGCCGGGTTATTCCCGGCGTCCAGCCCTCAGCCATCATAGTACCTTACTTCTTTTCTTCCTTCACTTCGGTGAACTCCGCATCCACCACATCGCCTTCGTCCTTCTTGGCTTCGGCACCGGATGCCGTGCCGGCTTCTCCGGCCTGTGCCTTGGCCTGCTCGGCGGCGTACATCTTCTCGCCGAGCTTTTGCGCAGCGGTCGCCAGTGCTTCGGCCTTGGCTTCGATGGCATCCTTGTCGTCGGTTTTGACGACTTCCTCGGCTTCCTTCAAAGCGGCTTCGACCGCGGATTTTTCGTCCGCGCTCAGATGAGAGCCGTATTCCTTCAGCGACTTGTGCGTGGAGTGGATCAGCGAGTCGAGCTGGTTGCGCGCGGTTACCAGTTCGAGCGCCTTGCGGTCATCCTCGGCATGGGCTTCTGCATCCTGCACCATCTTGTTGATTTCCGCTTCGCTCAAGCCGGAACTGGCCTGGATCCTGATCTTGTTCTCCTTGCCGGTTGCCTTGTCCTTCGCCGACACATGCAGGATGCCGTTCGCGTCGATGTCGAAGGTCACCTCGATCTGCGGCATGCCGCGCGGTGCGGGCGGGATGTCGGACAGGTTGAACTGGCCCAGGCTCTTGTTGCCGGAAACCACTTCGCGCTCGCCCTGCAGCACGTGGATGGTGACCGCGCTCTGGTTGTCCTCGGCGGTCGAGAATACCTGCGATGCCTTGGTCGGGATGGTGGTGTTCTTCTTGATCAGCTTGGTCATCACGCCGCCCATGGTTTCGATACCCAGGCTCAGCGGGGTCACGTCGAGCAGCAGCACGTCCTTGACTTCGCCCTGCAGCACGCCGCCCTGGATCGCGGCACCGACGGCCACGGCCTCGTCCGGATTCACGTCCTTGCGCGCTTCCTTGCCGAAGAATTCCTTGACCTTTTCCTGCACCTTGGGCATGCGGGTCTGGCCGCCGACCAGGATCACGTCGCTGATGTCGGAGGTGGAAACGCCCGCGTCCTTCATTGCGATCTTGCAGGGTTCGATGGTGCGCGTGATCAGGTCCTCGACCAGGCTTTCCAGCTTGGCGCGGGTGATCTTCACGGCCAGGTGCTTCGGACCGCTGGCATCGGCAGTGATGTACGGCAGGTTCACCTCGGTCTGCTGCGCGCTGGACAATTCGATCTTGGCTTTTTCCGCCGCATCTTTCAGGCGCTGCAATGCCAGCACGTCCTTGCGCAGGTCGATGCCGCTTTCCTTCTTGAATTCGTCGACCAGATAGTCGATCACGCGCATGTCAAAGTCCTCGCCGCCGAGGAAGGTGTCGCCGTTGGTCGACATCACCTCGAACTGGTGCTCGCCCTCGATCTCGGAGATGTCGATGATGGAGATGTCGAATGTGCCGCCGCCCAGGTCATATACCGCGATCTTGCGGTCGCCTTCCTGCTTGTCCAGACCGAATGCCAGCGCGGCCGCGGTCGGCTCGTTGATGATGCGCTTCACATCGAGGCCGGCGATACGGCCGGCATCCTTGGTGGCTTGGCGCTGCGAGTCGTTGAAGTAAGCCGGCACGGTGATGACCGCTTCGGAAACGGATTCGCCGAGATAGTCTTCGGCGGTCTTCTTCATTTTCATCAGTACCTGTGCGGAGATCTCCGGCGCAGAGTATTCCTTGTCGCGCACTTTCACCCATGCATCGCCATTCTTGGCCTTGACGATCTTGAACGGCACCATGTCGATATCCTTCTGCACCATCTTTTCGTCAAAACGCCGGCCGATCAGGCGCTTCACACCGTAAAGCGTGTTGGTCGGGTTGGTGACGGCCTGGCGTTTGGCCGGAGCACCGACCAAGACTTCGCCATCTTCCATATAGGCGACGATGGACGGGGTGGTGCGTGCGCCTTCAGCGTTCTCGATCACCTTGGTCTTGCCGTTTTCCATGATGGCCACGCAGGAGTTGGTCGTGCCCAGGTCGATACCGATGATTTTTCCCATGATGCTTTCCTTTCAGTTGAATACCTAATAAATTGAATTCTGTTGTTGCCTTGCCGCCCAACATCAGGGCGGGACTGGATATTTCAAGAGCCGCTTTTAATTCTTCCCACTGTTGTGGGGGTGCTATTCTTTTGCCTTGGATACCGTCACGAGTGCCGGGCGCAATACCCGGTCATTCAGCGCATAACCCTTTTGCATCACGCTGACCACGGTATTGGCGGGCTGGTCGCTGTCCACCATGCCGATGGCCTGATGCTGGTGGGCATCGAACTTCTCGCCGACCGGGTTGATTTCCTTGATATTGAATTTCTCGAACACGCCGGAGAGCTGCTTCAGGGTCAGTTCCATCCCGCTCTTGAAGCTTTCCACGGTCGCGGTTTCAACCGCCAGGCCGGCTTCCAGGCTGTCCTTCACCGCCAGCAACTCGTTGGAAAACCGCTCTATGGCAAATTTGTGCGCCTTGCTCACATCGTCGGCCGCGCGGCGGCGGATGTTTTCGCTTTCCGCCTTGGCGTACATCCATGCGTCGTAGTGTTCCTGGGCCTTGCGCTCGGCTTCCTTGAGCATCTCTTCCGGGCTGGGCATCACTTCGGCCGTGCCAGAAGCTGCCGCTTGCGGGTGGTTGTTCGGATTGGTTTCATTGTTTGTTTCGTTCTGTTCCATGCCGTTCTCCAGATTTCGATCTGTGTCACTATGGGGGCCGAGTTTCGCGTTTCAAGTGCATCAGCAAAAAATATATTTGCCCATGAGATAATGCGCGCCGTTCAAATGTTCGGCCGTCATGTCTGCTTCCAAGAATCATTACTGGCGCATCGCCGGTTTCTATTTTTTCTACTACGCCTTTGTGGGGCTGTTCGCGCCCTACTGGAGCCTGTACCTCAGATCCATTCATTTTGACGCGGTCGAGATCGCGATCCTGATGTCGATACAGCCGGTGATGCGCATGGTGGCACCGAGCATCTGGGGCTGGCTGGCGGACGAAGGGTTTGACACGGTGTTGCGCAGCATTGGGTGCGGGAAAACCCTTCCAGCCGCTCTTGACGAAACAACTAGCCATTCGACTAGGTCACCAAAAGACGGCGACCAAGTCGCTGGTTATCCCGCACTGGAGGGCTCCGCCCCACCGCGTCAGAGCGGCACCGGCAAGCGGCACCAGGTCGTCCAGATCGCCGCGTCATTGAGCGCGGCATGCTACCTCGGGGTGTTTGCGACCGTCAGTTTCTGGGGCATGTTCCTGGTGCTGGCACTGATGAGCTTTTTCTGGAGCGCCTCGATGCCGCTGGTCGAGGCAACCACGCTCAGTTACCTCGGCAAGCATAGCGCGCGCTACGGACGCATCCGTTCCTGGGGGTCGGTCGGCTTCATCGTTGCGGTGGTCGGGTTGGGCTATGCTTTCGACTATATCGCAATCGCCTGGCTGCTATGGGCGGGACTGGTCTGCGAACTCGGCATCCTGGTGTTTGCCCGGCAGATTCCCCCCACCGAGGTGCTGGCACATCACACCGATCACCAGCCGGTCAGACAGATCATGTTGCAGCCGCAAGTCATCGCGCTGTTCAGCGCCTGCTTCCTGATGTCCGTCGCGCACGGCTCTTACTACACGTTTTATTCGATATACCTGGTCGAGCACGGCTATGCAAAGAGCGCAGTGGGCGGTTTGTGGGCGCTCGGCGTGATCTGCGAAATCGGCGTGTTCTTCCTGATGCCGTGGCTGGTCAACCGCTTCGGGTTTGTCCGCATTCTGCTGGTCAGTTTCAGTGCTGCAGTCGTGCGTTTCATGTTGATTGGATGGGGCGTGGATTTTCTGTCATTGCTGCTGATTGCGCAGGTGCTGCATGCGGCCACCTTCGGCGCCTATCACGCTGCCTCGATGGGCCTGGTTCACGAGTTCTTTCAGGGGCGGCACCAGTCCAAAGGCCAGGCCCTGTTCGGCAGCTTTACCTATGGTGCGGGCGGGATGCTGGGCGGGTTGGCCAGCGGCCCGATCTGGCAGCATTATGGTGCCACCATGTTGTATTCATGCAGTGCGGTCGCGGCTCTGCTGGGACTGTTGCTGATATTGTGGAAGCAGAGCATGCCGGGCATACAGCAGGCATGGTAAATACCATGCTGCAGACGTTAAATCATATCCAGAGGTTTATGTCTTCTGTCGCCGGAAAGTCTTCTTTCCTGCAAATCGGGATAGCGTTGCGCGCTATTTCTCCTTCTATCCCCGTTTCGTTTTCGCCGGTCTTCTATATATTGCTTTCTGTCCGCCGTTTCCTGAAAGGCGCGATCCGAACCGGGTGTCCTGGGCGGAGTGCGCTGCAACATGCCGATGTCGGCACCGTGGGCAATCACATATTCCGCAAACAGTATGTTCTTTTCAACGGCCTCTATGTACAAATTCTGGCCGTTAAAATGCTTTTCCGCGAAGCGGTAAGCGCCTTGCAGGGTTTCATCCATGCGAATTTTCGCGCCTTGGTAAAACCCCGGCGTTTTGATCACCAGGTCCTGCGGGGAAGAAAAAAGAACCTGCTTGTTGCCTGTTGAATCGAACTTTTGCGCGAGGCCGGCCAGCACAAACTCCTTGTACAGACGGTCATGGCATTTTTCCAGATAACAGCGATCCGCCATTTGTGCCAATATGTCGGCAGAAGCCACCATGTTGCCGACGGCGCGGTATGCATCGGGCACTTTGATGTGCTCGACCGGAACTTCATAACCGGTGAAATGCACCACTTTGGCAGCCATTTCCGCCTGGCCTTCGAGTCCTATCTCGCTCAAATACTGCTTCAACAATTCCGCGCTGCGCGATACATGTATCAGCGTGAATTCCGCACCCTGCTTGTCAGCCTCGCTGGCCCGTTTTCGCAGGTAGCCGCTGTCGTGAAACAGCGCAAGCAATATGCCAAAGACAAACATATCCTCGCCCAAACTGCTTCCTGGTTTTTGCGATCGTTCATAACCGTCCATCAGTCGCGCACTGGCCAGCGTAACATCAAGAATGTGCTGAAAATCGTGATAGCCGGTGTCGCAGGCGGCGTACAGCGGGTCCTCGCCACGATAGAGGCGGGAAATATGATCAAATGCATTTCGCAGGATGCCGGCATCGGCGCTTGGAAAGAGGTTCAGGAACAGATCTTCCACCGCTTTTCCGACTGAAGCACGGTTGGTCACATTGACGGTGTTGGCCACGTCAAAGTTGTTTCGACGAAATTTCGGATCCTCGCTTTTCATGCCGGCATGCTATCACGAAGCCGGACCGGTGTTCTGTGAGAAATTTGCGCAGATTGTCTTGCTAACGGATACATCCAAAAATGCAAAATTGCTTACCCCCCTCAATTTCCGGGACACCTGTCCACATTTTGTTTGGGTTTTCCGGCAGGCATAATGCCAAGCCGCGCCTGTTATGGCATAATCACCGGCTCTAAAAAGCGGTCAGGCAAGCGAAACAACATGAAAGCGCAAACTCTTTACGACAAACTCTGGGATGCCCATGTGGTCCGGCAGGAATCCGACGGCACCGCATTGATCTATATCGACCGCCATCTGGTGCATGAGGTAACCAGCCCGCAGGCCTTCGAGGGCTTGAAGCTGGCCGGGCGCGGGCTGTGGCGAACCGCGTCGATCCTCGCCGTGGCGGATCACAATGTGCCGACGACCGGTCGCGCGCATGGCATTGCCGATCCGGTCTCCCGCTTGCAGGTTGATACGCTGGACCGCAATTGCGCGGAGTTCGGCGTGAACGAATTCAAGATGTCGGATGCGCGCCAGGGCATCGTGCATGTGATCGGACCCGAGCAGGGCGCGACTTTGCCCGGCATGACGGTGGTTTGCGGCGATTCGCATACCAGCACGCACGGGGCCTTCGCCGCGCTGGCGTTCGGCATCGGCACTTCCGAGGTCGAGCACGTGATGGCGACGCAATGTTTGCTGATAAAAAAATCCAGGGCGATGCAGGTGGTGGTCGAGGGCGCGCTGGGCCGCGGTGTCACCGCGAAGGATATCGCGCTGGCCGTGATCGGCAGGATCGGCACCGCGGGCGGCACCGGATACGCGATCGAATTCGCCGGCAGCACGATACGCGGCCTTTCCATGGAAGGACGCATGACATTGTGCAATATGGCAATCGAGGCCGGCGCGCGCGCGGGCATGGTCGCGGCCGACGATGCCACGATCAATTACCTCAAGGATCGCCCCTTCGCGCCGAAGGGCGACATGCGGGACAAGGCGGTTGCCTATTGGCGAACCTTGCACAGCGATGCAGGCGCGCAGTTCGATAAGGTGGTCAAGCTGGACGCCGCGCAGATCAAGCCGCAGGTGACCTGGGGCACATCGCCGGAAATGGTGGTGCCTGTGGACGGGCGCGTGCCCGATCCGGCAACCATGAGCGATCCGGTCAAGCGCGAGGCGGCCGAGCGCGCATTGAAATACATGGATTTGAAGGCCAATACGCCGGTTTCGGAAATCAAAATCGACAAGGTGTTCATCGGTTCCTGCACCAATTCGCGCATCGAGGATCTGCGCGCGGCGGCGATGGTCGCACGCGGCAAACATCTAGCGGGCAACATCAAACTGGCGATGGTCGTGCCTGGTTCCGGACTGGTGAAAAGGCAAGCCGAGCAGGAAGGGCTCGACAAAATCTTTGTCGCGGCGGGTTTTGAATGGCGCGAGCCCGGCTGTTCGATGTGTCTCGCGATGAATGACGACAAACTCTCACCAGGCGAGCGCTGCGCCTCGACGTCCAACCGCAACTTCGAGGGGCGGCAGGGGCAGGGTGGCCGCACCCATTTGGTCAGCCCGGAAATGGCCGCTGCGGCAGCGATTGCCGGTCATTTTGTAGATGTAAGTACGATTAATGAGACAAGGAGCGATAAATGAAATCAGCAGTATTGTTCTTGGCGGGTTGCAAAACCATGCAGAGCCTGGGCATGGATATCCAGCAGGGCGGTACCGCATTGGAAAAGGCGGCGAAAAAATAATGCAGAAATTCACCTTGTTGAATGGGCTGGTTGCGCCGCTGGACCGCGCCAATGTCGACACCGATGCGATCATCCCGAAACAGTTCCTGAAGTCGATCAAGCGCTCCGGTTTCGGCCCCAACCTGTTCGACGAATGGCGTTATCTCGATCACGGCGAGCCGGGGATCGATAATTTAAAGCGTCCCCTCAACCCCGATTTCGTGCTGAACCAGCCGCGTTATCAAGGCGCGCAGATATTGCTTGCCCGTGAAAATTTCGGCTGCGGCTCGTCACGGGAACACGCGCCCTGGGCGCTGGAAGATTACGGTTTTCGCGCCATTATCGCGACGAGTTTCGCCGATATCTTTTACAACAACTGCTTCAAGAACGGCCTGTTGCCGATCCGCTTGGCGGCTGAACAAGTTGAAGAACTGTTCAGGGAGGTTGCCGCGGATCCGGGCTACAAGCTGAGTATCGACCTGGAACGGCAAACCATCAGCACGCCGGATGGCAAGGTTTACAAATTCGAGGTCGAACCCTTTCGCAAGCACTGTTTGCTGAACGGTCTGGACGATATCGGACTGACATTGCAGCATGTGGATGATATCAGGGCATATGAGGCAAAACACCGCTCGGCTCAGCCATGGCTGTTTGCGTGATCAATGTGTAATTCTGACTGGAAAAGCCAATGAAAATCGCAGTATTGCCGGGTGACGGAATCGGTCCGGAGATCGTCGCGCAGGCGGCTAAGGTGCTGGAGGCGTTGCGCAGCGACGGTTTGAAGGTGGAGCTGGAGTATGCCGATATCGGCGGGGCGGGCTACGATGCGGCCGGCGATCCTCTCCCGGAGGCGACGCTGAAGCTGGCGCAAGCGTCGGACGCGGTGCTGCTCGGTGCGGTGGGCGGTTACCAGTACGATACGCTGGCACGCCCGCTGCGTCCCGAACAGGGGCTGTTGCGCATCCGCAAGAGTTTGGGGCTGTTCGCCAACCTGCGCCCCGCGCTGGTGTATCCCGAACTGGTCAAAGCGTCCAGCCTGAAGCCGGAACTGGTGTCCGGTCTGGACATCATGATCCTGCGCGAGCTGACCGGCGACATCTATTTCGGCCAGCCCCGCGGTATACGCACGCTGGACAACGGCGAGCGACAGGGCTTCGATACCATGCTCTACAGCGAGTCGGAGATACGCCGCGTGGCGCATGCGGGATTCCGTATCGCGATGAAACGCGCCGGGGAAAATGGCCGGGGAAAGATGTGCTCGGTGGACAAGGCCAACGTGCTGGATACCAGCATGCTCTGGCGCGAGGTCGTGACCGACGTGGCGAAAGAATATCCGGGGGTCGAGTTGTCGCATATGTACGTGGACAATGCGGCGATGCAGCTGGTGCGCGCACCCAAACAGTTCGATGTGATCCTGACCGGCAATATATTCGGCGACATCCTGTCGGACGAAGCGTCGATGCTCACCGGGTCGATCGGCATGCTGCCGTCCGCTTCGCTGGATTCGAACAACAAGGGCCTGTACGAACCGTGCCACGGTTCGGCGCCCGACATCGCCGGCAAGGGCATTGCCAATCCGCTGGCGACGATTTTGTCGGTGGCGATGATGATGCGCTACACCTTCGCGCTCGAGGATGCCGCGCAGCGCATCGAGACGGCTGTGCGCAAAACGCTGCAACAGGGATTGCGTACCGCGGATATCGCCGAAGCGGGTGAGCAGAAAACCGGCACAGGGGCGATGGGCGACGCGGTCGTCGCGGCGCTATAAGAATTATTTTCAGAAAGAAATAAACATGAGCAAGCAATACGACGTATGCATTTTGGGCGCGACCGGCGCGGTGGGCGAGGTGATGCTTTCAATATTGGAGCAGCGCAAGTTCCCGGTGCGCAATCTTTATCCGCTTGCATCAAGCCGATCGGCAGGATCCACGGTGACTTTCAAAGGAAAGGAACGGACGGTCATCGACGTGGAAGGTTTCGACTTTGCAAAGACGCAGATCGGCCTGTTCTCGGCGGGCGGCAGCGTGTCGGAAAAATATGCGCCGATCGCCGCCGCAGCCGGTTGTGTGGTGATCGACAATACCGCGCATTTCCGTTATGACCGCGATATCCCGTTGGTGGTGCCGGAAGTGAATCCGCATGCCATCGCGCAATACAAAAACCGCGGCATCATCGCCAATCCGAATTGTTCGACGATCCAGATGCTGTTGGCGCTCAAGCCGATCAAGGATGCTGTCGGGATCTCGCGTATCAATGTGGCCACTTATCAGGCCGTGTCCGGAACCGGCAAGGAGGCGATAGACGAACTGGCCGAGCAGACCCGCGCGCTGTTCAATCACCAGGATGCCAAGGTCGAGGTATATCCGAAACGCATCGCATTTAATGTGTTGCCGCAGATTGATGTGTTTATGGACAACGGCTACACCAAGGAAGAAATGAAGATGGTGTGGGAAACCCGCAAGATCATGGAAGACGACTCCATCATGGTTAATCCGACCGCGGTGCGCGTGCCGGTTTTCTACGGGCACTCGGAAGCGGTGCATATCGAGACGCGCAAAAAAATCACGGCTGACGAGGCGCGGGCCCTGCTGTGCAAGGCTCCCGGCGTGGTCGTGATGGACAAACGCGAACCGGGCGGCTACCCGACACCGATTGAAGCGGCAGGCAACGATGCGACTTACGTAGGGCGCATCCGCGAGGATATCTCTCACCCCATGGGTTTGAATCTGTGGGTGGTGAGCGACAATCTGCGCAAGGGGGCAGCATTGAATAGCGTGCAAATTGCGGAAATTTTGGTTGCGAAATATATCAATTGAGACATAATGCGAAGCATATTATTAGCTTGTGCTTATAACTCTATGATGTTATTTTATATTCTCAAATGAACAAGGTGAGGGTGATCGCGTGCACAAATCACTGGTGAAACGATTTGCCATTCCGCTCGAACGGCGGACGCCGTCGGCAAATTGGCTGGTTATACTGAAGCTGTTCGGCATTGCCGCCGCCTTGGTGCTGTCCGCATCAGCATCCGCAGTGGGCTTGGGCTCAATAAACGTGACATCTGCTTTGGGGGAAATCCTTAAGGCTGACATCGAATTGGTGGACATCAGCAAGACGGATAAAGACAATCTTGCTGTTCGCCTGGCTTCACCGGACGCCTACAAGAACTCCGGCCTGGAATATCCCTATGGGAACAAGTTCAAGTTCGAAATTCAAAGCCGTGCGGATGGTCAGCCTTATATCAAGGTGAGCAGCGCACAGCCGGTCAATGATCCGTTTGTAAGCCTGCTGGTTCAATTGACCTGGCCAGCAGGCCAACTCGCCCGGGAATATACATTCCTGCTGGATCCTCCCGGTTATGTGCCGGCGCAGCCCGCGCCGGCTCAGGTACAGGCAGTCCCGCCGGTCGTTCAGGCACCGGAAGCAGCCGCATCTGCCGTGCCCGCGGTATCTGAAGTGTCCC
Organism: Gallionella sp.; assembly: GCA_049684555.1. Taxonomy (GTDB): domain Bacteria; phylum Pseudomonadota; class Gammaproteobacteria; order Burkholderiales; family Gallionellaceae; genus Gallionella. Next base: position 30,270 of record JBAVGB010000047.1, on the reverse strand, counting down.
CAACCATGCCTGTGCAGCAAGTCGCTTCTGCAATCGTTGCCAAGCCTGTACAGCAAGCCGCATCTGCGGTAACGGCGACTCCTGCCGAACAGACGGCCAAGGAAGTCCCGGCGAAACAGGGTGAACAGGCCGCAGCGCAAACCAAAGTCATGCCTGCCGAAAAGGCAGCGGTTCTGAATGTTGCCGAACTGCCAAAAAACAAGGAATGGCTGGAAGTTCAACGCGGCGACACGATGTACGAAATCGCAGAAAAATACAAACTGGCCGATATGAACCTTGATCGCATGCTGGTCGCGCTCTATCGGGCCAATGCCAACAAGTTTGACGGCAAAAACATGAACCGCATCAGGGCCGGCAAGATTTTGCGTTTGCCAACCCAGGACGAGTATGCCAGTGTGACACAGGCTCAAGCGGTGAAAGAAATCCATGCCCAGGCAGCCGACTGGAATGCATACCGGCAAAAGCTGGCAAGTGCAGCCCCGCTTGGCACTCAACCAACCGAAGCCCCGGAGCAAGTCGCTACCGGCAAGATCAGCAGTTCGATAGCCGATATGGCACCGGTTGCCAAGGAGAGCGCCAAGGAGGTGCTTAAACTTTCCAAGGGCGAAGCGCCTGGAGACGTGGTCAAGGCTGGTCCCGGCAAGCAGGCCCTTTCCGAGCAGGAACAGAAGAATGCCGCTCAGGATGATGCGATCGCCCGGGAAAAGACATTGAAAGAAAGCCAGGCACGCGCCGCACTGCTGGAAAAGAATCTTCAGGATGCAAAACGCCTCGCCCAACTGAAAGTTGAAACTGCCGCGCTGGCGCAACCTCCGGCGGCGGCAAACGCGGCAGCCAGTACACCGGCTGCAGCATCCGCTGTCAAGCATGTGGTTGCCAAGCCCACCCCAGTTGCAAAACCCAAGGCGCAGCCGCCAATGACCGAACCGTCATTGCTCGATCAACTGCTGGACGAACCGTTGTATCTGGCTGGAGGCGCGGCAGCCTTGCTTGGCATCGGTGCGCTGGGATTCTTGTTTTTACGTAAAAAAAAATCCTCGAATCGGTTCGCTGAAAAATTTCCGGAAGATATAAGTGAAATAACGGGCCGCATGGCCACTCCAGTCTTCCCATCTCCCGATACGGGCGACTTTACCGTTGCAGCTGCCACAAACCAGGTTGCTGAAACTCCCCAATCGGACATTGTCGACCCGATCAGTGAGGCAGATCTCTTCCTGAACTTCGGCCGAGATGCCCAGGCCGAAGAAATTCTCAAGGACGCGCTGCAAAATGCCCCGGATAATCCACAGATATTGCTCAAGCTGCTTGGTATTTATGCCAACCGCAAGGATGCCAATTCATTCTCGATGTTCGCGCGCAAGTTACAGGATTCGGGTGATGACGCCGCATGGCAGCAGGCCGTTGCCATGGGTCGCAAACTGGATCTGAATAATCCGATGTATGGTGGAGGCGGGGGCGGGGGCTTCAGGTCAATGGAAGATACCGGCAGCGCAACCGTTCAGGTAACGGCATTTAATCCCGCAGCCGTGCCGGAAAAAGCGCCTGCGCAGGCATCGGCACTCGATTTTGATTTTGACCTTGGCGCGCCACCGGCCCAATCGGGCTCATCACCGGAGCAGAGTTTTCTGAACGACGAAGTACCGACCACGATCATGTCGGATATGGATTTCGACATTACTTCCGACAAGACCCTCTCGCCAACAGGGGCCGGTCTGCGCAGCAGCAGCAGCGGGTTGGATTTTGATATCACCTCGACAAATCCTTCCATGCCTGCAGCAAGCGAGCCTGAAATCGCACTTGCGCATGCTTTTTCCGATGATCTGGTTTTCGAAACCGCGGGGATCACATCTTCTTTCAAACAGGAAGCGGCCAAGCCGGAAACAACCAAAACCGAACCATCTGAAGATGCCGGAATGGCTTTCACACTGGATTTCCCGGTAGAGGCTCCAACTGAAAAGGCTGCCTCACCGGTAAAACCCGTTGCAGGGAACTTTGCGGATATCAGCTTGAACTTTGATGATATCGAACCTCCTGCCGCATCGGGCGCCGAAAGTAAAAACGACAATTGGCAAGACGTCGCAACGAAACTCGATCTGGCCAAGGCGTATCAGGAAATGGGCGATGCCAGCGGAGCGCGTGAGATTCTTGAAGAAGTCATGCAAGAGGGAGATGCCGAACAGCGTGAATCCGCGCAGGCTCTCCTCGAACAACTCGGTTAATCATGCCTTTTATTCGTGACGGCAGCTCGGATCGGGCTGCCGTTTTGTTTTGGGCCGAGGCCACGGAATGAATTTTCATCCTGCTGCTCAGATCGTGACCTGGTGCCTGCTGGTTGCGATATTGCAATTGCTGAATCTTGAAATCCTGCTTGCCACGGCGGGTATCATTCTGTTGCTGGCAATGCTGGCTTCGGCGCGCAAGCTCATGCAACTGCTGCGCCGCACCCGCTGGATCATGCTGTCATTGTTGATGGTATATGCTTACAGCACGCCAGGCCCGCCACTTTGGGAATCGTTGGGTATGTTCAGCCCAAGCCGCGAAGGTCTGGTGGATGGCGTGCTGCAACTCGCGCGCTTGTTGTCCGCATTGGCCGCTTTGGCGATTTTGCTGGACAGTCTGCACAGACAAAAGTTGATTGCCGGTTTGTATACATTATTGGCGCCGCTTAAGCTGTTCGGCATCTCACGCGAACGCGTCGCGGTGCGCCTCGCACTGACGCTGCATTATGCCGAGGTCGCGATGCTGCGCCGAACGACGACCTGGCGGGACAGCCTGAGCAGTTTGTTTGACACGTATGGCGAGACGAGCAAACACATGGAGTTGACGCTGTATCGGTTTGGAATCCGCGACGCTCTGCTGGTGTCGTTCTGGCTGCTGTTGTTTTGCGGTGCACTGAGATGAGAATCGCACTGGGTGTCGAATATGACGGCTCTGCATTTTTCGGCTGGCAGAGCCAGGCTGACGGCCGGACCGTGCAAGATACGCTGCAGCAGGCTTTGAGTCGGATTGCCGGCGATCAGAATGCCGGCGAGCAGGGTTCATCCGGGTCGATTTCCGTGATTGCTGCAGGACGCACCGACACAGGCGTGCATGCGCTCGAGCAGGTTGTTCATTTTGACACATTGGTCGAACGGCCCCTGACCGCATGGGTGCGCGGCGTGAACGCGCTGTTGCCGGACAACATAGCGGTACGCTGGTCGCATCCTGTTCCTGAGGAATTTCATGCGCGCTTTTCCGCTCATGGACGCAGCTACCGCTATTTGCTGATCAATCGTTCCGTGCGGCCTGCAATCCAGGCCGGGAAAGTTGGCTGGTTTTACGCCCCGCTGGATATGGCTGCGATGCAGGCTGCTGCGCAATGCCTGTTGGGCGAGCATGATTTCAGCGCGTTTCGCGCGGTGCAATGTCAGGCCAAGTCGCCTGTCAAGCACCTATACCAACTGGATATACACAGGCAAGGCGAAATGCTCATATTCGAGTTGAGCGCAAATGCATTCTTGCATCATATGGTGCGCAACATCGTCGGATGTCTGGTGTACGTGGGGAAAGGAAAGTATTCGCCGGAATGGTTGGCCGGGGTATTGGAAGGCCGCGAGCGCAGCCTTGCGGCACCGACCTTCCCGCCGGATGGCTTGTATTTGCGCAGGGTGACTTATGATGCCAAATGGGGATTGCCGCAGGCGCCGGATTGAAGGTGTGGCTCATTGGTAAATCAACCGGCTTCGTCAAATCGGCCGCGATTGCGGCTATAAAACGCCCTAAGTATGAATGGCGGCAGCAAGGTGGTGAGGGCGATCACGATGATCGTCGCGGCGTAAACATCGTCGACCAGGATGCCATTGACGCGCCCCAGCTCGGCAAAGACCAGGCCGACCTCGCCGCGCGGCACCATTGAAATCCCGACTGCCCAGCGCACATGCATCGGTTCGCGCAACAGTAATGCCCCGGCTATTTTTCCCGCGACGGCGATCAGCAACATGCTGCCTGAGAAGGCGTAAACGAAGACTGAATGCCAATCGACGTGTTTAAGGTTGAGGGACAGTCCAACCACCACGAAGAATATCGGTGTGAACAGATTGATGATCGGCATCATCTGTTTTGCTACTTGTTGATTGAAATCGGGAGTGCTGTGCAGTGCAAGCCCGAAGGGCAAAAAGAACCGGCGCGACAAGGCCAGACCGGCTGCAAAACCTCCCAGCAGTTCAGGTGCACCGATTGCGTGCGCGAGCCAAGCAAAGAGCAATACCAGTGAAACGATGGATACGGGTATAAGTCCGGGGAGATCGCTCGCCGTGTCAAAATGCTGGATGATTGCCGACATCACTTTTGCGGCGGCGGGCGCCAGCAGGAAAAAGACCACGACGAACAGCAGAACTTTCCCGCTCTCGATGAAGTTGATGTTGCCGCTTACCGAGAATTCATAGAGCAGCGCCAGCAACAGGATTCCCAGAATGTCATCGATCACGGCGGCGCCCAGGATGACTTGCGCTTCATGGCTATGATGGCGCTTCAGGTCCGCAAGCACGCGCAGGGTAATGCCGATGCTGGTGGTGGTGATGGTGCCTGCAACAAACAGCGAAACGATCATACTCCGTTCGAACGCCCAGAAGCACAAGGCAAACCCGAAGACGAAGGGCAGAATGAAGCCGCTTAACGCCACGACAACGGCTTTCGCCCCGGCGCGCGCCAATTGCATTACATCCGTTTCCAGGCCGACTTCGAATAGCAGCAGGATGATCCCGATTTCTGCCAGCAGGCGGAATGTTTGCTCGGGCTCGATCCAGCCCAACAAGCTCGGCCCGAGAATTACGCCAGCCATCAATTCGCCGATTACTGACGGAAATTTCAGGCGTACGGCGAATTCCGCAAACAAGCGGGAAGCGATCAGGATACCTAGCAGCTGGAGCAGGAAAGTTTGTGAGTTCATCGCGTCTGCAGCCGCTAGTAAAGGTTGAAAAAGTGGGGTTGCATCAACAAGCCGTAATCGTCCATGAGGTCAACCTATCCTTGAAGCGCGGGGTGGTCAAGATATTTCAGTGATTGGTGAATCACAGTAATTGGTGAATCAAAGGATAAATGCAACAGCGCATCGAATTTTGCCTGTTGCCGGAATGCATTTACAATGCCGCCTCTTTATTAAAGCAAAATGCGTTGCGACATGACCAGAATCAAGATTTGCGGCATTACACGCGTGGAAGACGCATTGGCAGCCTCTTATCGCGGGGCGGATGCGATCGGCCTGGTGTTCTACGAAAGCAGTCCGCGCCATGTCAATGTTCCACTGGCCAAATTGCTTGCAGACGCATTGCCGCCGTTTGTGACGATTGTCGGATTGTTCGTCAATGCCGAAGCGGCCTTCGTGAATGAGACGCTTGCCAGAGTGCCGCTCGATCTTCTGCAGTTCCACGGCGATGAAACGCCGGAATATTGCGCGAAATTCAACCGGCCGTACATCAAGGCAATACGCGTCAAAGCCGGGGTGGATTTGCTACAATGCGCAACCGATTTTCGCGGAGCCAAAGGATTGCTGCTGGATGCACATGTGCAGGGCATACCCGGAGGTACCGGCACCGCATTCGATTGGACGTTGATCCCAAAAAAATTGCCGCTGCCGGTGATCCTGTCCGGCGGGCTGGATGCGGAAAATGTCGCGGCGGCGGTCGAGCAAGTGCGGCCCTATGCGGTGGACGTGTCGAGCGGAGTCGAGTCTGGCGGTGCAGAGGCGGGCAAGGGAATCAAGGATGCGGCGAAGATCGCCGCATTCATCAACGAGGTGAAACGAGTGGACAACAAGATCGATGTATAACTATCCCGACAGCTCCGGCCACTTCGGTCCCTACGGCGGCATCTACGTTGCCGAAACGCTGATGGGGGCGCTGGAGGAACTGAACCAGGCCTATGAAAAGTTTCGCCACGATCCCGAATTTATCGCGGAGTTGAATCACGACCTCAAGCATTTCGTCGGCCGTCCCAGCCCGATCTATCATGCCAAGCGCTGGTCGGACCGGCTCGGCGGGGCGCAGATATTTCTCAAGCGCGAAGACCTCAACCATACCGGTGCGCACAAGGTGAACAACACCGTGGGCCAGGCATTGCTGGCCAAGCGCATGGGCAAGCCGCGCGTGATTGCCGAGACCGGTGCGGGCCAGCACGGCGTCGCGACGGCGACCGTGGCGGCACGTTATGGCATGGAATGCGTGGTGTACATGGGCTCGGAAGACGTGAAGCGCCAGGCGCAGAATGTCTATCGCATGAAATTGCTCGGTGCGACCGTGATCCCGGTTGAAAGCGGCTCGAAAACACTCAAGGATGCGCTGAACGAGGCGATGCGCGACTGGGTGACCAACATCGAAAACACCTTTTACATCATCGGTACGGTGGCCGGCCCTCACCCCTATCCGATGATGGTGCGCGATTTCAATTCCGTCGTCGGCAAAGAGTGCGTGGTGCAAATGCCCGAGATCGCGGGCAGCCAGCCGGATTTGGTGATCGCCTGTGTCGGCGGCGGTTCGAATGCGATGGGGATATTCTATTCGTACATCGACGTGCCCGGCGTGACGCTGATCGGCGTGGAAGCGGGCGGGCATGGTATCGCCAGCGGCTCGCATGCCGCGCCGCTGACCACCAACAGCCCGGTCGGTGTGCTGCACGGCAACCGTACCTATTTGATGCAGGATGCCGACGGACAGATCATCGAAACGCATTCCATCTCGGCGGGACTTGATTATCCGGGTGTGGGCCCTGAGCACAGCTGGCTGAAGGACAGCGGTCGGGCGGAATATGTAGCGATCAACGACGATGAGGCATTGCGGGCATTTCATGACCTGTGCCGCCTCGAAGGCATCATCCCGGCGCTGGAATCCAGCCACGCGTTGGCCCATGCCGCGAAAATCGCGCCGACCATGGGCAGGGACAAGGTGCTGCTGGTGAACCTGTCCGGCCGCGGCGACAAGGATATGGCGACGGTAGCGCGTGCATCGGGTATCGAGTTTTAGGATCATCGGATTACAGGAACCATCATGTCGCGCATACAAGCCACTTTCGACAAGCTCAAGCAAAACAAGCGCAGGGCGCTGATCCCGTTCTTCACGGCGGGCGATCCCGATCCGAAACTGACGGTGCCACTGCTGCATGCCGTGGTTGCAGCGGGTGCGGACGTGATCGAGCTGGGTGTGCCGTTCTCCGACCCGATGGCGGACGGCCCGACCATACAACGCGCCTCGGAGCGCGCCCTCAAACATCATGTCGGTCTGCATCACGTGCTGGACATGGTCGCCGAGTTCCGCCGCAGCAATGCCGGCACACCCATCGTGCTGATGGGCTATGGCAATCCGATCGAGGCGATGGGTTGGGAGGCCTTTGCAAAGCGATGCGCAGAAGCCGGCGTGGACGGCGTGCTGACCGTGGATTTCCCGCCTGAAGAAAGCCACGAGGCGTTTGCGCATCTGGACAAGCACGGCATCGACCCGATCTTCCTGCTCGCGCCGACCAGCACCGAAGATCGCGTAGAACGCGTCGCGAAACAGGCGCGCGGGTATGTTTATTATGTTTCGCTCAAGGGCGTGACCGGTGCGGGACATCTGGATTTGTCCGCAATCGCTGAAAAGATTCCGCAGTTGCGCAAGCATATCAAGCTGCCCATCGGGGTGGGTTTCGGCGTCCGCGACGCGGCGACCGCGCTGGCGGTCGCGAAGCTGTGCGACGGTGTGGTGGTGGGCAGCCGTATCGTGCAGGAGATCGAAAATTCAGCCGGGCAGGAAGTCGTTGCCAACGTGAGCAGGCTGGTTCGAGAATTAAGACAGGCCGTGGATAGAGCCTAAAGGAGAAACGTGATGAGCTGGTTCCAGAAATTATTGCCGCCGAAGATCAAGCGCCGCGAAGGCGACCTCAAGAAGAACGTGCCTGAGGGATTGTGGACCAAATGCCCGTCCTGCCAGGCGGTGCTGTATCACTCCGACCTGGAGAAGAACCAGAGCGTATGCCCCAAGTGCAACCATCATCACCGTATCACCGCGCGTACCCGGTTTGATCTGTTGCTGGACAGCGAGGGGCGTTTCGAGATCGGCGCCGAAGTGCTGCCGATTGACACGCTCAAGTTCCAGGACCAGAAGAAATATTCGGAGCGTCTGGCCGCCGCCAAGAAAAGCACGGATGAGGATGACGCACTTGTGGTGATGCAGGGCAGCATCCACGCGCAACCGGTGGTTGCTGCCGCGTTCGAATTCACCTTCATGGGCGGCTCGATGGGTTCGGTGGTGGGCGAGCGTTTCGTGCGCGGCGTGCAGGTTGCGCTGGAACAGAAATGCCCGTTCATCTGTTTCAGCGCAAGCGGCGGTGCGCGCATGCAGGAAGGACTATTGTCGCTGATGCAGATGGCGAAGACGTGCGCTGCGCTGACGCAACTGAGCCAGGAGCGGCTGCCGTTCATTTCGGTGCTGACCGACCCGACCATGGGCGGGGTCTCCGCCAGCTTCGCCTTCATGGGCGATGTGGTGATCGCCGAACCCGGCGCGCTGATCGGATTTGCCGGCGCGCGCGTGATCCAGCAGACGGTGCGCGAGACCCTGCCGGAAGGTTTTCAGCGCGCGGAATTCCTGCTCGAACACGGTGCGGTGGACATGATCATCGACCGGCGCGAAATGAAAAATCAGCTGGCGACACTGATTACGCTGCTGACCAAGCAGGCGGCGGTGGCCGATATCGAAGCGGCTTGAGCCTGCCACCAGAGACCGGGTTTGCGGAAACCAGACGAGCCGATGACTGCATCAACACTGGACGCAGGGCGCTGCAGACAACCGCATGGTGCCCGTACATTACGATCAAAATGACCGTGCCCGGCAACCTGGCTGAATGGCTGACCTACCTCGAATCCCTGCACCCCAAAACCATCGCGCTGGGACTGGAACGTGTGGCACAAGTCAAGCAACGGCTGAGTCTCAATCCCGATTCTCCCGTCATCACGGTCGGCGGCACCAACGGCAAAGGCTCGGTCTGCGCAATGCTGGAATCCATCCTGGATGCTGCGGGATACCGCGTCGGCTGCTACACCTCGCCGCATCTGCTGCATTACAACGAGCGCGTGCGCATCGCCAAGCAGCAGGCGAGCGATGCGGAGCTATGCGCTTCGTTTGAAAAGATCGAACGGGCGCGCGGAGAAACCGCGCTCACCTATTTCGAATTCGGAACCCTGGCTGCAGTGCAGTGTTTCATCGAGCACAAGGTTGATGTCGCGATCCTCGAAGTCGGCCTGGGCGGCAGGCTCGACGCGGTGAATGTATTCGACAACGATTGCGCGGTGATCGCCAGCGTGGACATCGACCACACCGATTATCTGGGTGCCACGCGCGAGGCCATTGCTCATGAAAAGGCGGGCATCATGCGCAAAGGCCGCGTGGCGATCTGCGCGGATAAGGACGTGCCGCAGGCGATAACAAACCACGCGCAACAGATCGGCGCAGATCTGTGGTGCATCGGCAATGAGTTCGGTTTTACGCCACACCAGGGCCAGTGGGATTACCGCAGCAAGGTGGGCTCGCGAAACACGCTGCCCTATCCCGCGTTGCGCGGCGCATACCAGCTGAGCAATGCCAGCGCGGCGGTGGCAGCGCTGGATGCGCTCAGGGACCGTGTTCCGGTCAACATGGAAGCGGTGCGGCGCGGGTTGGGCGAAGTGCAGCTGTCGGGGCGTTTCCAGGTTGTTCCGGGCAGGCCTGCACTGATACTGGATGTGGCGCACAATCCACATGCCGCGCGAGCGTTGGCGCGGAATCTGGCCGGATTGACGCCTTGCGCGCATACTTATGCGGTATTTTCCATGCTGGCCGACAAGGATATCGCCGGCGTGGTATCGGCACTTGATTCCCATGTCGACACCTGGCTGGTGGCGGCTTTGAATACCCCGCGCGCTGCGGACTCGGCGCGGCTGGAAAGCGTGCTGGAACAGTGCGGGGTTCGCGGCGAGATCAAAGTCTGCGCCAGCATCTTCGCAGCGCTGAGTTATGCCTATAATACGGCAAGCGAAAATGATAGAATCGTGGCCTTCGGATCGTTCCATACGGTGGCGGAAGTGATGTCCGCGAGAGGGCTATCCGTTCCGGGTGATCAATCGAGCCGGGGCAAGAATCCAAGGTTCCCATAAAGCGAGAACAAGGCATGGCAAAACAGCAGACGGAAGATGAACTGAATCTCAGGCGCAAGGCGCGCCGCCGTTTGATCGGTGCAATCGCGCTCACTTTGGCGGTCGTGGTGATTTTGCCGATGGTGCTGGACAGCGAACCGAAGTCCAGCGGCAACGACATCGACCTGAGTATCCCGGACCCTGACAAAGTCGGCGCGTTTGTTCCCAGCGTAGCCATCCCCGAGGTCAAACTGCCACCCGCCAGTTCGGCTGTGGTGACAGGCTCGACCCCGCCGGCCAGCGAACCGGTCAAGGTCAAACCGGCTGCTGCGCCGGCGCCCGACAAGTCAGCGAGTGCCAAGGCCTTGCCCGCTGCCCAGAAACCGGCAGAAAAACCGGCAAGCGGCGAAGGTTATGCTGCCCAGGTCGGGGCATATGCAAACGCCAGCACTGCAAAGCAGGAACTCAAAAAGCTCAAGAGCTGGGGCTTCAAGGCGTACACCGAAAAAGTCGATGGCAACACGCGGGTGCGCGTGGGCCCCTATCCGGATCGGGACAAGGCTGAGAAGGCGGGAAAATTGCTGGAAAAACACGGCTTACACCCTGTGATCGTCAGTACCAAATGAACGGACTGGATTTTGCCGTCATCGCGATAGTGCTGGTTTCAATGTTGCTCGGGTTGTGGCGCGGCCTGCTTTACGAAGTCTTGTCGGTGCTGGGGTGGCCGTTTGCGATCATTTTGAGCAAGTTGTCGGCCACCAGCGTCGCCCCGCTGCTGCCGATTGGGCAAGAGGACATGCGCGTCACGGCGGCCTATGCGCTGGTTTTCATTGCCGCATTGATTGCCTGGGGTCTGCTGACCAGACTGGTCGCAAAACTGCTCGAGGCAATCGGTTCCGATTGGTCAGACCGGGCGATGGGGGGAGTATTTGGCGCAATTCGCGGCGTCTTGGTGGTGCTCGTACTGGTCTGGCTGGCCGGATTGACCCGTGTTCCCGATCAGCCTTTCTGGCGTGCTTCGCTGTCCGGCAGGACGCTCGAGAATATTGCCATACCGACCAAGACGTGGCTGCCGGAGAGTATCGCGCAGCGCATCCATTATCGAACTCGTCGTTAATTTTTGGGACAAGAATCTATGTGCGGCATACTCGGACTGATCTCGCATTCACCGGCCAATCAATTGCTGTATGACGGATTGCAGGTCCTGCAGCATCGCGGCCAGGACGCCGCCGGTATCGCGACACTGGAAGGGCATACCTTTCACCTGCACAAGGACAACGGGCTGGTGCGGGATGCGTTCCGCACGCGGCATATGCGTTCGCTGCTGGGCAACGCGGGTATTGCGCATGTGCGCTATCCGACTGCCGGCTCCGCGGTGGACCACAACGAGGCGCAGCCGTTCTACGTCAATTCCCCGTTCGGTATCGTGCTCGGGCACAACGGCAACCTGACCAACGCGGACGCGTTGAAGCAGCAGCTGTTCGCGGAAGACTTGCGCCATGTCAACACCAACTCGGATTCCGAGGTGCTGCTGAATGTACTGGCGCACGAGTTGCAGATCAATTCCAAACAATACCGCCTCGACGTGAAAACCATTTTTGCTGCGGTGTCCGGCGTGCATCAGCGTTGCCGCGGCGCCTATGCGGTGGTGGCGATGATCGCTGGATACGGCCTGCTGGCGTTTCGCGATAGCTATGGCATCCGCCCGCTGGTGATCGGCGTGAACGAAACCGCCGCAGGCCCGGAATATCTGGTCGCTTCGGAAAGCGTGGCCCTTGACACCCTGGGGTTCAAGTTTCTTCGCGATATCGCACCGGGCGAAGCGGTATTCATCGATTTCGACGGCAATCTTCACAGCCGCCAATGCAGCGACAAGGCCAGCCTGAATCCGTGCATATTCGAATACGTCTATCTGGCGCGTCCTGACTCGGTCATCGACGGTATCTCGGTGTATGAGACGCGCTTGTACATGGGCGAATATCTGGCCGATAAACTGAAGCGCACCTGGAGCGAGATCGACATCGACGTGGTGATCCCGATCCCGGACTCGAGCCGCCCCAGCGCGCTGCAACTGGCGAATCGCCTCAATATTCCTTTCCGCGAAGGCTTTGTGAAGAACCGCTATATCGGGCGGACTTTCATCATGCCGGGCCAAGCGATGCGCAAGAAATCAGTGCGCCAGAAGCTGAATGCGATCGGCGTCGAATTCAAGGGCAAGAACGTGCTGCTGGTGGACGACTCGATCGTGCGCGGCACCACCAGCCGCGAGATCGTCCAGATGGCGCGCGATGCCGGTGCGCGCAAGGTCTACTTCGCTTCCGCAGCGCCGCCGGTGCGCTTCCCGAATGTGTACGGTATCGACATGCCCAGCCCCCGGGAACTGATCGCCACCGGGCGCAGCGACGACGAGATCTGCCGCGAGATCGGCGCGGACCGGCTGATCTACCAGGATCTGGACGATCTCAAGGCGGCCGTTCGCAAAGCCAACCCGAAGATCACCAACTTCGATGCATCATGTTTTGACGGCATCTACATCACCGGCGATATCAGCGCAGATTATCTGAACCGGGTCGAGGCGTTGCGCGGCAGCGGGAAGGTCGAGTTGCCGCTGGACGAGGACCAGCTGGAATTGAACCTGGCGGTCAGTTCCGCATCGATGTGATTGCGCGCCGTATTTGACAAAAAGAGAAGTCGGGTGATAACTTGCAGCCTGCGCCGATTTGAGGATCAGCTTGCGGGCGCGATATAAATTCAGCTAAAGCGCGGGGAACCCGGTTTAGCGCTAAGCTTTCCGGGTTTTGTTCTTCAAGGGGTCATCATGTCCGAATCATCCTATCAGCCGGAAACGCTGGCGGTCCATGCCGGCACGGTGCGCAGCCAGTTCGGAGAGCACAGCGAAGCGCTGTTCCTGACTTCCAGCTTCGTGTTCGAGAATGCCGCACAGGCCGCCGCGCGTTTCATCGGCGAGCAGCCGGGCAACATCTATTCGCGTTTCACCAATCCCACCGTCACGATGTTCGAGGAACGGCTTGCTGCGATGGAGGGTGCCGAGCAATGTGTTGCCACGGCTTCGGGCATGTCGGCGATACTCGCGTGCGTGATGGGCGTGCTCAAGGCGGGCGATCACATCGTCGCCTCGCGCAGCCTGTTCGGCGCGACGGTGAACCTGTTCAACAACATCATCAGGAAATTCGGCGTGGAGACTACTTACGTGTCAGCAACCGATGTCGCCGAATGGAAGGCCGCGGTGCGTCCCAACACCCGCCTTTTCTTTCTTGAGACACCATCCAATCCGCTCACCGAGATCTCCGACATCGCGGCAATCGCTGCGGTGGCGAAGCAATGCGGCGCGCTGCTGGCGGTGGACAACTGCTTCTGCACACCGATACTGCAAAGCCCGTTGCGCCTAGGCGCCGACATCGTGATCCATTCCGCGACCAAGTACATCGACGGGCAGGGACGCGCGCTGGGCGGCGCGGTGCTGGGCAGCAAAAAGAACATGGAAAGCGTGTACGGCTTCTTGCGCACCGCCGGCCCGAGCATGAGCCCATTCAATGCATGGGTGTTCCTGAAAGGCCTGGAGACGCTCAAGCTGAGGATGGAGGCGCACAGCGCCAACGCGCTGGAACTGGCGCGCTGGCTGGAAAAGCAGGCGAATGTCGCACGGGTGCTGTATCCGGGTCTGCCATCGCATCCGCAGCACGCGCTGGCGATGCAACAGCAGAAGACCGGCGGCGGCATCGTGTCGTTCGAGGTCGCGTCATCCCGGGGGAGCGGCAAGGATGCGGCCTGGCGGGTGATCGACAATACCAGGCTGCTGTCCATTACCGCGAACCTCGGCGACACCAAGACTACCATCACCCATCCGGCCAGCACAACCCATGCGCGCATCACCCCTGAGGCGCGCGCGGCGGCGGGGATCACGGACGGGTTGATACGCATCGCGGTCGGGCTGGAGGCGGTGGTTGATATACAGAATGATCTCGCGCGCGGTTTGGCTAACTGATATGCAACAAAAAGCAAGAAATCTAGCCACAGAGAACACAGAGTTCACAGAGAAAAGCACGGACAGGTTTTTGTTTTCCTCTGTGGTCTCTGTGATCTCTGATGAAACTACTAGCCATTCGACCAGGCTATCAAAATACGCCAGCCAGGTCGATGGTTATGTGGCAAAAATGTTTTAACGGATGGACATTCTCGCAGCACAAGTCGGGGCATTGCTCAAATCGCACGGCATGATGCTGGCGACCGCGGAATCCTGCACCGGTGGCGGCGTGGCGCAGGCGATCACCGAGGTGGCAGGAAGCTCCGCATGGTTCGAACGCGGCTTCGTCACCTATTCAAACCAGTCCAAACAGCAGATGCTGGGGGTAAGCGAGTCCACCATCAGGCAATACGGCGCGGTGTCCGAGATGACGGTTCGAGAGATGGTGGCGGGCGCACTGGAGCACTGTTCGGCGCAAGTGGCTCTTGCAGTCAGCGGCATTGCCGGACCGGATGGCGGCACCGCGGAAAAGCCGGTAGGCACGGTCTGGTTCGCTTGGGGATTAAGGAATGGCGAGACTCGCGCGCGGCGCTATCAACTGGATGGCAATCGTGCAGAGGTGCGTGCCCAGGCTGTACGCATCGCGCTGCAGGGCATCATTGCCTTGCTGGAAAATCGGACCGAAACGGCGTGATAGCATAAAGAGAACGAACGTTCTGTACAAATCCAAAATGATGTGCCACAATCCGCCACCGACTTTTGAAGGGGAATGAAAATGGACGACAATAAATCGAAGGCACTGGCAGCGGCACTGGGCCAGATCGAAAAACAATTCGGCAAAGGCTCGATCATGCGCCTGGGCGAACACGACGTGGCGCGCGACATCCAGGTCGTATCCACCGGTTCGCTGGGTCTGGACATCGCGCTGGGCGTGGGCGGCTTGCCGCGCGGCCGGGTGGTGGAGATCTACGGTCCGGAATCGTCCGGCAAAACCACGCTGGCTTTGCAGGTCATTGCCGAGATGCAGAAGCTGGGCGGCACGGCAGCATTCATCGACGCGGAACACGCGCTTGACCCGCAATACGCGCAGAAGCTCGGGGTGAAGGTCGAAGACGTGCTGATCTCGCAGCCGGACAACGGCGAGCAGGCGCTGGAGATCACCGACATGCTGGTGCGTTCCGGATCGGTGGATGTGGTGGTGGTCGACTCGGTCGCCGCGCTGACGCCCAAGGCCGAGATCGAGGGCGAGATGGGCGATGCGCAGATGGGCCTGCATGCCCGGCTGATGTCGCAGGCCCTGCGCAAGCTGACCGGCAACATCAACCGTTCCAACACGCTGGTGATCTTCATCAATCAAATCCGCATGAAGATCGGCGTGATGTTCGGCAATCCCGAAACCACCACCGGCGGCAACGCGCTCAAGTTCTATGCCTCGGTGCGCCTCGATATCCGCCGCATCGGCGCGATCAAGAAGGGCGATGAAGTGATCGGCAACGAGACGCGGGTCAAGGTGGTGAAGAACAAGGTCGCGCCGCCGTTCCGCGAGGCGCTGTTCGATATCCTGTACGGCGAAGGCATCTCGCGCGAAGGCGAGATCATCGACCTCGGCGTGCAGCACAAGCTGGTGGAAAAATCCGGGGCTTGGTATGCCTACAAGGGCGAAAAGATCGGGCAGGGAAAGGACAATGCGCGCGAATATCTGCGCGATCATCCCGAAGTCGCGCGGGAGATCGAAAACAAGGTGCGCGAAGCCGTCGGTGTCGCGCTGCTCGAACCGGTCGTAAAGCCGGCCGCGAAAGCAGCCGACAAGGTTGGTGAAAAAGCGGCGGCAAAAACGGGCAAGGCCGTTGAGGAAAAAGCCTGAAGTCAGTTTGCGCACACGGGCTTTGAAATTACTGGCCCGGCGTGAATATAGCCGGGCCGAATTGCGCGCAAAATTGTTGCCGCTTGTTCAGACAGAGGATGGTTTTGAGCAGGCTGCGCCTGCCAATCTGGATGCGTTGCTGGATGATCTGACCGAGCGCGGCTGCTTGTCCGATGCGCGCGCTGTTACGCAATTGATGCATGCCAAACGCAACCGCTTCGGCTTGCAGCGCATCACCCATGAAATGCGCCAGAGGGGCATTTCCGAGGATTTGATCGGCGAAGCGTTGCCGCAGCTTAAGGAAACCGAGCTGGAGGCGGCGCGCAATGTTTGGCAAAAAAAGTTTGGTAGCTTGCCTCGGGATGCCGGTGAGCGGGCCAGGCAAATTCGATTTTTGCAATCACGGGGTTTTGCACTCGAGGTTATCCTTCAAGTATTGCGGCTGGCAACGGTCAGCGAAGGATGATTTATTGATGCACGCAGCCTTCATCAACCTTTGGGAAATGAGCGCGTATCGGAATAACGTAAACGGCGTTCCCTGTTGCAATATCACCGCAAAGGCGTATTCGATCACATTGCGGAGCCAGCCTGTATGAGGCTTTGGTCGTTGCATCCGCGTTATCTGGATGCCAGGGGCTTGGTGGCGTTATGGCGTGAAGGATTGCTGGCGCAGAAGGTGCTCGCCGGAATGACCAGGGGTTACCGGCATCATCCGCAGTTATCGCGCTTTCGCGAACATGCCGATGCACCGGGCGCGATTGCAGCGTACCTAAATGCGGTGCTGCGCGAAGCTGAACGGCGCGGCTACCGTTTCAACGCGGCCAAGATCGCTTGCGGTGCAACTGGCGTGCGCATACCCGTCACGCACGGTCAATTGGATTACGAAATGGAGCATCTGCAGGCCAAGTTGAAGCTGCGTGACCAGGCGGCGTTACAGCGCATCCAGTCGGTGCAGGAACCGGACCCGCACCCGCTGTTCGTCGTGGTCGCGGGCGATATCGAGAGCTGGGAAGTGTTGCGCTGAGCGGTTGTGGGTGCGGCAGGGATGGTATGATATCTGCTGTGTCGGGTACCTTTTTGAACCGACCGTTCCAACGATATTAGCGATGAATGCAAAACATGAAAAGCAGTGAGATCCGCCAGAAATTCCTCGACTTCTTTGCGTCCAATGGCCACACCATCGTGCCGTCCAGTTCACTGGTTCCGCATGAAGATCCGACTTTGTTGTTCACCAACGCGGGGATGAACCAGTTCAAGGACGTGTTCCTCGGTTTCGACAGGCGCCCCTATACCCGTGCCGCCTCTTCGCAGAAATGCGTGCGCGCCGGCGGAAAACACAACGATCTGGAAAACGTCGGTTACACCGCGCGCCATCACACATTTTTCGAGATGCTGGGCAACTTCAGCTTCGGCGATTACTTCAAGCACGATGCGATCAAGTATGCATGGGAATTGCTGACCGGCGTTTACCGGCTGCCCAAGGACAAGTTGTGGGTGACGGTATATGCGGAAGATGACGAGGCTTACGATATCTGGACCAGGGAGATCGGTGTCCCTGCAGAACGGGTGGTCCGCATCGGCGACAACAAAGGTGCGCGCTATGCCTCGGACAACTTTTGGATGATGGGCGACACCGGGCCTTGCGGTCCGTGCACCGAGATCTTTTACGATCATGGCCCGGATGTTTGGGGCGGGCCGCCCGGCTCGCCCGATGAGGACGGCGACCGCTATATCGAGATATGGAACAACGTGTTCATGCAGTTCAACCGCGACGAACACGGCGTGATGCATCCGTTGCCCAAGCCCTCGGTGGATACCGGCATGGGGCTGGAGCGCATCTCGGCGGTGCTGCAGCATGTGCACAGCAACTATGATATCGACCTGTTCCAGATGCTGATCTGCGCGGCGGCCCGCGAGACAAAATCCAACGATCTCACCAACAATTCGCTCAAGGTGCTGGCTGACCATATTCGTGCCTGCGCATTCCTGATCTCCGACGGCGTGATCCCCGGCAACGAGGGACGCGGCTATGTGCTGCGCCGCATCATCCGCCGCGCCATCCGTCATGGTTACAAGCTCAATGCCCGTGCCCCGTTCTTTCACCGCATGGTTCCCGATCTGGTCGCGGAGATGGGAGCGGCCTTCCCGGATCTGGCTTCCGGGCAAGTGCGGGTGATGGAAGTTCTCAGGCAGGAAGAGGAACGTTTCTTTGCGACGATTGAACACGGCATGGCGATACTCGAATCGGAAATGTCCGAAATGAAGAAGCACGGCAACAAGGTATTCAACGGCGAGACCGCGTTCAAATTGCATGACACTTTCGGATTTCCGCTTGATCTGACCCAGGACGTGTGCCGCGAGCATGGAATCGCGGTTGACACCGGGTCCTTCGAGGCTGCGATGGAGCAGCAGAAACAGCAAGCGCGCGCTGCCGGCAAGTTCAAGGTTGCCGCAAATCTCGAATACAGTGGCCCGGCCACTGCTTTTCACGGCTACGAGATGCTGGAAAGCAAGGCCAACGTGCTCGCCTTGTACAAGGACGGCGTGTCGGTCAACGAACTGAATGAGGGTGAACTGGGCGTGGTGGTACTGGATGACACGCCGTTCTACGCGGAATCCGGCGGACAGGTCGGCGACCGGGGCGAGTTGCGCGGCGCGCATGGCATCTTTTCAGTCGAAGATACGCAAAAGATACAGGCTGCTGTGTTCGGCCATCACGGTGTGGTCAAGACCGGCAAGCTGGGCGTGGGAGGCAGCGTTACCGCGCGCGTGGACATGCAGGCACGGGCGCGCACCGAGCGCAATCACTCGGTCACGCATCTGATGCACAAGGCTTTGCGCGAAGTGCTGGGTAGCCATGTGCAACAGAAAGGATCGCTGGTCGACCCGGACAAGACGCGCTTCGACTTCGTGCATAACCAACCGATGACCGATGCGGAGATACGCCGCGTCGAAAACATCGTCAATGGCGAGATCCTCGCAAATGCCGAGACAAAAGCGCGTTTGATGTCCATCGGGGAAGCGCAGCAAACCGGCGCGATGATGCTGTTCGGGGAAAAGTATGGCGACGTGGTGCGTGTGCTGGATATCGGTTCATCGTGCGAACTGTGCGGCGGCACGCATGTCAAACGCACCGGCGACATCGGCCTGTTCAAGATCGTTGCCGAGAGCGGCGTCGCAGCCGG
This sequence comes from Gallionella sp., assembly GCA_049684555.1. Lineage (GTDB taxonomy): Bacteria > Pseudomonadota > Gammaproteobacteria > Burkholderiales > Gallionellaceae > Gallionella. The sequence goes on along the minus strand of JBAVGB010000047.1, from coordinate 11,119 downwards.
TATCAGGCGGGTCGAAGCGGTGACCGGGGACGGCGCACTGGCTTATGTTCAACAGCAGGAGCGGGAGCTGCAGCGTGTTGCCGACGCGGTCAAGGCACAGCCCCAGGAGGCTGCGGCACGCATTCTGCACATACTGGAAAATGCCAGAACGTTGGAAAAAGAGCTGGCCAGAATGAAATCGAAACTCGCCAGTGCGCAGGGCGATGATCTTGCCAGCCAGGCGTTAGATTGCAAGGGGATCAAGGTGCTCGCCGCTCATCTGGAGGGCGCCGATGCCGCGGTGTTGCGCGAAACCCTGGACAAGCTCAAGGATAAACTCAAGACGACGGCCATCGTTCTGGCCTCTGTGGCCGATGGCAAGGTCAGCCTGATTGCCGGTGTGACAGCCGATCTCACTACTAAGATCAGGGCGGGTGATCTGGTGAACATGGTTGCACAACAGGTGGGCGGCAAAGGAGGCGGGCGGCCGGACATGGCGATGGCAGGCGGCACACAACCGGCGCACCTCGCCACCGCATTAGCCTCAGTTCCAAATTGGGTGCTGAGCAAGTTATAGTGTGGAGGTCCCGGCCTTGCAACCTCTCCGGAGTGTGTGGGTTGGTCCTGCGGTCGGGGGCGCAAACGGTGTCTCTGGCTTGTTCCCTGTTCGGCACTGTAGAGTCCAGGTTTTAGCCGGAGAATGCGAGGGGTTTGTCCGAAGCGCCGGGTGCTGCTACAGTTTGGCAAGGCTCGTACAAAAGGAGCGATGCAGATGGACACGATTCGTTATAACGTGTTGCTGGTTGATGACGATTTCGTTCAAGTAGATTTGGCGCGCTGCGCCGCGGAAGCCTGCCCGGAGATAAATCTGACCGCGGTGGCTGGCGGCGATGCCGCGCTTGACTGGTTTGATGCCTGCATCGACAAACGGGAACAGATGCCGCATATCATCCTGCTCGATCTGAATCTCCCGAAGCTGGATGGGCTGGCGGTATTGCGCAAGTTGCGCAGTTTACCCGCCACCGTTGACATTCCCATTGTGGTATTTTCTGCCGAGCATATACAGGCCGATGTGCTGATGAGTTACAAGGCCGGTGCTAACAGTTTCGTCGCAAAACCGGCTGACGTTGCGGGGTATGAAGAAATCTTCCATGAACGCTTGGCATACTGGATGAACCCCGAACAACGCGAACAGATTTGCGAAGAAAAAGACGGGACTGACGATCAACTTTGATCACCAGTCCTGTTTTATGCGTTGAATGGTTCAGCTTTAACCAATTCGGGCCAGTGCATTAAAACGGTAATTCCAGGTGTGGCGCAACCCGCTGAAATATCCTGCGAAAATCGTTCTGGATGCGTTGTAACGCAGCCTCGTTATCCGCTTCAAACCGCAGCACGATCACCGGCGTGGTGTTGCTTGGACGAGCCAGTCCGAAGCCGTCTGCATATTCGACCCGGAGCCCGTCAAGCGTGATGATTTCCTTCGCACCGGCAAAAATTGGGGCATCGTCAAACATTGCTGCGCCGCCAGACGTAGCGTTCTGCTGCAGTTGCGCAATCAGCGCATGGTTTTCCCCTTCTGCAGTGTGGATGTGCAATTCGGGTGTGCAAAACGCATCCGGCAATGAATTCAGCAAAGCGCTTGGATCGTTCACCCTGCTCAGGATTTCCAGCAGCCGCGCGCCGCTGTAGAGCCCATCATCAAACCCGTACCAGCGTTCCTTGAAGAACACATGGCCGCTCATCTCGCCGGCCAGCAATGCGCCGGTTTCGCGCATTTTGGCTTTGACCAGGGAATGCCCGGTTTTCCACAACGTGGGTTTGCCGCCGTGTTTGCGTATCCAGTCGAAAAGATTGCGCGTCGACTTGATGTCGAAAATGATTTCTGCGCCGGGATTGCGGCTTAATACGTCGGCGGCGAACAGCATCAGTTGGCGGTCAGGGTAAATAATGTTCCCATCCCGGGTCACGACGCCCAGGCGGTCGCCGTCACCGTCAAACGCCAAGCCCAATTCGCTCCCGTTGTTGCGCAGTGCCGAGATCAGATCGGCGAGATTTTCGGGTTGTGACGGGTCGGGATGGTGGTTTGGAAAGCGACCGTCTACTTGGCAAAACAACTCCTCCACAATGCAGCCGAGTTCGCGGTAAAGATTGGCGACATACGCGCCGGCCACGCCGTTGCCGCAATCCACGGTGACGTGCACCGGCCGTGCAAGCTTGATGTCGGAGACGATGCGCTTGATGTAATCGGCGCTGATGTCGCGTTTCGAATACTTGCCGTTGCCGTGAGCAAGCCTGTTTTGTTCGATACGGTAACGCAACTGCTGGATGGATTCACCCGACAGGGTTTCACCCGCAAGCACCATCTTAAGTCCGTTGTAATCGGGCGGGTTGTGGCTGCCGGTGAGCATCACCGCGCAGTTGGTTTGCAATTGAAAAGCGGCGAAATACACCATCGGCGTTGGAACGCAACCGACATCGATCACGTCGATACCGCTATTCTTGATTCCGCGTGCCAATGCGGCAATCAATTCCGGACCGGACAGCCTGCCATCGCGCCCGATTGCGACGGCTTTCTGTCCGCGTGCGATGGCCTCGGAACCGATCGCGTGCCCGATCGCTTGCACTACTTCGGGCGTCAGCGTCCTGCCGACTATTCCGCGTATGTCATAAGCCTTGAAGATTTCTTTCGGCAGATCAAGCATTTTCAGGCCCAAGACTGCGATCGATTCGCTGCAAATGTTTCCATACCATATCAGGCGTGATTTGCTTCATGCAGTTGAAGTGTCCAAGCGGACATTCGCGTTTGAAGCAGGGGCTGCACTTCAGGTCAAGGCTGATAACCTCAGCGTGAGCTGAAAGCGGAGGGGTGAATTGCGGGCTGCTCGAACCGAATAGGGCCAGCATCGGGCGATCCAGTGCGGCAGCCAGATGCATCAATCCGGAATCGTTGCTGATGACCAGTTGTGCAAGCGAAAGCAACGCGATGGCATCCGACAGGTCGGTTTTGCCGCAAAGGTTGCGGCAGTCCGAATTGCCCAGTGCGATGATCGTGTCCGCGATATCCCTGTCTTTGGCAGAGCCGACCAGCCATACCGCATACCCATGGTTGCGCAGACGCTGCGCGATTTCTGCAAAGTAGGTTTTGGGCCAGCGCTTGGCCGGGCCGTATTCCGCACCGGGACAAAATACCGCTACGGGTTTGTCCGTTGTCAGCGCCAGCTTATGCAGTGTGGTATCACATTGGGCTGCGGAAACTTCCAGCCTGGGATTTGCCAGCGGACGCGGAATTGTGCCTTGTCTGTCTTCCGCGAGTTGCGCGTAGCGCTCCACCATCAGCGGCAACAACTTCTTGTTTAGTTTGCGCGCATCGTTGATCAGCCCGTAACGTGTTTCCCCGACGTACCCGGTGCGCAAAGGAATATGCGCAAAAAACGGCACGAGAGCCGATTTCAGCGAGTTGGGGAGCACGATGGCTTGATCATAGTGCGTGTTGCGGAGTTGTTTCCCCAGCTGAAGTCGCCCACCCAGCATCAGTGCGCCGTGCGGGAACGGATTGATGATTACCTCGTCGACCTCAGACATGGCGTTCAGTAACGCGGATGTCCACTGAGGGGCAAGTACATCGATACGGCATTCGGGATGGCGTTGACGCAGTCGCATCAGCATTGGCTGCATCAGCATGGCGTCGCCCACCCAGCTGGGCGCGATGATCAGGATTTTGTACATTTGTATTTAGGGGCTGTTCAGCGACAAGCAACCCGGTCCGGGATATTCAATGATGTGCTTTGGGCAATTCGCCCTTGAACTTGTACAACGTACCGCAATACGGACAGCGCGCTTCGCCGCCATGATCCAGCGGGATCATCACTTTCGGATGCGCATTCCACAGATTCATGTTCGGCATCGGGCATGCAAGCGGCAGGTCATTCGCGGTGACTTCGATATAACGCTGGTTGATGTTCTGTTTGTCCAAGATATATCTCCGGTTGCTGCATTAAACGTAGCTTAGCCAGTCGGAATGCTGCGGATGCTTGCCCGCCACACAATCAAAGAAAGCCTGTTGCAGTCTGGCCGTGATCGGGCCGCGAGCCCCGCTACCGATGGTGCGGCGGTCGAGTTCGCGGATCGGCGTCACCTCGGCAGCTGTCCCTGTAAAGAAGGCTTCGTCGGCACAATACACCTCGTCGCGGGTGATCCGCTTTTCGATTATTTCGATACCCATTTCCTTGGCCAGCGTGAAAATCGAGTCGCGCGTGATCCCTTCCAAGCAGGCTGTCAGGTCGGGGGTGTATAACTTTCCTTTTTTCACGATGAAAATATTCTCGCCGGCACCCTCGGCAACGTAGCCGTCAACATCCAGCAACATGGCTTCGTCGTAGTGGTCATTGTCGGCTTCCTGATGTGCCAGTATCGAATTGGTATAAGTTGTCACCGACTTGGCGCGGCACATGTTCGCATTGACGTGATGACGGGTGAAGCTGGAAGTTTTGACGCGTATGCCTTTTTGCATTCCGTCATCGCCAAGGTATGCTCCCCATGGCCAGGCAGCGATCGCAATGTGGGTGGACAGTGTTTTGGCGGAGATGCCCATCGCTTCGGAGCCATAAAAACAGATCGGGCGTATGTAGCAGGATTCCAGCTTGTTGGCGCGCACAACTTCCAGTTGCGCCGCATTGATGGTTTCCCTGTCGTACGGCATCTTCATCTGGAAGATATGCGCGGAATTGAACAGCCGGTCGGTATGTTCCTTCAAGCGGAAGATCGCCGTGCCCTTCGCGGCCTTGTATGCGCGCAAGCCCTCGAATACGCCCATGCCGTAATGGAGAGTATGTGTCAGCACATGGGTGGTGGCATCGCGCCACGGTACGAGCTTGCCGTCGTACCAGATAAAACCGTCACGGTCGGACATCGACATAATGGTGGGTCCCTTAATAAAATAAGCAAACAGATTTCAAAGGGAGAATTTTAGCCTTTTCCCGCAGACTTATAAAGCTGCGCGAATAAATATCCTGCATGTTCGACTTGTTCTCTTGATTGCTAATTCAGGTATGATTGCATTATTTCCATAATTGCGGCCACAGGTGGAACAATTGGGACTTTTTTCCAAATCATCAAAAATGCAAAATTTTCCTGCTCCCAGTGAAGAAAAGCCATACGCTCAAGAGGAGAAGCTGCACAGGGATTTGCTGATCTTTGCCTGTGCCTTCATGAATTTGGCAGTGGTGTTGTGGCTGGCGATCTATTGGGCCATGGGCATACATTTCTCGGCCAATGTTCCCCTGGCTTACCAGCTGATCTCGGTTGCCTCGCTGGTGTATTATTCAAAATCCAAGAATTTCGAGATATTCAGCTTTATCCAGTTGAGCCTGTTCCTGTTTGTCCCGTTCATCATGCAATGGAGCATCGGCAGCGCGGTCACCGCCAGCGGTGTGATGCTCTGGGCGTTGCTCGCACCGATCGGTGCACTGGTGACCAAAGGCTGGCGCGATTCGATTCCCTGGTTCTTTGCATACATGATGATGACGGTGATATCGGGAGGTTTCGACTTCTATCTTGGCAATGGCAACAACAGCGGAGTGGCGATGAAAACCATCGGATTTTTCTTCGCGCTCAATTTTGCAGCCATGTCCTCCATCATATATTTTCTTGTGCGCCATTTCGTCGTGGCGATGGAACACATAAAGGACCAGCTCGACGAGCAGCACCAATTGTTGGCCGAAGAGCAGAAGAAATCCGAGCGCGTGCTGCTGAACGTGCTGCCGAGCAGCATTGCAAACCGGCTTAAGAACGATCATCAGGGGTTGATCGCGGACGGGCATGCGGATGTGACGGTGATGTTTGCCGATCTGGTGAATTTCACGGAGCTGACGGAATCACTGTCTCCCGAGCAAATGGTCGGCCTGCTGAATACCGTTTTTTCAGGATTTGACCAGATGTGCGAGAAATATGGCCTGGAGAAGATCAAGACGATTGGCGATGCCTATATGGCGGTTGGCGGATTGAACCGCAGCAGCACAAATTATACCAACGACATCGCGGACTTGGCGTTGGAGATGCGCAACTATGTAATCAAGCATCCTGACTTGGCACCCTTTCATCTGAATATACACTGCGGCATCGCCACCGGACCTGTTGTCGCCGGGGTGATCGGCACCAAACGCTTCATCTACGATTTGTGGGGAGATACGGTGAACGTTGCCAGCAGGCTAACCGATGAAGCAGTTGAAGGCGTGATACAGGTTGACAAGACCACATTCAATCGCATCCGGTACGACTACGTGTTCGAACCGCCAGCCACCATAACCGTCAAGGGCAAGGGCGAGATGGTCATGTATCGCCTTACCGCGCGCAAGAACGGCGACGCTTCAGGCCGGTACATCACATCAGGCAAAATCAGTGCTGCTCTGCCAACGGCTGTTTCCCAGCAGACTTCCCCATAATTCCCTGCAAGCGCGGGTATCGATTCTTCCCTGCTCAATTCGACACGGCGAAATGTTGTTGAGCCGCATGCGATGCTGCGTCTGGCGCAGTTCGCGGTAAAGCAGACGCACCCGTTCGGCGAGCTCAGCGGGGACAAGGCCAAGTTCTCCGGCGAGCTTGAGCAAGGCGAGGTTGCCTGAATTGGCGGTCAGTTGCGGGTATTGATGGGCGTAAGCCAGCACCAGATATTGCACCATGAATTCGATGTCCACCATGCCGCCACTGTCATGCTTGATGTCGAACCTCCCGCTGTCATTGGGGTGCCCGTCGTGCATCTTTTGGCGCATGGCCAGGATATCCTGTCTCAGTTTCGCCAGGTCGCGCGGCTGGCAAAGCACGCGTTTGCGTATCTCTTCGAAAGCGTTGCCGACCCGGACGTCTCCGGAGCTGTATCGGGCGCGCGTCAAAGCCTGATGCTCCCAGACCCATGCATGCTTCTGCTGGTATTCGGCAAATGCCGCGACCGAGCTTACCAGCAAACCGCTGGCGCCGTTCGGACGCAGGCGCAAATCCGTTTCATACAGGCGCCCCGATGAAGTGTAACTGCTCAGCATCGTGTTGATGCGTTGCGCCAGCCGCGCGTAGTTTTCCTGAGCATCCGGGTGATCGTCATCATAGAGAAAAATCAGGTCCAGATCAGAGGCATAGCCCAGCTCCTTCCCTCCCAGTTTGCCATACGCGATGATGGCAAATCTGGGTTCATCGCGATGCCGCTTGCGCAACGTTGCCCAGCTCAGCTTCAGTACGTGACGCAACATCAAATCGGCCAGATCACTGAGATGGTCGCTGAGCGCTTCCAGCGGCAACAAGCCCTGGAGATCCATTGCCAGCAGGTGAAAGGTTTGCTCCTGCTGGGTATGGCGTAGCACATCGAGCTGCCGCTCGGCATCGTCAGCGCAATCCTCGAGGCGGGTTTGCAAGTCGTGATCGACCTGCGGCCACCTCGGCGGCTGGTATATTTCCCGTGCATCCAGCAATTCATCCAGCAACGCCGGGTGCATGGTCATGTAAATAGCGGCCCAGCTGCTGGCGGCAATAAGCTGGGTCAGGCGCTCCAATGTCTGCGGATATTCGGCCAGGAAGGCGAGATAGGCCGCGCGGCCGCTGACGCCTTCCAGAAATGCCAGCAATCTGGATAAGACTTCATCGGGATCGCTGTAACGCGCGCTCAAGATGATCAATTTCGGGATCAGCCGATCCAGCCGCTGCCTGCTTATTTCGGGCAGGTGCTGATAGCGATTGCTGTGGCGGAATTGCAGCAGGCGTTGCGCGCTGACCGATGAATCGAGATAACCCAGTTCTTCCAGGGTTGTATTCAATTCTTCGGCCGTGATTCCCTCGCGCCATAGCTGCATGTTGTTCGGAAACCCGGGTATGGCAGGCGGGTTGGCAAGTGTCGCCGTCTCGCCCGGTCGAATGGCGGGTTGCACCACCGAAAGCGCTTCGGTTATTTCTGCCTGCCGCGCACCGAAAATCTGTTCGAATTGCCGGCTGACCAGCGCGCGATGAATGTCCAATGCCTGCAACAGCGCGGCATAATCCGCATAACCCATGGCATACGCGATGATTTCCCGATCTTCGGAATTGTCGGGCAATTCCTGGGTTTGCCGGTCATCGAGGTATTGCAGGCGGTGCTCAAGATTGCGCAAAAAAACGTACGCCGCATCCAGGCCGGCAACCTCCTGTGCTGGCATCAAGGCGTTCTCACCAAGCTGATGAAGCACGCGGCGGGTGGGCCGGATGCGCAGCCTGGCATCGCTTCCGCCGCGTATCAACTGAAACACCTGTGCAATGAATTCGATCTCGCGTATGCCGCCCGGCCCGAGCTTGATGTTGTTGAGCCGATTGCGGCGTTGCACTTCCTGGCGGATCTGCGCATGCAACTTGCGCATGGAATCGATGGCGCCGAAGTCCAGGTATTTGCGGTATACGAACGGCCGCACCAGCCTGGCCAATTCGGCCGTCTGCCGGGTTGGCTGTTGCGGGTTTTCGGCAGGTGAAATCACCCTCGCCTTGATCCATGCGTATCTTTCCCATTCGCGGCCCTGGCTGACCAGGTATTCCTCCAGGGCGGCAAAGCTGGCTACCAGCGGCCCGCTCTCTCCATAGGGACGCAATCGCATGTCGACCCGGAACACATAGCCGTCGGCGGTCGGTTCGCTGATCATGCCGATCAGGCGGCGACCCATTCGGGTAAAGAACTCATGGTTGCTGAGTTTTCTCGGACCATCGGTTTCGCCGTCTTCCGGATAGACAAAGATCAAATCTATGTCGGAGGAGACATTCAGTTCTCCGCCGCCCAGTTTGCCCATCGCGATGACCAGCAAATCCTGGATCGCGCCGGCTTGACCTTGCGGAGTGCCGAATTGCGCGTGCATCAATCGGGCCAGACAGGCTTGCGCGCGTTGCACGCACATTTCCGCCAGATCCGTCATGGATTGCATTATTTCGTTCAGGTCAGCCAAACCATTGAGGTCGCGCAGTATCAGTTTGACCATCACGTGCTTGCGCAACCTGCGCATGGCGCTGGCCAGTCCGGATTCATCGTCCAGGTCCAACCCGGAACGCAGCAGCAATTCGTGCATCTGCGCGCGGCTGCATGACACGGCGTAATTTTCCTGCAACCATTCGAACAGGTGTTGGTCTGTATCGAGCGTCCGTTTGGCATATCGACTGCAATGCAGGGTTTTTTGCAGCAGGTCCGCGAACGGCACAGTTGTCGAGGTCACGATATTCATGGGCGCATTAAGTTAGAATAAACATTGTCGTCCAATTTTGGTTTTTGGCCACTCATTAAGGCGCTTTTGCTCATCGGGTTATTCGGTTATTCAATGTTGAACTCTCATCCTGTCCGTTTGCTCAAGTTCAGCTTGAACTGGCTGTCGCGGCTCGTTGTCGTCGTCTTGGCGGTTGCGGCCGTGCTGATCGCATTTTCGATCATGGCGCTGCGCTATTGGTTGTTGCCGAATATAGAGCAATTTCACGACAGTATCACGTCTTCATTGTCAGCCGCGATAGGCAGTCCCGTCACGATCGGCAAGATCCAGAGCGAGTGGCTGGGCTATATGCCGCGGCTCAATCTTGCCGATGTGCGCATTCTGGATGACCAGCGGCAGACTGCACTGGCGTTGAAAAGCATCGATGGCAGCCTGTCATGGATGTCGCTGCTGACCGCGGAAATACGTTTGGCCAACCTGGAAATAGACAGTCCGGAATTGATGATTAGCCGGGAAATATCCGGAAAGCTGTATATCGGCAACCTGCTGCTTACCAAACCGGGAGGCAATAACGATATATCCGACTGGCTGTTGCACCAATCCAACCTGGTGGTGCGCAACGCCCGTATTGTCTGGGTGGACAAACAGCGCGATGCACCGCCGCTGGTGCTGCAGCATGTAAACCTGCGCGTCGACAATCTGTTCAGCAGGCATCGTTTTGCCCTGCAAGCGGTGCCTCCAAATGATCTGGCGACGCCGCTTGACGTGCGGGGAGAATTTTACGGGGCAAGTTTCGACGACCTGGCGAAATGGCATGGCCGGTTGTTTGCCCGGTTGGACTATACCGACGTGACAGCCTGGCGACCCTGGCTGGATTTACCCGGCGAATTCAGCCAGGGCAGGGGTGCGCTGCGCGGCTGGCTGGGTGTCAATGAGGGCAAGGTCGCCCAAATCACGGTTGATATGGATTTGCGCGATGTGCTGGCCAAACTCGGTGCGGATGTGCCCGAAATGGCATTGCACGAATTGCGCGGCCGGGCCTCATGGCGGGCATTGGCTGGCGGTTTTGAAATCTCCACAAAGCATTTGGCGATGAAATTGCAGGACGGCCTTGATTTCCAGCCAACCGATTTGTATTTCCGAACCGCGGATTCGGGCGACCATCAGGCCCTCGGCGGGCGGACGGGCAGCGGAGAGATACGGGCCAATCTGCTGCGTCTGAAGAGTCTCGCCGACCTGGCTGTATACCTGCCGATGCAGGCCGATTTGCGCGCGCGCCTGGATGCCTACGCACCCACGGGGGTGGTGTCCAATCTGGATATGCAATGGCAGGGTACATCCGGAAAGCCCGAAAAATTCAAGGTCAAGGGCCATTGTGACAATCTTGGGCTGCACCAGGCCGGCAAAATCCCGGGGTTTTCCGGGTTGACCGGGGATGTTGATGGCAGCGAGGCCAGCGGCAGATTGAGCATCTATTCGCGCGGGGTGACGGTGGATGCACCGGGTGTGATGCGCGAGCCGCTTGCTTTTGCGACTCTGATCGGGCAAGCCTCGTGGCAGCGCAAAAACGGAGAACTGTCGGTCAATGTCGACAACATCGCAGTGGCCAACGCTGATCTGGCCGGCAATTTGTACGGCAGTTACCGGACTCAGGCGGGCACATTGGGCATGCTGGACCTGACCGGCAGATTGACGCGCGGCGATATTCGGCGTGCCGCGCGCTATACCCCGCTGATCGCGCTGGACAGGCAAGCCAACGACTGGCTGAACGGTGCGATATTGGCCGGTCATACAGAAGACTTCCGTATTCGTATCAAGGGCAATCTGAGTGACTTCCAGGCAGGAGCGCTCCGCTGCGTGCAATCGTCTGGTGAGGCCGGTGCTCATTCACTGGCGCTTTCAGGGGAAGTTGCACAAGGTGAAGTTGCACCAGTATCCGG
>JBAVGB010000046.1:0-53955 GCA_049684555.1 Gallionella sp. | reverse complement strand
GGCGGACATGTTCAGGCTGCTGGGTATGCTAAGTCCTTCGCCCTCCACTTTGCCCTGTGTGTTTATCATCGTGTAACCGGCGGACTTGAATGCACGGCCGAAGCCGGTCAGCATCGGGAAATGCTGGAAGTGGCATGCGGAACAGGCCATCCCGGTCTGGCGGGCGAACAAGGGCAACGCCGATACATCCGTGATCGACGCGATGCCGGCGATGATGCCGATCAGGAGAAGTGTGATTTTTTTCATGCTTATCCCTAAGAGTCTTGTTATTGAACCGGCCAATGCCGCATCGCGATCCGAGCCGGAGACTTGGTAAGATTCGTTAATATAGCTCATCAGCAATATACCCTTAGTTCTTGAAAGCGCACAATATCATGCTTTACCAGTCACGTTGTCAATAATGATCAAGCAAGCGCAGGTTCCCGCCCGTGCTGTAGCGCTGATTATGGGCAAGGTTTCCGGGATTTCGTCCTTACCGGGCCGGCGTTCCACAGGGTTCAAACCCTTCAGCCGAATTCAGCCGGCTTCCGGTCTGGCCGAACTATTTGCAAATTTGGCACTCATATCCCCCGAGTGCTAGAATTATGCCTAAGGAGGAAATACAAATGAATGCCACTATGAGCTTGCCTTTGCGGAGTTTACCTTTCCCGTCTGCCGTTGGCAGCATGGAGAGTTATATCCAGACCGTCAACCGCTTCCCCATCCTGTCCCAGCATGAAGAGACCGCTTTGGCGGTGCGCTTCAAGACTGAAAATGACCTGGAAGCAGCACGCGAGCTGGTGCTGTCCCACCTGCGGGTGGTGGTCAGCGTCGCGCGCGGGTACGCCGGCTACGGCTTGCCCCAGGCCGACCTGATCCAGGAAGGCAACATCGGGCTGATGAAGGCGGTGAAGCGCTTTGATCCGGATCGCGGCGTGCGGCTGGTATCGTTCGCGCTGCACTGGATACGCGCCGAGATACACGAGTTCGTGGTACGCAACTGGCGGCTGGTCAAGATCGCGACGACCAAGTCACAGCGCAAACTGTTCTTCAATCTGCGCAGCATGAAGCAGGGTCTGGAGCCGCTGAAACCGCAGCAGATCAGCGAGATCGCAAAGCAGCTCAATGTCAGCGAACACGACGTAGTGGATATGGAAGCGCGTTTCGCCGGGCATGAAATCGCGCTGGAGCCCACCGGGAGTGATGACGCGGAAAGCTACTCGCCGATAAACTATCTGGCCGACGACTCGGAACATGAGCCCTCCCGGATACTCGAGACTGTCGAACGCGAAACGTTGCAAACAGCGGGCCTGGCGAATGCCCTGGCGGGGCTTGATGAACGCAGCCGCCGCATCGTTGAGGCTCGCTGGCTGTGCCAGGATGGTTCGGGCGCGACGTTGCATGATCTGGCCAGCGAATTCAATGTATCGGCCGAGCGCATCCGGCAGATCGAACAGAAGGCCATGAGCAAGATGCATACGACACTGGCGCAGGCCGCCATGTAGAGGTGGGTATCTAGAACAAAAAAGCCGCAGAACACCTGCGGCTTTTTTATTTCACGATCTTCAGATTGGGTTTGTGCGCTGCAGGCTTGTTTCCGGTATCGCCACTATGCGGGGAGGGCGGCGGCAGATCACTTTCCTGGAATACCAGTCCCTGACCTGTTTCCTTTGCGAATATCCCCATCGCCGCAGCTACCGGGACCAGCAGATCGAATGGCACGCCGCCAAACCGTCCGGTGCAGGTGATCATCTCGTTGCCGAGTTGCAAATTTCGCACTGCGTCAGCGCTGATGTTCAGTACGATTTCGCCGTTCTTTACATGGGAACGCGGCACAGCGGTATGTTCATCGACCTTTACGGCCAGGTAAGGAGTAAACCCGCTATCCACACACCATTCGTATATCGCGCGAATAAGATAGGGGCGCGTGGACAGATCGTTCACTTGCGCATTGCTCTTTCGGCAGCAGTCAGCGCATCGATAAAGCCCTGGCGGGAGAACAGGCGCTCGGCATATTTCATCAGCGGCACTGCATCCTTGCCCATCTGAATGCCGTAATGGTCCAGCCGCCACAACATCGGTGCAATCGCCACATCGAGCATCGAATAATCATCTCCGAGCAAAAACTTCTGGGTGGCCAGTATCTGCGAGAGCTGGGTCAGGTTGTCGCGCACGATCGCGCGCGCCTTGTCCGCAACCTTGGGCACGCCATGCTCGATCGGTTCAACCTGGCTGTATATCTCCTGTTCGAAGCGATGCAGGAACAATCGCGCGCGTCCCCGCATGACGGGATCGGGGGGCATCAGCTGGGGATGCGGGAAGCGTTCATCAATATATTCGTTGATGATATTGGCCTCGTACAACACCAGATCGCGCTCCACCAGAACCGGCACTTTGCCATAAGGATTGATCGCTGCAACGTCTTCGGACTTGTTCATCAAGTCCACGTCAACCACCTCAAAATCCATGCCTTTTTCAAACAGCACGATACGACAGCGATGGCTGTAGGGACATGAAGTCCCCGAATACAATCTCATCATAAAAAAATGACTAACCTTTAATCAATTGGATGCTTTGCAAACGCATGCGCACCAGAAAAAAACCGATTGTCGCAACCACAGCGCTGATGACTATCGCCGCCAAATACGGATATGAGCCAACGCCGCCATGGGCACCGGCAATCCAGACATAGCGCTCGAATATCGTGCCGATGATGATACAGCTTGCCACAACCACGATCGCATTGATATTGTGCCGGACAAACGGCATGGCAAGCGACGAGAACGGAATCACCAGTTTCAGCGCGATCACTGACCACCAGATAAAGGTGTAATCACCATCCTGCATCCCGTTCAGCCTATCCCGCTCGTCCGGGATATTGCCATACCAGATCGTCAGGTATTGCGCGAAGTAGGTGTAAACCCACAACAACGTAAAAGCCAACATCAATTGCGCGAGGTAATTATACACAAACGGCTTGACCGGATTCACCAATCTGTTCCGGCTGTTCAAAACGTAGATCCAGATCACCAGGAATGACAGGAACATGCCGAAAAAGCTGACGAACTCCTGCATGCCGAATATGCCGCTCTGCCAGCCCGGCACCATGAACATTTCAAAATCCCATGCCACCATCGTGCCGTAGACCACATAAACATAGGGCACCCAGCAAGCAATGGTGTGGAAACGTGCCGCATCTTCCGGGCTGCGCTCGCTGACCGCCTGGCGCTTGATGAATATCCAGTGTATCGCCATCGCCAGCAACATGCCGATGACTTCGCGCCATGCCAGGAACGTGAAACCGTCCCAGGCCGATACCGTGAGCTTATGCTCCTCGGCCAGTTTCACCCATGGGAAAGTCGCATCGGCGTTGACCAGCAGCACGACCAGCAGCACGAACGCCAGCGGAAACAGCGCAAACAGGGAACTGGCCAGAAGCCGGATCTCGTATCTCCAGCGCGCACCCGCCAGATACAAAATGGCAGACAGCGTCACCCCGCCGAGGGCAAGATAAAGCACCACCAGGAAATTCACGGTCAGAACCGACCAGTTGCTGTATGAAAACATGTTGACCGCCTCCTATTTTGAATTCTGTGCAGATGAAGCAACAGCGGGTATGCCCCGCTTTTGCAGCACAGCGCGGATGTAATCTATCACTTCCCAACGTTCGGTTGGACTCAGGTCAATCGCGTAAACCGGCATTACCGCACCGCCGAAAGTCATCATGCCGAAGATGTAACCATCTGGATAATCCGGTGAATTCCAGGAATGTATGGTATTGCTCGAGGTCAGATTCCACGGTTGCAGTATCAGTTTGGCGCCCACATAGCCGTCGCCGGTACCGGATTTGCCATGACAGGGCACACAATAGATCGAGAACAGGCGATGCCCCATATCGACCGATCTTTCCGTTATCGGGACAGGATTGACCAGTTTGAATGCGGCATCCTTGTCCTTCACCTCTATCGAGGAGGTTGGCGTGTTCGGAACGGGCACTGAACGGCTCGGGAATGGATACATGCCCGGATTCGCCGGATCATAGCTTTCCTGCGGTTTGACACTGATCTGGTTACCCTGGTCCATGGACCACGGCCATGCATGCGCGAACGTCGGCGCAACCATTAGTAAAATAACCAGCGACTTGGCAATCGTTAACCGGCGGCTTACGTCACCGTCCTTTGGTGACTTAGCCGAATGGCTATGCAAAGCCTTTTGATCGCCTAGTCGAATGGCTATAACCAACCGCTTTGCAACCGTCTTTGGGTTGCTTAGCGGGATGGCTAGATGTTTCATCAGTTGTTTCATCATTGCCAAGGATATCTTTTTCATTTCCCAGCCTCTTCCTGAATTTCCAGTGCCTGGTGTTTGGTGAAAATCGACTTCAGCGCAGCGCTTGCGGATTCCTCAGACTGCACCAAAATGCCGATCTGGTCTTCGGATACCTTGGCGCTGTACAACGGCGAACGCCTCGCGGGCAAGCCCGCACAAATCAGGAATCCGAGCACGGTAATGTATACCCCCCCCAGAATGAACAATTCGTAGGTCAGCACGAAATCCGGCGGGAATGGAACGATGGGCTTCCCGCCTTTCATTTGCGCAAAGAAGTTGCCCTGTGAAGCAGCGATCAACCAAAACATCAAAAAGCCCATTCCCACAGCCCCGAACAATGTGAACCACTGCACGCGGACCGGCCTGTCACCCAGGAATTCCTCCACCTCGGGATGTTCGATCGGCGACTTTACAATCATGTCCTTCTCGGCATTGAAGCCTTTGATCCCCAGATTGCGCAACTCGGTGACGACCTTCTCCGCCTCGTCAAAATTGGTAAATAACGCGAGTAAATGACGTTTGCTCATTTAGTGTGCTCCCTTTCCGGCTGCTGCAAATTCGGCGGTAGCCAGCAGCTTTTTGGTTTCCAGACGACGGTGATAAACCATCTCCTTCACCTCGTACATCGAGACTGACGGGAATACCTTGCAGAAGATCATGAACAGCATCGCAAACCAGCCGAAACTGCCGAACACGATGCCCCATTGCACCAGGCTTGGCCACTGGTCGTGATCCCACGTCCAGGGGTAATAGCCATCCGCGAAAGTCGGCGCAACGATCATCCAGCGCTCCAGCCACATGCCCAGGTTGAGCAGCAGCGAAACCGCGAACAGCACCGGAATATTGGTTTGGAAACGTTTGAAGACAAGGACGAACGGAACGACCGATGCACAGAAGTTCATCATCCACCAGAATGGGGCATAGGTACCGGTGGCCTTCTCGAGCAGCAAGTGCTGGTCATGCGGGTTATGCCCGAACCATGCGGTCGCGTATTCGACCCACACCAGATAGGTCCAGACCATCGCAATTGCGAAAGTCAGCCGCACGATCTTTTTCAGGATCGACATCGTCATGTATTCCTCGAACTTGAACACGTAGCGCAAGATGACGAACAGCGTAATGATTGCGGCACAACCGGAATACAACGCGCCAGCCACGAAATAAGGCGGGAAAGAGGTGATATGCCAGCCGGGCTGCTGGGACATTGCAAAATCGCTGGCCACGATGGAATGCACCGAGACGGCCAGCGGAATCAGGAAGCAGGCGATGGTCAGGTAGGTCATGCGGAAATTGCGCCACTGCCGGTCTGTTCCTTCCCAGCCCAACGCCAGCGCTGTGTAGAGCTTTTTGCGCCAGCCCGAATGCATGTTGTCGCGGCAGATCGCCAGATCCGGAATCATCCCGATGTACAGGAACAGGATCGACGAGCTCAGGTAAGTGAAGATCGCCATCGCGTCCCACAGCAGCGGCGACTGGAAGTTCGGCCACACCTGGCGCATGTTCGGGTAAGGAAGAGCAAAGTAAATCTGCCAGATACGTCCCAGATGCACGGCCACAAACAGGCCGGCCGTCATCAGCGAGAAAGTCGTCATTGCCTCGGCAAACCGGTAAATCGGCTTGCGCCAGTCTGCATGAATCAGGTGCAGAATCGCCGACAGCAAAGTACCGGAGTGGCTCATGCCGATCCAGAAGATGAATGAGGCGATGTACAAGCCCCACATGTGCGGATTGTCAAAATTACCGACACCCAGACCCATGTTGTACTGGTAAATCTCGCAGCCCACCGCAACGCCGACCATGGCAATTGCGATGAATAAAATGACCCAATACAGCTTTCTGGGATTTTCCAGGCTCTTGAGCACATCGGTATTGATCTGTGCCCAGGCAATGTCTTCGCGAATATCTTTCATCGTTTATTTCCTAAAGAAATTACAGTGATTTAGCCAACTTAAATTTCGCTTTCGCGCACACGTTCCAGATACATGATCGAGGGGTAGGGTGCCAGCCATTCGTAGATACGGTAACCGCGCAGATCGCTGCCGCCCGCCTCTTCGTCCTTTGCCTGCTCATGTTTGTCCAGTTCAACCTGCTGGACCTGCCATTGCTTGTGCACCCTGGATTCGGGATCGACCAGATTGCCAAAGCTGATCGCGCTGGTCGGGCAGGCCTGCTGGCAGGCGGTTTGGATCTCGCCATCGCGCACGAGGCGCCCCTGGGTCTTTGCGTCGCTTTCGGCCCCCCTGATTCGCTGGATACAGAATGTGCACTTCTCCATCACACCCTTGCCGCGTACCGTCACATCGGGGTTCAGCTGCATGTTCATTTCCGCAGGCCAGACATTGTCGGTGGTCGGGTAGTCCCACCAGTTGAAATAGCGCACTTTGTACGGACAGTTGGACGAGCAATAACGCGAACCGATACAGCGGTTGTAAATCTGCGAATTCAGCCCGTCGGGTGTATGGTTGGTTGCACCCACCGGGCATACCGTTTCGCATGGCGCGGCTTCGCATTGCTGGCAAAGCATGGGCAGGTATCTCACACCCTGGTCCGGAAAGTCGCGGCCGTCCTGATCCCAGTAGCGCTCGATGCGCATCCAGTGCATCACTTGACCGTGGGCGAATTTCTCCCGGCCCACGACCGGCAGGTTGTTTTCGGCATAACAGGCCACTGCGCAGGCATTGCAGCCGCTGCACGCGTCCAGATCGATGGCCATCGCCCATTTGTAGGGGTTGTGCGGCACATCGCCATCCGGGTGGCGGTGGCGAAATTCGGAGTAATTTTCAAACAGGGTGGTAATCGACATGCTCAGATCTCCTTCGAAAGATTCACTTTGTCGGTGGACATGCGCGGGACAATTTTTTGCCCCTCTTGATTGCCTCCGACCGGACCCTCATCCTTGACCACGATCACACGCTCGCCGGTTTTGCTGATCTTGACGCGTGTCTCGTTCAGCGCCAGCTCGCCGGTTTCCTTGTCAAACACCATATCCAGAATCTGGAACGGGTTCACGCCATAACCCTTGGCATAACGGCCCATCGCTTCATGGCCGCGGCCCAGCGGTATCGAAATCGCATCGGGATGTATCCCGGGGAACAGGTATGCCTGCACTTTGAGAGAACCGTTTTTGCCGGCAACTTCCACAATGTCACCTTCCTGAATGCCCAGTTCGGCGGCCTTTTTGGGGTGAATCTCCATCCAGGAATCCCACACTATGGTCGTCAACGGATCGGGAGATTCCTGCAGCCAGGGTTGGTTGGTGTTGCGTCCGTCGCGCAGACTTGCAGTCACGTGAGGAATCAGCCGGAACGGATACTGCGCATCGACCGGAGCGGGTTCCGGCAAAGTCAGGCCTGCAGCTGAAACCGGCCTGGCAGACAAGGCAGCATGCGCGGCATTGGGCAGCTTGACAATGCCTTTGCTTAGCGTCTCGTTCCAGAACACGTCATCATCCGACTTGGCTGCCCCGCCCAATGCGACCTTGTTTTGCAGAATGGCGGTTCGCATGTAACCGTAAAAATCATCAAATTTCTTGTAGTCATCGGGACGGCGCTGCTTTACCAGGGTCAGCAGGATTTCACCCATGCTTCGTGTTTCCGGATGCAGCTTTTCCATCAACGGCTGGCGGATGTTGATTTGCGCGCCTTCCGCCATGTATTCGGGCACCTGCGTGCCCCAGTCTTCCAACGGGGAATCGAGCGGCAACACCAGATCGGCCTGCAAGGCTGTTTCATCAAGGTATTGTGCGAACACCACCTTGAAATCCGCCCTGGCCATGTTGTCCTTGAATTTCATCGCGGCCGGCGCGGTGAACACCGGGTTGGCCGCAAGACTGAACAGCACCTTGTATTTGCCTGCAGCCAAACCGTCATTCAGCGCCTGCAAAGCGGCGGTATTGCCGGTCGCAGGAGCCATTTGCGGGAAAGGCACAATCGCTGCCGCTTCGACCGTCTTGCCGACGTTGCCCAGCACATGATTGAGCAGATTGATCGCCGCGGCATTTTGCGAACCATGCGCGTAACCCTCTGCCGCACTGCCCGCCAGCACCAGGCTGGGCGTGCGTTCCTTGAGCAGCACTGCGATCTTGTCGATCTGCTCCGCCGACACGCCGGTGTCGTTGCTGACGCGGTCCTTGTCATACGCCTTCACTGCAGCGGCGATATCACCGGGTATGTTCACCCCGTGTGCGCCCAGCGCATTGATGATACCCAGCGCCAGGATTCCTTCCGTTCCTGGACGCACCACCAGCCAGCGGTCGGCATTCGCACCGGTGATCGTCATCTTGGACTCGACCTGCACCAGCACGCCGCGCTGATGACCGTCCGTTCCCTTGCGGAACTGGGCATATTGCTGCGAGAAATTTACCGGGGAGATCCACGCACCCAGGAAGTCGGCGCCAAACGACAGCACCACCCTGGCCTTGCTGATATTGAAGCGCGGCATTTCCACGCCGTACGACTTCTTGTTGGCGGCGCGCACCACGGCCGGTCCGATCGCTTCGTACACGAAATGATTCTTGCTGCCGATGCTGTCCATGTAATTGCCCATCAGCACCTTGAGGTGGCCGCTAATGCCCCCGGTCAGAAATGCAATTTCATTGCCGCTCACGCCTTTCAACTTCTGGTCGATCAACGCATAGGCTTTTTCCCATGTGATCGCCTCGCCCGAATCACCGGTCCTCAATAACGGCGCGCGGATGCGGTCCGGATTATAGTGATTCTGCACACCCGCCTGACCCAGACCGCAGGTCTTGCCGCGATTGATCGCGGATTCGGGGTTGCCTTCGAGTTTCAGCACACGTCCTTCGCGGACACGTCCGGTGATACTGCAACCTGCATCGCACTGCGAGCAGGTCGAATTGAAATACACGCTGACACTGGGAATCATGTAATCGCTGGTTTCGACATACGAAACCACCGTTTCCTTGCCGCTCTCAACCATGCCGTTGCCGCAGCCGGTCAAGGCAACTGCAGTGCCCCCCCAGCCAAGCACCTTCAAAAAATCGCGCCGATCAAAATCGTTGTTCATCATCACAACCTCTCTAAACTATTTATGGCATACCGAACAGTCGTTCGGGCCTTGGGCCTTAAGAATGCCCGACGCATCTTGAATAGGCTTGCGCATGCTGTACCAATAATCCTGATTGCCGATAGGCGTCCCGCCTGGAGCGGTAACCGGATGATTGATTTCGTGGCAGGTGACGCAGAAGCCCATGGAAAGCAACTTCTGGCGGCGGGCCACGGTCATCGTTTTCACATCGCCGTGACAATAGCCGCAAACCTCCTGTACCGGACGGTTCAACTGGAAGACAAAACGCTGGATATGGCGCTCGTGACTGAATCGCACAAAGTCCGGAAGATCATGCACCTTCTTCCAGGGAATGGCCTTCTTGGCGTCCCAGTATGCGAACAGCTGCTTGATACGGGGCGTGTCGCGAACCTGATCGATGCTCTGATGGCAGCCTATGCATTTTTGCACCGGCGGAATTCCCGCCACCAGACTGCGTCGCGCGTAGGTATGGCAATACATGCAATTGATCTCCATGCCGCCCTTGTCATGGTCGCCGGCATGCCGGAAGTGCGGAAACTCGATCGGTTGCTGGACGGCAGGGCCGACATTGTCCGGACCCGATGCAAAATATTTGGATTCCCAATCCGAGAAGGCGGAACCGCCACTATCAGACTTTTCCCTTGCAGCCTTGTCGATAGCAGAACCGTCAACACCGGGATCCACCGGGTTTGTTTGCGGTGCATCGGCCGCATAACTGATACCCGCAACAACAAATCCCAGCAGCATTAAAGACAAACGTAAGAAACTGTGCATCGTAAGGGCTCTCCCGGCAAACAATGGTCCCACACCGGCTTTCGCCAGAATGAATGAACAGATAAATCGGATTATTTTTAGATGTGTTGTTTCGCGGTTTTGATTATTATCTGTTTTGGTTTTTTCGTTTTATTCCGCGTATTAAGCGAGCGCGGCGCGACGACACGACCGAATAATGTCCAGTCTGAAATGCAAAGTCAATACTGAATATTTTGCCTCTTCCAAGGCACATCAAAAACCTTATATCCCACGCGGAATTACATTAACCGCTTATATACATTCAGAAACATTTGGATACATTTTGAATATCAGCCAGCTTGGGCCAATGCAAGATGAATGAAGAAGAGGCGATACTGGATTTTTTTTCCCGGCCGGAAAACCTGTCTCTGGCGCTTTCTGCCGCCGAACAGATGGACAAGCTCCGCGAGCAATTTAACAATCGCCTTTGGCGGGAATTGCATGCGCGGCTAAATGCATTGGTCGGGAAACATGAACTGGAATGGCGTATCGAGCTTACCGAGGATAAAAACGCGCCGGAATGTCTGGTTGGACTGCACTGTACCTTGCCTGCGGATCAATCCCTTTACCTCCGCCCGATGATGGAACAACAATTCCTCGGCGGGGAATGGCGCATCTATTTTGGCCTGATCTGGAGTGCCGCATCCTCGCCCGGACAGCTTGGATTGGCTTCAGTGCTCAACCTGAAGGCGTCGCTGCAAAAAGCCGGGTACAAGAGCAACGAGACTTTTCTTGCCTGGAAGTGGACCGCTTTTCATCCGCGCCGCAAGGATTTCCTGTTGCGATACGCAAACCACGCTGAAAAACTGTTGGAAGATGTGCTGGCAATATTTGCAACTTTGCTGCTCGATCACCGTGAAGCGATCGATCATGCGAATGAAATGCTCAGGACAAGCCAGCCCCCCGGCTTGTCCGCTTCGCTTGAACAGTTGCGCAATGAACTGCTTGATTGACCGGAATCATCCGGCGCACCAATTTCAAACCGGATTGGCCTGATCGAAGAAGCGGTGCTCCAAACCGAATTTGCCGGCCAAATGCTCGCCCAGCGCCTGGATGCCGAGGCGTTCGGTGGCATGATGGCCGGCCGCGATGAACGCGATACCGGACTCGTTGGCCAGATGGTAGTTCTGTTCCGATATCTCGCCGGTGAGGTAGGCATCGACACCCTGCGCAATCGCTGCTTCAAAGTACCCCTGCGCTGCGCCGCTGCACCACGCCACTTTTCGAATGTTGCGGGCGCCATCCCCGATGACCTGCGGCGTGCGCTGCAACTCATGCGCAACCTGTCGGGAAAATTCCGTCAGCGACCGGGGCTGCACCAGTTCGCCCAGCCAGGCGATGTTTTGCTCACCGAACCGGCCCTGCTCGGCCAAACCCAGCAACTTGCCGAGTTGGGCATTGTTGCCCAGTTCACCATGGGCATCGAGCGGAAGGTGATAAGCCAGCAGACTCACATCGTTGCGCAACAGCTGCGCGATGCGCCTTTTCCTGATGCCAGTAATCGTTGCCTCTTCGTTGCGCCAGAAATACCCGTGATGCACCAGAATCGCATCCGCGCCCCATTTGATTGCTTCGTCCAGAACATGCTGGGAAGCCGTCACACCGGTAGCGATACGCCGCACCTCGGAACGGCCTTCCACCTGCACACCATTCGGACAGTAATCCCTGAACAGGTTGGTTTGCAGCTGGCTTGCGTTATAATCGCGCAATTCATCAAGCAGCATAGGCATTTCCTTTATTCACGCCAACGAATTCATCATATCATGCGTAAACATTGGCTCTTGTTTTCTCAAACCGTCACGATCGCGCTGGCGCTGTTGTTCATCATTCACACCCTCAAGCCGGAGTTGCTGCCGAATGCCGCGCGCACCGGGGTGGTCACCCTGTACGAAAACACGCCGCTGGCCGACAACGCCAAATCCCCGGCGATGGGCATGAGTGTCGCGGCACAAAAAGCCATGCCCTCCGTGGTAAATATCTTTACCAGCACCATCATCAAAAACCCGGTCAATCCTTTCCTTGGCGACCCGCAATTCAAATTCTTCTTCGGCGACCAGTTCGACACAAAACCACAAACCAGTTCCAGCCTTGGCTCCGGTGTGATCGTCAGCGCGGATGGTTACATACTGACCAACGAACACGTGGTGGAAGCCGCAGACCAGATCGAAGTCGCGCTGTCCGACGGCCGCAAAGCCAAGGCACATGTCGTCGGCTCGGACCCTGAAACCGACCTGGCAGTGATCAAGATCGAGTTGCCGGGCAACCTGCCCGCCATTACTTTCGGCCACCCGGAACTGGCACGGGTGGGCGATATGGTGCTCGCCATCGGCAATCCCTTCGGTGTGGGGGAATCGGCCACGATGGGCATCGTCAGCGCGCTCAATCGCGACCATCTGGGCATCAACACATTTGAAAACTTCATCCAGACCGACGCGCCGATCAACCCCGGCAATTCCGGCGGGGCACTGGTCGATGCGAACGGCAACCTGATCGGCATCAACAGTGCAATCTACTCGCCGAACGGCGGGTCGCTCGGCATCGGGTTCGCCATTTCCGCCAATACCGCAAAAAAGACCATGGAACAGATCATCCAGCATGGATCGGTCACGCGCGGCTGGGTCGGCGCGGGCGTGCAGGAACTCACCCCGGAACTTGCCGAATCCTTCAAGCTTGGCGACACCAAAGGGGTATTGATCACCGAAGTGATACGTAACAGTCCAGCAGCGCATGCGGGCATGAAGACCGGCGATATCCTGGTTGCGATAGACGGCAAAAACATCGACGACTCGAACGCCATGCTGGAGACAGTTGCCAATCTCGCCCCGGGGAAGCTGGCAACGCTCAAACTGATACGCAACGGAACGGCCATAGATTTGCAGGTGAAGATCGGCAAGCGCCCGATACCAAAAGAAGAAGACGAGTAAGACAAGGCCGGAAAAACTGTTGGGCCGCTATTCCGCCTCTTTTTCTTGCTCGGGCTCCTTCTTGCGGCCAACCCAAACGGAAACCAGTATCCCCGCTTCATACAGCAGCCATAACGGCACCGCCAGCATGGACTGGGACACCACATCAGGCGGCGTGAAAATCGCACCCACCACGAACGCCCCGACCACCATATAGGGGCGGATGTCACGCAATTTGGCCACCGTAACGAAACCCATGCGCACCAGCAGCACCACGGCTACCGGCACCTGGAAAGTCATGCCGAATGCCATGAACATGGTGAGCACAAAACTCAAATACTTGTCGATGTCGGTCATCACTGCAACGCCCATCGGTGCGCTTGAGGTAATGAAGCCGAATACGATCGGGAACACCACGAAATAGGCGAATGTCATGCCGCAAAAAAATAATATGGTGCTGGCGACGATCAGCGGCCAGACCAGGCGTTTCTCGTGCTCATATAAACCGGGGGCGACAAACCGCCAGATTTGATAAAGGATGTAGGGTAGGGCAATCAGAAAGGCGGCCATCAACGCAACCTTGAGCGGCACGAAGAATGGCGTGGTGACGTCGGTGGCGATCATCTGTCCGCCTTTGGGCAGCTTGGACAACAGCGGTCGGGCCAGCAAAGTGTAGAGCTTGGACGCCCACGGGAACAGGCAGACAAACACGATCAGCACGGCGACCACCGAATTCAACAGGCGCGAGCGCAATTCGACCAGATGCGCGATGAAACTTTCGCCCGTACTCATTCGGCTTTTTTGATGGTTGGTGTCAGGGACGGATTCTCGACTGTCGGCTGCGGCACTGCCTGTTCCGATGATGCAAGCTTTGCAACCGCCTCATTGATTTCTTGTACCTGCTGATCCGCTGTCTTGGCCACCTGTTTCTCCGCCTGTTCCACAGCGCCCGCTTCGGCTTGCGCCTTTTCCTGCAACTGCGGTGTTGCCTGTTCTGCAAGCTTTGCGACCGCCTCGTTGATTTCTTGCACTTGCTGGTCCGCAGTCTTTGCCGTCTGTTTCACCGATTGCTCCAAAGCGCCCGCTTCATCCTGGACCTTTTGCTGCAACTGGCGGAACTCTTCCACCGCCATGTCCCGCTCGATGTCGGCCTTCACGCCGTTTATATAGCGTTGCGCGCGCCCCCACAGATGCCCCATGGTGCGCGCCACTTTCGGCAGGCGTTCAGGCCCGATGACGACAAGCGCCACCACCATGATCACCATCAATTCCGAAATGCTGAAATCGAACATCTTTGCCGTCGCAGGAACAGAATCAAACGTTGGTGGTTTTTTTGTCCTTCACTTCGCCTTCGATGGTCTGTCCGCCTTCCTTGATCTGTTTGGCAGGCTCATCTGCTGCACCTTGCATGCCTTCCTTGAAGCCCTTTACCGCGCTGCCCAGATCGCTGCCGACGTTGCGCAATTTCTTGGTGCCAAAAACCAGCACGATCACCACCAACACGATCAGCCAGTGCCAAATGCTTAATCCGCCCATCTTGTTCTCCTTAGTAAGTTAATTGCGCCTCACCATGGGCGGAATATTGCCCCCGCCGATCACGTGAATATGCAAATGAAAAATTTCCTGCCCGCCGCCCTTGCCGGTGTTGATCACGGTTCGAAATCCATTATTCAACCCCTGCTCCTTTGCCAGTCTTGGCGCCAGCAACATCATCCTGCCAAGCAAAGCGGCATGCTCTTCGCTGGCATCGCTTAGTGTAGAAAGATGCAGCTTGGGCACCAGCATGAAGTGCACCGGGGCGACCGGATTGATGTCGTGGAACGCCAGTACCTCGTCGTCCTCGTACACCTTGCGGCACGGAATCTCGCCGCGTATTATTTTACAGAACAAACAGGCGCCCATGTTCAATCTCTGTTCCTGTGTTCTTTCTCGGCGATACCCGACAACCCCTCGCGGCGTTCCAGCTCAACCAGCACGTCCGCCGCGCTCAATCCATGCTGGGCCAACAGTACCATGCAATGAAACCACAGGTCGGCCGTTTCATACACCAAATGTGTTTTGTCGCCCGCCTTGCTGGCAAGGATGACTTCCGTGGCTTCCTCGCCGATTTTCTTCAGGATGGCATCCTCGCCCTTGCTGAAAAGCTTCGCCACATATGAGTTTTCCGGCGGTGCCTGCTTGCGCTCCGCCAGCATGTCGGCCAACCGTTGCAATATATCCTGTGTCATTTTGCTGGATTATCTTTTCGGGTTTTTATTCACCGGTTTATCCGTCTTGTATATTTCCCCGGGCGTTTTCAATACCGGATCCACTTCGATCCATTTGTCATCCTCAAGCCGGCTGTAAAAGCAGCTTTCCCTGCCAGTATGACAGGCGATTCCGCCTTGTTGTTCAACTTGCAGCAGGATCACATCGCCATCGCAATCCAGACGAATTTCCTTGATTTTCTGAAAATGCCCGGACTCTTCGCCTTTATGCCACAGCTTTTTTCGCGAGCGCGACCAGTATACCGCTTCATTTTTTTGCCGGGTCATTTTCAACGCCTCGCGGTCCATCCAAGCCACCATCAATACCCGTCCGGTGACGGCATCCTGTGCGATAGCGGTGACCAGCCCGTCTGCAGACCAGTTTACTTTATTCAACCAAGCTTCGCTCATAGACGCACCTCCGACAGAGCGAATGGGTCGCTGCGCAGCAGCGGGGAACCCATCGGCCTACCCCTTGCGGGTACGTTACTGATATAACTACTAGCCATTCGACTAGGCGAGCAAACAACGCTCGGCAAGTCGCTGGTTATGGCACAGCCAGCCGTTTGCGGGAGGAGGTGCGATGCGTTTATTCCCGCACCTGCCGCTTTCGCGCACCTTGTCATAAACGCACCTCGATACCATTTTTTGCCATGAATTCTTTGGCCTGCCTCACGGTGTATTCGCCGAAATGGAAGATGCTCGCCGCCAGCACGGCATCCGCCCCGCCTTTTTTTATCCCGTCGACAAGGTGCTGCAAATTGCCCGCGCCGCCGCTTGCGATCACCGGAATCTCCAGCGCATCGGTGATGGCCCGGGTCAATGCCAGATCAAAGCCGGTCTTTTGACCGTCTTTGTCCATGCTGGTCAGCAGGATCTCGCCCGCACCCAGATCCTGCATTTTTTTTGCCCACGCCACGGCATCGAGGCCGGTGGCAGTCCGCCCGCCGTGGGTGAAAACTTCCCAGCGCCCCTGTGAAACCTGTTTGGCATCGATCGCCACCACAATGCACTGCGAGCCGTAACGCCCGGCCGCATCGGCAACCAGCTGCGGATTGACGACCGCGGAAGTGTTGATGCTGACCTTGTCTGCGCCGGCATTCAGCAAATTGCGCACATCGCTCACTTCACGCACCCCGCCGCCGACAGTCAAGGGAATGAATACCTGCGAGGCGACTTGTTCGATCATGCGGTAAATGATTCCCCGGTCGTCCGAACTGGCCGTGATGTCGAGGAAGGTCAGCTCGTCGGCCCCCTGTTCGTCGTAACGGCGCGCGATCTCGACCGGGTCACCGGCGTCGCGCAGCTGCACAAAGCTCACGCCTTTGACGACGCGGCCGGCCGTCACGTCGAGACAGGGAATGATGCGCTTGGCCAGCATGAGTCAGAGGGGGGCCGCTGTCAATTCGTCCGCCAGCTTCTGTGCCGCCTTGAAATCCAGCGTGCCTTCGTATATCGCACGTCCGGTTATCGCACCGGTGATACCTTCGGACTCAACAGCGCATAACGCGCGCACATCATCCAGATTGGTGATGCCGCCGCTGGCAATCACCGGCACATGCAACGGGCCGGCCAATTCGACTGTGGCGGGAATATTCACGCCGGACAGCATGCCGTCACGCCCGATATCGGTGTATATGATCGCTTCCACGCCATAACCTTCAAAACGCTGAGCAAGATCCGCCACGTCATGCCCGGTCAGTTTCGACCAGCCGTCCACCGCGACCTTGCCGCCCTTCGCATCCAGGCCCACCATGATGTGTCCGGGAAACGCGTCACAGGCTTCATGGAGGAATCCGGGCACTTTCACCGCAGCGGTGCCGATGATGATGTAAGTGACCCCAATGTCGAGATAGCGCTCGATGGTTTCCAGATCGCGTATCCCCCCTCCGAGTTGCACCGGAATATCCATGCCGACCGCTTCGACGATGCCGCGCACTGCGGCCTCGTTCTTGGGCTTGCCGGCAAATGCGCCGTTCAGGTCCACCAGGTGCAGCCGCCGCGCGCCTTGCGCAAGCCAGTGTTTCGCCATTGCGGCGGGATCCTCGGAAAAAACCGTGGCATCTTCCATCACGCCTTGTTTCAGGCGCACACAATGACCGTCTTTCAAATCTATCGCGGGAATGATCAGCATGGCATTAAGTTAAGAATTAAGGATTCCATTGAACAAAGTTTTGCAGCAGTTTGAGCCCGTCGGCCTGGCTTTTTTCAGGGTGAAACTGCACCGCAAACAGATTATCCTTTGCCACGGCGCAGACGAAAGATTGGGGGTATTGGCTGGTCGCTTGCACCAAGGAGGCGTCTGGCGTCTGCACATAGTAGCTATGCACGAAATAAAAGCGCGCATCCTGCGCGATGCCATTCCACAACGGATGTTGCACATGATGCACTTGGTTCCACCCCATGTGCGGTACCTTGAGTTTATTGCCCTGTGCATCATGCATGTTGCTTGCAAAGTGCACCACCTTCCCGTGGAGTATCCCCAGTCCTGCAATATCGCCTTCCGCACTGTGTTCGAACAGCATTTGCAGGCCGATGCAGATACCGAGAAAGGGCTTGCTGCGTGCAGCCAGCAAAACGGCTTCCCGCAAACCCCGCGCATCCAGTTCGCGCATGCAATCGGGCATCGCTCCTTGGCCGGGAAACACCACGCGCCCGGCATTTGCGATCGTCCCGGCGTCATCCGTAACGGCAATCCTTGCTTCAGGGGCCACCTTGCGCAAGGCCTGTTCGACCGAGCGCAGGTTGCCCATGCCGTAATCGACTACCGCAACATCAACCATATTGCCCATGATGGATTTATAGCGTTCCCTTGGTGGACGGCATCGTTCCGGCCATGCGCGGATCCAGTTCCACGGCCATGCGCAGCGCGCGGCCGAATGCCTTGAAAATGGTCTCGGCCTGATGATGGGCATTGTCTCCCGCCAGATTGTCGATATGCACGGTCACCAGCGCATGGTTGACGAATCCCTGAAAAAATTCCTTGATCAGGTCCACATCAAATCCGCCGACATTGCCGCGCACGAATTCGCAATTGAACACCAGCCCGGGGCGGCCGGAGATATCCACCACCACGCGCGACAACGCCTCGTCCAGCGGTATATAGGAATGGCCGTAGCGGCGCAAACCCTTCTTGTCGCCGACCGCCTGATTGAATGCCTGGCCCAGCGTGATCCCGATATCTTCGACGGTGTGGTGCGCATCGATGTGCAGATCTCCCTTGGCCTGAATATTCAAATCCAGCAAACCGTGCCGGGCGATCTGGTCCAGCATGTGGTCGAGGAACGGCAACCCGGTATCAAATTTTGACTTGCCGTTGCCGTCCAGATTCAATTCTATATTGATCTGGGTTTCCAGGGTGTTGCGTGACACTTTGGTGCTGCGCATGATTTGTTCCTATGCGGATTGAAGAATGGTTTCTTGCAACGCGAATATGAATCGCTCGTTTTAGCTCTGGCTAACCTAAAGGTAAGCCTGCACTGAAACTCACTCAATTACTTTAATGCTTTCTTTTAATGCGATCATAAACCGTTCGTTTTCATCCGGGGTGCCGACGGTCACTCGCAGGCAGTCTTGCAGCATTGGATGCGCGCCGTACAGGTTCTTGATCAGCACGCCGCGCTGCTTGAGGCCGTCGAACACGGCTTTCGCATTCGCCACGCGGAACAGCAGAAAATTCGCCTCGCTCGGGTAAACCCGCACGGCTGCAATTTCGCTCAACTGCCGGTACAACTTTTCCCGGTCACGCTTGATCTGTTGCGCTTGCTGCAACAACACCTCATGATGATCCAGCAACTTCGCTGCCACCAGTTGCGTTAAAACGCCAACATTATACGGCAAGCGCAGCTTTTCCAACTGCCCCAGCCACTCCGCCCTGCCCGCCAGAAAACCGAGACGCAAACCGGCCATACCGAGCTTGGAAAAGGTGCGCATCACCAACAGGTTCGGGTAACTGGCCAGATGCGGAATAAAGCTGTCGCCGGCAAATGCATAATAAGCCTCGTCCAGCACCACCAGGCCGGATGATGCCTCGATGATCTGCGCGACGTCTTGCGCAGAAAACAGGTTGCCGGTGGGATTGTTCGGGTAAGCCAGGAACACCAGCGCGGGTTGTTCGCGGCGGAGCGCTGCAAGCATCGCCGGCAAATCCAGCGAAAAATCATCGCCCCCGGAATCAGATATCCCGGAATTTGAAAGCAGGGGCACGCCCACATAGCGCATCCCGGTGAAAATCGCGATCATCCTGTACATCACGAACGACGGCTCAACGCTCAACAGCGATGCGCCGGGTTTATTGAGCGCCAGTGCAAGCAACTGGATCAGTTCATCCGAACCGTTGCCGAGCAGCAGTTCCATCCCCAGGGGCAAACCGGTTACGGCACGGATTTTTTCCTTGAGCATGGCGGCACCCGGATCGGGGTAGCGGTTGATGGACGCGGCAGCGACCGCCGCGGCGATCTCGTCGCGCAATTCGGGAGGGGCCAGATAGGGGTTTTCCATTGCATCCAGCTTGATGTAGCCGGAGCTGTCCGGCACATGATAGGCGTGCAGATCGAGTACTTCCTGGCGCAGCAATGTGCCAGCGAGAGAAGATGCCGAAATGGCAGACTTAAAACGAGAAGACATGACGCAAAATCAAGCGTAATTGCAACAGCGGGAAGCTTATCACACAAGGCGAATCGTTAACCGCTAAAAATCAGATTCCCTCCTGCTTCCTTCATTTCTTTCTTTCTTCCTTCTTTCTTCCTTCCTCCTTTCTTCCGTCCTTCCATTGTTTTCCCGCAACTCGAAACACACATTCCCGGCCCGATTGCCGGTCAGCGCCAGCCGATAACCCAGTTGCTCGGCCCATCGCGAAGCTTGATACAACCCTATGCCAAAACCCTGTTCCGATACGATGACACCGCGCAACAGTTTCCCGGCAATGCTTTCCGGTATCGCGGCGCCGCTGTCGCATACGGTAATGCTCAACGGTTCGAGCCGGATGTCCACCGAGATCGCGATATCGGGTTCGTTCTGGCGTTTTCTTAGCGCGTTGTCAATCAGGTTGTCGACGACACAATCGAACAGCGCAACGGGAATGTAGCTTGCCGGCAATCCGTCCGGCTCGTGCCAGTCAATCCCCTGATACTGGTTGCGCAGCCGCAAGTTGGTCCACCATGCATTCAAGGCAAGCTGCCCGGATTCCTGTTCTGTGTGCGATTGCTGCAGCTTGATCAAGGCCGCCTCTATGCGCTGTGAGAGCAACGGGAGTTGCTGCTGCAGCAATTGTTGCGCCCGCTGTTCGCGGCTTTGCGCGAGGGCGGTCAGCGAGAACAGCGATTGCAGCATGTTCTTCAGGTCGTGGGTGATACGCGACCCGGTCTCGTACACAGCCTGCAATCGCGTGATGTCGCGCAGGGTTTGCTCGCGCTGTTTAGACTGGTAAAAATAGCCGATCAATTGCACCAGCAGGTGAATATGCAACAGCAGGGTGGGGTTGAGGGCTTTATTGGCGTAGAGCGTCAGGCTCAATCCGCGTTCCCGCACCACGGCAGCATGTTCGCTGGCCTGTCCGACCTGCCCGGCTCCGTCTGACGATTGCCAGGACACGCCCGACAACCACGGAAAATCGCCCAGCAAGGCAACGGCCCGGTGCAGATAGGCAGCCGCATCGGGCTCGCGTTGGGCAGCTTCGGTCAATTCCGTGAGCCAGCCTTCAAACGGTGTCCCGACATTCAACAGATAGCGCGAAAACATTGCCTGCAGACCGCTGAAACCAAAGCGCGGGTTCCAAAGCACCCCGAATGACAGCAAGATGAAACCGATCAGGAACAGCGTCCGCATGAGCGCATCCAGGTAATCCTGCTGGCCCAGGGTCATGAAGGCGAGGCTGCCGAGCACCACCAGCGCCAGCAGCATGAACAGCAACAGGCTGTAGATGAAGTCCACCGGCTTGGCGCTTTCGGCGAGTTCCTTGCTGGGCGGAAGGGCCATCATGGCCAGCAGAAAGAACGGCAGCACATAGCGTATGAGGATGCGCCCGACGTCGATGGTGACTTGCGCGGCAAAGAGATTCGGCACCACCCAGAGCAGCAGCACCGCAAGCAGATAAACCATCACCATCAGGTACATCAGGCGGGCCCAGCGGTCGCGAAACACGAATACACGCGCGCCGACCAAGCCGAACAATCCGGTCAGCCAAAAAGCGACCATCCACCAGTTCAGGAAGAACAGCTCCACAACCGCACCCAGCGCGATGATGATGATCGCGCTAAGCTCAACCTTGCGTTCGCTGCGCCACAACGGCTGCCAGAGCAAGAACAAACCGAAATGGGACAGCAGCAGCGGGTGCACCCACGGGCTTTGCACGCCGAGCAGCAGCGCGCCGTGCAACAGCCACAGCATCGCCAGCAACAACCAGCGGCTGTTATGCAAGTATTTCACTATATTCTGTGTCAGCATTTCGGCATTACCCTGTCGATATCTCGTCAAAAAAACTTGAATCAGGCTTACTGTCTTTCCCGCTCAATTAAACTGGATTTCAGCCGGCCCGAATTGATTTTATCTAACGAATTGATTTCATTTGCTTCCGCTTTCCCAAAGTGACAAATCAGAATGGCTCGTGAAAGATTGGCACGACATTTGCGACAGCTATTGCGCCACATTAACAAACAGGAGGTTAACACAATGAAACGCAACCAATCCGGCTTTACCCTGATCGAGATCGCCATCGTGCTGGTGATCATCGGCCTGTTGCTCGGCGGCGTGCTGAAAGGCCAGGAACTGATCAACAGCGCGAAAGTGAAGAACCTCGCGACCGATTTCAAGAACGTGCCGATCTACATCTACGGCTACCAGGACAAGTACAAGGCTTTGCCCGGGGATGATATCAATGCGTCAACTCATCTGAACGCCGCATCGGGTGTCACCGTAGTAAACGGGAATGGTAACGGGATAATCAACGGTAATTGGAA
Organism: Gallionella sp.; assembly: GCA_049684555.1. Classification (GTDB taxonomy): domain Bacteria; phylum Pseudomonadota; class Gammaproteobacteria; order Burkholderiales; family Gallionellaceae; genus Gallionella. Next base: position 31,704 of record JBAVGB010000046.1, on the reverse strand, counting down.
TGACACACTCACACAAAATTCCGAAAGCTTCAATTTCTGGCAGCATATCCGGCTGGCCGGTTTTGGTCCGGGAGCAACAAATACATCCGATACCCAGTACAGACCGACGAACGCCGTTGGCGGCTATATCGGCGTAACTAATTCCGTATCTAATGATCCCATCAGCGGGATGGTCGGGACTTACATCGTCTGCTCCGATTCGATACCCTTCAAGTTCGCCAAGCAGCTCGACACCACCCTGGATGACGGCAATACCGCCACCGGATCAGTGCAGGTAACTGCTCAGGGAACTACTACCGGTGGAACCCCAATCCCCACTACGGGAGCAGGATCGGTCAGCGACGACACACCAGTTCTGGTCTGCATGGGCTACTGATCTATCACCCGGCGTGACACAAGCCCGCTGTTCGCAGCGGGCTTTTTTATTGCCCTCCTCTTTAGTTCCCGTTGTGCAGCAGTGCCTCGGCAGCCTGCAACGCTTCCGGCAGGCCGAGCAGCACCAGGATGTCGCCGGCCTGCAGCAACATGTCGTCGCTGGGTTGTGCGCCATATACATTGCGTCGCCGCACCGCATTCACCTCCACGTTCACTTCGGCCAAGCCGACCTCGCCCAATTTCTTGCCTACTGCCGTGGATTCTTCGTTGAGCCGCACATTCAGAAATCGCGGCTGCAGGCTGTCGCCCGCGCCATCCTCCTCCTCGATCCGGGTGGTGCGGAAATAACCGTTGAAAGCCGCATAGCGCCCGGCGCGATTCTCCTGCACGCGCTGGATCACGCGGCTCAGCGGCACGCCGGACAACAGCAGTGCCTGCGACGCCAGCATCACGCTGCCTTCGGTGACTTCTGCGACCACTTCAGCCGCACCGGCCTTCTTGAATTCCTCGATATAGGTATCGTCGGCGGTGCGCACCACCACCGGCAGCTCCGGGCGCATCTGGTTCACGTGGTGCAATATCTTGAGCGCGGAGTGCTTGTCGTCGTAGGTGATGACCAGGGCTTTTGCGCGCATCAGTCCGGCGGCCACCAGCACCTCGCGCTTGGCCGCGTCGCCATATACCACACTGTCGCCCGCCGCCACTGCCTCGTGCACCCGGCGCGGGTCCAGGTCGAGCGCGATGAAGCGGATCTTTTCCGGCGACAGGAAGCGCGACAGCGCCTGCCCGCTGCGCCCGAAGCCGCAAATGATGATGTGCGCGTCGGCGGCCATGGCCTTCACCGCGATCCGGTGTATCTGCAGCGCGCGATCCATCCACGCCGACGGTGAAATGCGCCGCACGATCGCTTCGGCATGCTGTATCAGAAAGGGCGCGCCCAGCATCGAGATCAGCATCGCCGCCAGCACGTTCTGCATCACGTCCGCGGGGAGCAGATTTGCCCCGCCCGCCAGCGTCAGCAGCACGAAACCGAACTCGCCCGCCTGGGCCAAACCCAGGCCGCTGCGTATCGAGGCGCCCCAGTCACCCGAGAACATGCGCGCCAGCAGCGTCACCACCGCTGCCTTGAACGGCAGCAGGATGAGCAGCACCAGCAATATCCAGCCGATTCCCGAGATCACATTATGCAGATCGAGCAACATGCCGATGGTGACGAAGAACAGGCCGAGCAGCACATCGCGAAACGGCTTGATGTCTTCTTCGACCTGGTAGCGATATTCGGTTTCGGAAATCAGCATTCCGGCGACGAACGCACCCAGCGCCATCGACAGCCCGGCCTGTTCGGTGATATAGGCCAGGCCCAGCGTAAACAGCAACAGGTTGAGCATGAACAGTTCCGAGGATTTTTGCATCGCGACCAGATGGAACCAGGGGCGCAACAGCCGCTGCCCGAAGATCAGCAACGCGGACAAGACCAGCACCGCCTTGAACAGCGCGAGACTTATCGTCAGATAGAGATGTTCCCCGCTGCTGGCCAGCGCCGGGATGACGATGATCAGCGGCACCACGGCCAGATCCTGGAACAGCAGCACGCCCATGATTTTCTGGCCGTGCGGCGCGCTCAATTCGGCCCGCTCGACCAGCATCTTGCTGACGATCGCGGTGGAAGACATCGCCAGCACACCGCCGAGCGCCAGCCCGGCGCGCCAATCGAGACCGAAGAACAGCGAGGAAAGCATGACCAGCAGGATGGTCGCCACCACCTGCGCGGTGCCCAGGCCGAATACCAGGCGCTGCATGCTGTGCAACCGCGCCAGGCTGAATTCCAGGCCGATGCTGAACATCAGGAACACCACGCCGAACTCCGCCAGATGGCGGGTTTCCGGCGCATCGGGTATCCAGCCCAGCGCATGGGGCCCGATCAGGATGCCGACCAGGAGATAGCCCAGCATCGCCGGCAATTTCAGGATACGGAACAGCACGACCACGCCCACGGCGACCGCAAGCAGAATCAGCAGGAGCGGCAAGGAATTAGTCATGAACGTGGTTTGGCGGCATGATCGGCATGTCCGGATAATGCACCAAGTTGCCGGTGCTTACCAAACTTCCTGGCAATTTTCCCACGCCAAAATTGCGCCGTAAAACGGGTGCGCTGCTATAATCCGCCGCTTATGAACAAGAATCTATCCGCGACGCCCAACGCACTGGCGCTCGCCCGCGAAGTGTTGAACATCGAAGCCGCTGCGGTACAGGCGCTGAGCGCGCGCCTTGATGAAACTTTCCTGGGCGCGATAGATTTGGTGCTGCGCTGCGAGGGCCGGGTCATCGTGAGCGGCATGGGGAAATCCGGCCATATCGCGCGCAAGATCGCAGCCACCCTCTCCAGCACCGGCACCCCCGCCTATTTCGTGCATCCTGGCGAAGCCAGCCACGGCGACCTGGGCATGATCACCAGCGAGGATGTCATCATCGCGCTGTCCTATTCGGGCGAAAGCCAGGAACTGATGACGATCGTGCCGGTCATCAAACGGCAAGGGGCAAAACTCATCAGCATGACCGGGAATCCTGCATCGAGCCTCGCCAGGGTTTCCGATGTGCACCTCAATGCGGCAGTGGACAAGGAGGCCTGCCCGATGGGCTTGGCACCGACTGCCAGCACCACGGCTGCACTGGCACTGGGCGATGCGCTGGCGGTGGCATTGCTGGATGCAAAGGGTTTCGGGGCCGAGGATTTTGCCCGCTCCCATCCCGGCGGCAGCCTGGGTCGGCGACTGCTGACCCGTGTAAGCGACGTGATGCGCACCGGCGAGCGCCTGCCGATGGTAAGTGTGGACGCGACCTTGGGCGAAGCGATCCTGGAAATCTCGAAAAAAGGTGTGGGCATGACCGCCATCGTGGACGGGGAACGCCATGTTCTGGGCATCTATACCGACGGGGATCTGCGCCGCACGCTTGCCATGAAACTGGATTTCAACGCCACACCGATACGCGGCGTAATGTCGGCCAACCCGCGCCGGATCAACCCGGAAAGCCTGGCGGCCGAGGCGGTGCAGATGATGGAGCAATTCAACATCAGCCAGATGCTGGTCGTGGACGAACAGAACAAACTGGTCGGCGCGCTCAACATGCACGACCTGTTGCATGCAAAGGTAATTTGATGATGCTGGTCTTTGGTCGCTGGTGATTTGTTGATGAAACGCCAACCAAACAACTATCGGCTAACGGCCAATAACTGTTTTAGGGGAAAGGCATGTTGTTAAGCCGCTCAAAACTGATACGCCTGGTCGCTTTCGATATCGATGGCGTGATGACCGATGGTGGCTTGTACTTTTCCGATTCCGGCGAGGAATTCAAACGCTTCAATTCACAGGACGGGCATGGACTGAAAATGCTGCGCGCCAGCGGAGTGGAAGTTGCCATCATTACAGGACGGACTTCGCGTTGCGTCGAGGCGCGCGCGAAAAACCTCGGCATCGTCCATCTTTACCAAGGCGTGGAACACAAGCTCGAGGCCATGGTCGATCTGCTCGGCAAGCTCAGGCTTTCCCGTGATGCCGCCGCCTATATGGGCGACGATGTGGTGGATCTCACGGTGATGCGCCATGTCGGCCTGGCGATCAGCGTCCCGGAATCCCCCCTGCTGGTACGCAAACATTCACACTACGTCACGCAGCGCAGTGGCGGGCATGGCGCGGTGCGTGAAGCCTGCGAGTTGATCATGTCGGCGCAGGGAACGCTGGATGCGCAACTTGCGGCCCACTTGCAATGATCTCGGCCTCCCGCATCCGCCCGTGGATCCCGCTGTTGCCATTGCTCGCTTTGCTGGCCGCCACCTATTGGCTGAACCAGCAGGCGTTGCCCGGACCTGCCAAAGCGGAAAACAAACGCCACGATCCCGATGCGATCATGGAAAATTTTTCAGCAACCAACCTGAATGAACAGGGTGTGCCGGACTTCGTCATGGTTGCGGCAAAATTGATGCATTACCCGGATGATGACAGCACCACACTGGATGAACCGCATATAACCATGCTATCACCCGGAATGCCGGCGATTAACGTCACCGCCGAGCATGGCACCATCTCCAGCAAAGGCGACAATGTGTTTTTGAGGGACAATGTCAAAGTGCTGCGCGAGGCAAGTGCGCGGCAGGATCAGCTGACTTTGCAAACCGAGTATCTGCATATCGTCCCGGACCAGGACCTGGCAACCACCGACCGCGCCGTAACGATTTTCGACGGGCACAATGTCGTCCATGCGGTCGGCATGGAGCTGGACAGCAAGACGCGCATCCTGAAACTGCTTTCCCAAGTCAAAAGTGAACATGTACCGAACCTGCTATAAACGATTACTGGCAACTATCTTGCTGCCGTTGTTCCTGCAGACTTGGGGAACATCCTGTTTCGCAAACAGTGCCGACCGCAACCAACCGATACATCTGGAGGCCGATCAGGTGATAATGGACGATGCGCGGCAAGTCAGCACCTTCATCGGCAATGTGCAGATGACGCAAGGCTCACTGTTGATACGCGGCGACAAGATCATCGTTACCCAGGACAAGGATGGTTTCCAGAACGCCATCGCTTACGGGGATACTGCCGAGTTCCGGCAGAAACGCGAACACATGGATGGATACGTGGAAGGTTATGGCGAACAGATCGAATATGACACCCGCACCGGTATCTTAAACCTCTATGGCAAAGCGCGCCTGAAGCGCGATCTTGATGAGGTAAGCGGCAATCACATTGTCTACAATGCAAAGACAGAAATCTTCAAGGTGAACAGCAATGATGCAAACTCAGACCACGAACCTTCACAGCGGGTACGCGCGGTGTTGCAGCCCAAGAGCAATATGACAGCACAGCCCGCATCAGGAGTATCACCCTCAAAGCCCGCCTCAATTCCTGCAAAGCAAAATGAGTGAACTGCGCGCGGTCGGCCTGAAGAAAAAATACGCATCGCGCACCGTGGTGCGGGACGCTTCGCTGTCGGTGAAGAGCGGCGAAGTGGTCGGCCTGCTCGGCCCCAACGGCGCGGGCAAAACCACCGCTTTCTACATGATCGTCGGGCTGGTTGCAGCCGATGGCGGAGAGATCTTCATCGACGATCAAAACATCACCCATCTGCCGATACACCGCCGCGCCCGTCTGGGGCTCGGCTATCTGCCACAGGAAGCATCGATCTTTCGCCGCCTGACGGTATCGCAAAATATCGAGGCAGTACTGGAACTTCAGGGTCATACCGATGACAACCTGCAAAACCATCTGGACACATTGCTGGAAGACCTGCACATCACCCACATCCGCAACAACCCTTCCATCAGCCTGTCGGGCGGCGAGAGAAGACGCGTGGAAATCGCCCGCGCATTGGCGACCGAACCGCGCTTCATATTGCTTGACGAGCCGTTCGCCGGTGTTGATCCGATCGCCGTGCTGGATATCCAGAAAATCATACACTTCCTCAAAGAGCGCGGCATCGGCGTGCTGATTACCGACCACAATGTGCGAGAAACCCTTGGCATCTGCGACCGTGCCTACATCATCAACGCCGGCTCTGTAATGGCGGAAGGCAAGCCTGATGAAATCATTTATAATGAGGGTGTAAGGAAAGTGTATCTGGGAGAACACTTCAAGCTATGACGCGAAAGCGCCCAGCACAAGAAACCAGGCAATGAAACCCGCTCTACAACTCCGGCTGTCCCAACAACTGACGCTCACACCGCAGTTGCAGCAGGCAATCCGCTTGTTGCAGCTCTCCACCCAGGACATGCATCAGGAAGTCGCGCGTCTGCTGGAAGAAAACCCCATGCTTGAGTCTGCCGACGAGTCCGGCCCGGGCACTTTCTCCCCGGAAGCATCATCCTTGCCTTCCCACGGCAATGCTTCCGCAGAACAGCCCCAGACAGCACACGCCAATGAGAATGATACAGACGATTCGGGTCCGGATTCTTTTGGCAACGAGCCAGCCGATTGGCATACCGGCGGCGGAGCGATGCGCAGCACAGATGACGAAGATGATACTTTCCCGGAACAGGCCGCCGAACAAGCCACCTTGCGCGCGCACCTGCATAGCCAATTGACCACCAGCTCGATGGATGACAAGGATCGCAAGGTGGTCGGGTTGCTGATCGACGCGCTGGATGAGAACGGCTATCTGGCCCAGGATCTGGAAGAACTGGCAGGGATGTTGCCTGGCGAACTTGAGATCACGCTGGATGACCTGGAAACCGCCCTGGTGCAGTTGCAGCACCTCGATCAACCCGGCCTAGGTGCGCGCAATCTGGGCGAGTGTTTGGCGCTGCAACTCAAGGCATTGCCGGAAGACACGCCCCAGCGCGATCTGGCCGTTCGCCTGGTGAGTCATCACCTTGACCTAGTCGCCGCGCACGACTTCAGCAAGATCAAAAAGCTGCTGCGCTGCACGGACGATGAATTGCGCGCCGCGCAACATTTGATCACCGGCCTGAACCCGAAACCCGGCACTGAGTTCGGGCAAAGCGTCGCCGATTACGTGGTCCCCGACGTGATTGTGGAAAAGCACAAAGGCAGATGGCGCGCAAGGCTCAATGCGGAAGCGATGCCCAAGCTGCGCATCAATCAGATTTACGCCAACATCCTGCAGCAGCGATCCGACAAGAATTCCTCCCAGCTGGCAATTCAACTGCAGGAAGCGAAGTGGCTGATCAAAAATCTGGAACAGCGGTTTGAAACCATACTGCGCGTTGCGCAGGCCATTGTTGAACGGCAAGCGAGTTTTTTTGAACATGGCGAGATCAGGATGCGTCCGCTGGTGCTGCGCGAGATCGCCGACGAACTGGAACTTCACGAATCCACCATATCGCGCAGCACCACACAAAAGTTCATGCTGACCCCGCGCGGCATATACGAATTCAAACATTTCTTCGGCAGCGGTCTGGCAACAGAAAGCGGCGGCACCTGTTCATCCACCGCGATACGCGAACTGATCAAGCAGCTTGTCAGCGCTGAAGACGCGCACAAACCGCTCACCGACAACCGTATGTCAGAAATCTTGGCTCAGCAGGGTATTGTAGTGGCCCGGCGTACCATAGCAAAGTACCGGGAATCGATGCGCATACTCCCGGTGAATCTCCGTAAATCACTCTAAAATAAGGAAGCAAGCCATGAACCTCCATCTATCCTCACACCACCTGGAAATCACCCCCGCCATCCGGGATTACTCGACCGAAAAGTTTGATAAAATCAAGCGCCATTTCGAAAACGTGGTTATAGATGTCAACATTATCCTCTCGGTAGAAAAGCTGAAACAGAAAGCGGAAGCCACCATGCACGTGAGCGGCAAAAACCTGTTTGCCGAATGCGAAGATGAAAACCTCTACACGGCGATCGATATGCTGGTCGACACGCTGGATCGCCAGGTGCGCAAACACAAGGACAAGCTGTCCTCACGCCGCCATGACGACTCAGGAAAACGCGCGGTAAACGAGTAAACAACCACGGGCGGGCACAATTCCGCCCGATTAACCGGTTTCCCACTATGAACCTGATCAGCAAGATCCTGCTGCCCGACAACGTCCTGTTGGACAACGAATCCACCAGCAAAAAGCGCGTGTTCGAGCGGGTTGGCCTGCTGTTTGAAAACAACCAGCAGATCGCCCGCAGCCAGGTATTCGACAGTCTGTTCGCCCGAGAAAAGCTCGGTTCAACCGGCCTCGGCCAGGGTGTGGCAATCCCGCATGGGCGTATCGCCAAGTTGCGCGAAGCGACCGCCGCATTCGTGATGACGTCCCACCCGATTCCTTTTGACTCGCCTGACGGCCTGCCGGTGACGATGATATTTGTGCTGCTGGTTCCCGAGCGCGCAAACGACCTGCACCTGCAGATACTCGGCGAACTGGCGCAAATGTTCAGCGATACGCAATTCCGCAACAGCCTGCTCGCCTGCAAGGACGCCAATAGCATCCATCAATTGTTCCATGACTGGAAAAGCGAAACATGAGCCAGGTCAACGTCCGGCAGCTGTTTGATGACAAGCAGGAGCGGCTGCAGCTCAGCCGTGTGGCCGGAACCGACGGCACGGATCGCATCATCGACAGCGATGAGGTCAATACATCCAACAAGGGGCTCATCGGCCATCTCAATCTGGTCCATCCGAACTGGGTGCAGGTGCTGAGTGATACCGAACTGAATTATCTGCGCGAATTGAGCACGGAACAGCGTGAAAAGGCATTCAGCAAGATCGAGCAGAACGGAACCACCTGCATGATCGTCGCCGGCACCGACGACATCCCCCCCGAATTGATCAATTTTTCCAACCAGTCGCATATCCCGCTGTTCGCCTCGCCCAAATCCAGCGTGCATCTGATGTGGCTGCTGCGCCATTATCTCGCCAAGGAACTTGCCGAATCGACCAACCGCCACGGCGTGTTCCTCGACGTGCTTGGCGTCGGTGTGATGATCACCGGGGAGAGTGCAGTCGGCAAAAGCGAACTCGGACTTGAGCTCATCACCCGCGGCAACGGTCTGGTTGCCGATGACATTGTCGAATTGCATCGCATTGCGCCGGATACGCTGGAGGGCCGCTGCCCGGAACTGTTGCGCGATTTTCTCGAAGTGCGCGGCCTGGGCGTATTGAACATCCGCACCATGTTCGGTGAAACGGCGGTGCGGCGAAAGAAAAGCCTCAAGCTGATCGTGCACCTGCATCGCCCGCCCGGCGGCGATCTGTCGCAAATGGAACGATTGCCGCTGAATGCCACGCACCAGGAAATCCTCGGCGTGAACATCAGCACGGTGAATATCCCGGTGGTCGCCGGCCGCAACCTGGCGGTGCTGGTGGAGGCAGCGGCGCGCAATTTCGTGCTGCAGCAGCGCGGCATAAACAGCATGCAGGAATTCATCTCGCGCCACGACCAGTTGCTGCTGGAAGATTGACCGGAGCCCGGGGTGCAGCTATTCCTGATCAGCGGCTTATCCGGTTCCGGGAAGAGCGTCGCGCTGAAGATGCTCGAGGACAGCGGCTTCTACTGCGTGGACAATCTGCCCGCCGACCTGCTGGCAGCACTGGTGGAACATCTGCAGCATGCCGGTTACAGCAACATCGCGGTAAGCATAGACGTGCGCAGTGCAAACAGCGTGCAGCGCCTTCCGCCGCTGCTGCAGCAAATCAGGCACAGCGGCGTGGACGTGCATGTGTTGTTCCTGGATGCTCAGAACGACACGCTGGTAAAACGCTTTTCCGAGACTCGCCGGCTGCACCCGCTCAGCGATGCCACGCTTCCGGCCAACGACAGGACAGCACGCACCTTGCCTGAATGCGTCAGCTACGAGCGCGAACTGCTTTCATCAATCAGCGACATCGGCCATCACATCGACACCACCGAACTCAATGCCAATTCGCTGCGCAACTGGATCAAGCAATTCATCAAGCTGGACCGTGCGCGCCTGACACTGTTGTTCCAGTCTTTCGGCTACAAGCACGGCATTCCGCTCGATTCTGACCTGGTTTTTGATGTGCGCTGTCTGCCCAATCCGCATTACGTCCCGGCGCTTCGACCGCTCACCGGTAGAGATGCGCCAGTGAGCGAATTTCTGGAAAATGCTTCGGATGCACAGCAGATGTTTGGCGACATCCGCGATTTTGTGGCGCGCTGGCTGCCCAGCTTCGTCGCCGACAATCGCAGCTACCTTACTGTCGCGATTGGCTGCACGGGCGGCCAACACCGCTCGGTCTATCTGGCCGAGAAGCTTGCCCGTCACTTCGAGCACCAACAGCAAGTGCTGGTGCGCCACCGCGAACTGACGCAATAGACGATGCACAGTCAGGCGATACAGCACCTCAGGCTCGGCGACTGGCTGACGTTGTTGCTTGGCGGCACTTTCGTGGTGGTGCTGACAGTCAAACTGTGGAGCGGTGACCTTGCCGACAAGGCCATCATTCGCAGCGGCGGAAAGATATTCAGGGAGGTATACTTGTCCCGCAACCAGCAAGTCGAAGTTCCCGGTCCGCTTGGGATCACCATCGTCAGCATCCAAAACCGAGAGGCGCGCATTGCTTCAGACCCCAGCCCGCGCCAGTATTGCGTGCGTCAGGGCTGGCTGCAACAGGCCGGAGAGATCGCAATCTGCCTGCCCAATCAGGTGAGCGTCGAATTGGCCGGCAGCAAGAGAAGATATGACAGCCTCAACTACTGAGAAGCCTTGCATAAGCTCACGAGTCCGGATTTCTGTGTCGCACGTTCGCTCACTCCGCTTTCGCAAAGCTTTTTTATGAGTGAAATGGAAACTCGTATCCTCAACCTGGAAACAACCGCCCAAGACCACCGCATCGCGCGCATGGCGGCGGTGGCGCTCGGGCTTACGGTACTGGAAAGCGCGATACCCTCTCCCCTGCCCGGCGTCAAACCAGGCTTAGCCAACATCGTCACGCTGATCGTGCTGGCCCGTTACGGCTGGCGCGTGGCGGCATGGGTGTCGCTGCTGCGCGTTCTGGCCGGCAGTTTGTTATTCGGGAATTTTCTCGCGCCGGGATTTTTTCTCAGTCTTTCCGGTGCACTGTGCAGCTTGGCAGTGCTGGCTTTGGCGCGACATTTGCCGTCTCGCTGGTTCGGTCCCGTCAGCCACAGCATCTATGCTGCGTTCGCGCACATCGCCGGACAGATGCTGGTGGTGTACCTGTGGCTGATCCCGCATGCCGGCATCGCCTACCTGATCCCGATCTTTACTGCCGCGGCACTGGTTTTCGGCACGGTGAATGGTTTGATCGCGGCGCATTTCTTGGATAATGAAAGTGTGATCGAAGCCGACAAACTGACAGTTGGCCAAAAGGATGAAGCCATCTAGTTTCAAACCGGACCGGTGACAATTACGTTCTTTCTCTGTGAACTTTGCGTTCTCTGATGTGGCTACTGATAAGGCCACTAGCCATCTGACTAGCCCAGCAAAAGACACTGGACAAGTCATTGATGAAACAACTAGCCATCTCACTAAGGCAGCAAGCTGTCAAGCGATTGGTTATGGTTATAGCCATTCGGCTGATGAAACTACTAGCCAATCCACTAAGTCACCAAACTACGTTGACCAAGTGGCTGGTTATAAACTGCCAATAGACGCCAGCCAAGTCGCTGGTTATGTGGCAAACTGATCGCATGAAAACCATAACCCTTGCTTTTACCGGCGCATCGGGGCTGCCTTACGGCATGCGCCTGCTCGAATGCCTGTTGCAAGCAGGACAGCGCGTGCATCTGGTGTACTCGCAAGCCGCGCAGATCGTCGCCAAGCAGGAACTCGATTTCACGCTGCCCAGCCGCACCGCGGATGCGGAACAGCTACTCGGGGAACGCTTCGGCAAAGTCGGCGGCGAACTCAAGGTGTTTGGCATCCAGGACTGGTATGCGCCGATGGCTTCCGGCTCCAATCCCGGTGACGCGATGGTGATCTGCCCCTGCACCATGGGCACGCTGGGGAAGATCGCCAGTGGCATCAGCGACGATTTAATTGCGCGCGCCGCCGACGTGATGCTCAAGGAAAAGCGCACGCTGATTCTGGTGCCGCGCGAAATGCCATTCTCCGCGATCCATCTGGAAAACATGCTCAAGCTGTCGCACGCAGGTGCCGTCATCATGCCGCCCAATCCGGGCTTCTATCACCATCCGCAGAGCGTGCAGGACATCGTGGATTTCGTGGTGGCGCGGGTACTCGATCACCTGGGAGTGGCGCAGGAGTTGATGAAGAAGTGGGGCGAAGAGTAGATTTACCGATGTAACTAGGTAGCACAGGCCGTTCGTGCCGCGCGTAATGCAGCGAAATCGAAGCTTTAATAACCAATGACGGATTCGACGGGTTACCACCAGCGGTGTTGGTTTTGAATTGGGCTTCCCTCGATACAACTATCCCCTGCTCGGGACGAATGTTCAACGCTGCTCTCGACGAGCGGCATTATTCAAAATCATCCGCACCGGCGTCGGTATCGCCGCCGTTAATGCCTCTTGCACATCCTGCCACACACTCCCCGGTTGCGCAGCACACAAAGGTTTGCGCGTTAGCTGAATCTTGAGCGGCGTGATGTGAAGCCTGAAGTGAGTAAAGGTGTGGGTGAATTCCGCCAGCCTTTCACCCTCTCTCGCATCCATTTCATTTCGTACGAACCAGTCCCTTGCTGCAGCCTCATCATCGAATTGCGGGGGACACCACAACCCTCCCCAGATGCCATTGCCGGGGCGCTTCTCCAGCAGGATGTCGTTGCCGTGCATCAGCAACAGGAAGGTGGCATTTTTTTCCGGCGCAACTTTGCGCGGGCGTGCAGTCGGAAGCTCGCTGAGTCTTCCGGTTTGAAACGCGACACAATCACTACGCACCGGACATTCACCGCACTTGGGCTTGCTGCGTGTGCACAGCGTCGCGCCAAGGTCCATCTGCGCCTGAATGTAAGCGGCAATGTCGCATTGTGGCAACAAGTCTTCGGCCTGTTGCCAGAGCTGAGCCTCCACCACGTTGTCGCTGGGCGAACCATAAATCCCGCAATGGCGGGCCAGCACGCGCTTTACGTTGCCGTCCAGTATCGCGCGGCATTCGTGATATGCCAGCGCACAGATGGCGGCCGCAGTGGAACGTCCGATGCCGGGCAGCTCGAGCATGTCCTCGAACTTGCGTGGGAATTGGCCATGATATTTTTCGCGGATGATCTTGGCAGCACGGTGCAGGTTGCGCCCACGAGCGTAGTAGCCCAAACCACTCCAGTGGGCGAGCACTTGCTCTTCTGTCGCTTCGGCAAGGGTGGCGATGGTGGGAAATGAAGCGACAAAGCGCTGGTAATACGGGATGACGGTGGCGACTTGGGTCTGCTGCAGCATGATCTCGGACAGCCAGACGCGGTATGCCTCCGCGGATTGCCAAGGCAGGTCATGGCGGCCGTGAATGCGTTGCCAGGCGATCAGGCGTGACGAAAAACTATGCATTAGAAGCCGCTTTAGCAGCGGCCCGCGACCAAAAGGCATGAGGGCATGCCCGCTCCGATATGCTCTTTAATCACTTGAACAGCCCTTTCAATTTGTTTTTGAGCTGATCCTGCAAGCGGTTCTGCAACTCTTCCTTCTTTGCATCGACTTTCTGTTTGACCGCTTCCTTGACCATCGCGCCATAATCCAGCCTATATTTTAGATCGGTGAATGAACCGCTGACATGCACCGGAACCGTGATGCCTCCTTTCCCGTCGGAAGTCTTCGCGATCGCAGCCTTGGCTAGATAGGCGATGCTGTCGTTGCCGATATTGATATCACCTGCCCCGCTGATCCTCACCTGTTGAGACATCAAAGAGAGGTCTTCATTGTGTGCGACTCCGTTGGTCACCTTGAATGTCGCCTTGAATTCCTTGAATGCCGTTTTCTCGTTTGGGTCTGCTGCTTGAAAATCGCTGGCCGCGCTGATGCCCTTGCTTAACAATGCTTGCGCGGCCAGCACTTTCTTGTCGATGTCGATGCCCTTCAAGGCACCATCGGACAGGTTCATCGAGAAGTTGCCATTGAGTGCTTTCTTCATTGCGGTGACCGTGTTGCCCTGCGTCGTGAGATTCACGCCTATATTACCCTTGCCTTCAAGCATGTCGAAGTTGGCAGCATCCTTTGTCAGGGCGGCGACATTGACGCCGTTCAGGTTATTGATGATCGCGATCCTTGGGGTTGCCTGGGCATTTATGCTCAGGCTGCCATTCATGCTGCCCTGGTAAAGCTTTGCGGCAAGCGGATTGATATTCATCAGTCCGTTAAGCGCTTTCACATCCGCGCGCAGCTGTGTGGATCTCACATTCATCACCTTCAGCGCTCCGATGCGCAGGCTGCCGTCCAGGTTGAGTGTGCGCAAAGCGGTCAGATCCAGAGGTTGTTCCGTGGAAGTTGCTTTCGTCGGCGATTTCGACGCGGCAGGAGTCGCAGATGATTTGGGCAAGTACAGATCCGCATCCAATTGGTCAAGATCAACATCGAACTTGATCGCCGGATTGGCAAAACCTTTCACGCCAAACTTTGCCTTGACCTGGCTCTGCAGCAGGGTGCCGGCAAGATTCGCCTGCACGGTTTGCTTCAGTGCATCCAAATGTACACTGCCTTTCATTTCGCTGTTCACCGATTTGCTCGGTAATTTTTCACCGCTGGCATTCACCGCCACGCTCAGGTTGTCCAGATTGAATTGCTGCACTTTGACATTACCCGTAAGAGCGGAATGGAGTTTAACCTTGAACGCCTGTTCGGGCTGTTTTACATCCATATCCAGGCTCAGCGCGCTGACTTTGAAAGATTGCGCGTTGCCTTCCATGCCGGGAACAACCAGGTTTGCGGTGATATTGCCTGAAGCTCCATCCAGTTTGGCATTCAGCGTCAATTTGTCACTGGAATACTTATCCATGGATAAATCGAGCGAAGGTGCATCCAGTGCAACTTCGAAGTTGTCTTTAACTTTCACACCGGACGCGGTCAATGCAAACTTCTTCGCGGCGAATTTCTTCCTGGTCATATCCGCGTCCAGATCACCGCTGGCTGTCACCTTCAGGCTGCTGATATCCAGAGCCGATCCGCCGGCCTGCAAATCAAGCCCTTGCAACTGGTAGCGCTGTTTGATCGGATCAAACATAAGAACCGTCTTGAGTTGCGCGGTAATGTCGAGTTTGGGCTGGTTGGCCTGCAAATTTGCCGACAATTCAATCTTGCCCGGCACACCGATAGCGATGCGTCCGGTTCTGAGATTCAAATCCTTGATGGCATACTGTGCGCCGCTGCCCTCATCGCGATAGCCAAGGTTGGTTTTTTCCACAGATATGGAAGCAATATCGAATTTTACCGCCGGGGAAGTAGCCATTTTCGGTTGCGCCTGGATTTGACGTTCTGTTTTGGGCTGTTCAGACCTGGCTTGTTCCTGTTTGTCTTGTTCGACTTTTGGTTCAGACTGACCGAGCAGGTCGTTGATGTTGGATGTTCCATCCTTGTGTTTGACTATAGTTGCTTTCAGGCCGCTCACCGTGACTTCGTCCACCACTACTTGCTTGTGCAGCAAAGGCAACAATGCGAGTGAAACTCGGGCCGACTCGATTGCTGCAAATTCCTTGTCGCTCCTGAATTCTGACAGCGACACCTTGTTCAGGCTGGCGCCGATGTTAGGGAAGAAAGAAAGTTTGATATCGCCATCAAGATGCAGATTGCGCTGTGTACTGTCCTTCACTGCCTTGATAATCTGTGGCTTGTAATCGTTCGGATTGAAAGTTGCAGCCACATAGGCCGCTCCCGCAACCACAATGACAACGATGGCACCGACACCCAACAAACCATATTTGAGAATTGTCTTCATGCTCTACCCCAATATTCAAAATGTATTATTGCGGAAGTGAAAATGCATATGGCGTGACACGGCCTGTGCCCTATATCACCTTCGAATAGATCGCGTGCTCCTTCCGCGTGCGCAAATACTTGTCGAACACCATGCAGATATTGCGTATCAGCATGCGTCCCTTGGGTGTTACCCTGATCGATTGCGGGGAAATCTCCAGCAGCCCTTCAGTTTCATAGTCGCGCAATTCTTCAAGTTCAATCGCAAAGTAGCCGTCAAAATCGATCTGATAGACGTTGCTGAATGAATCTTTGGCAAGCTCGAAGTGACACATCAAAGCCTGAATGATGGCACGGCGCACCAAGTCGTCGGCATTCAATTCCATGCCGCGCATGATGGGCAGCACATCCCTGTCCAAAGCATCGTAATAAGCTTCCAGGTCACGATAATTCTGGCTGTAGGTCGGGCCGATCTTCCCGATCGCGCTTAGACCGAGCGCCACCAGATCGCAATCGGAATGGGTGGAATAACCCTGGAAATTTCGATGCAGCTTGCCCTCGCGTTGCGCCACAGCCAGCTCGTCTTCCGGTTTCGCAAAGTGATCCATGCCGATGTAAACATAGCCCGCACTGGTAAGCTTATTTACTGCCATGTCGAGTATGTCTAGTTTAACTTGGGGTGTGGGTAGGTCCTCTTCATGGATGCGCCGCTGCGGCTTGAAGATGGTCGGCATGTGTGCATAGTTATAGATTGACAACCGATCAGGATCGGCCGAAATGACCTTGTCCAGGGTCGCGCCAAAACCCTCAAGGGTTTGTTTGGGCAAACCATAGATCAAATCGATGCTCACCGACTTGAAGCCATTGGCCCGGGCAGCATGGATCACTCGCAACGTTTCTTCTTCGCTCTGAATGCGGT
This sequence comes from Gallionella sp., assembly GCA_049684555.1. Classification (GTDB taxonomy): domain Bacteria; phylum Pseudomonadota; class Gammaproteobacteria; order Burkholderiales; family Gallionellaceae; genus Gallionella. The sequence continues at coordinate 15,121 of JBAVGB010000046.1, read as the reverse complement.
TGACCGCACGTTGCACTTCGTCATCGAAATCCTGCACCCCGATACTGATCCGATTGAACCCCTCTTCGCCGAGCAACGCAATGGTTTGATCGCTCACTTTGCGCGGGTCGATCTCGATCGAGTATTCGCCGTTATCCACCAGCCTGAAGTGCTGGCGGATTGCCCCCATCACCCGGCGAATCTCGTCATCGCTCAGAAAAGTCGGCGTGCCGCCGCCAAAGTGCAGCTGTTCTATAACCTGGTCCGGCCCGAGCAGCATCGCCTGCATGGCCATTTCCTTGATCAGATAGCTTACATATACGGCAGATTTGCTTCTGTCCTTTGTAATTACCTTGTTGCAGGCACAATAAAAGCACAAGGTATTGCAAAATGGAACATGAATATACAAGGACAGCGGGCGGTCGATGCCGCCCATATCGCGTTTTGTCACCCATAGGCCGTAAGTATCGGCATTGAATGCTTCAACAAACCGATCCGCGGTCGGATAAGAGGTATAACGTGGCCCGTTCTTGTCAAGCCGACGTATCAGCTCCAAATCCACTATCAGTTGATTTGCCGACTTGTCCATAAATCCTCCTTGTCAGGCGAGCATTATGCCAGTTAGCCACCTGAAAAACACCTGATCATGCGGTATAAACTTGCAAATCCAAGTTTCTGCACCCCATTCGTCCCGCAATTTATATTAAGGACAGTTGATATTTGTCATATCTGGAGCAGATCTGAATTCGGGCAATGAAACCATCAAAATCGAATATTCAGCCACAAATTAAATGTGGTTTAGTTGATCCATGTCAGTGCACTGATACACGTTTGCAGTTATGTTTCCACTTGTTCAGTCGCACGCTCGAAAGCGGTTTTTTTCAGTGATCACTTTTGATTGCTGGTAAAACTTGGGGGTTAAAACTGCATGCTCGGGGGTCCAAAGTTTAGACTTACTTGGTGCATGGCGGGTGGCATGAAATCAGATATGGGTAAGGTTCGGCAATATTGATTACGTGGTATTGATTGCGCGTTTTTTTGCCAATTTAACGAAAGTACATGTTATTTGTCCTGTCATAAAGGAGGCCAATGACACATTGTTTTCTTAATGTTATTATCATCCGAGCCCCTAGATAAGGGGTTGTGAATTTTGTTATCTTTTTGACAGAGGAGCTAAAAATGCTTGAACCGGATACAACGACTAGCGAAGTTGTTTTTATGTATATAGGAATTTTTGTGTTTTTATTTGGCTTGGCTTTTATACTAATGAAAAAGAATTCCTGATTTGCTTGTGCGGCAAGGAATCGCTATTGCGTTGAGCTGCATTAGGTGCGGGTAATTAAAATTTTTAGAGTGGGGAGGGGTACATGAGTAAATTATCCAATTTGGCGCTGGTAGGCTTGGGGACAGTCGCCATGCTGGCTTTTTCAGTAGCAGGCTTCGCTGACGAAGGTGTCGTCACCGCAAATCCCGCCAATGGTAAAAAAATCTTTGAAAATGGCAAGGGTGACAACGTTCCTGCTTGCGCTACATGCCATGGCGACAAAGCAATGGGCAACGATGCGATGGGCTCTCCCAGGCTTGCCAATATCGGTTATGTATACATCGTCAAGCAGCTGCACAATTTTGCAGAAGACAAACGCACAGATCTGACCATGCAGCAGATGAATGGTATCGCAAAAGGACTGACTGACCAGGACATGCGCGATCTGGCGTCGTATGAGGACTCCTTCCCGCTAGACAATCCTGAAGTTTCCGATCTTAACCAGCTTAAAACCGATGGTACGGTGGTGGGCGCGACATTCAAGGGCAAGCTCCTCGTTCGCTACGGCACGGACAAGGTTTCTGCATGCCAGACTTGCCACGGCTTTGACGGCCGCGGCGCCGACCCGGTATTTCCGAAGATCGGTCACCAAAAATATGTATATCTGGTCAATCAGTTGACACATTGGCGCGATAGTACACGTGCAAATGATCCGGAAAAAATGATGGAAAAGATCGCCCAAAAACTGAGTGACGATGATATCCACAATGCGGCAGCGTATCTGTCGCAAGCATCCGACAGTACGCCTGGGGACGGTTTGCAAATCAACAACCAAACTGTTTTGGATAACATTAAAATTATTCATTAAAGTATAATCGTATTAGGCATTCTTGCATGTTCTCCCCCCACTAGCTTTTAGGTGCGGGGGGATTAATGGAGACTGATCTGTATAGATCAGTCTTTTTTGCTTTGTTGGCCGATGAAGTAATTCATTCGCTTACAAGCTTAATGATAATTCAAGATGGGTGATGATGAAAAAAGGTGAGAAAATTCTTTTTGGAGTTGTAGCGTTTCTGGTTGTAGTCACTGTGATTAACTTTACCGTATTGGAGAATGTCAGCCATAACTCAGATAAACCATTGTTTCCTATTCTGACGCATTACGACTTTTCACCTGCGGGCATGCGCGGTTACAGCATATATCAACATGACAATTGCTACGATTGTCACAAGGCGGTTGGCAGCGGTACGAGCATGGGTGTCACCCTGGACGGATTGGGCTCCAAACATGATGTGAATTATTTCTACAATTTCCTCAAGTATCCTGAAAAAACCTATGGCGCACCGACCATGGATCATGGCGCACCGCCCAAGGACGCAGCTTATGTGTCGTCCCTTCCGGACTCGGATTTGCATGACATAGCCATATTCCTGTCCGAACTGAAATCCGACCAGGGTTCTTCCTCATCGTTCGAACCACCCAAAGGCGATTCCAGTTTCATTGATACCATGGTCGATATGTGGACGCCGGCCGGCTGGAGAAGCAAGTACAGGGATATCCGCGATTGGATGAAATCAAAATCACAAGAGGATCAGCATGATGCAAAGCAATGAACTAAGCGCTTCACAGAACAAGGAATTCACCAGGTATATTCTGTTGTTTGTATATGCGTGCATAATCTACAGCATCATCGGTTTCTCCTGGGGTGCCATTATGGGCGGGGTTCCTGCCTTCCGGCATTTTGTTGATTACAGTGCGCATGGCCGCCTGATTACCTTGGCGCATGGGCACGTCAATTTGCTTGGCTGGGTCGAAATGGCGATTTTCGCCGCACTGTACTATGTCGTCCCCACGGTTACCCGCCGCTCAATCTACAGTCTGCGCCTTGTAAAGATCCATTTCTGGATGCACAACTTCGGGCTGATAGGCATGGTTGTTTTCTTCTTCACCGCAGGCTTGGTGGGCGGTCTGGACACTGGCCCGGACACTGAAAAATTGGTGAACCATCTGCTAGCCTTTGTCGGCATATTTGGAACATTGGTCCTGTTGGCAAACATCATATGGGGTTTTAACCTGTATAAAACCACGATAGGGTGGCAGAAACAGAAATGAACAAGCAATGGCTATCGGCTTGCTGCGGGATTGCCCTGTGCATGTTGGGTGGATGCGGCCAGGGAGGGTTATCTGCAGGCTTCACGATAGGCCAGAAAGCACCGAGCTTGGCGACCAAAACGCTGGCTGATGTAGGTGGCGACTTCAGCAAAATTACTACCTATCGGCAGCCTGATCCAAGGATGTATCAATACTCGATCGATAAGGCCCTGTTAACCGGCAAGCCGATCGTGCTTGAGTTTGCTACTCCCGGGCATTGCACCAATTGTGACGCCCAACTGCAGGTTCTGAAGGCGATTCTCGACAAATATCAGGGCCAGATGATATTTATCCATATCGATCAATATGAAAACCCGCAAGCTTACAAGGCTTATCAAGTCATGGGCGATCCTTGGACATTTCTCATCGACAAACACGGCATAGTTCGTTTTGAACGCGCTGGTGCAACGCTGTATGGTGAAATGGACATGGCGATCAAAAAGTTTTTATTGTGAGCCGCCCAGTCGATCTTGATTCACTGCAATCGAACAAATATGAAATATGAATGGAAGCTTTATGGCGGATAGGGATGAAGCCGGAACGATGCAGATTGAACTGGTCCAGGACCGTAAAGGAATGATTTGGGATTTGTTGCTTTATATTCCGACGGTAATTGCGCTTGCTTCAATATCTGCCAGTTTTTGGTATCGCGATAATCACAATATGGGATATTTGTTCTTTTTCCTGACCTGTTTCTTTTTTATAGCTGGGTTTAACAGGGTATTTAAAACACGATTGATGATTTTGCCGTCGGCGCCTGTATCCCTGAAACTCGGAGAGCAATACCTTGGATTGGTACAAAGGAACGGAGTTCGGGTGGATCTGGTGAAAAACCTCCGCTACTATTCAGATTATGCAGGAAAATCCTTTGGTATTTCCGGTTTGGATGGTTCAGGAAAACAATTGCAGTTCGTTTTTCACCGGGGTCAGTTTGCAACTATGGACCAATATAATGGCGCTCAAGATATCCTGAAACGCCACAAAAAATAACTACAATCCATCTATTTTAGAGCCAAGTACACAAAGTACTACTTCCGCCCGGAGCGTCTTTGGATGACATCCCAAGTCATGTATCCGATGACTCCGGCAATAATGATGCAAATTAAAGCGATAAGTTGATATTCCAACTCCGGACTGACCAATCCACCTATAAACATATGCACCGCATAGCCGGTTATGAACAGCGCGCTTATCGCAACAACAACATACATCAAAATCTCGCCTATCACGCTATTTACTCACCATTAATTTGTTATCGTAGGTTTCTTGATTTCGACAATCACTCCCCCTTGCTGCAAGGCAACGGTCTCGACCTTCCCTGCATCCATTAAAGCAAGGTTATGCGAGAGCGAGCTGTTTGCTGGATCCCGAGGATCAAATATCAGGTAGTTCAAGCCCTGCAGCATCGTATACAAGGTCTGTTCATCCTTGGCGCCGGGTGGCAATGCCAATGTGTCACAACGGCATGCCAACATGGTCCGTGCAGGCCATTGGCTTGCTACCCGCACCGGTTTGTCTGCTGGTGGGTTTTGTTTATGCTCAACATCGTTTGGCAAACTTGCGATATTCTCGACGAAATCCTTGATCAGGCTGTCGCTTGGAGCAAGTTTGCCCGCCATCATATTTATATAGTGGGCTTTATCAGTCATCATGAAGGTAGTGGAAATTATCACAATAAGTACCAGAGCCACTCCGCGCTGCTGCCAGAATCCGCCATGCAAATCCGTTTGCTTCTGCAAAAGCAGGGGTAAGCCCCAATACAGGCCAATGGTTAACGCCAGCGTGCCCAGCGTTTCATCGCCCGTCAGTATTCCTATAGTAAGCGCGACAAGGAAGATTTGTCCGAGGAAATCCGTCCATAAATTTCCTGCCTGCTTCCAGATCACGATGATCAGGATAACCAGGACCCCGAGTCCGCTGAACCAACGGCCCACTTCAAGCACTTTGCTGTCCGCCGGCCCGAACAGCGCTGCTGACAGTCCCCTCACTGGGTTGGTAAACCACGTTACATGACTCCACCCCAAAGTCAGGACTATGGCCATAAGCACGGTAATAATGATCCCGCCAAAAAAATAACTTTGCTGCTTCTTGTTCAGCGGATCCTTGTACCACCTCCACAACAAAGCAAGGGGATATGCAAGACCTGCCGGATGGAGTGTTATACTCACCAGGCACAACAACATCTGTGCGAAATACATCCCTCCGAATGCTTGGGGCGATTCGCGGTATTTTAGATCTGTCCATGCACCAAGCGCGAAAGCAAACAACAGGTAAGGGGCGATGGAAATAGTGTCGATTTGGCTAAACACCAGAGGGGAGATCAGCAGCAATCCGGTAGCCAATAGCGCCCCTTCAGAATCCCCGCTGCGTCGTCGCCATGCGTGAATGGACCATGCAGTGGCGGCCATCACAAGGATGGTAAATATCTTTGCGGCCAATAAATTGCCTGTCCACAAAAAGCCCACCGGGGCAAGAATTACCGCCCGAAAATCTGGAAAGCCCAAAGTCACAACCGAACTGACGACATTGTCTACTACCGACCAGGTCAGCAGCAAGGCTTGGGCAGCACCTTCATCAACACCATAAGGTGTTTTGTTCAGCAACAATAAACACATTACACCCCAGCATAACAACGCTAGATACGCCCAGTATTTTTGGGGAATTCGTGATATCCAATTTTTCATTTCGAGTTAATTCCTGATTGGAATTTATGCCAATCTTATTGTGTGAAAGGTGCAGCAACGCGCCCGTTAACGCTGCAATTTGGTTTCTTTGCAATGATTGAGTGATTTGTCGACGATCGTAAAGCCGAAATTGGAAACTGCATGTTCCGGCCCAATAGATTCAAGAAAAGCTGCGGCGATTTTATCAGGAAGTAAACCATGGCTGCAATATTATGTTCGTGCAGGTCATCAGGGCATTGCGCTAACTTTGTTACACTTTAAGCAGTTGCGTGCGAGAGGCGATTCCGGTAGACTACTTCCAAGAATTTGGCAACACGATACTCAATGCTGATACGCCATTTTTATCAATTTTTTTAACCAAACGGAGGAGAATGCTATGCCAATCGAACTGCTCGTACCAATTGCAATTTTTGTCCTGGGGGTGATAGTTGCCTCAAGCCTGACCACCTTGGGGATCGAACGAGTTATCGAAGCCAACAAGAAATAATTAGATTCGCCTTACTACCAAGAATACCTAGAAAGTGTCCGGCTTTGGCCGGGCATTTTCTTTCTGCGGTGCCACAAATGAACGATTATTTCTGTCAGCCGTCCAGTTGACCGAGTTGCCGCATCCAAACAACTTCAAAGCGATACCCAGCACTCTATGAGACAAGATTCTCTGCACCGGCATCTTTTAAAATTTCTGCTGCTCTCTGCTTTCTCTTTTTTCATCGGCACTATTCATGGCATGCTTCAGGTTATGCCTCCAATTCGCGCATGGCTGGACTCGATTGGCAGTCCATACGGCGGCCCCGGCCACATGATCGACCCGTTGGCCCATGCGCACATGAATCTGGTAGGCGGCGTGGTATTGATGGCGATGTGTGTAACCTTTTATCTGCTGCCAATTCTTTCGGGGAAAAAGATATATTCAATCAAGCTGGTTCAGCATACCTTCTGGTGGGTCAGCATAGGTGTTTACAGCTTTTACATCATACAAATGGCCTTTGGCATCTGGGAAGGCGTGTTAATGCACTCCCGCCCGCAGGACGTACCCTCCGTGCACCACTATTATGGATTTGCAGTGGCAATTTCGGGCACGGTAATGGCCGTTGGCTTTTGTACCTTCTTGGCAAATGTGCTTTTGACGATGGTCAATTCGACCGGCAACGAATCAATTCCCGAGAAAACTAGCTCGTCCCCAAAGTGATCGGAAAACTCAATAGCTTTTGTTCTGCGCCTTGCTGAATCCGAACCTGAACTACCCCCGTCTTGTTCTCCCCAATGTCCACGGCTCGACGGTACACGCCGATATATCCGTCCTCAATTGCCTGAACCCATGCATCTGTTTCTGATCCGCGCAGAGAGACGATTAAATCCCCGGCAGGTTTGCCGTGTGGACCGGTGATGATTACAACAATTTCAGATATGCCGGCCATCGGCGGACTCGGGTGAGTCTCGATACGCACAACCATATTTTTCCAAACCTGTGGCGGAATCGAGGCCGCTGCTGGGCCGTTGTTACAAGAGGCAAGCCCGAAAACAAGCAAAAATAGCAATATAACCAGAAACCTTTTCACGATTGCGCCAGAAGTTTGTAAAATTCGGACCAATGCCGCCTATTTCTTTTGCTGGTCGTCCTTGGTTTCATTTTTCCCTTCCTTGTCAGAATCCAGTCGTCCCGCAGCGGCAGATCCATACATGTTTACCATGTACCAGACGAATAGACCGGCAAGCGCGATATAGACAAGTGATCCCAGAAAACCCGGATCTTTCACCCAGTCACTCCACTTCACAACCACCCCGGGACGCAGTCCCCAGAATGGAAAACTGAGGCCTACTCCAACCAGCAAGACAATAACTACCACTGCCCAGAACCAATAGGGAACATTTAGCTGGGATTCCGGAATCTTCTCTACCAACTCCCAGTCTTCCATACCGCGCTTTTCCAAGCGCTCCTGGTCCGATGCATAGCCGAAATTATCCTTGCTGGGTTCACCCCACTGCGGCTTCCCGTCTGTCAATTCAGATTGTTTATCACGCTGTTCCATCACAATATCTCCTATTCGACAAATAACTGTGAATCAAAGCGACCTGTCCATCCATCAGCGGAACGCGCCACCACGACGAATGGATAGAGCCCATGGTGCAACTTGGGCAGTATCGAAAGGACAATCGACTGTCGTCCGACTGAATCAAAAGTCACCTTGCTCTTGCTCAGTGTATAAGCATCTTGCGGCAAACCCTCAACAGCCAGATTCAATTCTGAGGGACGGTATCGCTTGCTTGAGATTTCAATACGATATTCATGCGCAGATTGATTGTAATTTGCTGCCAAATACCCGACTGCAAGGTGGTAAGGCTGGTATGACCACACGCCCCACGCGAACATAATGATGCCCAGCGCCGCAAATGGGGTTGTCCAGCGAAATCTCGACAACAAGGAGATCGAATTGTCACGGAACTTGCGCACTTTGCGCGATTCCCGCTGCCCAACCTCAAAGCGCAACAAGCCCACGCCCCCCTTTTTATTCTTCAGGCTATTGCAGGCATCTATACAGTCACCGCAATTAATGCAGCTGTCGTAAAGTTCTGTCTTGCGCGGGTCCAGCTTAATGAAACAGCTGGTAACACAATAATTGCATTTTTCGCACTCATTTGCCCTGCTGGCATCGTAAACCACATGCAATGTTTCTTTGGTCTTGAACGAATGCTGCCAAACCTTGTATACGCAGGCAAAACGGCACCAGAAGTGCCGTAATACCGCAATATCCAGAAGGATGATCATCACCCATACTGAATAAATCCAATACAGAGAACCGGCCAATCTTGTATCCGGCCTGAAGGTTATGAATGACCATACGACGTCAGGCGGATAGAAATACAGCAATGGAACCAATGCAAATATCATCGATGCGGCCAGAAACGAAAGGCCGAGCAATGACCAGTTCAATGCCTTGTTTTTTCCAGCCGAGACTTTGGGAGCCTCGCCGTTCAGGCTGACTTCGGCGCGTTTGCCAAGCAGCTTACGGGTCATGTGATTGGCCCATTCGGCCAGGGAATTCTGAGGGCATGCCCACCCGCAAAAAACGGTTCCGGCAACTGAATACAGCACGACCAATCCACTTGCCAACATGATCCACAAGCCTGATATCAAAAAAAAGTCGGCAAACCAAATTTGCCAGCCCAATACCACCAGTGCGCCATTTTCCGGGTCGATTCGAAACAGACCTGATACGGGAATGAGGACCAACAACAGCAAAATGATGATTTGGACGGTCCGTCTTTTCCAACGAAAATTGGGCACGCCCTTTTTCGCGCCGGACCCGACAACCTTGATCGGGATACTTGAGAGTGCCTTGTGGATAACGGAGGACATGTCTACCTTTTCTTGCAGGGCTGGCTATATCAAACTCAGCGAGTTACGCTCGCCTCAGCGTCCAACGGGGAAATGGCCAGCAGACGCATACGATAACGCTCAGCCGCCTCCCTGTTCCCTGCAGACAATTCCAGATGCCAGAATGCGCGCAATGCACCAACAAAGTTTGGGGAAACCTTCAGGATTCTTTCCAAAGCTTCACGCTCGCTCAAACCCTGCTGCCTTGCCTGAGACAAAGACTGCAACATGTTATCAGCAAGTGCATCGGCAATCCAGTGATCTTGCGGGTTTGCCTGATAAGCCAACCAAATCAGGGTGCCCGCCTTTTCCGGATCCCCGCTGATCGAGGCAACCCATGCCCGCACGGCAAGTTCGGTCGCGATGTAAGCGCGTCCGAAGCTTTCCCTGTCAGTATTGCTGACTGACAATATGTTCTTGGCAACATCCACACCAGGACGGCTTTCCAGCAACCATGCCATCATTGACGGCAGGTTGACACTTCCGTCGTATCGGGCACGCGGAAGACTGAATTCGATGTAGGGCACCCACTCATCCTGCATCGGTCCGACACTGTCGGGAATGGGGCCCCAATAACGGCCAAGCCATGTCCACGCCCCTTCCCCGCCTGTTGCCTGTTCCTGCTCCTGCACGGTCAAACGACGCAGGTTTGCGAGCACTGCGCCTGCCCCCAAAAATTGCTGGCGCGTACCAACCATGGCCAGATGCATACCGTCCATGAATAATTGGGCGTCAGGGAAGACATGCTTGAAGCTGCGGAGAACAACCCGAAGAGATTGAATGTCAAATTGGTTAAGCGCCAACCACTGTACAAATACGCCGTTGTCATTCAAGTGATTTCGTGCCCTCTGGAATTGTTGCACGGACAACAGGGCACCCATCCCCGCCAGATCCGGATGAAACAAGTCTCCGATGATCACGTCATAATTGCTTTGTGTCGTAATTAGAAAATGTCTTGCGTCATCCCGTTTAGTTTGCGCTTGATCCATGACATTGCGATTGACCGGCGCGAACCATGTCTTGGCGGCAATAATCGAACCTTGGGACAATTCCACCGCGCTCCGGCGCAAATCCGGGAATGGCATCGACCCTGCCATCGAAATCCCGGTTCCCAACCCCAGGAATAGCACGCTGCGCGGTGCAGGATGAAGCAGCAGTGCAAGTCGTGCCTGGTCCATTTGTATTTCTACTGCGCTCGGATCGCTGGATGCATCCATACGCTGAAGGTCACTCAAGAGCACGCGTTGCCCGTCCTGTTGCTCCACGACATGCGTCATTGAAATTGCATCTTCATACAAGTACAAATCACGACTACTGCCCTCGAACTGCGGCAGCAGATCGTGCACTGGCGGCATACTGCGCAAATGCCAGGCAACAATCAGCATGACTGCAAATACTAGCCATATCCGGCGAGGTTTTACCCATAAAAAGCCAAAAGCCGCAATCGCAAGTCCTGAGATCGCAACCGTTGCTGCGCTGCCAAACAAGGGAATGAGCAACAAGCAGGCGACAACTGCTCCGGCAGCGCCCCCGAGACAGTTTGCACCGTATAGCCATACCCCACTCGATTCAACGGTGGTATATCTACCTGCCAACAAAGGCAACCACGCTCCCAACGACAGGGTAACCGGCAATGTAAATATTGCCAGAATCAGCGCTTGAGTCCAAATGGCGCTACTGAATGATTGGAACTGGCTGCGTTCTACCCATACTGATGCGGCGGGAAGCAGCCATAAACCCAGCAGTACGCCACCGCCGGTTACAAGCGGCAACAATAGTGTTATCCAGCTCTTCTGCACTCGCGGCAACAACATGCTGCCGAGCGCGATCCCAAGGAGAAATACCGCAAGGATCACCCCGAGCACATATTCGGTGCGGAGCATGATCATCCCGTACAAACGTATCCAGCAGACTTCCAGCATGATGCCGCCTGCCCCAATGCCTGCATAAATGGCCAGTGCAGATAATGGGGGGTGTGTTTTACTGTTGTTTTTAGCCTGACAAGGCGCTGTTTTGCTGTTTGGAATGAAATAAGACAACGCCAAGGCTGCTGCACCGACGGTCAATCCAAGCAGGGCGATGATCCTGACCAAATTGCTCCAGCCCAATACCGACAAACCCCATAGCGGGAACAGAGCGCCCGCTGCTCCACCTATCGTATTCAGCCCGTAAAGTTTCCCCAGCGATAAGCGAGTTCCATCTACTGCTTTCAATACCAAAGCAAAACTCATCCCCATTGCAAATGCCGGCAGTACCAGCAAACACAATGCCTCTGAACCTTGCAGCAGGTACCATTGCGCCAGCGTCAACTTGTCGGCAATGCCATCCATCCATCCACCGACAGCCTGTGTCAGATTTGGCAACATTAATGAATATAGCGCGATGGCCATTTCAAGCAACGCAAACAATGCCAGAGGCGTGTTGATTGATCTTGCCCACTTCACTCCCGCCAGACTGCCCAGGCCTAATCCGACCATAAATGCGGCAACGGTAAGCACCACCCCGAAAATGCTTACTCCAAATTGCATGGACAGCATGCGAGCCCACAACACTTCATATGCAAGACTGGTCAATCCCGACAGGCCATAAAGAATGGCCACTACAACCCACCATGATTTCCAGTCGGGAATTGAGCGATCAGGGTTCGCCGGAAGAAGGCTGGTCATGAAATTTTACTAGTTATTCAACAGGCAGGCACAAGGCAATACCGGGAGAAATCCGTATTGTCTTGCCCCGTGATGAAAATTTCGGAAGTTGAAATATGATTAACCCAGCCCAGACAGTGGGCTGCTGCTAGATTGAAACCATGCTTCAGCTAGAATGGATAAAACCATACCAAGCCGACAATCGCATGGACAATTGCCATGGTGATGCTAAATGCCGCGAATACCATGTGCGCAACAAATACTTGCTTCCCAAATACGCCCATGGCCAGCCCCAACCCGCCGGTTATGATCACCAGTACGATCACCGCGACCCCGAGCAGAAACATGATCTGCTGCTTTTCCTTCAGCGGTATTGCTTTTTCTCTTATATCACTCCTGTTTTGCGCATTGAATTCCTGCAATATTTGCGCACTGTCGCCAGATGGAGAAGATTCCTGCGCATGCGCGGGCAACGCAGAAACGAGAGACAGCGATGCCACCAATAGCATGCTGACATAACGAAGAACAATTTTCCTGAATAACTGCTTTGACGTTTGCAGCATTGAATACCTACTTTATAAATAGTTAATGGGTTCGCCATCTGCGGTTTCCCGTTTGGATTTGCGTATGGCGTTCTTCCATGCCAAAACAGCCATGAGTACAAAAGGAACAAATACTCCCATCAACAAGAAAATGAAGATGTACCATGGGGTTTCAATGGTTACATGCATGAATCGGTAGCTGTCGACCTGAGCCTGAGCTGACGAGGCCGCAACAGAACCGAGCAGCATGACAATAATCCTCACCCAAATCTGGTTCATCATATACCTCCGTATCGTTTATTTTTTCAAGTCGGATGCGCAACGGAAACCGTAGAAGTCCGAAGCAAAGTTTGGCCATGAATAGTCTCTGTGATAGGTTTCCGTGGAAAAAGGATCGCCCTTCCATGAACCGCCGCGCAAGACCTTGTAATGTCGATTGACCCTGACCATATCGGATACTTTCATGGCTTGATCTTCCGCACTCAGCACTCGCGCGACCTTGCCCTGAAACACGTCTGCTGCTGCATCGGTTCCTTTGTAAGGAAGAAAATCATCTGCAGTCCATTCGTCGACGTTGCCCGCCATGTCATAAACGCCATATGGGCTTACACCGTTGGAATATGTCGTAACGTCGCTTGCCGAGCCAACATTATAGTAAGTGTTCAAACGCTTGGGATCCATCTCATTGCCCCATGGCCAACGCCTTCCGTCCGTTCCTCGCGCTGCCTTTTCCCACTCCGCTTCGGTTGGCAAGCGCTTGCCCGCCCATTTAGCATACGCTTCTGCATCGTACCAATTCACCATAGTGACCGGGTAGAGCAAGGAGCCCTGATCAATTTTTCCGTTTTTCCAATCCAGAGGCGGGCGATGCCCGGTCGCTGCAATAAATCGAGCATATTGCGCGTTGGTAACCAGATATTTGTCTATTAGATACGCCTTCAGCTTGACAGGATGTTCCGGGTGGGAAGCCGCGTCAGCATTTTTGAGATTCGACCCCATCAGGAAACTCCCTGCCGGAATTTCTACCATGCTGTCCAGCTGCTGCCACTGCTCTTTGGTTAACAACGCTTCTGCCTCTGCAACGGTATATCCCGCAGCCTGGTTTTTTCTATGTTCATTTTCTTCGTGAAGCACAATATCCTCGCCTTGAGCTCGAATACGGCTCGACTCTTCCTTGAGATCATATGTTGCAAGGGCACGCATTTCGCCCATGCGCATCGAGCCCAATCTGACCACATGCAGACTCCCGCCAATGACCACCAGTGAAATGCAAGTGATCAGCGTGGCCGAAAGAAACCTCTTCCTGCGCAATTGCTCTTCAGGTGTAAGCACAGTATTTTTGGGCGCTCTTGGCATTATTACGATTCCCTCGCCGTGACAGGCTGATCTTCTTCAACCTTCTTTGAACGTCCATACACGCTCTTGATCATGACTTCTCCCATTATCCCGCCAATACCCGCTGACTCCATCGCGAGAATGACATAGAGTCCCCACCAGCCCATCGGATTCAGATTGCTGCCGTGAGGCGTACCGGATACGTAAAGGATTTCCGCATAACTTAGGCTTCTTACAATAAGCGGCGGGAAATAGCACAGCCACTTTCCACCCATACCGTATATCCAGGAAACCGTAAGGCCGACCAAGAATGGCACAAAGAACACATCCAATATCCAAGCAAAGCTGAATGTGGACAAGCCTGAAAAGAGCTCGATTTTGACCCCAAGCAACCTGTCTCCGAAATGATTCACGGACATTCCGATCATCAAAGCAACCATTCCCCTGAGGTAACGCTGTTTCATTTCGGATACACCATCCCAGTCAATTTTTCATACTCTGCTTTCTTGGTCTCCTCGAGATACCAGTCCTTTACTTTCAAGCTTGAGAGGTATTGGGCCAACAACTGGCGATCGGTCTCGGGCATGCTTCTATATGAAGGCATTTGATATTCCTTTTTCAGGCGGGACGGCAATGTGGCCTGGGGATTGGAAGAGGAAAGATAATCGTAGAGCCAGGCTTCGGTGCGCAGGGACCCAATGCCGTCGAGAATCGGCGCGGGTACAGTCTCAAGGATGTCCTTCATCGTCCATAGCGAATGGCATTCCTTGCATCCGTTTTTATTATAAATTTCCATTCCCTTAACAGCCAAGTCGCGCGTTGCGGTGGTGTAGAACGGAATTTCCCTGTCATGCTTCCCTTCCACATGCAACAGCGACCGTGCCACGCCCACAACAAGAACCGCGCCTATCAGTGCCAGGATTGCTTTTTCTCCGGGTTTCATACTCCCAGCTTATGCCTCTCAGCATCTGCGGCCAAATGGCGTTTGCGGCTTTCGATCTGGGAATTGATGACATTACGGCTTTTCGCGAATTCTTCCGGCGTCATTTTATCCCGGTCCTGCTCGTCAAAAATCACATATTTAATGTCTTCATCAAACTGTTCGTTTTGCGCGCCCCACCGTATCCAGTAAAGGACGGCAATAA
>JBAVGB010000045.1:0-4384 GCA_049684555.1 Gallionella sp. | reverse complement strand
TGGGGTGCGTATGTGTGGGCCGCAGCGTATAGCTCGACCAACGCCACCAAGGGCGGCCTCTATTCGCTCACTCAGGCAGATGGAACAACCACCGATCTGGGCAAAGGTACTGTCGTGGTGTCAGTTTCCCATTCAATGTAATGAATCACCGGGCGGGAATCCTCCCGCCCACATTAAGGAGAAAGCTATGAAGATGGTCGTCGCTATCATCAAGCCGTTCAAGCTCGACGAGGTACGTGAAGCCCTTTCCGCCATAGGCGTGCAAGGCATCACCGTCACCGAAGTCAAGGGCTTTGGCCGGCAAAAGGGACACACCGAGCTGTATCGCGGTGCGGAATACGTGGTGGATTTTCTGCCGAAAGTAAAACTGGAAGCCGCTGTGCAAACCGAAATGCTCGATCGCGTCGTCGAGGCAATCGAGAAATCGGCCAATACCGGCAAGATCGGCGACGGCAAGATATTCGTTTCCGACCTCGAGCAAGTCATCCGCATCCGCACCGGTGAATCCGGTCCGGAAGCATTATAAGGATCCACGCCATGAAAAAATTAATAGCATCTTTCGCGCTGCTGGCCATGCTGTTTGGCTTGGCGGTTCCTGCATTTGCAGACGATGCGGCCGCTCCCGCATCTGCGGCTGCGTCCACAGCAGCACCTGCGGCAGCACCGGCTGCCGCGCCTGCAGAAGCTGCCGCACCGAAATGCGGCGACAAGGGTTTTGACTGCAACAAGGGCGACGTCGCATGGATGATGACATCGACCGCGTTCGTGTTGCTGATGACCGTTCCCGGCCTGGCCCTGTTCTATGCAGGCATGGTTCGCCGCAAGAACGCATTGTCGACGGTGATGCAGAGCTTTGCGATCTTCTGCGTCGTCGGCGTGCTGTGGGTGATCTACGGCTACAGCATGGCATTCACGGCCGGCCATGACGGTAACGTGCTGGCGCCGTTCATCGGCTCCCTGGACAAGTTCTTCATGTCCGGCGACGATCCGACGACGGCGGTGGCAGCCACGTTCAGCAAGGGCCAGTATTTGCCCGACTTCGTGTATGCCATGTTCCAGCTGACCTTTGCCGCGATCACGGTAGCCCTGATCTCCGGCGGCTTCGCCGAGCGCTTCAAGTTCTCCGCGATGATCATATTCAGCGTGCTGTGGTTCACTTTTGCCTACCTGCCGATCTCGCACATGGTCTGGTACTGGGATGGTCCCGATGCTTATACCTCGGCCAAGGCAGCTGACATCGCCAACAGCCACGCCGGATTCATCTTCCAGAAAGGCGCGCTCGACTTTGCCGGTGGTACCGTGGTTCACATCAATTCCGGCATCGCAGCCCTGGTTGCAGCCCTGATGCTCGGGCCACGCAAAGGTTACGGCAAGATACCAATGGCGCCTCACAGCCTGATGATGACAGCGATCGGTACCGGTATGCTGTGGATGGGTTGGTTCGGGTTCAACGCAGGTTCCGCACTTGAAGCTACCGGTGCAGCCGGCCTGGCCTTCTTCAATACCCTGTTCGGTGTTGCGGTAGCCGGTGTTACCTGGATGCTCGTCGAATGGATCTTCAAGGGCAAACCTAGCCTGTTGGGCGTCTGTTCCGGCATCGTTGCAGGCCTGGTTGCGATCACCCCGGCGGCAGGCTTCGTCGGCGTGGGCGGTGCGTTCGTGGTTTGCGCTGTTGCTGCGATCATCTGCTTCTTCGCGGTAACCAAAGTCAAGCACTGGTTCGGATATGACGATTCCCTCGATACCTTCGGCGTGCACTGCGTTGGCGGGATCATTGGCTCCATCGGCACCGGCATATTCGTGAATCCGGCACTTGGCGGCACCGGTGTATGGGATTACGTAGCGAACAAGGTCGGTGATTTCGACGCAATGGGACAGATTGTCTCCCAGCTTTGGGACATCGGTATCACGCTGGTATGGTCCGGTTTCGTGGCCTTCGTGATCCTGTTCATACTCAAGAAGACGATTGGCATACGCGCAAGTGATGAAGCTCAGGAAGAAGGTCTGGACCTGGCTGATCACGGCGAGAAAGCTTACGATCTTTAATTAAGAATTCTTTCTCCTCCCCGAAGCGCAATGCTTCGACTCAAGGGCACCGAAAGGTGCCCTCTTTTTTTGTATGTCGGAAAGTGTTGGCCGCAGCTGCTCTGCCGTCTTTCGCATAACCGCAACCGCGATGCAGGAATTTGGCTCGCTTATTGCTGCTTAGCATTGATTGCAATTGATTGCATGAGGAAACCTGATTGAAACGTATCCTGATCATAGACGATGTCAGAGACCGCGCCGCATGGCTGAGGGCCAGCCTGGAGCTGGCCGGTTTCGACGTGGTCGGGTCGCTGGTCTGGGAGCAGGTGGACGAGCATGCCATCAGCGCGGCTTCCGCCGACGTGATCATCGTCGATGCGAATGCGCCGGGCCGCGACACGCTGGAGCAGATCATCCTGATGTCGTCCACGCTGGAAAAGCCGGTGGTGGTGCTGGGTGCGCAGAACGACCAGCGCAGCATCCGTGAAGCAATGCGCGCCGGTGTCAGCGCCTATGTGGCGCATACCGTCCAGGGCGAGGATCTGAGCGGCATCATCCATGTCGCTGCAGCCCGCTTTGCCGAGCACAAGAAACTGCGCGACGAACTGAAGGAAGCCAAGAGCCAGTTGGCGGAACGCAAGCTGGTGGATCGCGCCAAGAACATTCTGATGGCGGACCACGGCTACAGCGAACCGGATGCCTACAAGCGCATGCGCAACATGGCGATGAACAAGGGCAAACGGCTGTCCGAGATCGCCGAGGCCATCATCATGGCCAAGGAGCTCGGCGCCTGAATGCTGCATCCGGGTGCAACGCAGCAGGGAAATGCACCAAAGCGTTGCGGTTGATGCTGCCGGACTTACGCACGCAGCAACCCGAATAATCAGCCAAACCCTTGGCTGCTCGTGCGTTCCAACCGATATCGGATTATTGGCACAGGTATTGCAAAGTAATCAACCGTAACCGGATCAATGTCGATCCGGCACAAGTTTGAACGGACAAAGGCGTCCCGCTGCGTATTTGCGCAGCCGGGCGCCTTTTTTATTTCGGTTTGTTGTTTGGGCAGCAGGACAGTCAACCTTATAAGGAGCAATCAAAATGGCACCATCAGGATTCTGGCAGGCGGGACACAGGCCGACGTTGTTCGCAGCATTCTTGTATTTCGATTTGAGCTTCATGGTGTGGGTGATGCTGGGATCGCTCGGCGTGCAGATCGCCGGCGATCTCGGGCTCAGCCCGGCGCAAAAGGGCCTGATGGTGGCGACGCCGGTCCTGTCCGGCGCGCTGCTGCGCATCGTGATGGGCATACTGGTCGATCACCTGAAACCGAAGATGGCCGGCGCGGTCGGCCAGGTGCTGGTGATCGCGGCATTGGCGATGTCATGGACCTTTGGCGTGCATAGCTTCCAACAGGTGCTGGTGCTGGGCACGATGCTGGGCGTGGCCGGCGCATCGTTCACGGTGGCATTGCCGCTGGCCTCGCGCTGGTACCCCCCGGAGCATCAGGGCACCGCGCTGGGCATCGCCGGTGCCGGCAATTCGGGCACCGTGCTGGCCGCGCTGTTCGCGCCGCTGCTGGCGACCTATTACGGCTGGCAGAATGTGCTCGGCATGGCCGCCGTTCCGCTGACCGTGGTTTTCATCGCCTATCTGGTGATGGCGAAGAACAGCCCCGAATGCCCGCCGGCCAAATCGCTGGCTGAGTACTTCAAGGTGCTGAAGGACAAGGACGCATGGTGGTTCATGTTCTTCTACAGCGTGACCTTCGGCGGCTTCGTCGGACTGGCGGCCTCGCTGACGATTTATTTCAATACGCAATACGGGCTGAGCCCGGTGATCGCCGGCTACTTCACCGCGGCCTGCGTGTTTGCCGGCTCCATGGTGCGGCCGCTCGGCGGCATGGTGGCAGACCGGGTCGGCGGCATCCGCTCGCTGTCCGTGATGTATTTGCTGGCCGGAGTGTTCCTGGCAATCGTCAGTGTCGGCCTGCCCACTGCATGGCTGGCCCTCGCGGCGTTCGTCGTCGCGATGCTCGCACTCGGCATGGGCAACGGCGCAGTGTTCCAGCTGGTGCCGCAGCGCTTCCGCAAGGAGATCGGCGTGATGACCGGCCTGGTCGGCATGGCCGGCGGCGTGGGCGGTTTCTACCTCGCGTCGAGCCTCGGCTATGCCAAGCAGCTGACCGGCAATTACCAGATCGGCTTCCTGATCTTTGCCGCCCTGGCGCTGCTCGCGCTGGTCGGATTGATGGGCGTCAAGACCCGCTGGCGCGCCACCTGGGGTTCGTCGGCGCTGACACTGGCGAAGGTATAGCTTCGTGTTGAGATTCACACTCGCCAGATGCCGCTAACCATCACCC
>JBAVGB010000044.1:0-7630 GCA_049684555.1 Gallionella sp. | reverse complement strand
GAGTATGCGCATGATCAGAATAATTCCACGAGCAGTTAGAATGACCGTCTATGGCAAAGTCACTCATGGAGCTGGCCAGAACTTTTTTGTTCGGAGATAAAATAATGAAGCGTATGGCTCTTCTGATTTTCATGCTGTTCATGCCGCTGCTGGCATACGCTTCGGTAGGTGCGGACAGGCTGGACCTGACCGCCAGCTGGGTGGGCATCTTATCTGTGCTGCTGTTCTTCATCGCCTACTTGGCGGTGATGGCTGAGGAATTCACGCTGCTGCGCAAATCCAAGCCAGTGATGCTGGCGGCGGGAATCATCTGGGCACTGATTGCCTGGTATTACCAGGCGCATGACATCCCGCACCTGGTCGAAACGGCGCTGCGCCACAACCTGGAAGAATATGCCGAGCTGATGCTGTTCCTGATCGTTGCGATGACCTACATCAACGCGATGGATGAGCGCAATGTGTTCGAGGCATTGCGTTCGTGGCTGGTTAGCAAGGACTTCAGTTATCGCGCGCTGTTCTGGGTGACCGGCATCCTGGCGTTTTTTATATCATCAGTCGCGGACAACCTGACGACGGCACTGCTGATGGGCGCGGTGGTGATGGCGGTGGGGCATGGCAACAAGCGGTTTTTGGTGTTGGGCTGCATCAATCTGGTCATTGCGGCCAATGGCGGCGGCGCATTCTCTCCTTTCGGCGATATCACCACGCTGATGGTTTGGCAGAAGAACATCATTGCCAGCAACGGGCCAATCGGCTTCTGGACGTTCTTCTACCTGTTCATCCCGGCGTTTGTGAATTTTGCCGTACCAGCTGCCGTCATGCATTTCTTTGTGCCCGATGAGAAGCCGGCAACCGGCGGCGCGACGGTCAGGATGAAGCGCGGCGCGCTCACCATCGTTGTCTTGTTCATGTTCACCATCGCGCTGGCGGTTGGTTTTCATAGTGTTCTTCAGTTGCCGCCGGTGATCGGCATGCTGACCGGGTTGAGCCTGCTGAAGTTCTACGCGTATTTTCTGAAAACGGCCGACAAGCGGACCATGAACGGCTATACGGCAGGTGAAAACATCGGCAGTCCGGTTGCATTCGACGTATACCGGGAAGTGGCGCGCTCCGAATGGGACACGTTGTTCTTTTTCTACGGTGTGGTGATGTGCGTGGGCGGACTCGGCTTTATCGGATATCTTGCGATGGTTTCCCATGCGATCTACGGCGGCTGGGGTGCCACCTATGCCAATATCTCGATCGGCCTGGTCTCCTCCGTAGTAGACAACATACCGGTGATGTTCGCGGTGCTGACCATGCAGCCCGATATGTCCATCGGGCAATGGCTGCTGGTGACGATGACCGCCGGTGTCGGCGGTTCGCTGCTATCGATCGGCTCGGCGGCCGGTGTCGCGCTGATGGGTCAGGCACGCGGCGTCTATACCTTCTTCGGCCACCTCAGATGGACCCCGGTTATCGCACTGGGTTACGCGGCTAGCATCGCCGCGCATCTGCTGATCAACCGCGCCTTGTTCTGATGCCGCGGCGAGTGTCGTGGCGCGAATTCAGGACTGGCAGTTTGAACTTGACGCAGCACGGCCATGCACATAAAATTCCTGACCATTTAATTAAGGTAATAACGCCATGAGCACAGATATCCAGCAACGTATCAAAGAACAAGTCACCACCCATCCGGTGGTGCTATACATGAAAGGCAGTCCGCAATTTCCGCAGTGCGGTTTTTCCGCCAACGCTGTAAAAATTCTCAATGCGCTCGGCGTGAAAGAGATATTCACAGTAGACGTGTTGCAAGATCCCGAGATCCGCCAAGGTGTAAAGGAGTACGCTAATTGGCCGACGATACCGCAATTGTATATAAAGGGAGAATTTGTCGGCGGCTCCGACATCATGACCGAGATGTACCAGAGCGGAGAACTCAAGCAGCTGCTGGCCGGCTAGAACCAGGGCCAATCATTTTTCGATTGTTCGTTCCGAATATCCATATCCCTCCAGTCTGCTGAATCGCTATCCCTTACCGAATTTCATGGGACAGGGATAGTCCGCTCCCGCGTATCGCTTCCCGGCTAAGCTTGCGATCAGCCTTCCCATCGCAAGTGCCCGATGATCCCGTTTGCTATGAAATCCCTGCAAAACGGCAAAACTGACGCTACAAAAATTTCACCACTCCTTGTTGCACGGAGTCTTTCCTGTGCTACAGTTACAGTGGTTGATCAAATAGTAGATTTAACCCACAGATTTATATCGATTTGTGGAGGCGAAAAATCTCCAGATTCGAAGTGGGAAAGATTCTTTTTGGAACTGAATAGGTGACCAGTCGATGACAAATCTAATGCAAGAAAAATTTATCGAAGTAAAGCCACATTTACAACCTGTTGATGCGGCCGATCTCCTGGTCGCCTACCTAGAGCAAATCGGCGTCGAATTCGTGTTCGGCTTGCCCGGCGGCGCGATCGAGCCGCTGTACAACGCGATGGCGCGCAGTGCCCGGCGTGGCGGATTGCGCCCGGTCGTGGCAAGGCATGAAACCGGCGCTGCTTTCATGGCCGACGGTTACGCCCGTGAATCGGGCAAACTCGGTGTGTGTTGCGCCACATCCGGACCGGGCGCCACCAATCTGATCACCGGTGTGGCATGTGCTTATGAAAATGAGATTCCGATGTTGGTCATCACCGGCCAGCCATCGTTGCGTTTGCTGGGCCGGGGGGCGTTGCAGGAAACATCCGGCGCCGGTATCGACACGGTCGATATGTTTCGAACCTGCACACGTTTCAGCGCGCTGATATCCCATCCCGATCAACTGGAAAGGCAGCTGACCAATGCGCTGTTGAGTGCATACCAGCCAACGCCGGGCCCAGTCCATCTTAGTATGCCAATGGATATTTTGCGCACGACGATGAAAAACGGTCCGGCCTACAATCTTGGCCACCTGCTCAAGCCGTTCGCAGCCGCTGATGATGCAGCAGTGCGCGAATTGCAGTCGATCGTGGCGAACACGAATAAAATGGTGATGGTGATCGGCAACGGCTGCGGCGAAGCGGTAGACCTCATCATCGAACTGGTGGAAAGGATGGGAGGGGAATTTGTGGTGACCCCGGACGCCAAGGGATATATCAGCCCGCGCCACCCTTCGTACCGTGGCGTGTTTGGTTTTGCCGGGCACCGGTCGGCCGTGGCAGCGGTAGAGGATCAGGAAGTGGACCTGATCTTGGTCGCCGGATCCAACCTGAGCGAGTGGACCAGCAATGGCTGGAGCGAAGCGGTGCTGAACAACCGGCTGGTGCATGTCGATCCGCTCGAGTCCCACCTGGCGCGCTCGCCGATGGCGCGCCTGCATGTGCGCGGCGCGATACGTCCGGTGTTCGAACGGGTGTTGCGAACATTGCGCAGAGATGGTCCGGAAACGGTTTCCGTTGGCGAAAAGCGAAAATTCAAAAAGGCTTCGATCGGCGATCCGTTCAAGCCGCTGACTGTCGGTGCACCCATCAAACCCCAGTATCTGATGCGCGAACTGGGCTGGCGCAGCCCCCCCGACACACGCTTCCTGACCGATACCGGCAACAGTACGATCTGGGGTATCCATAATCTGGCCATGCATGACCACCAACCCAGCACAGGAGGCTGGATGCGCGTCACGATGAATTTTGCTCCGATGGGCTGGGCCATTGGCGGCGCGGTGGGCACCGCACTGGCCAACCCGACGGTGCCGGTGGTCTGCATCACCGGCGACGGCAGCCTGCTGATGAATGGCCAGGAAATGACCGTGGCGCTGACCGAGAAACTCAAGGTTCTGTTCGTGATACTCAACGATGCCGCGCTGGGCATGGTGAAGTTCGGCCAGCGCATGGCCGGCGCCGAGCAGATCGCCTCGGAATTGCCGGCGGTGGATTTCAAAATGATGGCGGCGTCCATGGGAATCCCGGGCCATGTGATACGCTCCGCCGAAGACTTCGACAATCTCGATCTCGATGCGATCCTGCGCCATCCCGGCCCGACTGTGCTGGACGTGCGCGTTGACAGGAATGAAGCACCACCGATGGAGCTGCGGCTCAGAACATTAGAACGATGAGATAAGCATGGAAACCATATACGCTCGTGTCTGGCAGGAACAAGGCGAACCCGACAACGTGTTCGCGGCGCAGCATTGCCACGGCTACGATGTTTATGGTGACCTGGATGGTTCATGCAAGCCGGATCGAATATCTGTTACAGCTGTGAACATATAGTAAGCTGCGACCTGACGTCCTCCGATTCTGCCGCGATGGCACGTGCACCGGGAGCTGAGTCATATACCATCCGCTCACCGGAACATTCACCCCGCTTGGATATTCCTTCCAAGTGAGCCCGCAAAGGCCAGACCTTGCTGGGCGTACTTGTTGGACCGAATGAGTTTCCACCGGAATGTACGGTCGCCGGTGTTATTGGTTCTTGGGTAATGCGCAATAAAGGATGCCGATAATGACAATTCCTCTACCGGAGAGAATAGTATGAGCGATACCGAAAATCCTAACGCCGTCCGCAGCCGCATCTGGCGCGAAGAACCCGAACCCGACAATCCGTTCGCTATCCGCGCTGCCTATTGCCGTGGTTACGATGTTTATGGCGAGATGCTGGGACAGGCACGCTGGGTTGAAATGCTTTACCTCCTGTTCCGTGAAGAAGCGCCAACGGGAGCGCAAGCGGATTTGCTGGAAGCGTTGGCTGTAGCACTGGCCAATCCTGGCCCGCGTGATGCGTCCGTGCATGCTGCCATGTGCGGAGGCGTGTGCGGCTCGACTGCGGCTGCCTCGCTGATGGCCGCACTAGCGGTAGGCGCCGGACAATTTGCCGGAGGGCATGAGGTATTTTTGGCGATGGAAGGCTGGGTGGCATGTGGCACCCAGCTCGACGCATGGCGCAAGGGGCTCGGTGAAATGGAAGCAATCCCGGGCAGCATCTGGCCGACACCGGAACATCCGCCGGGTTTCGATCCCTATGGCGTCAGCACAGCCACTTCGGTGAAGCAAACGCTGGCCTGTCTCGTTCGCTACAATTCGGGACCGCACTTGGCCTGGCTGCAGCAAAACCTGACCGCTCTGGAAGCGGCAGCGGGCTGCCCCCTCGCAATGTCAGGCGTGGCCGCAGCTGCGCTTGCCGACATGGGCTTTACTCCCGAACAAGGCGAAATGCTGCACTTGCTGCTGCGCCTGCCCGGCGCGGCAGCACACGCATTGGAACAACAACCCCTCGGGTACAAAAAGTTCCCATTCGGCACCGTGGAACTGGAAAGCGCATCAACAGAGGAGCAAGCATGAACACGCGTGCCAACGGCCCAGCCCTGCTGCAAAAAAACGTCGGCGTGTTGAAAAGCCGCATGGGGACTTTTTATCCCGGCAGTCACGTGATTTATCGCGGCCACGACCTGCACAAGGACTTGAAGGGCATGGACTGGGTCGAACTTTATATGTTCGGCATCACAGGGCGCCACTTTACCAGGGAGCAATTGCGGTTGATGCATTCCATCTGGACCTACACCAGCTACCCGGATATCCGCCTGTGGAACAACCGCGTGGCGGGGTTGGCCGGCAGTTCCCGCAGCACCGGGAATTTGGGCTTGGCGGCAGCCCTGGCGGTGTCGGAGGCTGCGATCTACGGGCGCGGCTCAGACATGCGCGCGATAGACTTCCTGATCCGCACCCGCCGGCAGATAAATGAGGGCGGCGACCTTGACGACTGCATCCGGCAAGAGTTGGAGGTGAACCGCAGCATCTCCGGTTATGGCCGGCCCCTGGTCAATGCGGATGAGCGCATAGAGCCGCTGCTGGCACTCGCCAAGAGCTTGGGCCTGGATCAGGGGCCGTATCTGCGCCTGGCGCTGGAAGTGGAAAAAAAGCTGCTTGCCGGCCGCTGGCGCATGAAAATGAATTATGCCGGCGTGGTTGCGCCGTTGGCTGCCGATCTCGGCCTTACGCCAAGTGAGTATTACCTGTTTTTGTTCCCTGCCTTTCTCGCCGGAATGCCGCCGTGTTTCATTGAGGCATCGGAGCGCCCGGAAGGTACATTGTATCCGCTTGCGTGTTCGGACATTCTGTATGAAGGCCAAGCGCAGCGAACTTGGCACAGAACGGGCATGAGTTAGCGGATCATGTTCCAAATAGAATTCAAGTTGGTTGTAAATTAAGGGAGGATCAGCCATGCAAACGTTGAACCGTCGAGTATTCTGCGCCTTGTTGGCGTTGGCATTGGCGTTGGCATGGATCGGCTCTGCCGTTGCGGCCCAGACCACTGAAGAAGATCTGGCGCTGGCCTACGGCGACAAATCCATGATCACTATTGCCACCGGCAGCGCGCAACCTATCACTCGCGCACCCGCAGCGGCGACCGTGATCACTGCCCGTGACATCGCAGCCATGGGCGCAACGGATCTGGACCAGGTGCTGGAAAGCGTGCCGGGACTGCATGTTTCCATGTCGAATGTCGCCATGCATCCGATTTACGAATTTCGCGGTATAGCCACCAAAAACAATCCGGAAGTCCTGATGCTGGTCAACGGCATCCCGATCACGAATGTGCTTTGGGGCGATCGTGGTCAGGTTTGGGGCGGCATGCCGCTGGAAAATGTGGCACGCATCGAAGTGATCCGCGGGCCGGGCTCGGCATTGTATGGCGCCGACGCCTTCGCCGGGGTGATCAATATCATTACCAAGACCGCAGCGGATATCAGGGGGGCCGAATTCGGGTTGCGCGCCGGCAGTTACAACAGTCGCGATGCGTGGACGCAGTATGGGGGCAAGCTGGGTGCATTTGACGCAGCCTTCTATCTGCGTGCGGGGAACACTGATGGCCAGAAAGGCATCATCCAGCAGGATGCGCAATCAGCCTGGGATACATACTTCGGCACAATCATACCAGGCTACACACCTGTGTCACTCGCTCCCGGGCCGGTAAATGATGAAGTCAAGGGAGTCGATGCACGCGCCGATTTGTCCCATGAAGCATGGCGTTTACGGACGGCATACCAGCAACGCGACATGGGAGTCGGTGCCGGTGTCGCCGGGAGCCTGGATCCCAATGCGCGCGCTCATTCGTCCAGGCTGTATCTGGACATGAGCTATGAGCAAGCCAATTGGGCGCCGAATTGGGATTTGTCCGGGGTAGCCGGTTTTTTCAATATCAAGGAAAACGGCGATCCGGCTTATATGCTTTTCCCCCCGGGCGCGTTCGGCGGAGCGTTTCCCAACGGCATGATCGGCGATCCCGAACATGCCGAACAGCACAGTTACGCCAATGTTTCCGCTTTCTATACCGGCTTTGATCAGCACCGGATTCGCGTCGGTACAGGATACCGGTTAGAGGATATGTACCAGACTCAGGAGACCAAAAATTATAATGCGGCATTTGCCCCATTGCCCGGGGGTTTAACGGATGTAAGCGGCAATCCGGCCTTGGTCTATATGATGCCGCACACGCGCAACGTGTCCTACGCATTTGCACAGGACGAATGGAGTTTTGCAAGAGACTGGGCGCTGACTGCGGGCGTGCGGCATGACCGCTATTCGGATTTCGGCGGCACCACCAATCCGCGCCTCGCTTTGGTGTGGAATGCGGCCTACAACGTCGTGGTCAAGGCGATGCATGGCACTGCTTTTCG
>JBAVGB010000043.1:0-46217 GCA_049684555.1 Gallionella sp. | reverse complement strand
GAAGCGTTAAAATGTCCGCCCATGTCAAGAGGAGTTGAATGACCGGTATCGGGAAGCTGCTATGTCGGCTTCGTGCTGCGGTCAGTCAATATTCCTTTTCATCGCAACGCGATATAGCCATTGGTAGACTTATACGCCTAAAGGTGTTTCAAAACACCTTCTGTCAACTTAGTGCGGATCCTGCAATACGCGGACGTAGCTTACGAGTGATACTTTTTTCAAATCTTTGCAAAGCGTTCGCAATGTATCTATGCTAGCTTTTCAATTTATCTAAGCGAAAGGAATATAACTGATGAGCCTTTCAAATAAGGTCGCCATCGTCACCGGCTCTTCAAGGGGGATCGGCACGCACATTGCAAAATCCCTTTCTCAAGCAGGCGCTAGGGTTGTCGTCAATTACGCCAGCGATCAGGCTGGCGCAAATCACGTCGTTGCCGAGATACACGCTTCCGGCGGTGAATCGATTGCCGTAAGAGCTGATGTAAGCAAGCCAAGTGAGGTCAAGGCATTATTCGACACCGCGATAGCAAAATTCGGCAAAGTGGACCTGCTGATCAACAATGCCGGCATCGCAATCTACAAACTGATCAAGGACACCACAGATGATGATTTCGACCGGATCTTCGATATCAATGTGAAAGGGGTATTTCTCACGCTCCGCGAAGCCGCGACCCGCCTTCAGGAAGGCGGCCGGATCGTCAATCTGTCCTCATCCGTGACACGCCTGATGATGCCGTCTTACGGCAGTTATTCCGCCACCAAGGCTGCAGTGGAGCAACTGACACGGGTATTTGCCAAGGAAGTCGGGCTGCGCGGCATCACGGTAAACTCGGTCTCGCCGGGTCCAACCAACACGGAACTGTTCACCGCTGGCAAAAGCGAAGAAACCATCAAGAGGCTGGCATCGATGGCCGCGCTCGGACGCATCGGCGAGCCGGACGATATTGCGCGCGTCGTGTTGTTCCTGGCCAGCGACGAGGCCGCCTGGGTAACCGGCCAGAATCTGGGTGTCAATGGCGGATTCGCATAGGCGTACCGCCGCCCGACATCAATCCTGGCATCTTTGTTGACTGATGATATGCGTTTCAAGGCTCTCCTGAATGAAGGCTGAAAACTTCCTGCTCCAGAAATATTTCGACAGGATAGCCTTCAAGGGGGAGGCAAGACCTGACATTGCCACCGTCACCGAATTGATGCGCTGCCAGTTATTCACCGTGCCATTCGAGAATCTCGACGTCCAGGCGGGCAAGATCATTTCGCTGGAACCGGAAGAGATTGTCGACAAGATCATAAACCGCAGGCGCGGTGGTTACTGCTTCGAAGTCAACGGACTGTTTGCAATGGCGCTCGACGCACTCGGGATACCCTACCAGTTTGTCGCGGCCAGGCCGATGATGTACCCGGTCAGAAAACCCAGGACCCACATGGCCCTTGTCGTAAAGGCTGATGACCGTGAATGGCTGTGTGATCTGGGTTTCGGCAATTATGGAATCCAGATGCCGATGCGCCTTGATCTGCTTGATGCCGAAGTAAAACAGGGCTTCGACACCTTCATGCTCCGCAAGCCAAACCAGCACGAGTACTTGTTGCAGGCGCGGATCGAAGGAGTATGGGCTGATCAATTCGCGTTCGATCTGTCCCCGCAGGAATGGATAGACTTTGCGCCGGCCAACTATTTCAGCTCCACCCACCCGGATGCGTTTTTTGTGCAAAAGCTTGTGGTAGTCCTGCACAACGCCAATGGAAGGGAATGCCTTTCCGGCGACACGCTGAAAACCGTGACCGATGGACGTTTTGAGAAACGCACGATCAGTCCAGAAGAAAAAGTAGCCATCTTGAACAGCCGGTTCGGCCTCTGATTTGGCAATTTGGCGAAGTCGCCCAGTACAACCAAGGACTGCAATTGCTCTTGACGCATCCAGCGCTTCATTGGGCATCCATGCTACCAGTACCAACGCTTAAACCCTTCGTTTATTGTCAACCTGGTTAAAACGGACCGGCCTTGCATTCGGTTTGCCTGGCCTCTATACTTGCATTAGTATCAGGCAACCTGATATATAAATAATCCCATTAGAAACCCTTAAGAACAGCGTATGGCAAATGATCAAGGTCGCTATGAAACCTGGGGTGGACACAGTTGCAGAGGATAACGTGGTGACACCCTTTCGCCCTGTCCAACTTGGGCCAGTTGACACGCGCCGCATCGATGCTGCCGACGGCAGCATCCAGCTTCAATCCGCCATCCCGCTCGGGAGCTACCCCGGTCGTCTCACCGAACGGCTGATGCACTGGGCGACGCAAACGCCCGAGCAAATTTTTCTCGCCCGCCGCGGGGCGGACGGCGCCTGGATCACCCTCACTTATGCACAAACCCTGACGCGGGTACGTAGCCTTGCCCAGGCCCTGCTAAACCGGCACCTATCCGATAACCGGACCGTCGTCATCCTTTCCGAGAACAGTCTCGAACATGCGTTACTGGGCTTGGCGGCGATGCACGTCGGCATTCCCTACAGCGCCGTGTCGCCGGCCTATTCGCTCGTCTCGAGCGATTTTGCCAAGCTCAGGCACATCGCCGAGCTCATGCGTCCCGGCCTCGTCTTCGCCAGCGACGGCAAGAAGTACGGACGTGCGCTCGCCGCTATAGCCGGACCGCAGACGGAAATCGTCACCACCGAAAATCCGACCGAGCGCGCCACCCTGTTCGACGACCTTCTCGCCACCCCTGCGACCCTCCGCGTCGAAGAGGCTTTCGATCACACCGGGCCAGACACTATCGCCAAGATCCTGTTCACCTCCGGTTCCACGGGCAAACCCAA
This sequence comes from Gallionella sp., assembly GCA_049684555.1. Classification (GTDB taxonomy): domain Bacteria; phylum Pseudomonadota; class Gammaproteobacteria; order Burkholderiales; family Gallionellaceae; genus Gallionella. Next base: position 43,401 of record JBAVGB010000043.1, on the reverse strand, counting down.
GGGCGTTATCACCACCCAGCGCATGCTGTGCGCCAACCAGCAGCAGGCGCTACAAACTTTCCCCTTCCTCGCCGAGGCGCCGCCCGTGACACTATGCTGGCTGCCATGGAACCACACCTTCGGCGGCAGCCTGTCGTGCGGCATGATGCTTTACAACGGCGGCAGCTTCTACATTGATGACGGCAAACCGGTTCCAGGCGGCATCGAGACCACCGTCGCCAACCTGCGCGACGTGGCCGCGACCCTCTATTCCAACGTACCCAAGGGCTTCGAGATCCTGCTTCCCTATTTAGAGGCCGACACCGGTTTGCGCGACCATTTTTACAGCCGCCTGCAGATGTTGCACTATGGCGGTGCCACCCTGCCGCAGCACATCTGGCAGCGGCTCGAAGAACTCGCCATACAATCGCGCGGCGAGCGCGTGGTCATCACTTCCGGACTGGGCTGCACCGAAGCGAGTCCCGCGGCGCTGTTCATCAACTGGCCCGGCAGCCGTTCCGGCATGCTCGGTGTACCGGTGCCGGGTTTGACCCTGAAGCTGGTGCCAAACGGGGACAAACTGGAGGCACGCTACCGCGGTCCTAATGTGATGCCCGGCTACTGGCGCGAGCCGGAACTAACCCAGTCTGCTTTTGACGAGGACGGTTTTTATTGCTCTGGCGATGCGCTCAAGTTCATCGATCCGACCGATGTGAACAAGGGCTTTCTGTTCGATGGTCGGATCGCGGAAGATTTCAAGCTGACAACAGGAACCTGGGTGAGCGTTGGCACGCTCAGAGCGTCGCTGGTGATGGCTTGCGCGCCCCTGATCCAGGACGCGGTGATTACCGGCCTGGACCGGGATTACATCGGTGCAATCCTGTTCCCGAACCTGTCAGCATGCAGGCAGGCATCGAATCTGCCGGACAGTGCGACCCAGGCCGAGCTGGTCGCTCATCCCGAGGTGCGCCTGCGCATCCAGACGGCGTTGAATGCCTTCGCCAAAACCAGTACAGGCAGTGCCAGCCGAGTGGAACGAGCGATTATGGCAACAACAGCTCCTTCCATTGATGTCGGCGAGGTCACAGACAAGGGCTCACTCAATCAGCGTACCGTGCTGAAAACGCGTGCAGCTGTCGTTGAATCGCTTTACGCCGAGGCAGTGGCAACAGAGGTCATGGTCGTGAACGGCGGGCGTTGAAGCACTATACCGCCATGGCGACGATGCACGTCCGCTTTTCCGGCAGGATACCAGCGAACAATAACGCTCACCGGGACGCATATCTGCGGGAATCACCGCAACGGCCACCAGCAACGCTGTCGCCGATGAATTCGATTGCCCGCGCTGCAGGCAGACAGGCATGCTTTCATGTGATGCCTGCTAGCAGATGACGAACGATGCGATCCCATGCGGGTTCGCTGGTATTTTGTTCAACGCTTGTAGGCCTGCAGACCCGGCTTGATGGTCTTGTCATCGAGGAACTGCTTGAGCCCCTGGATACGGCCCTTCTCGGGATCACGACCGTTCGACTGGTCGACCTTGGCGTACAGGTAATCTTCGCTCTGATCCCAGGTCAGCTCACGGCAGCGCTTGAAGCCGTGCTTGGCGTAGCGCAACACCACCGGGTTCTTTTCCAACAGCTTGGCTGCCATAGCCTTGACCTCATCGCGCAGTTGGGCGCGCGGCACGCTCTTATTGACCAGGCCCATCTGCGCTGCCTGCGCGCCGGTGAATGTCTCTCCTGTCATGATGTAATACAGCGCCTGACGATGGCCCATGGTGTCGGCCACTGCCTTGCTCACCAAGTTGCCCGGAGGAATTCCCCAATTGATTTCCGACAGGCCGAACACGGCTTCGTCGGCGGCAATCGCCAGATCGCAAGCCACCAGCGGCGAGAAAGCACCGCCGAAGCACCAGCCGTTGACCATGGCAATGGTCGCCTTGGTGTAGAAACGCAGCAACTTCCATTGCCACTGCGAACAGTCGCGGCGCATGCGCTCCTGCACAATTTCCGGCTTGCCGTCAGTCTCGCGGAAATACTCCTTGAGATCCATGCCTGCAGACCAGGATTCACCGGCGCCAGTGAGAACCAATACTTGCGCATCTTCATCAAGCTCTATGATTTCCAATACATCTATCATTTCGCGATTGAGCGTCGGACTCATGGCATTGCGCTTCTTGGGACGGTTCAACGTCACCCAGGCAATACCTTCTTCAACAACGACTTCCACCGTCTTCCAACGTCCCTGATAATTTGCCATACTCGGTTCCTTCTTAAGATATTCGTCATATATCAGGCTACCTGATATTATTGACAGTATAGGGGCCAGGGAATCCGAATGCAAGGAGCCGCAAATGAAAACAACATCCACCGCAGCAAACACCGGTACGGGCATGCCCACGGGCATCTCCTACCTGATCGGGCGTCTCGACCGGCTGTTGCGCCGCCGCCTGGGGGAAGTGCTCTCGCCCCAGGGATTGACCGTGCAGCAATACACGGCTTTAGCCGTGCTGGGTGCCCGCGGGCAACTTTCCAACGCCCAGTTGGCGGAACGTTCCTTCGTCACGCCACAGACGGCCAACGAGATGGTAAAAGGCATGGAAGAACGGGGCTGGATAGAACGCTCACCCGACCCAGGCCACGGCCGAATCATCCATCTCCGGCTGACACGAACCGGACGTGCCATATTGAACAAGGGTCATCTGGCTGCAGCAGAACTCGAACAGATCATGCTCGCCAAAATGCCCCTAAAGGAACGGGATCTGCTGCTTGGACATCTCAAGACTTGTTCCCAAACTCTGGGGGCAATGATCATCGAGGGTAGCGAATAACCGATCCCGATACAAATAGAATTGCTTGAAGGAAGATGGTTGATGTTCATTCAATTAAGGTCTACTTGCCAGGGAAGAATTAACCAGGGAAAATCGGGTTAAACCTCCTTCAACATAACGGCGTAACACGCCCGCGTTCACCAGATAATTCAGGTGCGCAAGCGCCTCCCCCATGGCAAAGCTTATTTGAAAGCCGTCCAATCCAGGCCGGAAAAGATGGGCCAGCAACCCGCCGGCGGTAACTGGTCCTTGGGCTGCTACAGCCAGGAGCGTGCCCAGCCGCTCACTGTGATGCGCTTTCAACTCGGTTATACGTGTGTGGGCACCATAAAACGGTTTTTTGTGTGAAGGCAAAACGAGTGTATCAGAGCGCAAAGCCCCGTTGAAATGATCGAGGCTTTGCAAATAAAGACGCAGCGAATCGGCTTCGGGTTCATCCGGCCAGACGCTGACATTGGCTGTAATCTCGGGTAACAGTTGGTCACCGGCAATCAACACACCAAGTTCGTCGCAGTAAAGCGAAACATGCTCGGGCGAATGCCCCCGCCCGACGATAACCTTCCAGGACCGACTGCCTATCATTATGGCATCGCCATCGAACAACCGATTGTATGACGAAGGCAATTGCACACCGTCAGAATAACGAATCATCCCGGTGCGAAACTGCTCTCGAAGGTTTTCGTCCAGACCATTATCGATATAGAACTGGCAGCGATGTTTGAAATTTTCCGCGCTCAAACTCCGAGCCGCCAGATTGGCGCTCAGCCATTCCCCCTGGGTCATCCACGGGCGCAAATTCCATCGCTCTGACAGCCATGCGGCGTTCCCTGCATGATCCGGATGGTAATGGGTAACAATCAATCGTGTTACTGGTTTGCCCTTAAGCGTGCTCCTCCATATGCCCTCCCACTGGGTTCGGACATCTTCCCGGGCATAACCGCAATCGATAATAGTCCAGCCATCACTTTCTTCAAGCAGGTAAAGGTTGATGGAGCGTAAATGGAAAGGCAGCGGTGTATTAATCCAATGTATGCCCGGTTTCACCTCGATAGTAGTACCAGCATCCGGATATTCCGAAAATGGATATTCAATTGCTCTAGTTTCCGAGGCCATTCTTCCGATTTCCTTTTTTGGGAGCATAGGCCGAATTCAGGTATCCCTGACAAAAATGCGGGTTCCGACATTCACACCGGATTAGTGCGCATCAAATTCAAGCCTGCCATCAGTCTATCCTCTCAGACCCGCGCTGTCTCGAAAGGCTTCCAAGTCGACATTTTCGGTGAAAAGGGCCGCGCCTTTTTCACGCCATATTGCGGCTTTGATCCGCACGGTTTCGCCCCGATCAGAATGGATAGGGATGGGCGGTGGCCTGAACCGTGATCCAGCGCAACTGGGAGAAATTTTCCCAATTGGTGGGTCCGCCAATGTTTCCGCCATTACCGGAACAGCCGCAACCGCCAAAAGGATTGACGCACTCGTCATTGACGGTCTGGTCGTTGATGTGCAGCATCCCGGAATGCAGCCGATCGCCGATACGCATAGCACGGCCAAGATCGGCACTGATGATGCCTGCGGACAGGCCGTATTCAGTATCATTGGCCAGGGTGATGACTTCCTCGTCGCTACTGAAGCTGATGACGTTTGCGACGGGTCCGAAAACCTCCTCGTTAAACACGCGCATGCCGGGTTTGACGTTGGAAAGTACGGTGGGTTTATAGAACAATTTTTCGTAGCTGCCGCCGGCCTCAAGTTTGGCACCGGCTTTGATGCTGTCCTGAACAATGGAATGCACCTTGTCGCGCTGGCGCTCGCTAATCAGGGGGCCGATGGCAACATTGTCCGTAGCCGGGTTCCCCACCGGCAAATGAGATGCTTTTTCCGCCAGACGGCGGATGAAATCGGCGGCGACCTTTTCCTGCACGAAGATGCGGCCGGAGGCCATGCAGATTTGGCCCTGATGGAGGAAAGCACCCCAAGCTGCATTGCTGGCGGCCACATCCAGGTCGGCGTCATCGAGAACAATCAGCGGGCTCTTGCCACCCAACTCCAGGGTGACTTTTTTCAGGTGCCTGCCCGCCACTTCGGCAATGCGCCGCCCTACCGCGGTAGAGCCGGTGAACGCGATCATGCGCACAGCCGGAGAAGCGCACAAGGTCTCCCCTGCTTCGGCTCCGCCTGGAAGCACTTGCAACACCCCGGCAGGAAGACCAGCCTCCTGCAGCACCCGTGCGATGATAAAGCCGCCGGAAACGGGGGTTTGAGGATCGGGCTTGAGGATCACCGCATTACCCGCGGCCAGTGCCGGCGCCACAGCGCGCAGGGAGAGGATCAGCGGAAAGTTGAAGGGGGAGATCACGCCAACCACCCCCAGAGGAATTCGTTTTGCATAACTCAGCCGGCCTTCTGCCGAAGGCAGCACGCTGCCCTGCGCTTCCAGAGGCATCGCTGCCGCGATGCTCATTAGCTCGATCGCTTCGCGGATTTCGTGCCGTCCCTTGAGCAGCACCGCGCCGGTTTCCCGAACCACCCAGAGTGCAAGTTCGTCCAGATGTTGCTGGAGGATGTTTGCTGCCCGACGGAAGATGACAGCTCTCTCCCGCGGCGCCTTGGCGGCCCATGCTTGCTGGGCGGCGACCGCAGTTTTGGCCGCATCGGCAACATCCTCGGTATTGGCCAGTCCGGTTTCGGTGAGAACCTCGCCAGTGGCGGGTTCCATCACCGCTTGATTGCCGCCCTTTGCTGCCGTCCAACTGCCGTTGAATACACTACCCTTCCAGATAACCGGGTTAAGAAGTCTGACATTGCTTGATGACATTTTTTTCTCCTTGGTTTGGATTGCAACATGGTGGTGATTTTTGTTTTTATACAGATGGCTGCGCTTGATTGGACAGTACTTCCCATTCTTTAAGTGATGCCTTGCTGATAATGCCTGCGCTGCTTTGTGCTTGCGGACAGTATGGCGTGTCCGTGACTACCCGTGCTTCCTGCCCGCCGGCATCCCCGGGCAAGACAGGATCAAACCGATTTTCCGACTGCCATTTATTCGCATCACCGACCCCGGTTCATATCATCAAGCCTTCGAAAGTTTCACAAGCTTTCTGCTTTAATCACCGTGTGCGGAGATTTGCCCATATTCATGATGATCAGCGCGCCTGCGGCAAGGAATGCCGGCAAGGCAGAAAGCGAGAGAATGTCAGTGAAACCCAGCTTATGACGCATCATCTCGGCACCGATCAATGCGCCGGATATCCCGCCAAAACGTCCTATCCCCATCATCCACGCCACGCCCGTAACGCGTCCACTGGTGGGATAATAGTTCGCCGCAAGCGAAGGCATGGAAGTCTGGGCGCCGTTCATCGCCAAACCCATGATGAATATCAGGGGCACCAGCCAGAAGGCGCTGCCGAGGCTTTGGCCTACCATGTAAATCAGCACCCCGGTCAGCACGTAAGTGATCGCCACAACTTTATTGGCGTTGAATTTTCCCATCATCCAGCCAGAAAGAATCGCACCCACGCCGCTACCCAACGTAAACAGCGCGGAGACGGACGCCGACCGCTCGATACTGAAACCTGCCTCCCTGAACAACAGGGGCAGCCAATTGATGAACAGGTAGATGATCGACAACCCCAGGAAATATGCCAGCCACAGCATCGTCGAACCCATCAGGTAACGCCTGGACAGCACGACCCCGACCGCCGATGTAGCATCGGCCCGTTGCGGTTCGCTGATAATGAATGAAGTGATGCCTTCCATGTTCTCCCGGAATATCCGCAGGAACAGCTTGCGAATTTTTTCCACCGGTTTGTTGTGCGCAACCAGAAATTTGACCGATTCGGGCAATAGCCAGACCAGCAACACAGAGAGCAGCAATGGCAGCAAACCGCCGACGATCAATATCCCTCTCCAGCCGTGCAGGGGGATAAGCCAGGATGCGAGAAAACCGCCTGCCGATGCACCCAGCGGAAATCCGCAGAACATCGCGTTGACGATCAGGGTGCGCGAACGTTCGGGTGAATACTCCGACATCATCGTGACCGCATTGGGCATCGCTGCCCCCAGACCCAGCCCGGTCAGGAAGCGGAATACGGTCAGCGATTCCAGCGAAGTCGAATAGGCGGAAACGATGCTCCACACGCCGAAAAAGAATACCGATGCCAGCAGCACCAGTTTGCGGCCCAGGCGGTCTGCGATCGGGCCTCCGGCGATCCCGCCGATTGCCAGGCCGAACAGCGCGGCACTCAAAACCGGACCCAGCGCTGACTTTGCAACACCCCATTCCTGAACCAATGATGGTGCGATATAGCCTATGGCAGCGGTGTCATAGCCATCCACGGCAACGATCAGGAAACCCAGCACCAATATCAGCCACTGGTAAGGCATAAATTGCTGTTGATCAATATAGGACTGCACTTCCAAAACGGTTTTTTGATTCATCGCAATACTCCTGAAAAAATACGTTGATCCCCCACCGAACATAGTAAAGCGGGGCATGATTGCTGGTCGGAAAATCAATCCATCGACTGGTGAACTCCTGGCTTGCCTCCGGTCAAGTGTGGCGCGGTCGTCAGCCATGCACGCAGTGCCTCGTTCACCGCATGCGGCTGTTCCATGGTGCTCATGTGGCCGCAGCATTCGATGACACACAACTGCGCGCCGGCAATCGCATCGCGCATTGCTGCGTGTTGTAAAGGCGTGCTCCATACATCATCACGGCCGCACAGTACCAGCGTGGGACACTGGATGGCCGGCAACAATGGGGCGGCGTCGGGCCTGTTCAGCAGCGCGTGGATCTGCGCGCCAAACTGTTCCGGGCTGCTGCGTTCCAGCATGGCGAGAATGGATTCGAACAGGGGCGTATCGATCTGTTGCGGATGAACCATACCGCGCGCCCACCTGTCTCCCGCTGCACGCATTCCATGGGCTCGCGCCATTGCCAACAGGGCCATGCGTCTCGCCCGTTCATCATCGCCCACTTCACCTGCGGGCAAGGGGTGCGTGCCGGTATCCAGCAGGGCAAGGCGCTCCACGCGTTTTGGAGCAAGTCTTATCACCTCCAGAGCCACTCGGCCACCCATTGAATGGCCGGCGATGCTGAAATGTTCGGTGGGCGCCTCTGCGAGCACCTGCCGTGCCATCGCGGTGAGCGAATCGCGCAAGCCCCAGTCAGGAACGATGCATTCGGCCCGCACTTGCAGATCATCACGCTGATCCGCCCAGACAGCAGCGTCACACATCAGACCGGGTAACAGCATTAGGGTTGGGCGCATGGCGGATTGCACTTTCCTAGTACATTCCAGAGACGATTTCGCCCAGCTTTGCTTTGCCGTACCGGTTGCCGACAACCGCGCCCCGATCTGCCATCGGCTGGCCGTCATGGCAGTGCATGAAGTGCTTGGCAGTGCAGGACTTCGCTGCCAGGATAGTGGTTCGGATCATACTGCCCCCTGAAAAAGCTAAAGTTCACCTGCCGGTTTCTGTCGTGCAGGATTTCAAGACAACAACTTCCCACCTCCACCATTTATGCACTTTCCATGACCATCAATCCTGCAGCGGTATTGGAGATCGGAATATGATAGTTGGAGTGCTTCATGATCACTTCTCCCTGGAGCGCGCTGCGGGCGATCACCCAGTTCAGCAATTCAACCCCCTGCGTTCCGGTCAGCTCGACCAGGTCCTCGATGGAATAGCGCATGATCCACATGGGATCGCTGATCAGTTTTTCCATGAACATCAGGTCGAATTCCTTGTTGATGAAGCCTGCCCTTTTGCCGTCCAACTGGTGTGAGAGTCCTCCTGTGCCAATAACCACCACACGTGCATCCGTGTCCCAGGATTCAATCGCTTTGCCTATGGACTGCCCCAGGTTATAACAGCGCTTTGCCGACGGCAGAGGGAACTGTACCGTATTGACACACACTGGCACGGTGCGCACCAGCCACTTCTGATCCGGCCACAGCAGCGCCATCGGCAGGGTAAACGCATGATCGACCGCCATCTCCTGACAGGTAGTCAGATCGAACTCGTCGGCGATCAGCGACTCGATCAGATGCCATGAAAGATCCTGGTCTCCTTGGAACGGTGGCACAACCGGAATACCCCATCCCTCATCGGCATTCTGGTATTGCGGCGCGGCGCCAACCGCAAAAGTCGGCATCTTGTCGAGAAAGAAGTTCAAGCCATGGTCGTTATAGACGATGACTGCAACATCCGGTTTGACTTTCCTGAGCCATTCCCTTACCGGCGGAAAGCCGTCGAAAAATGGTTTCCAATAGGGCTCATGCTGCAAATTTTTTGCGATTGCGCGCCCGATGGCTGGCACGTGCGACATGGTGATGCTTCCGACGATCTTGGACATGCTTATTCTCCCGCCTCGGCCAGTTTGGCCTTGAAGGCCACCTTGGTCATGCCTGTTTGTTGCGCTCCGATGTCCTGCATATCGAGACCGAAAATCCCCGCAAACTTGGCCAGGTAATACGCGTTGCCGCCCGCATCGAGCAACGCGAGCACATTGCGATTACGGATCGCTGCACGCTGCTGCGCATTGAGCTGGTATTTTTCGCAATAGGCATCCTCGTCGCGCACAAACGCCGCACGGTTATCTGCCGAGTTGAATGAATAGCACATCTTGTTGAGGGCATAGCCATTGCGCGCCTGTATGCCGTCGAAAATCGTTGTACCGGGTATTTCGTGCTTTTTGCTCGCAGTCGTCATGCTCTCGGCTCCCTGGTTGAATGATGAATCCGGTTCGGTTCGTTTCAATAAGACTCGGTATCGACCTCTTGCTGTGCTGCATTGCTATAGCGGTTGCCGCTGACCGTGCGCGGGTTGACCAGCGCATCCAACCGTTCCATGACTGACAACTCAAGTTGCAGCGAAGCACCCGCTACATTCTCGACGAGGTGTTCAGGTTTGGTGGTGCCGAAAATGGGCACGATGATCTCATCCCGGGCCAGCACCCAGGCCAGCGCGAGCTGGGCCATGGTGCAACCGATCTCGCTGGCAAGCTGCGCATATGCCGGTAGTAGTTCTAGATTCTTCGCGAAGTATTCCGGCTGGAAGCGCGGCATGTTGAGGCGGATATCTCCGCTCTCGAGCTGGGCGGCGGGATCATTCAGCGAGCCAGTAAGGAATCTGCGGCCCAGGGGGCTGAACGCAACAAATGCGATGCCGAGCTCCCTGCATGCATCGAGTACGGCGATTTCCGGATTGCGCGTCCATAAGGAATATTCCGTCTGCAACGCGGTGATCGGGTGCACTGCGTGAGCCCTGCGCAGTGTCGCGGCCGACACCTCAGACAGCCCGATGGTTTTCACTTTTCCTTCGCGCACCAGATCAGCCAGCGCCCCGACACTGTCCTCTATCGGTACCCGTTTGTCCCAGCGATGCAGGTAATAGACATCGATCACCTCGGTTTGTAGATTCTTGAGGCTTGCCTCGCAGGTCTGCTTCAGGGTTTCCGGGCGGCCATCGATGACGCGCTTGCCATCGACGCCGGACGCACCGCATTTGCTGGCCAGCACGATGCGCGACCGGTAGGGCTTGAGCACGCGCCCGACCAGTTTTTCGTTGGCACCGAAACCATATAGCGCGGCGGTATCGAAGAAATCGATACCCGACTCCAGCGCCTTCAACAATAATTCTTCAGCTGCTTTTTCCAGGGGCGGCGTGCCATATGCATGGCTCAGGTTCATGCAGCCGAGCCCGAGTGCCGAGACGCTGAAGGGGCCGATGCGGCGGCATTGCATGCTCTGTGCCAGACCTGGCTCCACTAAGCCGCCAGCTGTTTCTCAAGCTGGTCGAGCACCCGGTAGCACGGCAGCACCCGCGCCACGCTGGCGTTGGGTTCGCGTCCTTCGCGGATTGCGGCGAAGAACTCGCGGTCCTGCAGTTCGATGCCGTTCATCGATATATCCACCTTGCTGACGTCTATCCTTTCATCCTTGCCGTTGAACAGATCGTCGTAGCGCGCGATGTAGGTGGCCGTGTCGCCGATATAGCGGAAAAAAGTGCCCAGCGGACCGTCGTTGTTGAAGGAAAGGCTCAACGTGCAGATCGCCGCATTGGCCGCCTTGAGCTGTATGGACATGTCCATCGCGATGCCCAGAGTCGGGTGTATCGGGCCCTGGATCGCGTTGGCCTGAACGATGGGGCTGCCACACTGGTAGGCAAACAGGTCCACCGTATGCGCGGCATGGTGCCACAGCAGGTGGTCGGTCCAACTGCGCGCCTGGCCCAGCGCATTCATGTTGGTGCGGCGGAAGAAGTAGGTCTGCACGTCCATCTGCAGTATGTTGAACCTGCCTGCCGCGATCTCCTTGTGCACATACTGGTGGCTGGGGTTGAAACGGCGGGTGTGGCCGCACATCGCCACCAGGCCGGTCTGCTTCTGCATGGCCACCACATCGACTGCATCCTTGATACTGTCAGCCAGCGGGATCTCGACCTGTACATGCTTGCCTGCCTTCATGCAGGCGATGGACTGCTCTGCGTGCATTTGTGTCGGCGTGCACAGGATCACCGCGTCCACCTCCTTGAGCGCAAGACTGTCTGCCAGGTTGGTGCTGGCATGGGCAATGCCGTATCGGGCGGCGACTTCTTTAGTCTTGTCCAGATCGCGGCTGACCAGCGAGATAACTTCGACACCGGCAATATTCCTAATGCCATCCAGATGCTTGATGCCGAAGGCGCCGGCACCCGCCAGCGCGACTTTGATGGTTCTGCTCATCTATCTGTTCTCCAGGGCTGTTTGTTTTCCAGAATAAGGTGGCCCACCGCAGTATTGCTGGCCGGTACATGGTAGAAACGGTGTGCAACTTTTGGCGCGGGACCGCCAGCCACATCGGACATCGCGCCGCGGGCGATCAGCCACATCACCAGCTCGATACCTTCGCTGCCGGCCTCACGCACGTATTCGATGTGCGGCTTCTTCGCCAGTTTGGCCGGATCGGCGATCAGTTGGTCGAGAAAGGCATTGTCCCACTTCTTGTTGATCAGCCCGGCGCGAGGACCCTGCAACTGGTGGCTCATGCCGCCGGTGCCCCAGATCTGCACCTTGATGTCCTGGTCGAAGCTCTCCACCGCACGGCGGATAGCCTGCCCCAGGTTGAAGCAGCGCTGGCCGCTGGGCACCGGGTACTGCACCACGTTGACCGCGAACGGGATCACCGGACATGGCCATGCTTCGGGCTGGCCACACATCAGCGACAGCGGCACGGTCAGTCCGTGGTCGAGGTCCATCCTGTTGACGATGGTCAGGTCGAAATCCTGCTGGATCACCGACTGCGCGATGTGCGAGGCCAGCTCGGGGTGGCCGATAACCTTGGGCACCGGGCGCGGGCCCCAGCCCTCGTCGGCCGGCGTGAACGACTCGGCACAACCAATGGCGAACGTGGGGATGATTTCCAGGCTGAACGCGGTGGCGTGGTCGTTGTAGACCAGGAAGATCACGTCGGGCTTATTGTCCTTCAGCCACTGCTTGGAGAACTCATAGCCTTTAAATACCGGTTGCCAGTACGGCTCCTGCGTCTTGCCAAGATCGATGGCCGCGCCGATGGCGGGTACATGGGAGGTGTAAACAGATGCAGTAATTCTGGCCATGTTCACGTGCTCGCTTTCTGGCCTGCTTTGCCCTGGGGTTGGTGCTGCGTTTGCGCATCGCCGTCCTCGCCGACAACCCGGTTGCCTTCGACGGAGCGGCCGCCGTGGACCATCATGTCTCGGTACTCATCTTCGGTCATGCCGGTCATGCTGCCCGCCATCTGCTGGAAGCTCTTGCCGTCGGTCGCGCCGATCTTGGCCAGAAAGTAGATGTTTCCGCCGGCCTTGATGCAGCGATTGAGGTCGCGTGCCAACACCGCCTGCTTCTGCTCTTCAGTCATGGGCCACTCGTCAAGGTAGGCACGCTCGTCGGCCTTGAAGCGCGCGCGGTTCTCGGCTTTCATCAGCGACATGCAGAACTGGTTGAGGTGGTAGCCCAGGCGCGACTGCTCGGCATCGAAGATGGTGGTGCCGGGAATGTCGAGGTAGGGTTTATCCAGTGACATAATCAACTCCAATACAATCGAGACGGATTGTCGACCAGCAGCTTGTGCTGCAGTTCCGGTGTGGTCGCGATCCTCGGCACAAAATCGACCAGCTTGCCGTCGTCGGGCATGTGGGTCTTCATGTTCGGATGTGGCCAGTCGGTACCCCACATCACGCGGTCCGGGAAGGTCTCCACGATGCGCCTGGCGAACGGCACCACATCATCGTAGCCGTCTGGACCGGCCTTGGACAGGCGCTCCGGGCAACTCACCTTCGACCAGATATTCGAATGCTCGCACAGCAGTTTAACGAACAATTCGAACTCGGGACCGTCGACCGGCTTGCTGACATCCGGTCGTCCCATGTGATCGACCACCACCGTGGTCGGCAACGCGGTAAAAAAATCCCAGAACTCGGGCAGGTCCTGCGCCTCGAAATAAACCACCACATGCCAGCCCAGCGGTGCGATGCGACTTGCGATCTCGGCCAGTTCCTCGCGCGGTGTGACATCCACCAGCCTCTTCACAAAATTGAAACGCGTACCGCGCACGCCGGCGGCATGCATCGCCAACAACTCCGCATCGCTCACTTTGCGCCCGACCGACGCGACGCCGCGCGCGCGGCCGTCCGAATGCGCGAGCGCATCCAGCATGGCCCGGTTGTCATTGCCGTGGCAAGTTGCCTGCACGATTACGTTCCTGTCGAAACCCAAGTAATCGCGCAGTGCGAACAACTGGTCTTTCGACGCATCGCACGGCGTGTACTTGCGCTCGGGCGCGAATGGAAACTTGTCGACCGGACCGAGCACATGGCAGTGCGCATCTACCGCTCCTTGCGGAAGCTTGAAGCGCGGTTTGGAAGGGTTTGGGTGGAACGGCAGCCAGTCTGGATCCATATTGTTTTTCTTGATATTTTAATAGTCAATATTGTTGACGAAGTGAACCATGCGATTCCATCGCATTCAGTCTATGTACTTTAGTCCGGCCTTTTCCAGCCCCTCGCGCATCTTGTAATAGTCCAGGCCCAGCACCCCCGAGGCAAAAATGGCGCGCTTCGCACCCTCGTTCGCTTCGCGCGTTGCGGCGGCTTCGGCCACCTGCATCGCAACTGCCGCCGGCACGACCACCACGCCGTCGATGTCGGCGATCACCACATCACCCGGGTTGACCGCCGCACCGGCGCACACTACGGGGATATTGACCGAACCCAGCGTGGCCTTAATGGTACCCTTGGCATGAATGGCGCGGCTCCAGACCGGGAAGTTCATCTCGCTAAGGTCTTTCACGTCGCGCACGCCCCCGTCGATGATCAAGCCCCTGGCACCGCGCGCCTGGAACGAGCTGGCCAGTAGGTCGCCAAAGAATCCGTCGTCGTTTTCCGTGGTGCAAGCAGCCACCACCACATCGCCAGGCTGGATCTGCTCGGCGGCCACATGCATCATCCAGTTGTCGCCCGGCTGCAGCAGCACGGTGACGGCTGTGCCGCAAACATGGGCACTCGTGTAGATAGGACGCAGATAAGGCTTCATTAGCCCGACCCTGCCCATCGCCTCATGGACGGTGGCAACACCGAAGCGCGACAATTGTTTGACTGCCGCGGGGTCGGCGCGCGTGATGTTGCGTTTTACGATACCCAGCTGGTTCATGGACATGACTTGTTTCCTTTATGAGTTGCCGCGGTGGACATGTACCGGCGCATTCAGCGTCCCTTGGCTTTCAGCGCGGAATCGAGCCGAGGGTAGACACGGCGCGCATTTCCCTCGTAGACCTTGAACTTGTCCTGAGGGGTAAGCAGCGTCGAGGCGTCAATGTAGCGCTTGGTATCGTCGTAATAGTGACCGGTTTCCGGGTCGATGCCGCGCACCGCACCGATCATCTCGGAAGCGAACAGGATATTGTCCACCGGAATCACCCTGGTGAGCAGGTCGATGCCCGGCTGGTGATAGACGCAGGTGTCGAAGAAGATGTTGTTGAGCAGATGATCTTTCAACAGCGGCTTTTTCAACTCCTGCGCCAGCCCGCGGAAGCGCCCCCAGTGATAGGGCACCGCGCCGCCGCCATGCGGTATCACGAACCGGAGCGTCGGAAAATCCTTGAACAGGTCCGAAGTCAGGCATTGCATGAATGCGGTCGTGTCGGCATTCAGGTAATGCGCCCCGGTGGTGTGGAAGCAGGGATTGCAGCTGGTGCTCACGTGAACCATCGCGGGAATATCGTGCTCGACCATCTTTTCGTAGATCGGGTACCAGTAACGGTCGTTCAGCGGCGGCGATGTCCAGTAGCCGCCGGACGGGTCCGGGTTCAGGTTGATGCCGACAAAACCGTATTCCCTGACGCAGCGCTCCAGTTCCGGGATGCAGGTCGCGGGATCGACGCCTGGGGACTGCGGCAGCATCGCGGCGCCGATAAAATTATCCGGGAAAAGTTTGGCGACGCGATGGCACAGTTCATTGCAGATTGCCGCCCAGGTCGAGCTGGTTTCAAAGTTACCGATATGGTGAGCCATGAAACTGGCGCGCGGCGAAAAGATGGTCAGGTCGCTGCCGCGCTCCTGCATTTTCTTCAACTGATTGCTAATGATGGTTTCGCGCAGATCGTCGTCGCTGATTTTCAGGTCGGCAACACTGGGTTTCAGCACCGGGTCTTTCAAGCCGGCGATCTGGCGGTTGCGCCAATCTTCCAGCGAGTTCGGCGCGGTGGTGTAATGTCCGTGGATATCGATGATCATTGTATTCTCTTCTGCGGTGTTGTCATGCGGGTTCGAACCCATGTGTTCGCTTGGCATCCTTCATTTCGGGCGCTGCCAGGAATGCAACAAAATCGCTTGCGGCTTTCCTGTCACTCGCGTTAGCGCAAACACAAGCGGTGAACGTGCTGATTATTTCAGCGCCCGGCGGCAACGGCCCGGCAACGGTTATTCCTGGCACTTCCTTCAACTCGCTATATTGCTGAAAGCCTATCTCCGCCTCTCCCGAGGTAATCAGGCTCCCGACCGTGACACCGGAAGGCGCCTGCCGCAGCTTGTTCCCCAGCTTTGCTGCCATACCCCAGGATTCGATCAACCCCCTCAAGGCGCGCCCGCTCGGTCCGGTGGAAAATCCTATGGACCTCGCTGCGAGGAGGGTCTTACGGAGCGCATCGACGGTACTGATGTCGGGGACGTTTGCGCCCTTGGAGACCGCCATCATGACTCGGGAGCGGACAACGTCTGCCTTGCTACCGGCAACAGCGCTGCCGGATTCGATCAGAGCGTCGATCGCGTCGACATCAAGAACAGCCACATCGAATGGTTCTCCGTTACGCACTCGCTGTGCCGCTTCGACTCCCCCCACCGACTCGATGGTGACACCAACCGAATGCGAGTGCCGGTATCGTTGCGCGAGGTCGGCTAGCAAGGATTCTGTGGCTTTTGACGAAATCCCGGTAATCGATAAATTCATTGAACGCCATCCCAATAGAAGGGTGTCTGACTTCTTGCCTCGGTTCGGGGAATTGCAGTCCGCATCGTTCTTCCTTAAGCCATATGTGCGGCAATATTAGCGATGCGACAGGAATGCGGCTAGGCAGTATATTCACTAGCAGCTATCGATTATTGTTATATGGAAGGGGCGGTATTGTCATACGGACGAAACATCCGTGTATTCGAACTTCGTGCCGTGTAATCGCTTAGCCAGCCTCGTAATGCTCACTTTGCCAGCAAGCCTGCCAGGTCAAAAGTGCTGTCCGCGGCCTGCGCCAGCGTGGGCGACACACCTGCATCGAGCAGCTTGCGAGCGAGCAGATGATCCTTGCCGGCATTTACCGAGTCGGCTGCGATGAGCCGGTCGCCGCGAAAATGCAATATCGAAAAACTGCCTGATGCCATCGCGCCGCGCACGACCCATTGCTCTGCACCGGCAGAAAGCCCGGCTATTTGCAGCTTCTTGTCATACTGGTCGCTCCAGAACCATGTCGTCGCGACAAACGGACGTTCCTGACCTAATAATGCAGCAGCGGCGGAGCGGCCTTGCTCGGTTGCGTTTTGCACCGATTCCAGCCTGAGCCAAGTCCCATCCGGCAACTTGCGCGCAGTGCAGTCGCCCGCAGCTACTACGCCGGAAATGGAAGTGCGCGCGCAGGCGTCCACGATGATGCCGCGATCGCAATTGATTCCGGCGGCCCGGGCCAGCGAGTCGTTGGCATTGACGCCGATGCCGATGATGACAAGGCCTGCCGGAAAGCGCCGGCCATCTGCGCTTACGACTGCGGCTGCATGCCCTTGCCTGCTGTCGATGGAAGACACCTGGACATTGAATATCAGATCTACGCCATGGTCAGCATGGAGTTGCGCATACCAGTCGGAAAGCATCGGCGCGAGTACCCGGCCGAGCAGGCGCGGCGTAGCCTCCAGCACTGTCACCTCCAAGCCGCGCTTGCGTGCCGTGGCAGCGACTTCCAGACCGATGAAACCGCCGCCAATCACCACAACAGGCAAAGCCTGGTAGGCGCAGTTGTCCAGGTAGCGGACGATCGCGCCGGCATCATCAAGCGTGCGCAAGGCCAGCACCCCCTCGGCGCCTGCTCCGGGAACGGCCAATGTGCGCGGCGTTGCGCCGGTGGCCAGTGCCAGCCCGTCATAGGCCAGCGTGCTGCCGTCGGACAGAGTAATAATGCGTGCCGCCGTGTCTATCGCCGATGCCTTCGCGCCGGTGCGCAGGGTGATGTTCTTTCGTGCCAGCGCTTCGGGAGCGCGCATGGTCAGCTGGGCGGCATCCAGTTCGCCTGCCAGCCATGCTTTGGACAGAGGCGGACGATGGTAAGGCGGATGGACTTCATCGCTCAGCAAGGTGATTGCACCATCATAGCCGCCGGCACGCAGCGACTCGGCAAGTTGAACGCCCGCCTGCCCTGCTCCGACGATCGCGATGTGCTGCATCACTCCTGGGTGGGCGGCAGCGTGACCGTCAGGCCTTCCAGCGCGTCGCTGACCTTAATCTGGCATGCAAGCCGGCTGTTGGAGCGGCGCTCGCTGGCCACATTCGCCAGCATCGCCTGCTCACCTTCCGATGGCGGCGGCAGCTCGCCCAGACGCGAGGGATCCACATAACAGTGGCAGGTGGCGCAGGCGCACGACCCGCCACACTCGCCCAATATGCCGTCTACCCCATTGGCGGTGGCGCCCTGCATGAGGTTCCATCCCGCAGGCAGATTCAGTGTGACTGCTTGTCCGGATGGTTCGATGTAGGTGATGTTCGGCAAAATGTAAAACTCCTTGATGTTTTCGATTATAAAGTGGCGAGTTCCAGTCGCAACGGACTGCGAAAGGTGGACGACGGCATCCATGCAAGCTGCTCATGGACGCGGCGGTATTCGGGCACTACCTTGTGCAATTCATCGAACGCCACCCTGACCGCCAGGCGCGCGATGGCGGTTCCAAGGCAGGCATGCACGCCACCGCCGAAACCAAGATGGCCGCGCGGCTTGCGCGAGATATCATAGGTGTCGGGGTTGGCGAACTGGCGTTCGTCCCGGTTCCCGGAACCGTATGCCATGCAGACAAAGTCGCCCGCGCGCATGGTCTGCCCGTGCAGTTCGACATCTCGGGTAAGGCAGCGCCTGAAGCGCTGCGCCGACGTATTGAAGCGCAACGACTCCTCAATCGCGTCCGCCAGCAGCGCCGGATTGGCCACGCACTGTCTGCGCGCGTCGGCAAAATAGGCCATGTTATAAGCAAACATGCTCATGAATCCGCCCAGAGATTCGATACCCGCCATGATCAGCGTGGTGGTGGTCAACAGCACTTCGCGCTCATCCAGCCTGTCGCCGTCGATTTCAGCCATGCTGAACTGGGAGATCAGGTCACTCGTCGGATTGGACCGGCGTTCGGCAATGACCTTGGCGGCATAGTCCTGCATCCAGTTGTAGGCTGCGATATGCTCGGGTCTCTTTGCACGGGTCTTCGCATCGGATTGCACCATCATCACGGCCTTGTCGCGCACCGTCTGCTCGTCGCCCAGCGGCAAGCCGAGCACCGCAAACAGCACCCGCACGGTGAATCTGGACGAGAACTGATCGATGAAATCAAATTGTTTTTTGCCTCGCAGTCCTTCAGCGACTTCGCGCGCGATGTTGCGGATAGGCTCAGCCATGCTTTCCATGTTGCGTTTCATGAAAGCCTGCTGGATCAGGCCGCGCAGGCGGTCATGCCGCGGCGGATCAGTTGTACCCAGTGTCGCACCGGCACGGCCTGGCAACTCGGTCATCAGGTTGCCCTTTGCGGAAGAATAGGTCTCCCAGTCGTTGCCAGCGGCCACGATGTCGGCATAGCGGGACAGCACCCACATCTGCGCTTCCTTGCTCCAGAAACAGGGATGTTCATCGCGCAGGGTTTTGTAGACCGGGAACGGGTCTTCATCCACTGCGGGTGAGTAGGGATCAAAACTGAACATGTGGCATCTCCGCTTCCTGTATGTTGAAAAAATCGGGGTGGCGGATCATCGGAGCATGAAATTCAGAAAACTCTTCATGCGGCCTGTGACGATGGCTTTTCCTGCGCCAGCATGCGCTCCAGTATCTGCCGCGAATGCACTCCGCCGGCGTCGATATTCAGCTTCAACAGGCGGCGCCCGGGATGCTCCAGCAGATTTTTTTGCTGCTGCTCGAGCATCTCCATGTCTTCGCTGAAAATATTTCCCTGACCTTCCCGGATGCTTGCCGTGAGCCCTGCGTCCTGCGGTTTGAAATTGCGCGCCATTCCCCAGAAATACCAGTGCGAGGTTTCCGTCTCGGGAGTGATAAAGTCGACCACGATGCTGGATGCCTTATATTCCGGGGCCGCATGGTAGCCGCCCTTGCCCGCATGCGCGACGCCGACTTCGATCAACACATGGCTGGGCGCCGAAAAGCGGCATATCTGCCAGCGGTCGACCGGGACATCATCGGCCAGATCATTGCTACGCAATGCCATCTTCCAGAATGGGGGGGCCATGATGTTTTCCATGTAGCGGCTGGTCACCACAGTATCCCCTTCGACCGTAGTATTGACCGGTGCCTCGTCAATCTCCTTCTGTCCTATGCTGGTGGAATGCACATAGGTCTCATGGGTCAGATCCATCAGATTGTCGATCATCAGACGGTAATCGCACTGCACATGGTAAAGGCCGCCGCCATAAGCCCACTCAGGATTGTCTGCCCATTCCAGATGATGGATCTTCGCGCGATCGGCCAATCGCTGATCGCCCGGCCAAACCCAGATGAAACCGTAGCGCTCTTCGACAGGATAGACCTTGATGCATGGAAACTTGTCCACCCGCTGGCCGGGCATGGAACTGGTCTTTCCATCGCATCCCATCTTAAGTCCGTGATAGCCACACAACAACTCACCATCGAGCACTCTGCCCAGCGACAGCGGAGCACCGCGGTGCGGACAAAAATCTTCCAGCGCAACCACTTTGCCTCCCTGTCCTCGATAAAAAACGATGCTTTCACCGCATATGCGCCGGCCCAGCGGACGTTCAGCGATCTCATCCGGAGTGCAAGCCACATACCATGCGTTTTTAGGGAACATAATCGACCTCCTGTTGGCGGTATTGATAGTCAGAACGGGTTCGTGAGAGTCAATTCCCGTTGCAATCATGCAATGCTACACCGAGCATTGGAATATTTTTACGGACAACTTTCCGCCCACTCTGCTCACCGCACCACCCGTTTTGCAATCAGCTCAAACCGGGTAATGACGATGCGATGTCTGGATGGTGATCCAGCGCAGGTCGGTGAATTCATCAATCGCCGCCTTGCCTCCGAAGCGGCCGTAACCGCTGCTCTTCACTCCGCCAAAGGGCATCTGCGCCTCGTCGGCCACGGTGGACGAATTGATATGGCAGATGCCCGACTCGATCTGCTTGGCGATGCCGAGTGCGCGCGCGATATCGCGGCTGAACACCGATGCCGACAGGCCATATTCGCTGTCGTTGGCCAGCGCGATGGCCTGTTCTTCATCGGCAAACCTCAACACCATCACCACCGGCCCGAACGATTCCTCCTTGTACAAGTCCATGGCAGGAGTCACGCCTTCCACCACCGCAGGCTGCATGATGGAGCCCTCAATGCTGTAATTTCCGGTGGCCAGACGCGCACCTTTCGACACCGCATCGTCGATTAGGTGCTTCACCTTTTGCGCCGCCTTCGCGTCGACCATCGCGCCAAACAGCGAACTGCCGGTCGCAGGATCGCAGCACGTCAGAGTTTTTGCCTTGGCAGCCAGTTTGCGGGTAAATTCATCGGCGATCGCCTGGTCGACGATGATACGGTCGGTGGACATGCAAATCTGCCCCTGGTTGAAGAACGAGCCGAATGTCGCCGCCTGTATCGCCTCGTCCAGGTCGGCATCCTTCAGCACCACCATCGGATTCTTCCCGCCCAGTTCGAGCAACACCGGTTTCAGGTAACGCGCCGCATGCTGCGCGATGATGCGTCCCACTGCGGAGGAGCCGGTGAAATTAATACGGCGCACCGCAGGATGCGCAATCAGGTGTTCCACCAAAGCCGGCGCGTCGGCAGGCGCGTTGCTGATCACATTCACCACGCCGGCCGGGAATCCTGCCTCCTGAAACACCGTCCCGATCAGCAGATGCAATGCCGGGCAGGATTCCGAGGCCTTTAATACCACCGTGTTTCCACAAGCCAGCGGCATCGCCACGGCGCGGGTTCCGAGTATGACCGGTGCATTCCACGGCGCGATGCCGAATACCACGCCACACGGCTGGCGTATTCCCATCGCGACGTTGCCCGGCACGTTGGATGGGATCACCTCGCCGCTGATCTGGGTTGTCATCGAAGCCGCTTCGCGCAACATGCTGGCGGCCAGCCCGACATTGAAATGGTACCAGCCGCCCGAACCGCCGGTTTCAGCTACGCCGCGCGCGGCGAAATCCTGGGCATGTCCTTCCATCACATCCGCGGCTTTCAGCAACAATTTTCGCCGCTCAACCGGCGCCATCGCGGCCCAGGCCGGAAAGGCAGCTGCAGCAGCGGCTACAGCCGCGTCCGCATCGGCCAGGGTTGCCGCAGGCGTGCGAGAAGCAACGCTGCCATTGACTGGATTTTTTCGATCATAGGTCGCCTTGTCGGAAGCGCCGCGAAAAGTTTCACCGATAAGAAGTTGTGATTCGAACATGTTGCCCCCCGAATTTTATTTAAAAGTCACCGGATTTCCGGTGCGGCGAAACCACTGGCCTGAAAATGCAGCGATTACAGATTTCCGGGCAGTTGCCGCAGGGATGCTTAATTAGATTAGTAATTCCCTGATGCGTCCAATGTTAGCGAATCGAGCCATGCGGAGCTATGCATTATCCGCTCTAGCTGCTATCTATTAATGTGATAGGAGATGATTCTTACTTGACCAGCAAGCCGCGCAACAGATCCATGACATGCCTGGTCAAAGGCGTAATGGGTTTATGCGCGGATATTGCCATGCAAAGCGTGCTCAATAACTGCGGGTTTTCCAGCGGCTGCACAATAAAGGCTTCAGGCATTTGCTCGTTTTTTATCGCATTGCGCGACAGGACAGCATGGCCATGCCCGGCGCGCACCAGGTCGATAATTGATCGAACACTGGATATCTCCCATGCAATCTGCAATTTCAACCCCGTCAGGGCGGCCTGAGTTTCGATGAGTTTGCGGATGGCATGCGCCCGCTCCGGCACGATCAGCGGATAATTGACCAGTTCACTGAAGTTGATCGTGGCAGTCTTGGCAAGTTTGCCGTCCGCAGGGCTCACTAGAACCAGCGGTTCCTGGAGCACCGGAATGATTTCAATAGATGGCTGCGAGTCCGGGTTGTGCAACACACTGATATCCACTCGGCCCGTGGAAACCCATTCTGCAAGGTGGGTCGACAAACCTTCCACGATGGCCAGACGCGCTTTCGGAAATACCTGCTTGAAGCCTTCCACCAGAGGCAGCGTAAGCATTCGTCCCATGGTCGGGGGCAGGCCGACAACAATACTTCCTACCGGTTCGTCGCGTGCAGCATCAATGTCTTCGCGAACCCTTGAAACCAGTTGCAATATCGCAATGCTGTGATCGAACAGTCTCTTGCCTGGTTCGGTCAGAACCACGCCCCGCCCATTGCGCAACATCAGCGTGACGCGCAAATCGGCTTCCAGCAGCCGTATCTGGCGCGAAAGTGCAGATTGTGCGATGTTCAATACGATGGCGGCCTTGCTGAGGCTACCCATCTCCGCAGTGCGCACAAAATACTCGAGTTGATTTAGATTCATCGTGTCCGGGCAATTTTAGTATTGCCGGACATTAACTCACCGCAAACATACCAGTCAAGACGAGATAGCCTGCATCGCCGGACTGCCCGTCCGTATCCTCATGCCACGCCCCCCTGTACCGTTGAGCGGGCCGGCTGCTCCCGGTATGGCAACAGGAAATGCGCCAATGCCGGCAACAAGATCAATGCTCCGAGCATGTTCCACAGGAACATGAAAGCCAGGATGATTCCCATGTCTGCCTGGAATTTGATCGGCGAGAATATCCAGGTACCCACCGCGATAGCCAGTGTCACACCGGTCAGGATCACGACTCGTCCGGTAAACTGCAACGCCTGATGGAACGCATCGGACAAATTCTCTCCGGTATGCATGCGCGCCAGAACCACGCTCAGCACATACAATGCATAGTCCACCCCTATCCCCACACCCAGGGCAATCACTGGCAGCGTGGCAACCTTGACGCCCATGCCCAGCCAGACCATCAGCACCTCGCACAAAATCGAGGTCAAGACCAGAGGCAATACCGCAACCACCACGGCACGCCAGGATCTAAAGGTGATATAGCAAAGCACGATCACCGCGCCATATACCCAGAACAGCATTTCATGCATCGCCTTCTTCACCACTATATTGGTGGCCGCTTCGATCCCGGCACTTCCGGCAGCCAGCAAGAACTGGGTTTGGGGAGTATTGTTTTTTGCCGAAAAAGCTTCGACCGTGTCTACCACACGAGTCAGCGTCTCCGCCTTATGGTCCTTCAGATACACGTACAAGGACAACATCGAGCAACTCTGATTGAACAATTCGCGCGGGGCGATTTCCTGGACCGCACCCAGACTGCCACGATTGGGTGTCAGGTTGTACCACTTGAAGTTGCCTTCGTTATAACCGACTGCAGCTAGCTTGCTCAGCGCAGCCATGGAGTTGGTCGAATCAACGCCCGGCAGTTGCTCCAACTGCCAGGAAAGCGCATCCACTTTTGACAAGGTCTGGTAGTCAGTACACATATCGGGGTCAGTTTTCACCATCACCACCAGCACATCGGTGCTTGCGGAATAGTTTTTAACCATGAAGGCGTTGTCGCGGTTATAACGGGAATCCGCGCGCAGTTCCGGCGCACCGGGATCCAGGTCACCGACCTGCAAATGCGTGCTGACGATGAATCCCAGCGCCGCCATGGCTATACTTACCGCGACAGCTACGCTGGCCCAGCGCTGCTGCGTGAAATGGTCCAGGAATCTCCACAGCCACGGCTTCGGGATGTTCTTTCCGTCAGCGTCCAGGGTCACGCTGCGCGCGGCAGCCTTGCTGCTCACCCCGGTATAAGACAACAGAATCGGCAGCAGCACCAGGTTCGTGAAAATCAGCACCGCTACGCCGATGCTTGCGATCACAGCCAGATCCTGAATCACCTTGATCTTTATCAGGGTCAGAACCAGAAATCCGACCGCATCACACAGCAGTGCCGCCATACCGGCCACAAACAAACGCCGGAACGTATAACGCGCCGCAACAACGCGATGCGTACCCCGCCCCACGTCCTGCATGATCCCGTTCATCTTTTGCGCGCCATGACTCATGCCGATCGCAAATACCAGGAATGGCACCAGTATCGAATAGGGATCCAGTTCAAAATGGAATGTGGCAAGCAGACCGAACTGCCAAAGCACCGCGATCAGGGAGCACATCATGACCAGCATGGTGCTGCGCCAACAACGGGTGTACCAGAACAGGAAGGCCGTAGCGATCAGAATCGCAAACACGAAGAACATCAGAACCTGCTGCAATCCGTCAATCAAATCGCCCACGATCTTGGTGAAGCCTGTTATGTGGATCCGTATCCCGTTGGTTTGATATTTGCTGCGAATTTTTTCCAGGTCCCGTGAAAACTGACGATAGTCGAGCGCCTTGCCATCCTGCGGATTGACGTCCAGCAGGGGCACGACAATGATGCTCGACTTGAAGTTGTTTGCCACCAATTGACCGATTATGCCGGCGCGCTGAATATTGGTGCGCAGCACGTCCATGCTCATTTCCGAGCCGTCATAGGAATCGGGTATCACGGTACCTCCTTCCAGCCCGTCTTCCGTCACGGCGGTCCAGCGTGTATTGGAGGTCCACAGCGACTTCATGAAGGAACGATCCACCCCAGGCAACAGGAAGATTTCATCATTCATCTTCTGTAGAGTCTGCAGATAGTTCTTGTCGAATATCGTGCCTTTGTCGACCTCGACAGCAATACGCAGGGAATTCCCAAGCCCGCTTAATTCAGATTTATTCTGAAGATAATTGACCACATAGGGGTGATAGGTCGGGATCATCTTCTCGAAACTTGCATTCAACTGCAACTTTGTGGCCTGAAAGCCAAGCAGTACCGTTATGATTATGCATAGCATCACAATTGCGGGACGATGATTGAACAATACCCGTTCCGCCAGGTTGCCGGAACGCGTGTCGAAATCCTTGATATCCCGGACTACGGGCTGTTGAACTAACTCGTTGGATATTTTCAATTGAAACTCCGACTAAATGGGAAATACCGCAGCAAGTCTGGACATATTCCCGGTATCGATATTAATCATGTATCGACTGATCAGGGTGCGGACCATGTTTACCGGCCTGTACCGGCAGCTTGCGGCGCAATACGTTTGATCCCGCGAAGCCCTGCGATGATCAAGCTGCCGTCATTTGCCTGGGCGACTGCCGCAACGGGCAGATGTTCCTTGCCGGGCAGCAACTGGAAGTGCAGGCCATTGTCGTGACTGATCAGCAAATCGCCGGCCTGGCTGACGAGCAGCAGCGAGCCATCCGACAACCGGATACCGGCAGATAGCGTGACCGTTGAACCGGTATCGCCTTTCTTCCAGCTGCGCCCCAGGTCTCCGGACCAGAATACCTTTCCGCGCAGCCCGAAAACAACCAGTTGGCTCTTGGTGCCGGTGACCAGCCCGAAATAGGATCCCTTGTAAGGCGAAGTAATCGGCACAAATGTTGCGCCATCATCAATCGAGCGCAGCAAGGTACCCTGCTCCCCAACGATGAACAACTCCCCACCGGCAGGACGAACTCCATACAGGTGCCAGCCACGCGGATTCTTCACGTGCTGTTGCCAGGCTTGCCAGCTTTTTCCGCCATCGGTGGTCTTGAAGATCAGGTTGTAGGCGCCAACGATGTAGCCATTCATCTCATCCTTGAAATACAGATCAAGGAACGGTTTGTCCGGGCCGTCATTGACAAGCCGCTGTGCAGCGGTTTGCTGTTCAGGCGTAACAGCCGCCCGTGCCACTATCTGGGCGGCCTGCATGCCATCCAGCTGCTTGCTCCAGGTTTCCCCGCCATCGGTGGTATGCAATACCACGCCGAGATTTCCCACTGCCCAACCGGTATGCGCATTGACAAACTGAACCGCGACCAGGCTGACCTGCACGGGCGTGGGTACCTGACGCCAAGTTTTACCGTCATCATCCGACAACAGGATAATGCCGCGCTCACCCACCGCTACCAATCTCGGCCCGGCATTGGCAACGGCCAGCATGACCGCTTTCAAGGCCTTTTGGCTGATGATGGATGGTTGCGTTAATACTTCAGGGATATCCGGCGGTGCCGCCAATGCGGCAGGCATCGCCAACAGTACCGATATACATGTCGCGAGTATCCGAATAATTTTCTTCATTGTTTCCCGGGATCGAATTATTTTGATTTTAGAAAATGATCAACCTGTAATTAAAAATCCGCCCATGCTTCGATATTTTGAGCATGAACGGATTCCAAGACCTCACACTGCCGTGGTTAGTCAGGATTCGGCATGCGAATCCAATTCAGCTTGATCCCCCGCATACGCAACAGCAAGGCCGTATGCGGGAGATCATTTAGCGAGCGCCGCGATTCGCCAGCGAATCGGTAGTAAAGAAACTCAGCGGCAGGCGTGGGATTTCCTTGTACTGGACCGGCATCTCGTTCGAAGACGAGTTCAGCAGGTATGCGCCGGTCTGGACATCGTAAGTTCCCCACATGACCGTTCCGATCACGGCAGGGATATCCGGCGCCAGCAGAGTCAACGTGTAATTGCTTCTCCAGATTTTCCCCTGGGCATCGTAACCATCGATCATGATGATTTGCCAGGTATCTTCATCGATGTAGTAATGACGCTTGGGCACTACGTGGCGCTTGCCCGGTGCAAGATCGGCTTCCACATCCCAGACACGATGCAATTCCCAGCGCACCAGATCAGGATTGAGGAATTTCGGGCCAACCAGATCGGCAACCTTTGCCGATGCCGCACGGTTGTTGTTGTAAGGAATATACATCTCCTTTTTGCCGACCAGTTTCAGGTCATAGTGATCGATAGGGCCGAACTTCATGAAGGCCTCATCAAAGAAGCCAATACCCGAAGTGACGGAATCCGGTGTGTCATAAGACACGGATGGCGCACGACGAACACGGCGCTGCCCGACCAGATACTGCCAAAGCTTGCGCGGGGTTTTGCTGTTGAGGCCATCGATAGTCAGAATACCCTCGCCTGCCTTAGACGCAGGCCCGCGTGTATCCAGCATGTTATATGAATAAACGCCGCCCACCTTGTCGGGGTTGCTGCCCTTGAAATAATACGGCCGCATGATGGTCTGAACAGCGGAATTTGCCAGCGCGCGCTTGCCGTCCGCGGTCACTATCCAGCATTGGGTATCATATTGCGTGGTAACGCCCAACCAGGCCAGATCATGATTCTTGATGACCTGGTAGCCATCCTGCGGGATCGGGAAGGGAACGCCGCCAAATGCACCCTCAACGCCCCAGCCGCCATCAACCTCTTTTGCGCTGGTGGCGTTTTTGAACGTGTTTTCATAGACCCAGTCCGGTGCGCCCCCGGTCCGGTGCGTCGGATAAACCTCGAGACGGTAATCCGGATATTTTTTCAGTAATGCGATCGTACCGGCCGTCAATTTGGATGCATATTGATCCATGTTTTTGCTGGTGATCGTAAAAAGCGGTTTCTCGGCCGCAAATGGATCCTTGCGCGCATCACCCGGCTTGTATCCGGGGGCTACCTTGTCATAAACGCCGGTCCAGGCGGGAATGGTGCCA
Source organism: Gallionella sp. (assembly GCA_049684555.1). Taxonomy (GTDB): domain Bacteria; phylum Pseudomonadota; class Gammaproteobacteria; order Burkholderiales; family Gallionellaceae; genus Gallionella. The sequence continues at coordinate 15,223 of JBAVGB010000043.1, read as the reverse complement.
TCCTTGTTGCCCGCTCTTTCCGCACCCATCGGGGTCAGGGTGGTCTTCAATGTAGCGGCCTGTTCTGCCGATACCGCGGCGAACGTGCTGTTGGCCAGCAGCATTCCAAATCCAAGTGTTACCGCCAGAGCGGCCATTTTCATGTTGGGTTTCATAATATTTCCTTATGCTTAAATTAGAATGAACGCTTGATATAGAGGGAAACGTTGTCGCGATCAGCCAGTGATTGACCGTAGCTGATCATGGGCAGGTTAGTAGCCGGATTGTTGATCAGGAACGGCGTTGCGCCGCCCAGGTAATGCACATAGTTGACGCCCCCCTTCCAGACCTGCTGATAGGTCCCGGTTACGCCGACGCTCATGTCGCCGCCATGTTCGACACCTCCGTTGAACTTGAATACTGCCCTGGAGCGGCCATTCAATCCATAGCCCAGCCCGATAGGAATCGAAATGTCCAGCCCGTCCATCACCTGATAGTAATCCGGCTGGAATATCATGCGCATCGAGGTTGCATCGCGCGTGGTATTCGGGTCGACATCCGAGCAGTTGGCCGTGCAACTGGTCGCGCGATTCCATCCCAGCTCGGCCAGCCATACACCGCCCTCGAATATACTGTTGGTCGGCATCACATACAGTGCTGAAAGATTGAAGTGCGCCGTATTGCCAACACCGAACAGGGGATTGTTGCTGTCTGCCGGGCCTGGCGCGAACACCGGGTCATTTACCAGCGGCGTATTGCGACGTATCGAAGCTTCTGCGGCGACATTGGCGCCGAACAACACCCTGCTGGCACTTGCACCGAAGGTCTTGATGCCTTCTGCGTACACTTGCTGCAACGTCCAATTGGGGCTCGCAGCAACATTCACATACAGTTGCGGTGACTTGTCGTTATATTCGGCCGCATACAAACCGTATTCGGTGTCCGAACCCGGCGGCGTGAATTTGACCTTGATACCGCCCTGCCCGGAATTCTTGGCATTCAAATCACTTATGCCTATGGCAGGAGGAGTTGAAAGCCCAGTCAAAATCCCGGCAACACCGACCCCAGCGCCGTTGAAATCACTGTTGTAGCTGCCCACACCCGGGATGACCGAGGGGCGCCATTCCAATTGATAATAGGCGCCGACTGAGACATTGGAGTTCAATTCCACATCGCCCGAGATCTGGTCCACCGGACGCAGGATTTCCTTGAATTGGGTTCCGGGTACGGACAGCAGTTTCACCAGATCCACGGGTCCCTGCGCATTGGCAATGCCGTTGGCCCCCATGAACAGGGTTTCGCCATATACCAGCGAATGGCGCCCAACGCGGATCGTTCCGCGCGACTCATCGCCGATATCCCCCTTGGCATACACAAACGCATCCAGCACCTCTGCTTTTTTCCCGTGCTGATCGCGCGTATCAGGCGCAAATTGATTTGCCGGAGGCGACAATATGGAAGAACTATCAGCTATCGAGCCATCGTTTTGATTGTTGCGATTGTATACAGAGTCATACCAGGCAGCCGCGCTGACCCGTGCACCCATGTTATTGGTATCGACATCAAATTCGGTCAGCCAGTCGAGACGATTGGAGACCAGCCCCTTCTTCTGGAAGTTCAGGTCGCCGCTGTTCTGGTTGAAAGTGTAATTGGCGGGATTGTTGATGAGCGCCGGATCTGCATCCTGCAGGCGGTAGGCATTGCTGTATTTGAACGTGTTGTTCCAGGTGATTCTCAGATCCGGATTATCGGTCTTAAAATCGATTGCATATGCCGCATGCACCGGCAGTGCAGCCGCCAATGCAAATATAATTGTTTTTATATTTGCATGAATTTTGTTATTCCCTCTCATGACTTCTCCCTGTATGTTAAGCATCTACGTTGTTTAACTGATCAAAAACTGCCGGCTTTTTTTATATACCAACCGTGCAAATCCTTTACCTAACCGCACGGGAATCTTAGTGGGACTCCGGGAATGCAGCTAGACAACATCTGCAATAGCAGCTATCTATTATTGTTATAGCCGCATTCCCGGTGTTCAATGATCGGCACTCCGACCCCCTACGCCTGATTGACAGCAGCATCGGGCTGTTTCCGGCGGGCAAACTAAACTGGCATAAGCACTCTGCCACATGACTAGCTTCAGCGTCCGTTGCGACGCAACACCACTTCGATTGCGCAATGCCTCCGCAACAACTTTCCCGGCTTTCATCCGACTGCCGTTCCAGATTGCGACATCACACCGATAACGTTACCGATTGTCTTGTTATAAAAATATTCGATAACTGCTATTGCAGATGTTGGCTAGCTGCATCCCGGCAGCTTCACTAATATCCGGATGCCATCCAGTACAAAACCATAATGAGGGGGAAAGCATGAACACAGATGGAGAAGTGATGGGTATGGGACGTCAACCGGCTGTCGGCATCATTGCCAGCATTCTGGTGGTGGTGGTTTCAATCTGTGTGTCGCTCTCGTTCCGGCCGGACATTTTCCTGTCCTGGGTAAATCTGCTCATGGTGTCCATGGTGCCTGTCCAGATCATCATCAGCCTGGTATGGCACAGCAAACAACCAGGGCCAGTCGGGCGTCTTCGCCAGCCGCTCAGGGGGCTGGCACTGTTGCTGCTGACTGTTGTTGTAGGCGTGCTGGTTGCCGTGGTGTCGAATCGCACGATCGGTGGCGGCCTGACCCCGCCGACACCGTTGGTGAACATGTTTGTGATTTTGTCGGTGCTCGTCACCATCGGTTTGATCATCCCGCTGCAGTGCTGGCCGTTTACATCGGTCTTGGGCAAACGTCCGGTCTTGATGGGTTTTGCGCTGATGGTTGCAGCATACGCGATCACATGGCTGTTGTTCACCACGCTATTCGACTTCGATTTCCTGCATCAGGCACCGTTCTACCGTGAGGCTCTCGACCCACACGGAAGCTTCAATGCATGGCATCCGCTCACCTGCGGCCTGTGCTCTGTGGCAACCACCCTGTCGCTGGTACTGCTGGACTTCTGGCCAGTATCGATCTTGGCACGCAATACCCCCGCATTTGGCCGGCAACCGCTATTCGGCATTGCCAGTGGCTTGCTGATTGCCCTAGTGGTTACCGCAGTTTGGCAGGTTTGCGTCGTGTATCTTGGCATGGACGTGGTCCAGCTGCTGGTGCGAACGGTGTCCATGATATTCGGCATATTCATCGTTCTGGTCATGTTCGAAGGCGCTCCGTTCGTGCGCCTGCCACAACCCTGGCGAGGAATGGTATTGGTCGGGGCAGCCGCGTTGCTGGCCGTGTGTATGTACCTTCTATACCGGCTCTTCGCAGTCGGCCATCTTGCGTTGCCCGGTGGCGCACCGGGATATGCGCTGGAATTATGGCTTGCCACCAGCATGCTGGCGATCACCTTTCCACTTATGGTCTTTTACGCCAATTTCTTCGATTACTGGCCACTTCGACGAGTGTCAAGTTGAGGATACTCAATACCGCCTAAAATCTGCCCTGCATATTTGGCAAGAAAATGCCGACTATTCAGTCGCAGATAGGATAGTTGCCAAATCCGATGTGGGCAAAATAGCAAACTGGACCTTCTCCGGTGACCACTGCAAACCAAGATGTATATATCTGAATAGGAGATATCAATGCAGGTTTATCAAATTAAGGCGGGTCAACAGATCACCGGACTCGAACGGGTTCAACGCGGCATTGTCGCGCCTGCTGCACATGAAGTGCGCGTGCGCATGCGAGCCGTATCGCTCAATTATCGCGACTTGATGATCGCTCAAGGCAGATACCCCGGAATCAGCGATGTCACTGTCATCCCTTGTTCGGATGGCGCGGGCGAAGTCGTTGCTGTCGGTGCGGATGTGAAACGCTTTCGCGTCGGGGACCACGTTGCGGCAACATTCTTCCCGGGCTGGTTCAACGGCGCACCGACGCCACAAAACACCGCAGGCGCGCTCGGTAGTGCGGTGGAAGGCATGCTCGCCGAAGAAGTTGTCCTGAACGAAGAGTCTGCAGTCGCGATCCCGGCACACCTGAATTATGCGGAGGCTGCCGCAATACCTTGCGCGGGCGTCACCGCATGGAATGCATTGTTTGTGGAGGGGCGGGCAAAACCGGGGGATAGCGTGCTGCTGCTGGGCACTGGTGGGGTATCAATCTGGGCGTTGCAGCTGGCCAAGGCCGCAGGCCTGCGCACCATCATCACTTCGTCCAGCGATGAAAAACTGGGCCGTGCCCGCGCCCTTGGCGCCGCTGCGACCATCAACTACAAGACCATGCCCGAGTGGCAGGAAGAAGTGTTGCGTATCACCGGTGGCCGCGGCGTTGATCTGGTGCTCGAAGTCGGCGGCCAGGGCACACTGACGCGCTCTGTCAGCAGCGCCAGAATGGGTGGCACCATCGTGATCATAGGCGGTGTCAGCGGTTTTGGTGGTGAGATCAATCCTGCCGTACTGATCGGCGGCACCAAGAGGCTGGCAGGCATCTTTGTTGGCAGCCGCAGCATGTTCGAGGACCTCGGAAAATTTCTTGAGGTGGCCGGAATACATCCGGTGATTGATCGTGTATTTCCTTTTAATCAGGCGCGCGAAGCCTACACGCATCTGGAAAGGGCGGGACACTTTGGCAAAGTCGTGATTGAAGTGGATATATGAGTTAAGTAATGATTGCGTGAACTGAGGTCAATTTTTGTACCATAAGTTGTGAGAGGACTTAATCCCTGTTCCTCCAAATTAATTCCCTGATACATCACCTGATAATTCCCTGTTCCAATTTACGCCAAAGATCCGGTCGTTGGCTGGAGAATGGCTCTGAATCAGGTCCTTCTGTGGGTTTAGTACAAATCAAGCCGTTAGAATTTGCATAATTCCCTGTATTTTTCCCTGTTAACAGGGAAAATGTCGCAGAGCATGGTTCGCACTGGACTGCGTCCACCGCCAGCCGCACCATAACCGCTAACCTGCGGAAAGCAAAGCAGACAATCCATTTCAGTGCTTTCCTGTTTTCAGCAAAAAGTAGCAATAGTCCAGAGACGCTATTCCCATACCAGTTCTGTCGTTATGTCATCTCGATTATGGGCCAATTGGGATGGACGGCAACGCGTCCATGTCACCACCCCCGGCAATGCCCTGAAAGCGACTCAACGCAGCAAATCCTGATGCGGATCATAAAGCGGTTGCATTGAGAACCGCCTGCGCGGTTCGGTACAGCTCGGCAATCAAACACTGGAACATGCGTTGCCACTGACAATGGCTTAAACCTGGATATCGATGTTAGAACCGATCGTTTTGCCCGCATTTGCACTGGCATTGTTTTGGCCCTGCTGAGCCTGAACGGCCTGCAACGCCTGCTGTTGCTTTTGGGCATCAAGCGCCTTCTGGGCTTGCTGGACTTGCTGGAACTGCTTGGCCTGCTGGGACTGCTTGTAATGCTGCAGCAGTTTATCCTGCTGACTTTGATTTGTTTGCTGCAACAATTGAGTTGCGCTGGAGCCGAAACTGATCGGGTTCATAGCCATGATATCTCCTTGATGAAACATCAGAACATGCCAACTTCAATTTTTCATCCTACCCCCATCCCGGCTCCACGTAAAGCACCGGCTACTTTCAACGCGATCAGGAAAACCAAAAGTCCAGCCCGGATCGTTAATCGCAGAATCGCTAGTGTCACTCTGGATCGAATCCGAAGCAACGAACACCGATGTGCCAAAATTACAACAATATGAGAAAGCCCTTATCAGCAGCTGCATTCATCAGAGGAATTCAAGATTGAGGCGATCGGGAAGATTTCCCGGAAGGAGTGACCGGTGATGCTTTCGCTAATCGAAAACCGCGCCAACCCTTGACACCATATGACCGCCCGCTGCGGACAGAATTCATCTCCTTCTAGCAAGCATTCTCTGCTGGAATGATGGCATAGGACAAACACTGATATTAAATTTCCATAATGCATGATGAATAAATGAGCGATGCGCCTATGGTTTGGCGACCTCTGGATTGCGACTATGCATAACTTTGAATGTTTAACCGCAACATTGCCAGACAGGCAAGTTATGGTTTGAACAGTTGCCTATCCTCAATCAAATACAAGGTGTTGATATTTATGATGATCAGGCACAGAATGCCCCGTATCGCATGCTCGAGCGAAGCCATTGGATGTCCCCGTTGATTGGTTTTGCGCGGCGGATACGCTTTGGATATCTGGCAAACAACATCCAAGTTGCCCGGGATGATTGAATGAAACATGATTCGTCCGGATTCACCCTGATCGAAACCGCCATCGTGTTGGTGGTGATCGGGCTGTTGCTGGGCGCTACCATCAAAGGTCAGGAGCTGATCAACAATTCCAAGGAAAAGCGTCTGGCCCACGATTTTGAAAACATCCCCGTTTTGATTGAAGGCTATCAGGATAAATTCAGGGCTTTTCCCGGAGATGACTCCGGATTGGCCATGCACTTGCCCGGTGCCACGCCCTGTTCCCCCCAGAATGTTGCAGGAAAGTGCATGCTTGGCAATGGGATGATAGACGGCATATGGAATGATTCGACGGTTGCCAGCGAAAGCTATGTGTTATGGCAGCATTTGCGCCTGGCTGGGTTGGATAGCGGTTCCACCGATACCAGCAACCCTGGCGACTACATACCGCGAAACATCGTTGGCGGACAAATCGGTTTAAGCAGCGCCAGCCCGATTATCGGGCTGTCGGGCACCTATATAATCTGTTCCGACGCGATACCCGGGAAATTTGTCAAGCGACTTGATACCGAGCTGGATGACGGCGATACAGCCACAGGATTTATGCGGGCAGTTAACGCAGGCACGACTGTCCCGGCCAATCCAACCCAAACAATAAACATCAATGATGATTCCCTGTATCTGGTTTGCATGAACGTATAGTTTCGGGTGTCAGCACCTCACCAAATACCGCCCGTACCTTTTGCGATCAACCGCATCAGCGCCCGTATCGCGGCATAAACCAGCAACACCACGACCAGGCTGGATAAAAAGCCGGCCATGACATCTGCCGGAAAATGCGCGCCGAGACTGACCCTGGAAATACCGACCCACAACACGAACAATGCGCCCGCCACGCGCCAGGTGCGGCTCAGAACTGGCCACAGGCTGGCTGTGACCAGCATCGCGAACGATGAATGCCCGCTCGGCAGGCTGTGATGAAATTCAGGTGTGCCGACAATATTCACGCTGCCGGACGGCAGGGCCAGTGGCGGGCGGGGAAAATCAAACAGCGGCTTCAGCACGGCCAGCAACATCCCGTCGAGCAGGTAAGCGAGACTGAATGCCGCGATCGCCATCATCCAGCCGTTCACCCGAACCCGGTAATGTGCGGCATCCTGGCCGGGCAGGCTCACCCTGACCAGCGCAATTAGCGACACCAATCCCATATAGATCGGAAACATTGTGTGATCGCCCAGTCCGGTTCCGAGCAACATCGCCTTGTCCAGCCAGGCAAACCGGACGTCATTGATGGCGTGAAATAGCCAGACGTTGAAACCGCCCCAGTCATAGAATATCGCTTTCATGATGAACTTGGCTTACATGCCAAGAGCCGATCCCCACATGGCGAGCCCGCCTGCCGCCGCGACACCCGCCACGGCGAACAGCCATTTCTTGCGCGTCAGCACGGTAATGGAAGCAAGGGATATCGCAATCTGTATCAGCGTCATTGCCTGCGCCAGCTTGTGATGCGGATGCATCGCATGCTCGCTTTTCTCGTTGGCCTTTTCCGATTCTGCTTCCAGCGCCTGGGCCTTCGACATGATTTCCTTCTTGTCGTTTTCGTATTTTTGGATCTGTGCCTTGTAGTAGTCCCGCTTGCTCGCGGGCGCCAGGTCCGCGGCCAGTTCCATCAAGTGTCCCTTGTTGCTTTTTGCCTCGTAAAAATTCCATTGGTCGGAAGCCTGGGTTTTCTTCAGCACTGCCTCGTTCTTGAACAGCATCGCCTGGTTCTGCGTATCCCCGCCCTGATAACTGACGACTGCGCCGACCGAGGCCAGAATCGCGGTAAAAATCGCCACGTAACCGGCCAGACTGTCTCCGCCGTGGGCCTGATGTTCCACTTCGTGATCATGCGCACCGTGGACATGGAATTCTTCTGACATATTAGTTTCCTTAAAGTTGATATTGATGAACGGCGCGCATTTTATACGCTGATCGTGGACTGCAAGAGGGAATTATTGAGTATGTAATCGGGAAGTTAACAGGGGGTCACCCCGGCTGCCTTTTATCGTTTCGTGTCTGTATCAGCCCTCAGTATCTCGCACAAATGACTGTCTTGGGGATCCAGCACACTGCGTGCAACCGTGTCGAACAGCGCCTGTATCTCCTCGATGCTGAAGCAGGCAAGCAGCCGGTTGGCCATTTCCGGCTGCAAGGGTACCGTGCTGATTTGTCCGTCCGGCAATACCAGCTTGAACCCGGCCAGCTTGCTGAGACCGCCAGATTGCGACATCAGCTCAGATTGCTCATCCTGCAACTCGTCATAACGGGATTCCAGATTGTCTACCAGATCATCATGCAGGTCCTCCGGCACCGCAACGATCAAGCCCATCGTGTCATCCCGCAATTCGCATGCCACGCCCAGTTCACCGGCATACTGAACAAACCGGTCGCGCAAACCGGCATCAAAGAAAATGTATTCGTCCATGGTATCGATTCTCTCGCCAGCGGTTCTCAAAGGTGGGTCTCAAAGTTTGCCGTGCATGATGACCTGCCGCGCCCCGTATTACAATAGCGCCCAATATTCCCCACCGGAGTGAAGCCATGACCAACCGATCCGATCTGCTGACGTTGCGCGACAAGCTGCGCGCGTTCGCCGACGACCGCGACTGGGACCAGTTCCATTCGCCGAAAAACCTGAGCATGGCACTGATGGTGGAAGTCGCCGAACTGATGGAACATTTCCAGTGGTTGACCGAGGCGCAGTCGCTGAGCCTCGGCACGGAAAACAAGGATGCGGTCAGCGAGGAACTGGCCGATATCCTGCTGTACCTGATCCGCCTGTCGGACAAACTGGATGTGGATCTGCTGAAAGCGGCCTTGCACAAGCTGGAGAAGAACGCACAGAAGTATCCCGCGGAAAAGGTGCGCGGCAGTTCGAAAAAGTATTCGGAGTACTGACAACCTGCCGATTTCCGCTAATTTTTCATTGTTTTATCATGTAATTAACCCTGCGGCAGCCGAAAACCACCACGCTTCTCCATGCGTATCGGTGCCAGAAACCTGGACCAGATACGGACTTCATGGCTTGTTTCAAAATTAAGTACCCATCATGAAATCAATTTAATCTACAAAACCGACCCGGATCGGGGATTTATTTATGTCCAACGTGGTCCACTAGCGGTAATTTTTCTATAATGGCAGGCTTTAACTCTGGTCTTAAATTAAATTCCGAAATCGGCAAATGAAAAATCAATTGTTGGAAAAAATTCGCTCCAGGCAGGCCCGGGTAGGCATTATCGGCCTTGGCTATGTAGGCCTGCCATTGACGTTGCGTTTTGTGGAGGCTGGTTTTCGGGCAATCGGCTTCGATATCGATACTGCCAAGACCGAGATGCTCAATCGCGGCGATAGCTACTTCGCGCACATTCCATCAGACAAGGTGGCAACCATGCGCGCGAGCGGCAGATTTGAGGCAACGACCGATTTTTCCCGCGCCGGCGAAGCGGACGCCTTGATCCTCTGCGTGCCGACCCCGTTGGGCAGGCATCAGGACCCCGATCTTACCTATATCATCAAGACCCTCGAATCGCTTTTGCCGTATTTGCGCAAAGGCCAGATCGTGTGCCTGGAGAGCACGACTTATCCGGGTACAACCGAGGAGGAATTGCGGCCCCGCATCGAAAACCGCGGTCATGTCATCGGGGAAGATATATTTCTGGTTTTTTCCCCGGAAAGGGAAGACCCGGGCAACCCGAACTTCGAAACCAGCACCATCCCCAAGGTGGTCGGCGGCTCGACACCGGCCTGCCTGGAGATCGGCACCGCGCTGTATGGCAGTGCAATCGAGAAGGTTGTCACGGTTTCCAGCACACGGGCGGCAGAAATGACCAAGCTGCTGGAAAACATCTACCGCGCGGTGAATATCGGCCTGGTCAATGAAATGAAGATCATTTCGGATCGCATGGGCATCGATATATGGGAAGTGGTCGATGCGGCGGCCACCAAGCCGTTCGGCTTTACACCGTTCTATCCCGGCCCCGGTCTTGGCGGACACTGCATTCCGATCGACCCCTTCTACCTTTCCTGGAAATCGAAGGAGTACGGCATCGACACGCGTTTCATCGAACTTGCCGGGCAAATCAACACCAGGATGCCGGAGTGGGTTGTCGCGAAAGTCACCGATGCGTTGAATGACCGGAAGAAACCCTTGAGCGGTGCCAGGATATTGGTGCTGGGTATCGCCTACAAAAAGAATATCGACGATATGCGTGAATCCCCTTCGGTCAAATTGATGGAACTGCTGACTGCCAAAGGGGCGACCGTTTCCTACAGCGACCCTTACGTTCCCGAATTCCCCAAAATGCGCAATTATCATTTTGATCTTGAATCGGTCGACCCTACCGATGAGGTTGTTGCCAGCATGGATTGCGTACTTGTTGCCACGGACCATGACGTTTTTGATTACCAGCGTATCCGGACTCACGCCCCGCTGATTGTAGATACGCGCGGCCGGTATCGCGAGGAGTTCGATAATGTGGTCAAGGCCTAGGACATCAGCCTGACCGCCATCAAATATATTATCTACCCAGTATTGCAGAATCTGCCTGCCATCGTTTACACAAGGTTTTCAAATGAAAAAGACTTCTGACGGACCAATCCATTCCTCTGCAATCCCTGCCTATGACAAATGGGACAAGGTGCTGCTGGTGAGCATCTGGCTCTTCATCATCTCGATGTTTTTGGTCAGCAGCCAGCGGCAGCTGTTCAACCCCTGGCTGTATATCGTCGATCGCCAGGGCTGGCAATCGCATATTTTCGGTCCGGCGATGATTTGGCTCTACATGGCAACAGGACTATTAGTGGTCCGCACCCTGTTGTGGATCCGGTATCACCCGTCCCCGACCTTGACCTTTGAAGAAGCGCCCATGCTGACGGTGATTATCCCGGCCTTCAATGAAGGCGAGATGGTGTCGAAAACCATCGAATCCTGCGTTAACTCGGATTATCCCAAGGATCGCCTGGAGATTATCGCGGTCGATGACGGCAGCAAGGACGATACCTGGTCGCACATTTCGGCGACGGCCAGCCGTTACCCGGATATGGTCAAGCCGGTGCGGTTCGCCGTCAACCAGGGCAAACGGGCAGCACTGGTGGCAGGGTTCGAGTCGGCGCGCGGCGAGATCGTGGTGACCATCGATTCGGACAGCATCATCGACCGCAGGGCGCTTCTGGAAATCGCAAGCCCGTTCCGTGATCCCAAGGTCGGTGCGGTTGGCGGCAAGGTTGCGGTGCTGAATCGATTCGCCGGGATCATCCCCCGGATGCTGCATGTGCGCTTTGTACTTTCGTTTGATTTTCTGCGCAGCGCCCAATCCGTGTATCGAACCGTCTATTGTTGTCCCGGTGCCTTGTCCGCTTATCGCGCATCAGTCCTCAAGCTCATTGTTCCCGGCTGGAGCAATCAAAAATTCCTGGGGCAATCCTGCACGATCGGAGAGGATCGGGCACTGACCAACGATGTGCTGAACGCAGGATTCGACACGGTTTACCAGCGCACCGCCGTGGTCCATACCATAGTCCCCCATACCTACAAAAAACTCTGCCGCATGTACCTTCGCTGGGACCGCAGCTATATAAGGGAAGAATTGCGTCTTGCCAAAATCGTCTGGAAACGGCCGCTTCCTTCCATGATACTGACCGTGATGGAATCGACATTGACCAACCTCAGGTTCTTTGTCGCCTATGGGGTCATGGCTGTGGTGGTCTCGATATCGTTCCACGATTCATGGGCCGCAATCCGCTTGCTGGAGTCGATCGGTATTGCCGGCCTGTTCTATGCGCTCTATTTTGTGCGAAGCGAGCGGTCATGGGAATTTGGCTGGGGCGTGCTATACGCTTACTTTTCGACGTTTTTGCTGTTCTGGATCTTCCCGTTCGCGCTGCTGACCGTTCGCAGCCGGTCCTGGCTGACCCGATAGGCCTTTTCCTCGCCCGGGCGTTTGACAGCCCGGCATCGAAAGGATGGGCCCTGGAAACTTCACGGACAGCGCCGTAACGGGGCAACGCTTGGATTCGGCAAAACACGCTTGACAAGAGAACGTTCGTTCTTTACAGTGGCAGCACGTTCGTTCTGTATCAACCACTGCCATGACTGACTTCAATTCACCCGGTTCCAACCCGCCCGGTTCCAATCCGAAAGACACCGAGTATCTCGCCAAACTCCAGGACTATTACGCCGACTGGAAAAGCATCCCCTCCTACGCCAAGCTGTGCGAGGTGTTCGGTATCGCTTCGAAGTCCTGGGTCAAGGCCGTGCTGACCCGCCTGAGCGCTGCCGGCTTCATCGAGCGCACCCCGGATGGCGCGTGGATCCCGTCCCGTTCATTCTTCGCGCGCCCGCTGGCCGAATCCTCGGTCCAGGCGGGCATGCCGGCTTCCGTCACTGAAACCCAGGGCGAGTACTTCGTGATCGACGAGATGCTGATCGACACGCCATCCAGCACCACGCTGATCCCGGTGAGGGGAGATTCGATGATCGAAGCGGGCATCCATGACGGTGATGTCGCCGTGGTGGAAAAGCGCAATCTTGCCAATGTCGGCGACATCGTGGTGGCCATCGTGGATAACGAGTTCACCTTGAAGACCCTGGACAGGGAGCGCGGCAAGTACATCCTGCGTCCCGCCAACCCCGCTTATCCGGTCATCCGGCCGCAGGGCACGCTGGAGATATTCGGCGTGCTGGTCGGCTTGATCCGCAAGTACCGGAAGTAGGCCATGGCGTCCGCCCTGCATTCCGTCCGTACCGGCCGGCAGCTACAACGCGCCGCGCGCGGCCTCCTGTCGCTGACCCATCCGAACAAGGAATTGTTTTATCGGCAGCGCACCCTGCTGCGCCGTGCCGTGCCGGCGGGCTTCCCCTCGCCCGCCGACGACTATGTGGAACAGCGCCTCAGTCTGGACGCGCATTTGATCCAGCACCGCGAAAGCACTTTCTTCATGCGCGTGTCGGGCGACTCGATGCGCGGACATGGCATTTTCGACGGCGACCTGCTGGTCGTGGATCGTGCCCTGCCTGTCACGCACGGCTGCGTGGTGATCGCGGTGCTCGATGGCGAATTCACCGTGAAGCAGCTGCTGCATACGCCGGACGGACAGGTGTTGCGCGCGGCACATCCGGGCTATCCCGACACGCTCATCAAGCCGGAACAGGATTTCTCGGTCTGGGGGGTAGTAAGCTGGAACATCCACAAGATTTAAGTTCGCATGAGCCATGCGCTCAATGGCATTAATCGACTGCAACAACTTCTACGTCTCCTGCGAACGGCTGTTCCGGCCCGGGCTGGAAGGCAAACCCGTGGTGGTGCTCTCCAACAACGACGGTTGCGTGGTGTCGCGCTCGCAGGAAGTCAAGGATCTCGGCCTCAAGATGGCCGTCCCGTGGTTCCAGATGAAAGACCTTGCCAAACGCCACGGCATCATCGCGCTGTCCTCCAACTACACGCTGTACGCCGACATCTCCAACCGGGTGATGCGCTTGCTGTCGCAATACAGCCCGAACCAGGAAATCTATTCCATCGATGAATGCTTTCTCGATTTGACCGGGATGGATGGTATTTCCGACCTGACCAGCTATGCACAAGCGATGCGCGGTACAATCAAACAATGCGTCGGCATACCGGTGTGTGTGGGTATCGCACCAAGCAAGACCCTGGCCAAACTCGCGAATCATGTCGCCAAGAAGCAGAAACAGTATCACAGCGTGTGCGACTTCAATGCGATGACCACACGCATGCTGGACAACCTGCTCGCAAAGATCGAGGTCGGCGAAGTCTGGGGAGTGGGCAGGCGCAGCGCCGAACGCCTGCAACAGATGGGCATAGACACGGTACTCGAGCTGAAATGCAGCCCCGCCAAGCGTGTGCGTGCCGAGTTCGGCGTGGTGATGGAACGCATCGTGGCGGAACTGAACGGCGAAGCCCGCATCGGATTGGACGAGGTCACCTCGCCGCGCCAGCAGATCATCTGCTCCCGTTCATTCGGTATGCCGGTTTCGCTGCTGGCTGATCTGGAACAGGCGGTGATTGCCTATACCACCCGCGCCGCGGAGAAACTGCGCAGCCAGCATTGTGTCGCTGGCGGCATACAGGTCTATATCCGCACCAACCCGCACAAGGATGACGCCCCGCAATACCAGCCGACCATATTGCTACCCTTGTTCGAGCCCACTGATGACACGCGCCTGCTTTGCCGTGGCGCGCTGGATGGTTTACGGAAAATATACCGCAGCGGCTACGCATACCAAAAGGCCGGCGTGATGCTCACCGAGATCATCGCCGCCGGCGCAAGGCCGCGCACGCTGTTCGATGATGCCGCGGCACAACCAAAATCTGCAGCGCTGATGAAGACCCTAGACCGCATCAATCACCGCATGGGCAGCGGGACGATGCAGCTGCTCGGCGAAGGAGTCAGAAAAAGCTGGGCGATGCGGCGCGGGAATGTGTCGCAGCGCTACACCACGGAGTGGGACGAACTGCCGGTAGCGCGATAACATAATCGTTTCACTGATAACAGCATACTTGCATTGATCGAACTTCCGTTTCCGATACTCTGTTGTTGCCAAAGGAAATGGGACATTTGACGGTCAGCTTTATACTGCGGTTTCAACCGGTCGATGCAACACATTGATTAAACCGTTCAGCCGGTGTTTCGAAGTTTAACGTCTTTCGTGGACGTTCGTTTAACTGACGAGCGACTGCATTGAGTTTCGATTGGGAGTGTACCGACAAGTCTGTTCCTTTTGGGAAGTACTGTCTCAACAAACCGTTGGTGTTCTCATTCGTTCCTCGTTGCCAGGGATTCTGAGGGTCGCAGAAATAGACTTTGATGTCGGTCGCCAGCGTGAAGCGCTTGTGGTCGGACAGTTCCGTGCCCCGATCCCAGGTCAGCGATTTGTAGAGTTCGTTCGGTAGCTTATGAGCATGTTTAATCAGCGCGTTGATGACGGTTTCGGTATCTTTACTGGCCACTTTCACCAGCATCACATAGCGCGTCTGGCGTTCAACGAGGGTCGC